>CAJTTE010000005.1:0-40682 GCA_910579265.1 uncultured Ruminiclostridium sp. | reverse complement strand
TTATTATATCATCAGAAGAGCGAAGCGAAGCGGAGCGATTCCTCAAAAAAGATACAATGTTCTCAGACATTAAAATAAAATCTACCTCTTTACTTTATCTGAGGTTATTATATCATAAAGATAACAGCTTTCGTGTCACTTTGCGGCATGGTAAGAAATATTCTTACGATTAAAATCTATTGATATTCGGTTACTGTTTTTATCCTTCTATATCCTCATAAAAAACTCCGTTAAAATAATCCTCAAGTCTGTTTCCGTTCAGGGAGAGATCAATTCCTTTTGTGACTTCATCCGTATTTTCGCAAATGTATATATATTGCGGGTGGAGCTCAGGATCGTTTTTTTCAAAAGCTGCCGTTAGAATATATTCACGGCCATTTTTAATAAATCTGTAGAAAATAGCGTATGGCTTTGTACTTTCAATCTCATATTCAAGCGAATAAAGCTGTTTAAGCTTAAGAGTGCCGTTTTGTGCCGCATCCGCAATCGTTATGAGAATATCAATATCGATGTCGTCGGTGTTTTCCATATTTCCGTCCGTATTTCCGTTGGCTCCCGGAGCCTGGATATTGTCACATGCATCGTTTATATCCGATAAGTACGGATTTCCTATCCCTATTTCTTCATTTTTATCGGAATCAACCAAGGTATTGTTGTAAATATATGTGTTCATATTGGTAACAATAATTGCCCCCAAAGAAAAAATACCCAAGATAAGCACAAATGTGGCAGCAGCGGTAAAAACAGTTCTGTGACGGTATAAAAAGCTTGTTTTTTTCGTTTTATCATTACGGTAATTTTCCGCTTCAACGGAAATACGTTTTAAAAGATCCTTTTGAGGGGATATTTTATTCATTTCAGATTTATATACGGATTTGAAATCAATCATTGAACTCTACCCCCTTTAAAATTTCTTTAAGCATTTTTCTTGCTCTATGAAGTCTGGTTTTTGCACTGCTTATGCTTATTCCGGTAATCGCGCAGATCTCATCTATGCTTAATTCCTCATAATAAAACAGGTGTATGACAACACGGTACTTTTCAGGCAGAGACATAACGGCGTCAAGCACGACGGCTTTACGGTCGCTGTTTTCCATATTATGTGAAACGTCTGAAAAATCACGGTTTTCGGCTTTTAGTGTTTGCTCATCTATGCAGGTTCTTCTTCTGTTCCATGAGGACGTGACAAGGTTTTTTGAGCAATTGGACGTAACCTTAAGGAACCATGCTTTTCGGTGCTCCTCGCTGTTAAAGATCATTCCGCTTTTAATGTATCTCAGAAAGACCTCCTGAAGAATGTCCTCCGCATCATGGATGTTTCCTGTCCGAGCATAGGCTAAACGGTAGATCATTTTATTGTACTGTTCCAATACCTTTTCAAAATCATATCTTGCATCCAGTGATAATTCATTCATAATACTCCCGTTCTTTTGCGCTCTATAATATTAAACCGATCAAAGAGCAAAAAGGTTACAACTTTTTTAAAATGCATTGACGAAATATGATCAGATCATTGTTTCTTTATGCCTCGTTACATGACAGCCTATGTTTACGGCTACGGGAAGCCCTGCTATATGAGTAGGGAACTGTTCTATATTTACATACAGACAGGTTTGTGTTCCGCCGAAGCCCTGAGCTCCTATTCCCAACCCGTTTATAGCGTCAAGCATCTGCCGCTCCATCTCCGCGTAAAAGGGATCGGCGTTTCTTTTACGGAAATCACGGCACAGCGCCTTTTTGGCAAGGTATGCCGAATATTCAAAGTCTCCGCCTATGCCGACTCCTACGGTTATTGGAGGACAAGGGTTGCTTCCCGCTTTATCCGCAACCGAAACCACATAGTTTATTATATCCTCTTTGGACGCCGACGGGGTGAACATTTTCAATGCGCTCATATTTTCGCTTCCGAAACCCTTTGGAGCAACGGTTATACGAATCTTTTCCCCGGGTATTATGATAGTATGTATTATGGCGGGTGTATTTGTATTTGTGTTTACTCTTTTAAACGGGTCGGAAACTATTGACAGACGGAGTTTTCCGTCAACATATCCTTTTTCCACACCTTCGTTGACCGCCGTATATAAATCTCCTCCGGTAAAATGGACATCCTGTCCGATTTCAAGGAAAATAACGGCCATGCCGGTATCCTGGCAAATCGGTATGTTAAGCTCTTTTGCGCAATCGGCATTATCACATATGTCTTTAAGTACGCTTTTGCACAGCGGGCTTTCTTCTTTTTCAGCCGTATCGAGAATAAGCTCCTTCATCTTATCCGGAAGAAAAAGGTTGGCTTCTTCGCAGAGCTGAGCTACTTTTTCCTTAATTATGCTTACATTGATTTCGCGCATTATGAGTGCCTTCTTTCTGAAAAAATTGTGAGGCGCCGTTAACCGGGCTGCTTTTCGTTTTCTATTTCTTCATCCAATAAATCAGGATTCTCAGCAGCGGTAAATTCCCTTAAGTAGTCGTTTACGGCTTTAAGTCTTTTTTTGTCAAACATGAGCAGATTAATCTCCACAAATGCTACCGGAATCAATATAAGAATGAATATCGGCACAAGACCGAATTCGGGTTGATCCGATAACAGCAAAGCGATAAGAAATGCCAATGCAATAATAACGGCTGTTCCGATAATTGTCCAGAAAACCGCCCATACTCCCGACGGTTTTTTTATTATGCCGTCGAGCTGACTCCCCGAAAGACCGTTTTTTATCGTTCCCTGAAATGCCGTATCACACATATCGCTTCTGAAGCTGTGATAAAATCTGAGCATATATTTGCCGTTCGATTTATTCCAGTAAAAATATTGTCTGTACTTTTCGGGAAGGTTTTCTGCTTTTGACTGATTTATTATCGTATCATCTATTTTTTTCGCCAGTTCTTCACCGGACATTTTACTTTCATAGGATACGGGTATTTTCGCTATCTTCTTCATCAGTTGTTTCTCCTTTGGGCTGTTTCACTTGCTTTCCGTCTATTAAAACCAGAACCGCTTCCGTAAGGACGTCGTAAAATTCTCCGTTCATCACTGTAAGATCCGCGTCCTTTCCTACCTCTATGCTTCCTACTTTATCTTCTATTCCCGCAATTTTTGCAGGATTTATCGTTATCGCAGCTAAAGCGGCGGTTTTGTCCAGACCGGCTTTTATGCAAATTCCCGCTTCGAGAGGCAGGTACTGGATCGGGTTTTCGGGATGATCGGAGCATATGGCTATTTCTACTCCTTCGTTATACAGAAGTGCGGCGTTTTTTACTGTCTGACCCTTCAGCTCCGGCTTGCAGCGGTCGGCTATTATCGGTCCTACGACACAAGGACATCCGATTTCCTTCAGCTCTCCGGCAACCTTTCCGCCTTCGGTGGCGTGTATCAGTACATAATCAAGATTAAACTCTTCGGCTATACGTACTGCGGTAAAAATATCATCCGCTCTGTGACAATGAAAATGAGCCTTTATTTTATTTTTCAACAACGGAATAAGCGCTTCGCATTTCGCATCATAATCCGGCATGGTGCCTTCATCTTCGGTCCCTATGGAGGCTTCATAATTTATCATATCGGCTATATATCGGTTAGCCTTATACAGTTGTTCACGTATAAGAGCAGCGGTCGCCAGGCGGGTCGTGGGAGATTCATCGCGGTCATTGTAGCATTTTTTAGGGTTTTCTCCCAATGCAAACTTTATGGCAACGGGTGATTTTATTATGCGATTATCTATTCTCGGGCTTCCATAGGTTTTCATTGCCAGGATTTCGCCGCCGATCGGATTCGCGCTTCCGACTCCCGTAAGTACGGAGGTGATACCTGCTCTTGCCGCTTCCAGGAAGCAATAATCGTTTGGATTAACCGCATCGATCGCTCTTAGCTGGGGTGTGGTAGGGTCGGTTATTTCATTTCCGTCCGCTCCTTCGAAATCAAGTCCGTTTTCCCACATGCCCATATGAGAATGACAATCGATGAAGCCCGGATAAAGATTGCCTCCTTTGGCATCAAAATCCGTTTCCCCAGGGAGCGTATTTATATCCTTCATTTCACCTACTTCGGCGATTTTTCCGCCCTCAGTACGGACAAATCCGTTTTCTATCGTTCCTTTGTCAGACATGGTATAGATTTTTGCATTATATATAAGCATTTGGCGTTCCTTTCAAATCCCTTTTGACCCGTCGTTAAATTCCTTTATTTTTTCGATTACCGAAGATGTGATTTCGAAGCTTGTACCTTCGGCTTTTACGGTTATCAAAGCAGCTTTTTTATATATGCTTCTTCTGTTCAGAAATATTTTATACAGCTCTTCTCTTGTATTGTTTACTACAAGAGGACGGTTCTTATCGTCTTTTATTCTTCCGTAGCAGACGGGAAACCTCGCGTCAAGAAAAACGGTTATGCCGTGGCTGTTGGCATATTTAGCGCTGTTTTTGTTTATCAGCGTTCCGCCGCCGGTTGCAACTATATACCCTTCGTTAAGCTCTTGCAGACAATCTGCTTCAAGCTGACGAAAATAGGGTTCCCCGCATTGTTCAAAAATTTCCGGAATACTGCGTTTTTCTTTCTTCACAATGTAGCTGTCCAGATCTACAAAAGGCATGCTAAGTCTTTTTGACAGCTTTTTTCCTATGTGCGTCTTTCCGCAGCCCATAAATCCGCATAAATAGATGCTTTTCATTCTTTTATCCTCAAACAAGTTTTTCCATGCCGCTTATCAAAGCTTCTATATCCTTTTGATTATAGGACGAGCTGTTCCATATCTCGTGGGCTGCCACAGCCTGAAGCACCAACATCGCCATTCCCGTGGAGGTCTTTGCTCCGGCTTCCTTCGCATATTTCGAGAGCAGTGTATCGGTAGGGTTGTATATTGCGTCAAACAGATATTTAACGCCCTCAAGCTGCTCCTTAGCCAAAGGTGAATTATCGATTCCGGGGTACATTCCGACAGGAGTAGCGTTTATAACAAGATCGTATCCGCCCTTCATTTCCGTAAGGGTCATCACCTTTACCGTACGGCAGGGCAGGATCTTTTTTATATCTGATTTTATTTTTTCGGCAATCGGAATATCCTGAGTACGAACGGACATGGTCAGCTCAGCTCCCTGATATGCCGCTTCTATGGCCATCATTCTCCCTACGCCGCCGCAGCCCAAAAGACAGACGCGGGAATCAAGTGAGGCTCCCAGCTGTTCTATTGATTTTACAAAACCGAGAACGTCGGTATTATGTCCGATGCTTTTTCCGTTTTCATTTTTAATGCAGTTTACCGATCCGTATCTTTTCGCGTCTTCGGAAAGCTCATCGCATAAGTCGATTATGGGAATTTTATGAGGTATTGTTATATTAAATCCGGCAAGAGATTTCAAGCTGTCAAAATTATTTTTCAGATTTTCCGGTTTTATCTCCTTAAGCTCATATCGGGCCTTTATATTTGCCAGTTCAAAAAGCTTTGTATGTATCCGGGGAGACATGGAATGTCCTAATGGGTATCCGATTAAAGCGTAGCTGTCGGTCATTTTTTCTTCCTTTCATTTACAGGGCAAGAGCGGCATTTAAAGTATCCGTATTTTCGATATTTACCGCTCTGACATCCTTAAGGGTTTTTCCTACGAGACCCGTAAGCACTTTTCCCGGTCCGAGTTCTATATAACAGTCAAATCCGTCGTTTTTCATAGCGTTCAGTTCGTCGGTAAATTTTACCGGTGAACATATGTGCTTCGCCATCAGTGAGGGCATGTCCGAAAAGTCGGTAAGCTCCGAACCGATAACATTGGAATAAAATTTTACTTTGGGTGTGTTAAAGTTCATGTCTTTAACCGCTTCCTTAAATTCTTCGGCGGCGGATGCCATAAGATCGGAATGGAAGGCGGCGGATACAGCTAAGGGCATTGCCCTTCTTGCACCGGCTTCTTTTGCGGCTTCAGAGGCTTTTGATATTCCTTCCTCCGTGCCCGCTATCACCGTTTGTACAGGTGAATTGAAGTTTACGGCGGTAACATAATCTCCGGCCGCCTTGATCCGTTCGCAGACCTCTACAACTTTTTCGGCGGGGAGACCTATCACAGCCGCCATTGCTCCCGGAGCAGCCTTTGCAGCTTTGTCCATGGCCGTTGATCTGTGTTTTATTGCAGTATATCCGTCTTTAAGCGAGAGAATTCCAGAAGCGACCATTGCCGCATATTCACCTAAGGAGTGACCTGCCACGCCGTCAAAGGCTATGCCCTTTTCCTCCGCCGCCGCCAGAGCAAGCAGGGAAACCGTAAATATCGCCGGTTGGGATATTCTTGTCTGAGATAATTCTTCGGCGGTCCCGTTTTGAATTATACTCCACAGATCGAAATCAAACGTGCTGTCAGCAGCATCGATGATCTCCCTCGCTTTTTCCGGAAAGGCTTCAAAAAGCTCTTTGCCCATAGCGGGATATTGGGATCCTTGTCCCGAAAATAAAAAAACTGTCTTCATATGTTTATCCTTTCTGAATATATTTCACAAAATCTTCACAATAAAATAAATGTTGTCGAAAAACCTGTTTTTATCCTGCTTTTTCCTCTTTTTACGGTATGCGTTTTAAAAATTCTGTTGACAAAGTGGGGCTGTTTGAGGTACAATATAGTGAATGGTATTTTTTGTAAACGTTTTTTCGCGGGAAAAATAACATCTAAAACATTATATACCATTTTAAGCTTAAAATCAAGCCATTAAGGCAAAATAGAAAAGGACGTATTATGAAGGGTGTTAAAATTCTGGGAACGGGCAGTCATTTACCTTCCGCTGTCGTTACCAACGACGATTTTGTAAAGTTTCTCGATACCTCCGATGAGTGGATATATACAAGAACAGGGATCAAGGAAAGGTTTTACAGCACCGATAAAATGAATTATCAAATGGCGGCGGCTGCGGCGAAAAATGCTTTGGAAAACGCATGCGTCGGTGCTGAAGAAATAGACATGATAATTGTTTCCACCTGCTCCACGGATTTTTTCTATCCGAACACCGCTTGTCTGGTACAGAACATAATCGGTGCAAAGAACGCCGCATGCATTGATATAAATACCGCCTGCACCGGTTTTATTTCCGCACTTGATATGGCGAGACGCTATATCTGTACAGGCGACTGTGATAAAATTCTTATTGTGGCAAGCGAATTTCTTTCAAGAATGCAGGATTTTACAGACCGTACAAGCTGTTTTCTGTTCGGCGACGGAGCGGGCGCGGTTATCGTCGGAGGCTCCGATAAACCTTTTTACAGCGTTATCGGCGCAAAGGGAGATATGCTCGATGCTCTTTATTGCAGGATACAATATTCGGGTAAATTCCCAAAAGAGGGTTTTGACGGCTATGATAGAGATATAAAGGAAAAGCTGGATACCGAAGCCAAGAATATATATTTGCAGATGGACGGCAAGGCGGTTTACAGATTTGCCGTAGACGCCATGGCCGACAGCTTCGCAAGAGTATGCAAAAAGGCGGGAGTTGAAAGCAAGGATATCGATATTCTTATTCCTCATCAGGCAAATATAAGAATAATAAATGCAGCTCTGAAATCCATGGATATACCTGATGAAAAGGTTTATGTAAATCTTGACAAGCACGGAAATACTTCAAGCGCATGCATACCCACTATACTTGACGAGCTGAACAGAAACGGCAGGCTTAGGGAAGGAAGCAAATTGGCATTGGTAGGTTTCGGAGCCGGACTTACTTACGGTTCAATATATATGGAGCTTTGACAGTCTGGCCTTGTCCTTTATTCATACAATTTTTTTGGATAGTCTGAAAACAGGATTAATATTAACGAATCAAAAGCTTTTAAGACCGGATAATTTCCGCGCGGTTCGGGACGGATAATAAACTCTTTTTATTAATGAAACTGACGACGGAAAAAAGCTTTTTGATTTCTTAGGCTTTTACGGCAAAATGATATTTGAAATGTTTTCCGACAGTTTTTTCGTATATTATGATACCTGATGATCTTTTCACTCGTTTTCGCATACTCATGATGCGTGGAACGGATGATTCTTTAGATGCTCTGTATAATGTAATATGTTGAAACGTAAAACTTAAAGAAAAGCCTCTGCTACAGAATAATTAAATTTCTTTCGATAACTTTTACAATGAACGCATAAATCAAATCCGCCGCTTTGAGATCCCGGAATATATTATTTCTTTTTGGCGTAATTTTGCAGACGATTCTTTGATCGAAATTGCTTTTTAAAAATATGGCGGAAATTTTTTCGTAAGTATCGTCGGAGTACGTACAAAAGGATGAAACGCATAACGGAAAAGCAGTCGTTATTATTCACGAAACAACACAAATTTGCTTTTAACATACGGTAAAAGAAAGGAAAAACAAAGGATGACTACCTTAAAAACAAAAGTAACCGAGCTTTTGGGCTGCAAATACCCCGTTATTCAGGGGGGAATGGCTTGGATAGCGGAAAGCACGCTCGCAAGCGCAGTTACAAATGCGGGAGGAATAGGTCTTATCGCAGGAGGTTCGGCGCCTATCGAATATCTGCGGGAGCAGATAAGAAAGACAAAGGCTGCGACGGGAGGTAAGCCCTTCGGCGTGAACATAATGCTTATGAGCCCGAATGCGGACGATCTGGCCAAGCTTGTAATAGAAGAAGGCGTGCCTATTGTTACCACGGGCGCCGGTAATCCGGGAAAGTTTATGGAAGGATGGAAGAGTGCCGGGATAAAGGTAATTCCGGTTGTTCCTTCGGTAGCTCTTGCAAAGAGGATGGAAAGGGCGGGCGCCGACGCGGTTGTTGCGGAGGGTACGGAAAGCGGGGGCCATATAGGTGAGAATACAACGATGTGTCTTGTGCCGCAGGTGGTCGACGCTGTGGAGATCCCCGTTATTGCGGCAGGAGGGATCGCCGATGGCAGAGGGATTGCCGCGAGCTTTATGCTTGGAGCTGAGGGAGTTCAGCTCGGCACGAGATTTTTGGCGGCCGAGGAATGTCAGGTACATCCGACTTATAAGCAGCTTGTGGTCGATGCCAAGGATACCGACAGTATCGTAACAGGAAGATATACCGGTCATCCCTGCCGCAATGTAAAGACGAAGTTTTCAAAGAAGCTTGCGAACGGTGAAAAGGACGGTTCTCTTACTCCTGAGGCTTTTGAGGAGATCACTTTGGGCTCCCTCAGAAAAGCGGTTCAGGACGGAAATTTAGAGGAAGGCTCATTCCTTTGCGGAGCTATTGCGGGTATGGTCAAGAAGATTGAGCCGGCAAAAGACATGATAGAGGAGATGTTCAGGGAGGCGGAGGCGTTGCTGAATAAGTAGAATATTTATGAATAAGGCACTTTTGGTTATTGATGTGCAGGAAGTAAACCTGGGAGAAAATCATCACAGGATATTTGATTACGACAGAGAGCTTGTATGCCGGATAAACGGCATAATAGACGAAAATGCTGGAAATTTGACGGTTTATGTTTACAACTACACCCCAAAAAACTTCATTAACAAATTCTCTCCCGTCAAGTGCTATGAGAACACCCCCGAGGCAGCTCCCGCAAAGGCTTTGAAGATAGTTTCGCAGTACAGCTTCGGAAAATATGCGGGAAACGCCTTCACCAATCCCGAGCTTGATAAGCTGCTCAGGGAAAAGGAAATAGACACCGTGGAGATAGTGGGCGTTGACGGCGGCGCCTGCGTTCCGCTGACGGCGTTAGGAGCTCTTGAACGCGGCTACACGGTCATTGTCAATGAAGAGGGCATAGGAACCTTTAAGTACTATGCGGGAAGAAAGAAAAAATTCGATGAAAAATTAAAACATCTCGGCGCAGAATATAAATAGTTTGAACAGAAAGGAAGAAAAAAATGGCAGTTGCGGTTATAACAGGCTCTGCAAGGGGAATAGGTGCGGCTATCGCTTTGAGGTTAGCGGAGGACGGCTTTGATATAGCATTAAACGACATCAGCGAAAAGTCCTTTGAAAATAACGATATTATGGAAAAAATAAGAGCAAAGGGCGTTAAATGCGAAAAATTTATTGCCGATGTTTCAAATGCAGCTCAGGTTGAGGAAACGGTAAAGGCGGTAAAAGACAGCTTCGGCAGTATTGACGTATTGGTGAATAACGCAGGTATCACCCGTGACGGATTGCTTGCGCGTATGAGCGAGGAAAATTACGACCTTGTTATTGCGGTCAATCAGAAGAGTGTTTATAATATGATGAGGTACGTTGTGCCTGTTATGATGAAGCAGAGAAGCGGAAGGATCATCAATATGTCTTCCGTTGCGGGGCTTCACGGCAATGCGGGGCAATTCAACTACAGCGCTTCAAAGGCTGCTATTATCGGTATGACCAAGTCGGCGGCAAAGGAACTGGGAAGCCGCGGAATAAATGTCAACGCTATTGCTCCCGGATTTATAAGCACACCCATGACGGATGCGCTTACCGACGAACAGAAGAAGGCGATCTTTGATATGATCGCCATGAAACGGTACGGAAGCGTTGAGGAAATAGCGGGAGTTGCTTCATTCCTTGCGGGCAAGGATTCATCTTATGTTACGGGACAGGTTATTGAAATAAGCGGCGGGCTTTCCATGTGACGTCGGGATCGGGTTTTAAAATCATTGTTCCCTGTCTATCAGTGTGTTTTTTAATTTATATGGATGTCTTTCCCGTTTTGTTCGGACGTAATGCCGAAAGTCTTTTACACTCCTCAAGAGTTTTAAGAGGGTCCCCCGTTTTTCAGCGATAGAAAGCGTTTTTTAATTCAGATATATCTGTCGGTTTTGGGAAATAAAAAATATGCGGATTTGCCGCAGAATAAAATTTTCAAATAAGGAAGGTTATTAATGAGAAGAGCTGTAATAACCGGTCTGGGTGTTGTCAGCCCTATCGGAAATTCCATAGACGAATTTTGGAGCAATATAGAGAACGGAAATCACGGTTTTTCGCTTGGCCATTGGTTTCCCGGGCAAAGTGAAGAGCTTAATGTATTTGCCGATGTAAAGGATTTTGATCCTTCTGAGTATATCGATAAGAAGGAAAGAAGAAGAGTCGATATTATGTCTCAGTATGCGGTATTTGCCGCAAAAAAGGCATTGGAGGATTCGGGAAGTGATTTTTCCGACATCGATCCTTATAAACGGGGAGTAATCATCGGCAGCGGCATAGGCGGAATCCATACGACCGAGGAGCAGATACAAACTTACCATAATAAGGGAAACGGCAGAGTCAGCGTATTTACGATACCTATGATGATCGGAAATATGGCGGCGGGAGTTGTCGCCATAAAAACAGGCTTCAAGGGCGTCAACTATTGTCCCGTATCAGCTTGTTCAAGCGGTGCTCACGCGGTGGGCGAGGCCTTTCATGCGGTAAAGTACGGTAAAGCCGACGTAGTTTTGGCAGGCGGTTCCGAGGCTTGCAGAATTGGCTTTTCCTTTGCGGGCTTTAACAATATGCATGCGGTTACGAGAAGCACCGATCCGGACAGAGCCTCAATTCCGTTTGACAAGGAGAGAAGCGGATTTGTTCTCGGCGACGGTGCGGGCATTCTTGTTATAGAGGAATATGAGCATGCAAAGGCCAGAGGCGCTAAGATCTATGCTGAGCTTGCGGGCTATGGAGCTACCTGCGACGCTTATCATGAGACTTCCCCTGATCCGGAGGGAACGGGCGGCGCTAAGGCAATGGAATTTGCCGTTAAAGAAGCCGGTGTGTCTTTTGAACAGATTAATTATATCAATGCACACGGAACCTCTACGGTTATGAACGATAAGACAGAGACGGCTGCGGTGAAGTCGGCCTTCGGGGAACATGCCCGTAATATCGTTATGAACAGCACAAAATCGCTCACGGGTCATTTGCTTGGTGCGGCAGGAGGAGTTGAATCGGTTGCGGTCTGTCTGCAAATGCAGCATGGATTGGTTCATGCTACTAAGGGACTTGTTGTGGACGATCCCGAGTGCGATCTTGACAACTGCAAGGGAGAGAACCGCAGGATGGTCATTACCGGAGCGGTAAGCAATTCACTCGGGTTCGGCGGACATAATGTAAGCCTATGCTTCCTGCCGGTCAATAAATAAATAATGCTTAATTTAAGGCAACACCGCACAATGATTGCGTGTGAATTGCGCAGTCAGATTTTTCGTCAGCTTGCATAAATAGGGCGCAGAAATACTGACGTATTTCAAGGAAATTTTTTGTAAGCTGACGGAAAATATGCAAGTAAGCCGCACGCAAAGCCGTCAGGCGGTCTTTGTGCGGTATTGCCCTAAGAAGGCGCCGGATAAAACAGTCTGATATCATAGCCGAAGTTTTGCGTAAAAACAACGCTGTGCCATATTCGCCCTTAATGGCGGAAGCTTTGAACGGTCGGATATATCAGCCGGCGTAACAGTATAACGACAGTTATCGCATGGTTCGGATCAAATCCTAATATTTACCGAAAGGGAAACATCATGGACAAAAAAGAATTGTTAGAAATTGTAGAGGCTTTGACGCAGCAGATCGACAAGGCTAAGCTTGACGAGCTGGAGGTTGAAGCGGAGGATTTTCGCATTAAACTTTCCAAGAGACCGCCTATGCCGGCTATGACCGTAATGCCTCCCGTTATTAATACGGGAGCTCCATCGGCATCGGAGGAAAACTCCGCTCAGATTGCTGAAAAACAAAACGGTTCCGCTCCTTCGGGCAAAATTATAAAATCACCCATTATAGGTACCTTCTATGCTGCGGCAGCACCGGGCAAGCCGGCTTTTGTAAGCGTTGGTTCGAGAGTTGCCAAGGGCGGAGTCGTTTGCATAGTTGAAAGTATGAAGCTTATGAACGAGATCACCAGCGAGTTTGACGGTACCGTGGCGGAGGTTTACGTAAGCGACGGACAGGCGGTGGAGTTCGATCAGCCGCTGTTCAGAATAGAGTGACACGGGCTTTGCGTTTATATTGGAGGTTGTCGTGAAAAAAATCGGGGTGGTTGCGATTGCGGTTTGCGCGTTGGCGGGGCTTTGTTCTTGCGGTATTAATGAACGGCTGCCGGGTTTGGATAACGGAAGAGTTATCAGCAGTGAGGAATGCGTCGCTAAACCGGATAGAATCAGATGTAACTACCACTATGTGAGCGATAATCCGGATGATAACGTGTATATTGGCAGGCAATACCCAGAGATTGATTTTTCTCTGATAGAGTCGCTTCCCGTTTATGAGGAACCTGAATATCTTCGTGATCCGGGTCGCGGTAAATATCCGTCCATTCCCGATAGCGACAGAGAACAATATATTTTGTCAGCGGAGAAAATAGCACAGGAGCTTGGCGTAAGCTTTGAAAGGTATGAATATCAGGGTGAAAACAGTTTTTTAGGAGAGAAGTTTATTAATTATTATATAGGAGGAATACCGGGCGATTCGGATAACGGCGGCGAGTTTGAAGCCGACGCGGATTATTGGGGCTTTTATGTTGAAAAGGATTCGTTGGGGATTCCCTTCGGGGATTGTGTGGAGAGAGACTTAGACAAGATAGACAATGCTAAATTATCCGGATATGACGACAGAGAATTTGCAGAGGAAGTAAAAAAGCTGAATAAAATTCAGGCTCAGGCGCTTTCCGAGGATACAAAAGTCGAGATTGAAGCGTTTTGGAACAAGATTAGCGTTGCCGCTCCGTTTTTGTTTAAGGAAAGCTGTGAATATATAAGCTGCGGACAGGGAGAGGGAAGCGGATATGCCATGCGCAGCGACAGTATATGGTTAAGATATACAAAAGAGGATATTTTGTCGGAAAAAGGCAAGCTGTTGGATTATAACAGATTTGTTGACGGATATGAGATTTACTGGCGTGATAATGATCAAGGCGAAAGAGAATCGGTGGGAGCGGCACATTTCCGCTGCGGCAGCAGACTTGGGTTTGCGGGCGAGTACAGAACGGTGTCTCCCGAAGAGGCAGCCGATGAATTGAAGCTCGGGGACGGCGAAAAGCTTGCGATACTTTATATAAGGTGTAAGGATGGAGAAAGAACGCTTTTGCGTCCCGTTTATGCCAAATATAGGTATCAGGAGGACTTGTTAGGTGATATAGAAAATTATATTGACGCGATCGAATATTGAATATGAAAGGAAAAAGGCTATGGCTTTAATGACGCAGGAGGAGATTAAAAAAATTATTCCTCACAGAGATCCGTTTTTGCTGATAGATACCATCGAGGAGATGGAGGAGGGAAAGCGGGTCGTGGCTACCAAGTATATGAAGCCCGACGAATTCTGGTTTAAAGGGCATTTCCCCGATTATCCCGTGGTTCCGGGAGTGCTTATGCTTGAAATGATGGCGCAGGCGGGAGCGGTTTCCATGCTGGCGATGCCCGAAAATAAAGGAAAGCTCGGATTCTTCGGCGGGGTTAAGGAAGCCAAGTTCCGCAGGAAGGTAAAGCCCGGAGACACTCTCAGAATAGAGGTAGAGATCATTAAGGTAAAAGGACCTGTGGGTGTGGGTAAAGGGGTTTGTACCGTTGACGGGGAAAAAGCCGTTTCAGCGGAGATAACATTTGCAATCAAATGATCTTGCGGATATATCGTTGTATCCGACACCGTTATTTAAGCTTTTTTATCTCCATAGCCTTAGGCGTATCTGAAAACAAGACAAATTTGTACAAATACGCTAAAAGCGGGGCGGCTTCAAGTAAAAAACGGAGAGATCCTGGGGTATTCAGCAGTCATCCCTTTTTGGGATAGCTATCGGCATCTTTTGTCGCGTAAAGCGTCCGCAGTTAGCAGAAGTCGTGCAGTTTGCGGCTTTTCAGACTGCCTCTGACCGCAATAGTTGAAAAATGATGAAAAACATCGAAAAAACACATACGTTTTAATACCGTTTACGTTGTTTTTTAACGTTTGCAGCTTGTGGGACTGCGGCAAATACGGATTCCGGAATTCCGGTGTAAATCTTTTTGATTATAGGTCACTATGACGAATGTTTTTGCAGTTTTTAATTTTGTGGGATTTTCCTACGGCAAATATCTTTATTTGTTTTAGCAGATATTTTTTTCTGAGAACATGCACATACAGCAATTGACAGTGCAAAAAATAAACAGTATGATGACGAGGTTTGCTGATGTTCAGTAAAATACTTATTGCCAACCGGGGTGAGATCGCCCTCAGAATAATTCGCGCCTGCCGTGAGATGGGAATAAAAACCGTAGCGGTCTATTCTACGGCAGATAGAAATTCGCTTCACGCTCAGATTGCCGATGAAGCAGTCTGTATCGGATCGGCCGCAACTAAAGACAGTTATATAAACACGAAGGCTATAATTGCGGCCTGTGAAATAACCGGAGCTAAAGCCATTCACCCGGGATTCGGTTTTTTGTCGGAGAACAGCGGTTTTGTCCGCTTGTGTGACAAATGCCATATTAAATGGATCGGACCTTCCGCCGCGGCAATGGATGCTATGGGAGATAAGGCCAACGCAAAGAAAACAATGATAGAGGCCGATGTTCCGGTGGTTCCCGGTTCTGACGGAATAATAACAAGTATTGATCAGGCAAAGCGCATTGCCGCTGAAATAGGATATCCGGTAATGGTCAAGGCTTCCGCAGGCGGCGGAGGAAGAGGCATACGCAATGTCGAAAACGAAGGGGAGCTCGAAGAAAAGATCATTGCCGCTAAGCAGGAGGCAAAGCAATTTTTCGGAAACGACGACGTTTACCTTGAAAAGTTCATAATAAATCCGCGCCATATCGAGATACAGCTGCTTGCGGATGAATATGGAAATGTCGTATATCTGGGAGAAAGGGATTGTTCGTGTCAGCGCCGCAATCAAAAACTTCTGGAAGAAAGTCCTTCCGTAGTCATGACGGAAGAGCTCCGGAAAAAAATGGGCGAAGCCGCCGTGCGTGCCGCGAAAGCTTGCGGCTATACAAATGCGGGTACGGTTGAATTTCTTGTGGATAAGGACAAAAACTTTTACTTCATGGAAATGAATGCCAGAATCCAGGTCGAGCATCCTGTTACCGAAATGGTGACGGGAATAGATCTTATAAAGGAACAGATCAAGATTGCCGACGGACAGAAGCTGGGATTTTGTCAGGAGGATATATGCCTCGTCGGTCATGCCATTGAATGCCGTATCAATGCCGAGGATCCCGCGATGGGATTCAGGCCGTGTCCCGGTAAAATCGCATCCATTCATATGCCGGGAGGGTTCGGCGTCCGGATCGATACGGCGGTTTATCAGGGATATGAAATCCCTCCTTATTATGACAGTATGATTGCCAAGGTGATAGTTAAGGGAAGCGACAGGACGGAAGCAATACAAAAAATGAAGGTCGCCCTTTCCGAATTTCTTATTGAGGGAATAACCACAAATATTGATTTTCAGCTTAATTTGCTGAGGGATCCGGAATTCGAAAAGGGTGATTTTGACATAGGTTTTCTTAATCGTAAGGATTTTACTAAAAAGTAAAGGCGGTAGTTAAGTTGCTGGAAGATCTTTTTAAAGTTGTAAGAGCAAGATTTAATGATGAAAGTATTTCAGAAAAAACCGAAAAAGCTTCGGATGACGTCAGTATTCCTCAGGATTTATTGTTTAAATGCCCCCGGTGCGGAACCGTGGTTTATATGGAAGATTTTGAAAAAAACCGTAAGGTCTGCGCAAACTGTAATTACCATGCACGTCTGAAATGGCAGGAGAGGCTTATGCTTACAGCGGATACGGACAGCTTTGTCGAATTTGACCGGAATATGACGGGAAAAAATCCAATAGGCTTTCCCGATTATGAAAAAAAGGTCAGAGAAATGCAGCAGAAGTGCGATACAAAAGAGGCTGTCGTTACCGGATTATGTGAGATACACGGTTATCGCTGCGTTATAGGAATTATGGACAGCAATTTTATGATGGCAAGTATGGGAAGCGTTGTCGGAGAAAAAATTACGCGGGCTTTTGAATATGCTACGGAAAACAAGCTTCCCGTAATATTGTTTACGGCAAGCGGCGGTGCGCGTATGCAGGAGGGTATCGTATCTCTTATGCAGATGGCAAAGACAAGCGGAGCGATCGCACGCCATAATCAGGCAGGACAGCTTTATGTAACGGTTCTTACCGACCCTACCACGGGCGGAATAAACGCCTCGTTCGCCAGTCTCGGTGATATTATTATTGCCGAGCCTAAGGTCCTTGTTGGATTTGCCGGGCGAAGAGTAATTCAGGATACGATCAAGCAGCAGCTTCCCGATGATTTTCAGACAGCTGAATTTATGCTTGAAAACGGATTTGCTGATATGATAGTTGAAAGAACCATGATGAGAAGGACATTGGCACGTATTATGAAGCTTCATAATTACAGCCGCGACGCAGGATATATTTCGGGCGGAGTAAAAACTCACGAAAAGGAAGTATAGAATAAATGCGAAGGAGCATAGTGATACGACATATAGGCGTCTTTCCGTCGTTTATAAAAGAAGATACTATGTTTTTTAAAAAGTCCTTGTAACGACAAGCGGCGGATCGCAGGATCTGCCCGGCATATATGAATAGCGGTTCGGTTCATACCGAAAAATTTTTTTGATCCGTTCACATTTTTTCAGAAGAATAATAAATTATATAAAGGAGGCTTGACGGGCTGATGAATAAGCTTACTGCTACCGAAAGGCTCAGCCTTATAAGGCATAAAAACCGCCCTACGGTAAGCGATTACATTCCCGTTATTTTCAATAATTTTCTTGAGCTTCACGGCGACAGACATTATGGCGACGATCATGCCGTTTTGGGAGGGATCGCTACCCTCAACAGCATTCCCGTTACGATTGTAGCACAGGTGAAGGGAAGAAATATTGAAGAAAACAAGCGTACCAACTTTTCAATGCCCCATCCCGAAGGGTATCGAAAAGCGCTCAGACTTGCAAAGGAAGCGGAAAAATTTCACCGTCCCGTTATTTGTCTTGTAGATACTCCGGGTGCTTTTTGCGGTATTGAGGCGGAGAAACGAGGCCAGGGCGAGGCGATCGCAAGAAATCTGATGGAATTTATGACTTTAAAAACACCTGTCATAACCGTAATTCTCGGCGAGGGCGGAAGCGGAGGAGCACTGGCTTTATCGGTATGCGACGAGCTGGCGATGCTTGAGAATGCTTTATATTCCGTTATTTCACCGCGCGGCTTTGCTTCAATTCTCTGGAAGGATCCCGGAAGGGAAAAGGAGGCCTGCGAGCTTATGAAGATTACCGCCGAGGATCTGGTTGGCTTCGGGGTATGCGACAAGATAATTTCCGAGGCCGCAGGCGGCGCACAGAACGATATGAGACTCACCGCATCGAACATTGGCGAATATTTATGCGAAGCAGTTACAAGAATTTCCAAAACTGATATTGACATAATGCTTGAAAATAGGTATAATAGGTTCAGGAAAATAGGAATGTTTGAGGAATAACACTTGCTGCTTTCCTTATAATGCCGTTTTCGGCGCTTTGTTAAATTCGGGGGCTGGTCCCCCATTTAAAACAAACAAATAATATTCACTTTGGAGGACAATCTATCATGGTATTTGAAAAGGTAAGATCTATAATTATGGATCAGCTTGACGTTGAGGAAGATAAGGTAACACTGGACGCTGTAATTCAGGATGATTTAGGCGCTGACAGCCTTGACATTGTTGACTTGGTTATGAGCTTTGAGGAAGAATTTGACATAGAGATCCCCGATGATCAGGTTGAGAATATCAAGACTGTCGGAGATATCGTTAAGTTTATTGAGGAAAAGGCTGATTGATTTTTTATGTAAGATATGCTATCCGCCGCAAGGACTTTTCTTTGCGGCGGTTTTTGTGTTTGATCTATTATTTAAACGTTTTTTATATGATATGTCCTATTCACCCTAAAGACATAAGAATCATTTTAGCCGAAAACATATAATAGGCTTTTTGTCTATGGCATGGGCTACCGATATAAAGCCGGAAAAACAGTTTTTCAGAAACGGCGGCATCGATGATCCGAAGAGGCCTATGGTCGGATAAAGCCTTCGGGACGGGTAAATTTGGATCAGTTAAGGAAACGGCGAATAATGAAAATGTTATATCGATCCAATAAATAATTTACCACAGTTCGGAAATTCGAATTACACATAGCTTAGTTGTCGTTTTTGAGGGGGTTGTCCGCTTGCGTCCTCCGCCTTATTTTATGCAATTTGCTTTTCGCCGAAATATTTATCGGATTGCTATAAATAAGAAATACAGGGCGTGCATTATGGAAGTTCGCGGTATGCAAGTTTAATATATCACAAAGGCTTTACCGGAATATGTAAAGAATGACGTTAAAAAATCAGTCAGAAGCCGGAACAATACGGTTATTTGATAAAACAAAACGCCTTTTTCGTAAGTATATGCCCGTTAAAGATAAGACGATAATATTCGTTAAAAGTAAATGCGCAAATAACTATAAATAATTATATATGTCAACGGCGTGATTTTTGGAGGTGCAAAATAATGGACATGAATGCTTATATGGTAAAGAATATTATAGGAGATAATCAAAGATTTATCTCACCTTTTAGCGAGCCGGCAGGTTACTGTATATGTGAAGGAGAAAATAAAGTCATAAAGAACAGCAGTATCCAAAAGTATTGGGAAAAATTAAGGTATATGTCACAAAATATAGATATATTGATCAAGCAGGCCTTCAAATCGGAATTTTATGATTTTTACGGAGTGGATCAAAACCTTATTATGTCTTCCGATGAAATGCAGCGGCAATTAGTGGTTGATAGTTTTGTTTTATATCAGGACGATTATTCGGCAGGATGCTGTTTATCAAATTCACGGTTTATGTCAGGTCACTTTATCGATTGTTTATGGAGCGATAGCTGGAATCTGATTCATTCATATATTTGCTGAAATTTAAGGCAATACCGCACAATGACCGCCTGAAGGCTTTGCGTGCGGCTTGCTTGCGTATTTTCCGTCAGCTTACACAAATCCTTCTTGAAATACGTCAGTATTCCTGCGTCGAATTTATGCAAGCTGACGAAATATCTGACTGCGCAATTCACACCCAATCATTGTGCGGTGTTGCCATAATCTGCGGTGCTTTTAAAAAGTACAAACTCCGTTAAACTTCAATGAATTGTCCGGTTTCAGATGCCCCTATATTTAAGGTTAAAATGCACATATATTTTAGGTGATTTTTGGTTACATTTTCGTTAATAATTGACAAAAAAGCTTGATTTTAAGAGACAAATGTGTTAAAATTACAATAGGATTTTTTGCACATTGAATGTGTTTTTATCACGGCCGAAAGGAGAAATACTTTCGTTTAAATGCATTTTAAGCCTTAGTATTCAATGTCTGATGGAGATATTTATTATAACCCTGCTTTCTGTTCTGCTGACCTTCTGCTTTGTTCTTGGTCTGCTTGTTTATTCGCTTATAAAAAGGCTGAAAAAGGAACGTGTGCTTTTTGACGGTATATCGGAAAGTATTTTTGACTATAAGGTTGTCTGGACGGAGGATCTTTCTGAAATAAGATTTGGCAGCGAGCTTGAAAAGCTTCTTTTAAACTGTGGGATAAAGCCGGATAAGAATTATATCTTAAGCGTTTTCGGCGGTGAAATGCTTAATTCCGAGGCAGGTCTCTCTCTTTGCGTCAATGCGCTGCGTAAAAGCGGAGTTATCTCAGAGTATTTTTCCGCAGAGGGAACAAGCGGCCTTATCCAGTGGAAAAGTATTTCATTTACCGGAAGGGACGGAAAGGTCAGAATATATTCTCTCGGAAGAGATATAAGCGAAGAGACCGTATCAAGAAAGGTTTCGGAGCAGCTTCGCGAGGGGCTTATGGAAGAGTTCAAATATATGCAGGACGCCGAGGCTAACGCTCAGGCGGGTGTATTTGCGTTTATTTCCGAGGGTGAAACCATTTTTATAAGAACCACGGCTAAGTTCTGCGCTATGTTCGGATTTGAATATACCGATACATTTACTCTCGAACAGCTTTATTCACTTATGAAAAGAGAGAATATGCTTGAGATTCAGAGAAGCATAGCATGCTTTCTTTCAGGAAAGGACGATAAGCTTTATATTGAGACGATGATAAAGACCGCCACGGGAAAATACAGAAGCTTTACGATTCAGTGCCGCTATAACAGAGGAGTGACGGATTACCGATATATAAGAACCGGTCTTATTTTTGACACCACCTCCAGCAGAATGAACAGAGAGGCTTCTTTTAAAGACAGTCAAAGAGAGCCGATCACCGGACTCTATAATCGTAACGGTTTTATCCTTGAAGGCAGAAATTTCCTGGACAGGTGCAGGGAAAACGGCGCCGGCGCGGTTCTGGTATGTTTACAGGTTACAAGGCTTACGAAAATATCGCTGCTTTTCGGTATAGAAGTATCGGATACTCTCGCCAGGCTCTATGCGGATACTCTTTCAAGGCTTCTTGGAGAAAATTCGGTTATAGGAAAGGTCGGAGCGGAGGATTATGTACTGCTCTTTGAATGCTGTGATAAGGATGACGTTGAAAAGCTGATGAGAAAGATCAGCATTGTTGTTGAAAATTATTGTAATAATGACGTCCTTCCTTCCGTTTTAAAGGAGCAGTCCAGCTTTATTGCCGGGGCGTGCTTTTATGACGGTAACGACACGATATCATCTCTTTATAATAAGGCTAGCGTCACTTTGTTCAGCGGCTCGCGTTTTGACGGGAAGATCTGCTGTTATTTTGATGCGGGAGTTGAAAAAAAGGTAAGCGGCAGGGATATAGTTGAGCATGAGATAGGTGAAGCGCTTAAACTGGGTGAGCTTGAACTTTATTATCAGCCTAAGATCGGCATAGAAACGGGAGAGATAGTCGGAGCCGAGGCGCTTATGAGATGGAATCATAAAACCCAGGGGTTGATTATGCCCGGCGAGTTTATTCATATTGCCGAGGAAATGGGAATAATCACCAAAATAGACGAATGGGGAATGCTTCAGGCGTGTGTCCAGAATAAAATATGGCAGGAAAAGGGTTACTGTCCTATAAAAATAAGCGTAAATATGTCTCAGGCGCAGCTATATCAGACGGATGTGGTTGCGTCCGTAAAAAACGTTCTTGAGGAATCGGGAATAGACGCTAAATATCTTGAGGTGGAGCTTACTGAAACAATGGCGATGATAGATATCGACAGAACAATAAGCGTTCTCAATTCTCTCAAGAAGTTGGGTGTTTCCATTTCAATGGATGACTTCGGAACCGGTTATTCGTCCTTGTCTTCTCTTAAAATACTGCCTATAGACCTGCTTAAGATAGATCGCAGCCTTGTATATGATATCGAGACGAACAAAACCGCACGGCACATTACCAAGGCAATCGTTGATCTGGGTAAGGCTATGGATCTGACGCTTCTGGCGGAGGGCGTTGAAAATAATGCTCAAAGGGATATATTAAAGGATCTGGGATGCGATATTATTCAAGGCTTTTTATACAGCAAGCCCCAGCCGGCGGCAATTATAGAGAGATCATTCCTTATTCCTGCGTCCGAGAGGAAAACGGCAGTTATCAAGTAAGAGCCTGTTCAGGGCGTATCTGAAAATAAGGCAGACTTTTACGATTACGCCAAAAGCATGGGCGCTTTAAGGAAAGAAGCGGAGAAATACGAGGGTATTTCGCGGTTAATCCCTTTGGGATAATTATCGGCATTCTTTGACGCAAAAAGCGTCTGGAGTAAGTAGAAATCGTGCATTTGCGGCTTTTCAGATAGCCGCCGGGTATCTCGGATCATGCATGTTATGCAGCAGATTTTGTGTATTTGAAGGCGATTTTTCGCAGATGTGCTTGATGTACATCAGGAAAAATCAACGAAGAAATACACAAAATATTCAAGCAGATGTATGTTGAGAGATTCTATATATTTTAATAATTCGGTCTTTGTCGGAGATGTCTGCTGCTTATATTAAAGCGGTAGGAGAGTTGTTTTTTCAGCCGCGGGCTTAAGGCTTGCGGCTTTGATTATGTTTTTAAAGAAAGGAGCTTTTATGATCAATCCGCATCAGCTAAGAGTAGCGGCGATCCATGACCTGTCCGGCTTCGGGCGCTGTTCTTTGACGGTTATTATGCCCGTATTAAGTGCGATGGGAATACAATGCTGTCCGGTTCCCACGGCGGTTTTGTCCACTCACACCGGAGGCTTTGAAGATATCGCCATAAAGGATCTTACGGATTATATCGCTCCTGCGCTTTCGCAGTACAGGAAGCTTGGTATAGGCTTCGACTCGGTTTACAGCGGGTTTCTTGCTTCCGCAGAGCAGATAGATCACTGCCTTGAATTCTTTTCGGCTTACAGGGACAGCTTAAAGGTGGTAGATCCTGTCATGGGGGATCATGGCAAACCTTACCGCACTTATACCCCCGAGCTGTGCAAAAGAATGGGAGAGTTGGTGGATGTGGCAGATGTTATTACCCCCAATCTGACCGAGGCTGCAATTTTACTTGGGGAGAAATATCCTCCGGAGCTTACCGCGGGAACGGTGAAGAGCTGGCTTGCACGCCTTTGCGAACGGGTTAAAGTGGCGGTTATCACTGGGGTGCCCATGGCGGAGGGAGTAATGGCAAACGTGGGATGCGACCGTGAGCACGGCGGCTTCTGGCGGGTTGACTGTGACTATGTTCCCGCAAGCTATCCCGGCACGGGAGATATTTTCGCAAGCGTTTTGACGGGAGGATTGCTTTCGGGGGACAGCCTGCCCATTGCTATGGACAGAGCTACTGTGTTTACGCAAATAGTCATTAAAAACACTTACAGCTACGGACTTGAACCGAGAAACGGAGTTTTGTTCGAACCGTCGCTCAGCTGGCTTATCAGCGGAAATGCGCCCTGTGGGTTTAAGAAGCTGTAATAAAAGCAAATAGGATATCTAATATGTTCAGGTTTACGGACAGGTTTGATTTTATTGCTCCCCCAATTAGCTCTTGAATTTTTCTGCTTGCCCGGCTGCCTAAATACTTCGTCAGAAGCCCTTGAAATATGCGCATATTGCTGCTGCCTTCTTCCTTGTCTTTCGACAGCCCTTCGGCGCGCAAATTCTTCAAGTGTTACTTGGTGGAGCAATATTGAAAATGATGAGCTTATATTAAGCGTGACAGAAAAATTTCCCGGAGATAAGGTGACGATTCCGTTTTATTATTATGATATATTAATACTGATCACTTTTGAAACTATCGGATTAGTGTTTGGGGTGCACGCCCTTTTTAAACTGCGGGTATTACGTCTGTTAAAAAGGGCTTGGTATAAGGAAATCCGATATGGAAACGGTAGATAAAATAAGTATCAGGATCGGAAATGATTTCCATTCCTATTATAACGGACACATCGTATATGAAATTTTTAAGAAGCACAGAGGGAGTAAGCTTGCATATAAAGCTTGTACAATGGTGCTCCCGCTGCGGAATTTCACGGTATGGATTTTATTTACCTTACTTGCGCTGAAAGTAATATTCCTTCCTGTAAAGCAATCGAAAGGCTTGGGCTGAACCGATTGAGACGGTGGGTGTTCCGAAGGAATATTTTGCATGGCGGGAGGGTATGGAGAAGCAGAGGATTTATAAATTGATGCTCTGATTTTTATAAAGATCAAAACCGTCTCATTGCATAAGCAGATACAGCGTGTTCAACGGGGGACAGAACCTCGAATTTATTAGAAAATCAGGAACGTAAGCCCTTGTGGTTTTGGCGGGGATTTTATGGCCTGCCGAAAGACCGATAATGTGTCCTCCGTCTAAGAGGTGGGGGAACTAAGGGTATTTGATCAAAATACTTTAAAAAATTGCTTCGGTTTTTCCTTGTTGTTTTCATTTCCGTTTGAATCTTGCGGCAAGGTTTTATCAGGGAGCGATAAAAGGAGGATTTACTATGGCTAATGAGGACAAAAAGGATTTTAACGCAATGCTTAATGACAGTAAGGATATGCCGAAAGTTCAGATAATTACAGATGAAAAAAGCATTAAAAAGTATGGAGGGGACAAAATGTACTTTGCTCCGCCGATAGATTATGACAAGGTTATGAAAACAGTTCCTTACGGAAAGCTTATCACTATAGGTGATATAAGGGAGTATTTTGCTGTGATAGGCGAAGCGGATTTCACCGAGCCTATTACTGCCGGAATATTCGTTTCCATTGCGGCTTGGGCAAGCCATCAGCGCGATGAGGACAAGACTCCTTACTGGAGAACGCTTAAGTCCGGGGGAGAACTTAATCCTAAGTATCCCGGCGGAATTGAAGCTCAGAAGGAGATGCTTGAGAAAGAAGGACATACGGTGATAAAAAAGGGCAGAACAAATATAAGATATTTTGTCAGGAATTATGAGAACGCATTATTTAAATTGGGTTAAGCGTAATGTTTTTGCAAATTTATTTTATGCAAATTGCAGAAAATATATTGAATTTTAGAAAAAGTCATATCCTTTTTCTACAAAATGCAGGATTTTCAAATAAAACTTGCAAAAATCTATTGACAAATTCCCCATAAGTGAATATAATATAATTGTAAAGCAAAGGAGCTTTAGTAGACCTGCTGCGGCCGGCGTACTGAGGCTCCTTAATTTTTTACAGAAAGAAAGGGGAAATCGATTATGAACAGGGCTATTGGCTTGATGGCTGAAACCGCCAATATTACGCAAGCGGTGGAGGAAGCGTTAAGCACGACTATTTTCGGAACGACGGGTGTTTGGTTTTTGATAGGAGCGGCTTTGGTATTCTTTATGCAATGCGGCTTTGCTATGGTTGAAAGCGGCTTTACGAGAGCTAAGAATGCAGGCAATATCATTATGAAAAATCTTATGGATTTTTGTATAGGTACGGTTGCGTTTACTCTCCTGGGTTTTGGTCTTATGTGCGGCGAGGATGCGCTGTTCGGACTGGTGGGGCTTCCGAATCTGGGGATATTTACGGATTTTTCAAACTTTCCTTGGCACAATTTTGTTTTTAACCTTGTTTTCTGTGCAACTGCGGCTACAATTGTGTCCGGAGCCATGGCGGAGAGAACAAAATTCTCCACCTACTGTATCTATTCGGGAATTATAAGCCTTATAATTTATCCTATTGAGGCGCACTGGATATGGGGCGGCGGCTGGCTTTCCCAGATCGGATTTGTGGACTTCGCCGGTTCGACCGCAATACATATGGTAGGAGGCATCGCGGCGCTTATCGGTGCAAAGATGGTGGGTCCCCGTATCGGAAAATTTTCCAAAAGCGGAAAACCCAAAGCTATCCTTGGCCATTCAATGACGCTTGGCGCTTTGGGCGTTTTCATACTTTGGTTCGGCTGGTACGGATTCAATGGCGCGGCTGCCGATAATACGGATCATCTTGGTCAGATTTTTCTTACAACAACTATTGCTCCCGCGATCGCAACCTGTGTAACCATGATGTTTACATGGATAAAGAACGGGAAGCCCGATGTTTCTATGACTCTTAACGGTTCCTTGGCGGGACTTGTGGCGGTTACGGCGCCATGTGCCGATGTCGATGTTTTGGGTTCCGCAATAATAGGTGCTGTGGCAGGTCTGCTGGTTTGCTTCGGTGTATGGTTCTTGGATTATAAGCTTAAAATAGACGATCCTGTTGGTGCCGTGGCTGTTCATTGCCTTAACGGGATATGGGGAACCGTTGCGGTAGGCTTATTTGCAACGGGGAACGGACAGAACGGAATTACCGGTTTGTTTTACGGCGGCGGTTTTGACCAGCTGGGTATTCAGCTTATCGGCTTTGCGGCAGTTGCAGGCTGGACGGTGTTGACATGCAGTATATTGTTTTTTGTCCTTAAGAAAACTATAGGACTTCGTGTTTCGCGTCACGAGGAGGTCGTTGGGCTTGATTCGACCGAACACGGTCTTATTTCCTCATATGCCGATTTTATTCCCGCTATGCATGTTGAAGGCGAGACGGATCACGAGCATGAGGTAGATACGCTTGGAAGTGCGGGGATCTCCGTTGCAATAGAGCATAAGCCTTCGGAAAAGGCAAACGTACCCGCAGGTGACGTAAAAATGACTAAGATCGAGATAATAACGAAGCTTGAAAGGTTCGAGGCGCTTAAAAATGCTCTTTATAATATCGGCATAACCGGTATGACCGTTACCAACACTATGGGATGCGGTATGCAGAAGGGTTCTACGGAATTTTACAGAGGCGTTCCTATGGAGCCCCGTCTGCTTCCTAAGGTAAAGGTCGAGGTAGTTGTTTGCAAGGTGCCGGTGGAAAATGTGGTTGAAGCGGCTAAAAAGGCGCTTTACACCGGCAGAATAGGTGACGGTAAGATATTTGTTTATGATGTGGAGAACGTAATGAAGGTAAGGACGGGCGAAGAAGGATATGATGCTCTTCAGGATGTGGAATAGTTCTAAAGTAAAGCCTTTCTTCGTATAATAAGATACGGTTCGTTCTGCCGTTGCGGATATTTACGATATTTTATAAAGTCTTGTATGAGTAAAATTTTCATTTGAATAAAAACGGAATGCTTTTCCGGCTTTGAAAAGCCCTTTGTTTGCGGTTTATTTACGGGCTTTCAATAAGCGGATCCATTCCGTTTATTTTTATATTTAAGGCAACACCGCACAGTGACAGCCTGACGGCTTTGCGTGCGGCTTGCTTGCATATTTTCCGTCAGCTTACACAAATTCTCCTTGAAATACGTCAGTATTCCTGCGTCGAATTTATGCGAGCTGACGAAAAATCTGACTGCGCAATTCACACCCGATCATTGTGCGGTGTTGCCTTAAATTATAGAAATTCTCTGTCCGAATTTCATTAATATTTTTTCAAAAAGCTCTTTTGAAATCCTTCTGTATTCTCCTGAATATGTCTTCCTGTCATTTTCAAAAAGCTCAAAGCGCATTATGATTTCGGAACAGTCCCGATCGAAAAAAAATATGCATTGCCAGAAGCGATTTTTTTCGGCATAATAATTTACCGGTTCAAGAGTCAGCACAAGATCGACGTCATCGGACAGCATGTTCTCAAGCTCTTTCGGCTTCATGTAACAAAATTGAACCTTTTTTGTGTTTGTAAGCGATTTGGCCTGTTTCGCCAAAGGTTTTTCTTCTTCTCTTGTCTTTTTTTTAAAAAACATATCCCTCTCCATTTTGTTTTATTTTATCATATAAGGTGAGGATTGTCCAGTAAAATATCCGTTGTGGAAGATAAATTTTTTGATGCTTGGAAGGTGTGGAACAAGAAAAGTAAAAAGGCAGTACAGCCGGATTTTTGATTATATAGAAATTCAATAAATAATTCATCACAATCCGGCAATACAAATCACGCACAGCCTTTTTGTCGTTTTTGAAGGGCTTTGATTCGTCTGTATTTTCCGCACTGCTTCGTGAAATATGCTATTGTCTCCTTTGCCCGTGATCATTTATCGGGATGCTATAATTTTATGCCTTTCCGGCTGTTTCAAGATAAAAGAATAGAAAAACCGACCTTGATTAGACTTGACTAAAATCGGAAAGTATGGTAAAATTTAAACATATTTTATTATAATAAGCCATAATCTATTTGTGTTTTGCACTTTAACCTGTTGAAATGATGCTTTGTTTTTCTTTGTTTTCCGGATGTTTTGTTATTTTTGAAATTATGTAAAGGTTGTGCATATTTGTGAAAAATCTTATGGATCTTGAGTTTAAAAGTTCTTTTAAATACCAGCTTATTTTTTCTCTGAGTGCGGCGATGCACATTACGTTTTTCTTGATCTTTGTTTTATTCGGCTTATATATTCTGGCGGCATTTAATATTATCAGTATACTTTTCTATATTTTCAGCGTAGTTAAAAGCCGCGGCGGCAGCTTTGAAAAGCACAGTGTAGGTTGGATCGTTTCCGTTTATTCGGAAATAACGGCTCATGCCGTGCTGTGTACTTTGTGGCTCGGATTTGAAAGCTGTTTTTTTATGTATTCAATGGTCGTGCTAACTATAGCGGCGTATGTTTTATACCTTGCCTATGATCACAGTAAATTTTTGAAAATCATTCTTCCGTTCGCTACGGTAACCTTTGCTACTCTTATAGGGACGTTTATTTTTTTGCTTTTCTCGCCTCCCGTTTTCACATTGATTTTCGGAAGGGTGCTTAATGAGCTTCAGCTTCAGATAATGAGGGGTATCAATATTTTTTTCAATACCTTTATTATTTTTTTCTTTGCGATCACCTTTATAGCCGAGATGAATGTACTTTTAAAGAAGCTGAACGAGGCCAATGAACAGCTTAATTTTATTGCCGATCATGATCCGCTTACGGGTCTTTATAATCGAAGAAGCTTTTATCGCTTGTTCGATAGTCGTTACGGTGCATCAAAAGAAAATAGTGATGATTTGCAGAATAACATTCCGATGACCGATAAAATAGAAAAAAAGGAAGAAGCTTTTTGTGTTATCATGGGTGACATAGATAATTTTAAGAAAATTAATGATACATACGGTCACAGCTGCGGCGACGAGATACTGAAAAGTGTTTCTGAAATTATCATTAAAGACATGAAGGAGGATGACATAGCCTGCCGTTGGGGCGGTGAAGAATTCCTGATAATTATGAAGGGCGGCAGGGACAGCTGCTATAACCGTATTGAAGATATACGAGGCCGCATTGAAAACGTATGTGTTTTCAGCGGCAGCGAAACGGTGGGAGCTACTATGACCTTTGGCTTTACTTCCTGCTTTGATAGGAGGGACGGGACCGAGGGACGGAAATCCGCTCATATCGACGATCTTGTCAGGATAGCGGACGACAGGCTTTATCTTGGTAAAAACAACGGAAAAAATATAGTTGTTGCCTGACCGGAAATAGTTTATAAAAACGGGCTGTACATATGTACCGTCCGTTTGTTTTTTTAAGTGAAATCTTTTTTCATTCCGGATATTGAATAAACTGCGGTTATGTGTTACAATAATATTGCCGAACCTCCGTTTTCCGGTTTTGCTGTTTTAATATGTGAACGGGGCGGGGGACTGCGTTGCCGCTCTGCGGTTTATGTATTGTCCGGTTCGGACTTTGCGGGTTCGAATCCCGCGGCTGTTTTTGGAACAGCTCCGTGGATGGAGTGAATGACCTTAAAAATCATTCAACACTTACGACGGTTATAACTGTTTGATCGGTATAACCTCACCTTCTTTTGACTGTCACTCAAAAGACCCTGTAATTTGCCGCCGTTTCTGTCCTGTAATTATCGGGTAAACCGGTTTTTACGGGAGGTGCCTGTATCGCCTTGCCGGTTAAAGGATACCGCATCATCCGACCATTGCCATGTCCGGTATATTGCCGGATACCGTTTTGTTAGGAGGGTGCTTAATTTTCCCGCCGCTTTACGGGCATTTGGAACTGCGGTGAAGAAAAAATCTCCCCTTCATGGGGTGTAATGATATATAAGCCGTTTACGCTGTTTAAAATGGACAAAATGATATGTTCGGCCGTTTTTCTGTTTGAGCATAAGCCGTTATATTTATGTTAAGGCAATACCGCACAATGACCGCCTGACGGCTTTGCGTGCGGCTTGCTTGCATATATTCCGTCAGCTTACACAAATTCTCCTTGAAATACGTCAGTATTCCTGCGCCGAATTTATGCAAGCTTACGAAAAATCTGACTGCGCGATTCACTCGCAATCATTATGCGGTGTTGCCTTAATTTCGAAAAATACAAGGGGGAAATACTTATGAAGGTTGTTATCAACGATAAGGAAAGAGGTCTTCTTTACAGAAAAGGAAAGCTTAAAAAACTGTTGGATGCGGGAAATTACACTGCGTTCGGCAGCGAGAAGATAGAAAAATCCAGTATTTTACAAGCGTTTGTACCTTTATGGTGCACAATTGATTCACTGATGTCGGTTAAAGGTGCGGGTGAAAAACTTATTCAGGTTGATGTTGCGGATAATGAGATGTGCCTTCATTATCTTGACGGCAATTTTAAAGACATTCTTTCCGCAGGGAGATATGCTTTCTGGAAGGAAGGCGGAAGGCATGAATTCCGTATGATAAATATTGAAGATCCGGAAATAGGGGATAAGCTCAAGCCTTATGAAATAGCGAAGCTTTCTTCCGCCAAATATCAGACAGTCAATGTAAAAAGCGGTGAAAAGGCGCGTTTATATTATGACAACAGGCTTGTCAGAATATTGGAGCCGGGTACATATTATTTCTGGAAGAACGGTGTTAATGTTGAAGCTCAGACGGAGGATATGAGGATCAGACGTCTGACGATAGACGGTCAGGAAATACTTACCAGTGATAAGGTCGGTTTAAGGATAAATTTTGTTATGAATTTTAAAGTGACCGATCCGGCGAAGGTGGCGGAGATTGCCGATCACAATATATATATGTATCTCTATTCACTTTCTCAGCTTGTGCTTAGGGAGTATGTGGGACGACACAGTACGGACGAGATTCTTGCTTCGCGGGACAGCATTGCCGACGAGGTACTGAACGTTATACGCGAACGTTCCGAAAATGCCTATGTGATTATTGAAAGCGCGGGCATAAAGGATATTATATTACCCGGAGAAATAAGCGCCATAATGAATTCCGTGCTTGCGGCCGAAAAGCGCGCCCAGGCCAATGTAATTACCCGCCGTGAGGAGGTCGCTTCCACCCGTTCGCTTCTTAATACCGCAAAGCTTATGGACGAGAATGAAACCTTAAGACGGCTTAAGGAGCTTGAATACCTGGAGAGAATATGTGAGCATGTAGGTGAGATAAATGTAAACGGAGGTTCGGGTCTTCTGGACAGGTTGGCGGAAATCGCGGGAAGAAAATAATGTTTATATGGTATGGGTGAGAAGAATATAAAGAAAAAATCCCTGCCCTTTTCATATGTGCTTTTATTCTGCCCATAAATCGTATGATAAGTATTTGTTATTATTCTTGTCGGACAGATAAAGCCGACTGATTTGATATGAAGCGGCGCCCGGTTTTTAATGATTCCGGGCGCCGTTCTCTATTTAATATATCCGGCAGGATCTTAACACACCGTAAGAAAAGTAAATAAAGCGTAACGATTTTACTGAAACGATAAAATGTTCTCGGCTTTGAAAACTTTTTATAAGTACGAGGTTATTATCACAAAAAGGAGCGAAGCAGAGTGAAGCAATTCCACTGAAAGAAAATTATTTTCTCTGATTTAAAATAATCTCTTCCTATTTTATTTGCATTTATCGAATGCTATATCATGAAAAGAGCAAAGGGGAGCGATTACCTTGAATATCGGTACAATGTTCTCAAACATTCAAATAAAATCTTCCTCTTTCCTTAGTTTGAGGTTATTATACCATAAAAAGAGCGAAGCGAAGCGTAGCGATTCCCCTGAATCGGTACAATGTTCTCAAACATTCAAATAAAATCTTCCTCTTTCCTTAGTTTGAGGTTATTATACCATAAAAAGAGTGGAGCAAAGCGGGGTGATTCCCTAAAACAATACAATATTCTCAAAGATCAAAACAGATCCATAAGATTTAACCAAAGCTATTATCACATAGGAAAAGGGTGTGAAACGAACGATTAAATAAAAAGGCAAATACTTTTAAGATATTATTTTAAATTCTGCTCCTTTTACAAATCAGAGATTGATATCTGAAAAAGGGAAGCTTTATTGAAAGGTTAAAATGTTCTCGGACAATAAAATAAACTTTTTTGTTTTCCGCAGTCAAATGTAATTATAAAATGAGTGAAGCGAAGTTCAATTATTTCCCTGAAACGGTAAAGTGTTCCTAAACATAAAAATATTCTTTTCTTTATCCCGTTTAAGTTTATTATTATCGTATGTATGTTAAAGAATTACTTCCACCTCGCTGTCTGCCTCCATACTGTAAGGTTTAACAATACAATCAACCGCCTTTATCAGAACACCGAGTTCGGCAGCATTTCTGAGGGCCTCTCCAAATGCCGGATGAGTCTTATCATTTGGCGAAAAGCTTTTAACACCCTTCATCTGAATTATAAAAAGGATGCAGGCTTTATATCCCTCGCCGACCGCTTTACAAAGCTCGTTTATATGCTTTAAGCCTCTTTCCGTAGGTGCGTCGGGAAAAAAAGCTCTTCCTTTTTCCTCCAGGGTAACACCCTTGACTTCAATAAGCCATTTTTCGTCTCCTCTTTCGGCATAAAAGTCGATGCGTGAATGACCGTAAGTCATTTCTGGTTTTATAAAGGTGTTTTCACCAAGTTTTTTTCTGATATATTCATATGCGGCCTTGTTTGGAGCGGAACTGTCCATATTTATAAGTAAATCACCCTTTTCCACCGCAATAAGATCGTATTTTGTTTTTCTGGCAGTACCTCCGCATTTCTGAAGGTACACCGCCGCGTCCTTTGTCAGAAGCTCCTTGCATCTTCCGGTATTTTTAACATGACAGATCTCTTTTTGTCCGTCAATTTCCACATTTGCAATAAATCTGTTGGGACGGCTGATAAATTTTCCTTTAACGACACTATCGTATGTCATCATACCTGTCTTGCCACAGCAGAACCGTATAAAAACGCATTTCTGTACCATGCCGAAGTTATATCGGTAATTGTTACGGGACGATCCTCCGAAGTGGCAATCACCGCTTTTCCGTTTCCGACATATACGCCCGTAAAATCAACATTTCCGCTTTCATTCATCTGGAAAAAAACAAGATCGCCTCTTTGAAGCTTATCATATTCCACTTTTGATCCTATTTTTGAAATTTCGCCGGTTGTACGTGGACAATTAATGCCATTTTGTGTGAGAGCATAATAGGGTAATCCCGAATTGTCAAATCCGTTGACCGGATCGGCATACCCGAAATTAAATTTCACACCCTCCTGAGCTTCTGCAAGCTTGGCGATTGCCTCGGCTTTTTCATCCGGATTTACGGGCGTATCTGCTTCCGGCCGGATGTTGTCTGGAATTACCGAAGTTTCAGGCTGTTGGTTTGTATTTGCTTGAGTAGTTTCCGCAGGATTTACCTCTTTGATTGTGGTATTTTCTGTCGGAGTAGTTGCGTTGTCCTCCGAACCTTCCTGCGGGCTTGTATCGGCTTCCGTTTTTGATACCGCATTGTTTTCATCTCCACTGACGGCTGCGGATGAAGTATTCGACGATGATTGAGTTGCGTTTGTCTGCGAAGGATTGTCATCTCCTGAACATGCGGCAAAGCAAAGCGCTAATGATATAACGACGGCTATGGCAAAAAGTTTATTTTTTATGTTTTTCATAACAGCGGTCCTCCGATAATGACTGTTGTGATTTGGTAAAGCATCGGCGTCTGCCGGTATGCTTCATATCTGAATTATATTCCCTTTAATAATGAATGTCAATTACAAAAGGGTTACAATTTTATTACAATTCGGTAACAAAGATACGTGTATTTATCATATAAGGACCTTACTGCCATGCACTCAAAAAATGATATCTATATTACTTTTTCCTGTTTTTTAAAATGGAGCGAGAAAACAAATAAAGCTTGACGGATATATCGGTGAAAGGTTCACCGGTAACGTCTGAGGTTATTATATATCAAAGTTTATTATTTTTCTAAGGCTTTTTATTTTGCCGGCTCAACCGGTATTTTTTGCGCTGAAGCTACAATACAAAAAGGCAGACGTCTTAACGTCTGCCTTTGACAGTAATACAATTAAATATCTTGATGTACCTTCGGGATCGAGCCTGTCCCGTCAGCATCACATTCAAGCCGCCGCTTTATAGGAGACTTGATTAATTAAAGCTATCCTTTATTTGTTGGATAATCTGGTTTCTGATCGAATCAATATCAATTTCATCCATCACCGCTTCAGCTATTTCATCTCCGATATCGTCCGGATCAAGCTCGCTTTGAATCTCCTGCTCTATTTGGCTGCGGATATATTCCGCAATTTCGGTTTGCTTACTGGAAAAGGACCCGTTTTCGCCATTATTGCCGGCCATTTTATTTTCGTTGCCTTTGTTATTGTCATCATCGTGGAAAATCATTTTCGACCACCACGAAGTTCTTGGCCAGCCCTCACTGAAAATAATATTATGCCTCTGAGGGATTCCTTTGGGAGGAATATCCTCGGGCAAATCCTCGTAGCTTTCCACAGGCTTTGCTCTCATCAGCGTGCTGTAGGCTCTCTGAGCAGCAAAATGGAATTTTGTGTAACAAGAATCACCGGTATTAAAAGGAATACTGTACAGATACCATCCCTTGTAATGTCTTACATACCTGATAAAATTCCGGTTGAGGTTATAGATGTAACTATTTTCATAGTCATTGTCAAAAATGATCTCAAGCCGGCATATCTCCTGATTCTGATCGTTTTCTCCTCCGTTGAGCCAAAAAACAAATTCATAATCAGTATTTTTTTCAAGGGACATATCCTTAGTTTCGATCTGCGACCAGTTCCAGCTCCAGTCACCTACGGTATAAGCTTCCGTAAGGTTTCCGAAGGGGTCGGAAATAAAGGAACGGGTAGCGACCGTTTTTTCACAATCCTTGCTGGGTTTCCAATCTCTTGCATTAAAGAAAATCTTTACGGCTTCCGAGCTTTGTTTAACGGGAATTGATTCTTCAGCATCGGTTTGTTCGTGCAATTCGGACAAGTCGTTGTCCCGGTTATAAGGTTGAACCGATTTTGGTTCGTTATCACGCAGAAAATCTGCACCGGTGGCAGGCTTTTCCGAAATGATTTCTTCCGTTACTTCTCCGGTTTCGGTATCGATAATGACGGATTTTTTATTGTTATTGTCGTTGACATTAAATGTGTTCATGTTATCCTCCAAATAAGGCGTAACTGAACAGCCTATAAGACGAATTTCGTTATCGCTTACCTGCTCGGCACGCCCTTTTTTAATTAGTCCCTTTGCTCTTTTAGGGTAAGTGCTTGTGAGCGTGTTTCCTGATTCGTCCGTTACAATTATGTTTTTTTCTATGGGTATCTCCCCCTTGTAACCTTGATATGTACATTCTTTTTGTTGAATGCATTTTTTGTATGCTGTTTTTTTAGATGGGTGCCGTCCCCTATACATGCATTTAATATATCATATTTTTGCGGAGGTGTCAAGATTTTTTACGGATTTTCTACAGGAAATGTCAATATATCTCCGTTAAAGCGCGTCATAGATAAGCAAGGCAGGGAAGTGGAGTGAGCCATACGACAAAATGTGTATTAAAAAACTGAAATTTTATTTAAAAGTCATTGACATTTGTTCAAATATATGATATAATCCAAATAAAATGAACATAAGTGCATAGGAGGAATAGTGCATGAAAAAGGTGATATCTCTTATTTTAGCGGCTTTTATCTGCGTCGGTCTGTTTGGCGGATGCTCTGAAAAAAAGGTTATTACCATATACTCTACCGGAGAAGATTTCAGAAATGAACACGCAAGAGAAATGCTTAAGAGCAGATTTCCGGAATATAAGATCGATCTTGTTGATATTGATACGGGAACATTGGCGACCAAGGTTTCCGCTGAGGGAAATGACTTTGACGGAGACATTATTTTTGAACTTGAAGCAACCTATCTGGAAAAAGTCAGCGATAAGCTGGCGGTTTTGGATAAGGTCGATTACAGTGTTTTCCGTGAGGATCTGGTTCCGGAAAATCATAAATATACGCCTCTTTCCATGCTAAGCGGTTCTGTTATTATAAATAAAAAACTGATGGAAAAAAATAACCTTGAATATCCGAAATCCTATGATGATCTTTTAAAGCCGGAATATAAGGGGCTTATTTCTATGCCAAGCCCGAAAACGTCGAGTACGGGCTATATATTTCTTTTAAATATGGTCAATGAGAGAGGGGAAGATGCGGCATTTGAATACTTCGATAAGCTTGCTGAGAACATGTCCGGTCAAAGCTTTACTACTTCAGGCTCGGGACCGGTAAAGGCGCTTGTTCAGAATGAGGCGGCAATAGGTCTTGGAATAACGTTCCAGGCAGTTAAGGAAATAAACGAGGGAGCGGAATTCGATCTTCTGATATTTGATGAGGGCGCACCCTATGATTACTACGGAAGCGCGGTAATGGCCGGTAAAGAAACCGATGAAGATGTAATGAAGGTATTTGATTACATAATTTCCGATGTTTCTCCGGAGGATAAAAGGCTTTATATGCCTGAAAAGGTTTATAAGGAGCAAGACACACATATGGAGAATTTCCCCGAGGATATAAAGTACGGTAATATGGAGGGACTTATGGATATAAATATTAAGGAAAGACTTTTGGATAAGTGGATGCATTAAATTACTAACCATCATTTTAATATACTTTTTTTTGGGCAGTATCTCATGCTTTGGCAGGATACTGCCGCTTTTTTGTCCGGATATATAAATTTCAGATGTTTATGCAAATATTATTGATAAATCTGTGCGGCTGAAAAAGCAATTGTATTACTAAAGGAAAAATCCGTAGCATGTCCGTAATTGAGCCGTCTGGGACAGAGGCAGTCCTTAAATAACTGTAAAATAAAAACGATAGCATTAACTGTTAATTTTTTTCACCTGCCGGTTTTTATTTTTTGGCGGTTTATCGTGTTCTTCATTTGCCGAAAGTGTTGAAAATATTGACAAAACAGCCGATGATTGCTATAATATGAATAATGTATATTCTTAAAATGCATATATTGGAATCAGCAAGTATTAATATAATTTTAATAAACTACTAAAAACTTAGATCATGGATTCGGGGCCACGGTAATTTTCCGGATTACAAAAGCTTTTTATGAACAGGGCTTTTAAATGAAATGTTGGGGGAACAGTATGAAGTTTAGACGGTTGTTTGTTTTTGTTTTTTCCTTTATATTAGCTGCATGTTTGGATTCCTGCATAGTATCCGCTGAAAAAAATACAGCTTTACAGGACTGGATAATCTATAAGTATGATAATACTAACGGCTTACCTACGGGAGAAGCCAATACCGCTCTGCAAACGTCGGACGGATATGTTTGGATCGGCAGCTACGGCGGTCTCATAAGATTTGACGGAACGACATTTCATAATTATTCCGAAGGGGGAGTTTTTCCCTCATCCGGTATACGTACGTTATTTGAGGATAGTAAAGGCAGACTTTGGATCGGAACTAACGATATGGGGGTCTATTATTTTGATGATAATGAATTTACTCATATTAAGTTTGGTGACAATACGAAATTTTTGTCTATACGTTCTTTCGCCGAAGGTGACGACGGTCAGATATATGTAGGCTCTACCTCCGGTCTCGCCGTTGTTTCCGACGATGGCAATTTGTATTATGTGGATGAAGAAAAATGCAATTCCACAGTATACAGTATGGCAAAGGACAGTAGCGGGATTATTTGGGCATGTATGGATGACGGAATAGCTCTGCACATTTCCGAAGAAGGTATCATCGGTTCATTCAAATCCGAAAATCATCTTAAATCCGATATATATTGCGTAGGGGCGGATTCGGAGGGCATCATTTATTTGGGCACAAGCGACAGTTATATATACAAAGTTGAAATTGCCGATGACAGTCATACGGATGCATCCTATAATATTACAGAATACTCCACAAGAAAGATATCGACTATAAATTCTGTTGAGACGGATTCGCAAGGCAATGTGTGGGTTGCGGGTCTGAACGGGGTAGGGTATTTCGATACCGATTTTGACTGGCATCATATCGATGAGGAACATTCTTTTTCGGCGGGTACCGTAAGCTTTGATTATGAGGGAAATGTATGGGTAACTTCAAGCAGTACGGGAGTAATCCATCTGGTAAAGGGACTTTATAAAAATGCAAATGCTGCCGCCGGGCTTGATGGTGTTTCTGTAAATACCGTTTCGGTAGGTGACGACGGTTTTTACATAGGAACGAATACAGGGCTGATTATATTGGATAACGAATACCGCCAGATGCATAATGATTTAACGCAAGCATTAGACGGTGAAAGGATAAGAAATATCATGCGTGACAGCAAGGGGAATATCTGGATTTCCACCGCTTATCAGCATGGTCTTATAAAATATGATCCGAATAAAGAAGAAAAAACGACGTTCAATACCGAAAACGGACTGGCCGGAACTCATATCCGTGCGGCATTGGAGCTATCCGACGGAAGTATTGCCGCCGCTACACAAAACGGTATCAGTATTATTAAAGATGATAAGGTCGTAAAAAATTACACAAAGGATGACGGTCTTGTAAATCCGATTATACTTTGTTTTTGCGAGGGCGATGACGGTACGCTTTACGCAGGGAGCGACGGTTATGGCTTCTATGCCGTAAAAGATGATGAAGTAACCCATTACGGCTTTGACGAGGGTCTTTCTTCCGGAGTGGTGCTTCGTATGATCCAGGATACGGAGGACGGCGGCTTTTTTATAAGCGCCGGCAACAGTCTTTTTTACTGGAACGGACAAAGCTTCAGAAAGCTGGATAATTATCTGAAAAGTCCCGGAAGCGTATTTGATATTAAACTTGACGGTGATTACATCTGGTTAATGCAGAGTAACGGAATAAATCTTTTGAACAAGGATCAGCTTCTTTCGGGCGAACAGACGCCGGTCCGAATATTGGGTACCGCATATGGACTTACCGGTACGATTAATGCCAATACCTGGCATGACGAGAGAGACGGACTTTTTTATCTTCCGACAACTGATGGAATATCCGTTTTGAATATCTCTGATCTTGACAGGGAAGATGAAGCTGTTCTGGTTAATGTTAATCAGCTGGATGCGGATGGCACGATTTATCCTTCTCCTGAAAAGATTACGGTAGACGGAAAAACCACTCGTCTTACCTTTGATTTTGCGGCTTTGTCTTTTTCCGGAAAAGACATTACGGTCAGATATCAGCTTAAAGGCTTTGATAAAGAGCCTGTACTGATTCACAATGGAAATCCGATGAGCGTAAGCTACACTAATTTAAACGGCGGAAATTACGAGCTTTTTTTGGAGGTTTTGGACAGCAGCGGAGAGAAAACAGTCGGAAACCGCACCGTTACGGTATATAAAGAGTATCGGCTGTGGGAAACGGCTTGGTTCTGGGTTGCGGTATCAATAGCATCGATTGCCGTTATAACATATATCATAGTCATGTGTATACATATAAAAACGGAAAATCTTAAACGCCGCCAAAATGAATACCGGAGTATAATCGATCAGTCTCTAAGAACATTTGCCCACATAATAGACGCAAAAGATAAGTATACTAACGGTCATTCGTTAAGAGTAGCTGCATATTCCCTTGAGCTTGCGAAGAAACTCAAGCTTTCTAAAGAGGATCAGGAAAGGATATACTATATTGCCTTACTGCATGATATAGGAAAAATAGGTATTCCCGAACATATTTTAAATAAAGACGGAAAGCTTACAGACAGCGAATTAAAAGCTGTAAGAAGGCATCCTGATATAGGCGGACGTATACTTGCCGATTTCACCTCTATTCCCGGAATAAGCGACGGAGCAAAATATCATCATGAAAGATATGACGGAAACGGTTATAACACCGGATTAAGCGGAAATGCCATACCGTATTTTGCAAGAATAATTTGTGTGGCGGATTGCTATGATGTTATGGCAGGAGGAAGACATTATCAGAGCAGTATGAATCCTGAATCCATAAAAGAGGAGATCGCCAGATGTTCCGGAGCACAATTTGATCCCAAGATAGCCGACGCAATGCTCGAGCTCATCAACGAAGGGAAAGCTCCTGTTGAATTTGAAGGTAATAGCTTCAGAAGCTTTTACAGTAATGAAGAATAATTTGATAAAGTGTCTGCGAAGATAACACCTTTTTTAGCAGCGTTTCTGCGCGCCGCCTTATTTAAAT
>CAJTTE010000004.1:16887-185261 GCA_910579265.1 uncultured Ruminiclostridium sp. | reverse complement strand
GAGACTGCGCAGCAGGCTCGGATTTCCGGCTTTTAGCCGGAAATCGGCTTCGCCCCGGCGGGTGGGCAGTTATTGGTGTAGGGGTGGCGGAGGGGGATGGGGCGTTTTTGCAGTTGTTTCTGAAAGAGAGTATATTTTTGCAGTTCTTTCTGAAAGCACGAAATATCCGCAATCGAGTTCCGTAAGCGATGCGGAGCATCGCTTGCGGGGCTCGGATAGAACCAATGCGAAGCATTGGGGCGGCCGCTTTACCGCTTCCTTGCGGGATATTTCTTATTTAGATAAGGCGGGGCGCAGAAACGTTTCTAAGTGCGGAGTTATTTTCGCAGATTTTTTAAGCATCAACACTGCTTCATTTATGAAGAGCACTTTAAAATCAATCCGCACTTTTTTGGATCCGAATCCAGCAGCCCTCTGCTCCGATGCCGTCCTCGGGAGGAATAAGAATACCTTTATTGATAAGCTCTTCAACTGTCATATCGATTAAAGGAAGTCCCGCAAGATCGTTTGCAAATCTCCACTCTCCCATAAGATAATCGGGCAAAGCATCATGTATCAGCTTAGAAAGCTTTTCGGCGGCCTCCTCAGCCTCTTTTTCAAAATACCCGCTTTTAAGCTCATCCGTTATTTTGAACAGACGTTCATTGTCCTTGCAGTTGCTTACAAGTATCTTAGTATAAAGTATTTCGCCCTCACGGTAAAGGTATCCGCAATCCACAGCCTTTGCGGCATACTCCTTTTCCTCCTCCGAAAGAGAACTTATTTCAAGTCCCTCTATAGCGCGCAGGGCAAGCTGAAGCTGCATATCGTTGGCGGTATCATGTCCGCAGCCGAAATGCTTTTTGAGGCGGGTTATATAAATATTATCAAAATTAACCGAGGAATATCCACACAGGTTATTCGCGGCGACGCCGTCCCAGCCTCCGCCGTAACGCTTACCGTTATACACGTGGCCGAAAACGGTAAAAGGACGATTTGTCTCTTTTTCTTCAAAGAAATATTTTTCTTTTAGGATTTTTTCTGTTTTTATCGAAAAAACATTCGCAATACAAAATATCTGCTGCCAAAGAATAAGATTCAGATCCTTTTTCTTATTAAGATAAGGAAATGAAAGATAATCCTCCTTTCTTCTTTCAATAAAATCGGAAATTATCCCGCAAATCTTGGGGATTTGCTCGATATAAACCGCCTGTGCATTTTCAATTTCATTCTTGTCCATTAGAACAAAATTTATCGCATATTTACCGTTTTCAAGACGACGAAGAAATCCGTATACACCGTTAGCGCCCTTGGCAAGTATTTCAAGCTCTTCCTCAACATACATTGAAGGAACATTAAGCTCATCGGCTATTTCCGCAGCACTTCTCGGTTTTTTATGACAAAGCCAAAGAATGTGATTTGAAAACTGTCTTTTAAGGACATCTCGAGGATCGCCCGAAAGCGGATTGCCTGATCCCCAGATGGTATAGTCGATTTTATCGAGAGCCACGGGTTTATTATTTGATATTGTCATTGTTTCGACCTCATTTCTTACTTTCTTTCTTGCCGAAAACAGTCTTTGACGGACATTTACTTCGCTTGTGTCCTGAAGCACCGCTATTTCCGAAATGGATAAGCCGTCCAGATAGAACATTATCATTACCTCACGATATGCCTTAGTCAAAAAAGCAATCCTACGATATACCATTTCAAGAAGCTCATCGTCATCATCCTGCATATAAACGGCTCTCTCATCGACAATAAACGGCAATATATCCTCGGGATTTCCCTCATACTGGATATCCGATTTTAATCTGCGCTTACGGGAAAAATCCGCATATACATTCCTTGCCACTCTCCAGATAAACGGATAAGGATTTTCGACCTGTCCTTCTCCGTTCGCCGTCTTTACCAGCGCAAAAACTATGTCCGAGCAAAGCTCCTGTGCTTCATGACTGTCCTTTGTTCTGCCGTAGCAGAACCCGAACAGCTTATCCATAAGCTCATCGTCCAATATTTTCAGCAATTCGTTTTTCTTCATTTTTACAATAATACCATTTCTAATGTTAACGGTTGCATCCGGATAACGTCAGGCCGGATACAAATACTATTGATTTAAGGCAACACTGCGCAATTCACACGCAATCATTGTGCGGTATTGCCTTAAATAACCTTTTTTTCTTGTTTCTTTAAAAGAAACTCAGAATTATTGATCAACGCTTTCACTTATATAGTCTTTTGACTTTAGTTAATGTTAGAGGCAGAATAAAAAATTTTGAAGATATCACTGCTCCGCTCGTTTAAAAAATAAGGAGCGGAGCATAAAACCGTATACGGTCATTAAATTTAACAATGTCCGTGTATTATTGCTCCACCAAGTAACTCTTGAAGAATTTGTGCGCCGAAGGGCTGTGGAAAGACAAGGAAGAAGACCCCAGGAATATGCGCATATTTCAAGGGCTTCTGACGAAGTATTTAGGCAGCCGGGCAAGCAGAAAAATTCAAGAGTTAATCGGGGCAGCAATATATTATACCCGAACACCGAGGATTCTCACTTTACAAGCCAAACCGCTTATTATATCTGTTTCAGCATTTTAAGGCAATACCGGGTAAAGTCCGAAAAGGGACAATGCCGATCTACAGATTCAAAAGTTTGTGTATTATAAAAATATTAATGCGTCTCTGAAAACAAAGCAAATTTGTACGATTACGCTAAAACATGGGGATTCCAAGGATAAAAACGGAAAAATACAAGGGTATTTCGTAATTATCCCTTTGGGATAACTACTGGCATCCGTTTATGCGCAAGATAGTCCGCCGTTAGCAGAAACCGCGCATTTTGCGGCTTTTCGGACAGTCCCTAATTATAACCGGGGATATATCTCTTCAAAAACCTTTTTGGCTATATCGCAGGATTCCTTTGCATCCTTGGCATAATAGTCCGCTCCTATACGCTTCGCATATTCCGGTGTGAGTACGGCTCCGCCTACCATGACCCTGCAATCCACATTGTGCTCATGAAGAAGTTTTATTGTATTCTCCATACTGACAAGAGTGGTCGTCATTAAAGCAGATAAGCCTATCAAATGAACGTGGTTTTCTATGGCGCAATCCACCACTGTCATATAATCAACGTCTTTTCCCAAATCTATTACCTCATAGCCGTAATTTTCAAGCAGAACCTTTACAATGTTCTTTCCTATATCGTGAATGTCTCCTTTTACAGTAGCTAAAATAATTTTTCCCTTTGATACCGATTTTTCGCCGGTTCTGGCAAAATAATCCTTTATAACCTCAAAGCATCCCTGAGCCACCGAAGCCGTAAGGATAAGCTGCGGAAGAAAAATTTTCCCGCTTTCAAATTCGGCTCCCGTTTTATCAAGAGTGGGTATGAGTATATCATTTATAACCGTCATAGGATCCGTTGTTTTTAAAAGCTCTTCGGTAAATCTTTTCCCCTCGGCTTTCAGTCCGTTCTCAAGAGCATAGTTAAGATCCATGTCGGCCTGAGGAGCAGCGTTTGCAGTATTTGCCGCTTCATCCTTTTTTTGTCCGTAGCAGTTTATATATTCAACAGAATTAAGATCGTATCCCATAAGCACATTATAAGCTCTGACCGCCGCAGTCATACTTTCGGTATTCGGATTTATTATCGGAAGATCAAGCCCCTTTGTAAGCGCCATGGTAAGGAAATTAGAGCTGATTTTTACACGTTCGGGAAGTCCGAAGCTTATATTTGAAACTCCAAGTACCGTTTTAAGACCCAACTCTTTTTTTACTCTTTCAAGGGCGTTAAGCGTTTCTTTTGCAGCTTCCTGTTCGGCTGAGACCGTCAGTGTAAGACAATCTATATATACATCTTCTCTCCTTATTCCCAATAACAAAGCCCTATCGAGTATTTTTTCCGCAATTTTAAATCTTCCCTCGGCAGTCTCGGGTATCCCTTCTTCGTCGAGACATAAGCCCACCACTGCTGCTCCGTACTTTTTTACCAGCGGAAGTACAGTCTCCAATGACTTTTCCTCCCCGTTTACGGAATTAACTATCGGCTTTCCGTTATATACCCTAAGAGCCTGTTCCAGCACTTCCGGAATAGTGGAATCCAGCTGTAGAGGAATATCAACGACGCCCTGCACCGATTTAACGGCTCGGCGCATCATTTCTTTTTCGTCGATCCCCGGCAGCCCCACGTTTATGTCGAGTATGTCCGCACCGCCCTTTACCTGTTCAATTGCCTGACCTAAAATATAATCCAGATCACCCGCAAGCAGCGCTTCCTTGAAGCGCTTTTTGCCGGTGGGATTGATCCTCTCGCCTATGATTCTCGGACGGTCGATCACCACTGTTTTTGAAGGAGTACAGCAAGCGGCCGGAATATTATGAGAGACAGATACAAAGCTTTTTCCCGACAGCATGCCGTTCATTTCGGAAATAAATTCGGGAGTCGTACCGCAGCAGCCACCGAAAAGCTTTACTCCCAACGGTACAAGCTCCGCCATAAGACGTGCAAATTCTTTCGGAGTCACATTATATTTATTCGTAACAGGATCAGGAAGCCCCGCATTAGGCTTAACCACCACAGGTAAGGATGTCCAGCGGCAAAGCTCTTCAACAACCGGGTAAAGTTCACCAGGTCCCAATGAACAGTTTACGCCTATCGCATCCGCACCCAATCCTTCCAGGACGAGCGCCATTGCACTTACCGAACAGCCGGTAAAGGTCCTCCTGTTTTCCTCAAAGGTCATGGTGCATATAACCGGCTTGTCCGAATTTTCCTTAGCTGCCAGCAATGCCGCTTTAAGTTCATACAGATCGGTCATTGTTTCCAAAACGATTACATCGCATCCATCCCCGGCGGTTATCTCTTCCTTATAAATATCATATGCTTCCTCAAACGTAAGAGAACCCGCAGGTTCAAGCAGCTGTCCGATAGGGCCGATATCCAAGGCCGTAAGAGCTTCTGTTCCCTCGCACGCCTTTTTCGCATTGACAATTCCCGCTTTTATGATCTCGTTTACCGAACAGCCGCTTCTCTCCAGCTTATACCGATTGGCCCCGAATGTGTTGGCATATATTATATCCGCTCCCGCTTTAATATACTCCTTATGTATTTCAATAAGCGTATCCGGGTCATCTATATTCAGCAATTCCGGAGTTTCCCCCATTTTAAGCCCCCTTGCCTGAAGCATGGTCCCCATTGCTCCGTCAAGGCTTATAAAATCCTTCCTTAACAGCTCTTTAAAATCCACAGTGGCTTCCTCCCCTTCTGTATTCACAAGTATCTTTCAAATTACAGCAGCCGCAGCCGCGCCTTCCTTTCGGTATGACTTCTGTCGATATTCCCATTACCGCAGTTACGGATTTTCGCGGAATAAGTATATTGCTTTGTGTAATGTTCAATCCTATTCGTTTCTGAGCATCGGTCACATTAAGGAAATCCCTTTGGATATCGAGAGGAAAATCTCCATAGCCGGGTGAAAAACGCCATGTATAGTTATATGATCCCACCTCAGACCGTATCAGAGCTTCCGCTTTTTCGCAAACCTGTTCAACAGCCGCAGACGCAAGAGCATCAGCTATCAATGCTTTTTCCATGCTTTCGGCTTCATAAAACCGTATAAGCCTGTCGGTTTCGCCGGACAATGTTACGCACATCATAACACACCTACCGCAGCCGCTGAGATGCCTTGCGATATCCCCGCCTTTAAATATCAAAGAAGTATTCTTCACTCCTATTCCATCTTCGCATACTTCCGTATCGAATACTCTGTACACCATTCCGGGTCTAATGGTTTTCAGCAAAGCTTCTTCGCACTCATCGGCTATTTTCAGTATACTACCGTTTATTTCTCCGCCTTTATAGCCCATGTATCTGAAGGCTTCGCCCCGGTCCAGCTGTTCAAGTCTTAGAGAAACGTTCATACCATCCATCACGCTCCTTACAATATTTTTATTATAACGAAAATATACGCTTATGTCAATGAGAGCTTCCCGAACTTATTCTTGCCCCGCCGCCTTTCTGCAATTACTTAAACATGCCTGAGCAAATACGGTAAGGTTTTTTTCAAACAATTGCAAAAATATTATATTACGAAAAACTTGACAATACGGGAGTAAAAATGATATCATAGCTGTTGCAAAATGAATAAACGCAGTATATTTGATTTTCAATTGCTGAGCGCGTCACATGGATGGCGCGGGAGGCGGCAGGGGAATGCGGTGGGAATCCGCAGCAACAGCCATTACCGTATACGGTTTTATGCTTTATGTATCAAACGAAAGTCGGGATGCCTGCCATACTGTGAGCTGCAATAAAGAGCTTGGGCAAATAAAAGCGTGTTCACATAAACTGCGACATCTGTTCTTCCGTATATCGTACAACAAAGAGCAAAACGAAGAAGCTTTTATGAAGCTTTAAAATGTTTCCGGATTTTAAAATACATTCCTATTTTAGAACAGCTTGAGATTACCCGCGGAAAAGCGAAGAATACGATAATTTATCGGGAATAATTTTTTCGGACATCAAAACAGCTCCTTCGGCTTTCTTCAGGGCATATCTGAAAACAAAGCAAATATATACGATTACGCTTAAAGCATGGCGAATTCAAGAAAAAAACGAATAAATACGAGAGTGTTTCAAGCTTTTTGGGCATGTAAAGCGTCCTAAGTCAGTAGAAATTGTGCGGTTTGCAGATTGTCAAACAGCTCAAATACGGAGCGCCATACCGAAGCATGATCTTTTCACGCATAAAAAGTCATTCATAATACTGATCCCTTTTAAGACCGTGAGATCGGTGTTTCGGGGACAATCCCTTTTAAAGCCGGGGATATCAAGTCAAATTAAGGCAATACCACATACGGATCTTCTTATGCCGATTCAATGTAAACACGTCATAAACGTGACTTAAAAGAAGGCAGGACTTTTTAATCACGTTTATAAGAAGCGCTTTATTGATTTATTCTTTTTGTTATATTCAAATTTAACAGAAAGAAGGAAAAAAATGAAAAACTCGATCAAGACAATACTGCTGACACTGCTTGTTGTACTTTCGGCAATCGTCGGCACAGCATGCTCCGATAACGGCAATAACAACGGAAATGTTACCTCGCCGACCCATTCGGAAGCACCCGCCACTGACACCGAATCCCAAGCCGTAACTAACATAACAGAATCATCGGCTTCCCCGGAAACAACAGGTGAAGACATCGTCGGACTTTGGACAGAAGCCAAATATTCAGAAGATACGGAATTGGGCAAGGGAGCCGTCACGGTAAAAATAAAGGTCGTTGCCGAAGACAAATCCGTCACCTTCACCGTTCATACAGATAAAGATACTCTGGGCGCCGCTTTACTTGAAACTGAGCTTGTACAGGGGGATGAAAGCGAATATGGCCTTTTCATAAAATTTGTCAACGGGATCGAAGCCGACTATGACAAAGACAAGGCTTACTGGGCGATCAGCAAGAACGGAGAATATCTTATGACCGGCGCAGACAGCACCGCAATAGCCGACGGTGAGAACTATGAGCTTACCTACACAAAGGGCTAAACCCTTTCTCAGTCCCTTTGAGCTTGTTATTTTCGCAGTACTGGGAGCACTTATGTACTGTTCCAAAATAATCATGGAATGGGCGCCGAACATTCACCTGCTTGGAATGTTTACCATGACGTTTACTATTTCATACCGAGCAAAGGGGCTTATCCCGATATATGTATATGTATTTCTCAACGGTCTTTTTTCCGGCTTTTCCACATGGTGGATACCGTATTTATATATTTGGACCGTACTTTGGGCAGCTACCATGCTTCTGCCGAAAAAAATGCCGGTCAAAGCAGCCGTATTCGTATATCCAGTCGTTTGCGGACTGCACGGGCTTTTGTTCGGCACACTGTACGCACCCGTACAGGCGCTGCTGTTCGGATTTAACCTTCAGCAGACGCTCGCATGGATAGCCGCAGGCCTTCCATGGGATGCAATCCATGCCGTAAGCAACTTTGCAGCCGGATTTATGATTCTGCCGCTTGTAAAGCTGATACGAAAACTTGATAAAAAATATACTTACAAATAACAGGGCCTTATCCCGTTTAATAAAAATACAAAACAGGATAAGAAGGCTCCGGACAAAATCACGGCACGGTCTTTTACGGCTATGCCGTTTTCTTTTTAGGCAACACCGCACAATGATTGCGTGTGAATTGCGCAGTCGGATATTCCGTCAGCTTGCATAAATTGGGCGCAGGAATACCGACGTATTTTAAGGAGAATTTGTGTAAGATGACGGAATATATGCAAGCAAGCCGCACGCAAAGCCCTCAGGCGGTCATTGTGCGGTATTGCCTTATATTTTTTATGACCGATGAATATTTAATACCGGGGCGTATCTGAAAAGCCGCAATTTGCACGATTTCTACTAACTGCGAATGCTTTTTTGCGTCAGAGAATACCCGCGCTGTCCCAAAGGGCAAATACGAAAAACCCTCGTATCACTCCGTTTTTTCCTTGAAACCGCCACGCTTTAACGTAATCGTAAAAATTAGCTTTGTTTTCAGATACGCCCTAAATTTCTCCCGCCAATGCTTTCCACAGCGGTTTTTCAATTATTTCTGCGGTTTTAATGCCCACGTATAACAAAGACTTTTCGGGCAAAAACGGACGAATGATATTTGCATAGCATCAACACGTATCGTTACAATAAAAACATTTCTTAAATCCGGCTATGCGGTAAAAAGCTTACACAAAGGTCTATAATGTTACCGGGCTTTTCTTTCGTTATTCTTCCCCGTTCTTAAAGCTATACAATAAGGTACAGCTATACAATGCACAATCGACATTACGGATCAATGAAAAATCAATGCTTTATTTTTTCGCCGTCCGGACATTTTCGCACTTCAATAATGCACACAATAAACAAACCTTATACCTTTGCACAACAAATAAGAAATAACCCGTTTTAAAAGCGCCGAACCCACGCAAATGAAAAAAATAAAAAAATTTTGAAAAAGGTATTGACATTTTTTGATAAGCTTGGTATAATATAAAAGCTGTAAATACACAGGCGCATACCCTATATGCGGAGGTGGCGGAATGGCAGACGCGCTACTTTGAGGGGGTAGTGGGAGTATTCTCGTGTGGGTTCAAGTCCCATTCTCCGCACCAAATGAAGCGTTGAATTCCAAAAGGGTTCAACGCTGATTTTATAATCTCGTATTGCGGCCTTTTAATGCAGATCATAACGGCTTCCGCCCTGAGCCCTGTTATAAGCTAAAACGATGTTTTATAAGCATATCAAAACAACCGTAACGAATCCGACGCTAAATGCCGCTAAAGGAGCCGGCGGCGCTTGGTTGAATGTACTTGTTGTTTACAGGTTTTGGGCTTAAGTTTTTAATTTGTTTTAAGCGTTGTTTTGAGAAAATTTTAATAAGTGTTTGGCTCACGAAGGTGAGTTGATATATGTGCAGACGTATCGAAGTGGTCATAACGAGAACGACTCGAAATCGTTTGTGCCGTGAAAAGCACCGTGGGTTCGAATCCCACCGTCTGCGCCATATCAAGCTAAATCCGGACACACTTTTGTTTTTTATAGACAGTGTGTTCGGATTTGTAATAGTAAATGCAACGAATAATATTGGGTACTACTAACAGTATTGGGTACTACTAACAGTCTATCATCAGTGATAAGTAAGAAACAATTATGTATAGGGGAATTTAGATGAAATCAATATTTGAATTTTTACAAGCAAACTGGTCAGATATTTTAATTATTTTGGTTGGATTATCCGCAGTCGGGATTTACATAGTTCAAGAAAGAAGAAAAATCAAGGATGCAGCTTCCCTTGTTGTTTTGCAAATTGATGAGTTACAGATTAGGGTTCAAGAAATTCAGTCTTATATAACTGAACAAGGATTAAATTTTAATGCTTTTTATGAGTCCTTGCCGTTAATGGAAGTTAATTATTGGAATAAATACAAACATCTTTTTATCCGCAGGATAGATAATAAAAGTTATAACACTTTTAATAAATTCTATCAATACATATCTTGTATACAAGAACAGCAAGATTTGTTTCGTAATTTACTGAAGAATTATTTTTTTGTCAAACAAAGCTCTATTTCTAATGTTGAATTCAACTATATATGTGAAACATTAAAAGAAGTAGAAAGTAGCTTAATATCTCCAGAACAATTACAAGCATTACTTGATTCAATTCCAAAAGGCAATGAAAATGAAAAAGAAAACGAAATAATTCAACAAACTTTATCAAATTTTTTTGCTCAATTACAACAAAAAAATTCTAATATTGATGCTGAAAGATTCTGGACGATATATGGAAATAAACGAAATCGCTTTCTTACCATTGTAAATAATAATGCTTTAACCACATATACTCCCATGCAAGTATTTACAACATTACAAGCTGTTTTAAAACAATATGTTTTATTAGAAATAGCCGGAACAGATGGATATCGAAAACTCTGTAAAATTGCCAAAATCACAAATAAATAATTAAATTTATAAATGGAAATGATTTATAAAATGTGTTCAGAAAAAAACAAATAATTCAACCACAATTACCCCGACAACCGCTTAATTGCCAAAAATCCATAAAAAAGTCAAAATCAAGACCGCATTTGCGTTCATTTTAGTCTTGATTTTGACTTTTTTATGGATATAATGACATAGGCGGTTGTTGGGGTTTTCGGTCATTTACACAATTTAAAATTAAGACTCTTATAAATAGAACAAGCAAATCTAATGACAAAAAATTTTATCTCGTCATAATTTTGCTATTAGGTGATTTTTTGCACCTTATGATTCAGCTCAAACAGCTACTCCCCAAAACAGGGAGCACCTGATGTTCTTCATAGCCTCAGGTGGCGTTTCACCACCACAGGTACCCTTTTACAACTTATCACCTTGCCCTCTAAACCTCTTCACCAACTTCCCACCCCTACAGTTGTCAGCAATATACTCAATCAACCGCTCCTTAGATAAATACTGCACATTCCCCACACACATTCCATATACAACCCCCTTCCTCACCAATTCATTGACCCTCTGCGGTGAAATATCCGCAAGCTCTGCCGCTTTCTTTGCAGGCAAGGCATCGGGATATTTCTTCCAAAGTCTTGCAAGAAACTCTCGAAATTCTTTTCGCTCATCATCTTTTATGACATAATCCGAGGTTGACTTTTGAGAGGAATTACTGATCCCGAATCGCCCCTTTAACTCCCTTAAAAAGCCCGCATCTTGCTCCATTCTATCCTTAAACCTTTCCGCATCACACCGCTTAACCCTATACCTATAAGTCTTTTTCCCTGTATCAATCACAGGAATATACCCATTCTCCAACAGATATTTCATCTTTCTTTTAGAGATATGCAAAAATCTGTACAGCTGATCTCCGCTTAAATATTCGTCCATAATCTTTCCTCCATATATAAAAAACAGCCCGATTTGGACTGCTTTTTTAGTTATTTCTTTTTGAATATATCGGTTATCACATCAGCGCCAACCTGTTTTCCCGCCTTGTCAAGGTGAGCATAAATATTGGCGGTGGTGGATATATCCGAGTGCCCCAAGAAGCTTGAAACATTTATCAGCGGCACTTCGTTTCCTATAAGTATGCTCGCGAATGTGTGCCGAAGGTCGTGGAATCGTATGTGCCTCATACCAAGCCTTTTTAACAATTCGCTAAAGTGCTGGGTCACATAGGATGGCTTCATCAGTTCACCAAGTTGATTTACGCAGACGTAATCTTCAAACTCACGGCTGTAACTGCTCTTGAACATCTTCTTGTACACCGCTTGTTTTTCCTTTTCATTAAGGAGCATTTCATACACAGGATCGGGAAGCGGCAGGGTTCGGCGGCTTGACTTATTCTTCATTTCCTCTATGGGAATCGGTGAGGCACCTGCCTCGCCGCTTTCAACAATTTTTGTGTCAAGCAGCACTGTTTTTTGCTCCCAATCTATCCTCGACCACCTGATACCGAGTGCCTCGCTTCGCCTTAACCCAAGCCCGCCTGCAAGCATAATCGCAGGGTAGAGCGGGTCGGTTCTGCTCCTTTCAAGCAGCTCCACTAACTCCGCTTCGGTGTAATTTTCACCTTGAAATTTATTTTTCTTTGGACGTTCAATTCGGTCAAACGGATTTGAATCAATCAGCTCGTCTTTAAAGGCTTGCTTAAACGCTCGGTGCAGTATAGCGTGATAGTGAATAACCGTATTTGCTTTTACTCCGTCGCTGAATAAGTATTCATAAAATTTATTTATGTCCTTGGGAGTAATATTTTCAATCGTTATCTGCGGGTGTTTGTTGAAGTAAAGCTGTATTTTTCCATAGATCATATTGCGGTAGCTGCGGCGTGTGTTTAACTGTAACTCTTGCTCCGCTCGTTTTAGGTAAGCACACATGTACTCAAATATGGATATGTCGGCGTTTGAGCGGTCTTTCCTTGCTAACATTGTGGTGTATTCCTGTTCAAAATTACTCACCACCTCTCTGTACGCCTTTTGAATTTTGGTTTTGTTGCTTCCTTCGGGAAGGTTCAAGGTTCTCCATACGGATTTTGATTTTCCGTTTTCCTTGATTTGAATCACCGCATACAGTCTGCCCTTCTTACACTGCACGCTTGCGGCGAGGGTGTTTTTTACTGCCATTTTCTGACCATCCTTTCTTCAAAATATATCCGCCGTCGGCAAACCGAATAATATCACAATTCTCTGAGGAAGTCCAGCGATCACCCGAAGTTTCGGCGTTATCAACATGAATCGGGTTCGATTTTTTACAGTTTCCTTGCCGAAGATAATCTATAATATTTGATTTGGCTATTCGCATTTCCCTGCCGATTTTCACCGCCGAAAGCTCACCCGAATTTATTATTTTGTAGATTGTCTTGGTGCAAACTCTTAGAATTTCTGCTGCTTCCTTGACCGTTAAAGCTTCGGGATAACTGTGGAGAGATTTTGCATATTCCTTTTTTGTCATGCTGTTGATTTTTCCTTTCCGTTTATTTTGGCAAAATAGTGTTCTGATCTGATTTGCGTTACAACCCCTTTAAAAATCCTTTATAAGCCCTTTAAACAGGCACTTTTTTATTTTACAGACACCTAATTTTAAATTTTCTTCTGTTACTGACACCTATCGTCAATATGCACAAGCCGTCTTAAACCTCTTTACGCACGGCTTTGCCGGGCGTTGTAAATGAGCGGGTGGCGTTTACAGCCACCGCTCTTTAACTTGCATCGAAATCATACATTTGTCCCTTGCCCCAATTCGGCAAAATGCACAATTTTACATTCCCTCCAAACCTGCGAAATTTGGGGGAATTTATGTAGGGTGGTGTTAGTATTCCACCCCTTGTCAAAGAGCTCACAAACCCCTCAAATTTTTGCTGTTTGGGGGTAGTTTTTTCGTATTGGTTTTCTTAGTGACGATATGACGATATTTTTTCGAGTGGTGATTTTCTCAAATACTGTCATGGCGTAAATCCAAGCTGTAAAAGGGTTTGTCGAGGATTTATATTTAACCGTCGCGCCGAATTTCTAACCGTCATATCGTCATTGGAATTTTTGGGGGTGTAGGTCAACAGCAGTTCTATTTTTTCACCTGTTCTGAATTTCAGAAACTCAATTCCGATTTCCTCTAATTCTTTTTCAAAACGTTTTAGTTTTCTTGAAATCACATTCGGTTTTATTTCCTGACCGATTTTTTCGGCAAGCTCCGAAGCCGTTCCTTGAAAGGAATTTTCCTTTTGGATAAATTCTATCAGTGAAATTATTGCGGTATCGTTTTTGAGGTTCTCTTCATCGGGAGTATCAGAAGAAATGTATTCCCACTCGCAGCTGTCCTTGTTAAATTCGAGGGAGAAAATTTTTTCTTCAATGTCTCTGCCCCGAATATACAGCTTTGCTTTTGTATCGAGAGGATCGTCTTTTTTCAAAATATAACTGCCGTCTGCTGCGCCTATTAAGCCTGTTGAACCGCTCACCATAAGGTGCGGATCGCTGTTTGGCTGCTTTCTTAAATGCTGTACTGCCAAAATTGTTACAGAATATTTATCCGCTATTGCTTTCAGCATTCCTATGTCTTTATAATCGGCTGCATAGACACTGCTCTCGCCTGCTCCGTCACGGATTTTTTGAAGTGTGTCTATCACTATCAGGACTGTGTCGGAATGTTCTGCGATAAACATTTCTATTTGTTCCGTCACACCTCCCGATAAGGATTTGGCGTGGGTAGCAAAGTGAAGATTTTCGGGAGCATTTTCTGTCAGGTCAAGCAGTCTTTGCTGTATTCTGTTCACGCTGTCCTCCAAGCAAAGGTACAGTACAGAGCCTTGTATAGTCGGCATATTCCAAAACGATTCGCCCTTCGCAACCTGAAGGCAAAGCGAGAGCAACAGCCACGATTTTCCCACCTTTGGAGTGCCTGCCAAGATATGAAATCCTTGCGGGAGGAAATTTTCAACTACAAACTTTATAGGAGGCAATTCCATTTCCAAAAGTGTTGAGCCGTCAATGGTTTTGATTTTTTCTTTCGTCATATTTTTTCCTTTCTGCTATTTTCTTTTAAAGCTGAATGTGATAAAATAATAATACTAAAATTTTATTTTGAAAATATCAAATTGTTATTTTAAATTTTTTACAATTATCGCTTGGAGACAGAAAGATGAATAAGAAAACGGGACTTTACATTTCCACCGAAGGAAAAAATATTTACAGGACGGTGTATTCAATGAGCGGGGAAACAATTATGCCGCCTACCACCGCTCAAGAAGAAATAATAAGCATATCCGAATTGGGGTTGGGTGGTTACATAAAAGCTTTAGACGTAATGCTTGAACCCTGCTTCCTCCAAACTCCTTCCGCTGCCTTTGATGATATTTACGATACCTTTTGTTCATTGTTGGAGACTATCGAGGATTTTAACATTTTATACGGCACTTTGATTCGTATGGAGGTTTTCAAAGATATTCCTGCCGATGGCCGCAATGAAGAATATTATCTAAAAGCAAAAAAGAATATCCTTTACGGTTTGACCGAGCTGACTGTCATCAACTACACCGTAAATGATATTCTCAAAAATTTATCGTTGGGTAAGGAAATCGATATGACCTATACCTACACCGAATACAACCATGCCGACTGTATTCACTGCTTTTATATGGGCAAAGAATTTAGGGAGGAATTATATTTTGATTACCTGCACAGCTATTTTTCATTTTTGATAATGAAATTTTTAAGCGGCAAGCATAGGGTAGTGCGCTGTGGCTGCTGCGGTAAGTTTTTTATTCCCAAAACCAAAAGGGAGACGCTTTATTGCGATAGAATCGCAAAGAACGGACGAACCTGCAAGCAGGTCGGTCCTTCGCAAAAGCATTTGGATATTGCAAGGAAAAATGCTGTTATTGAGGCTTTTGACAGGAATAAAAAGAAGATGTATAAGCGGTGCGAGAGAACAAGGGATTCACTGCATGAGACGGAGAAGGGGCTTACGCTTTCGGAGTATTTTCAGTGGTTGGATAGGGCGGAGAGGTCAAAATCGGAGTTCTTGAAGGGGGAGATTTCGGAGGAAGAGGCATTGGAGACTATTTGTGTTTGATCTTCATACTTGATTAGGGTTAATAAACAATGATAACGGTTGATGCTTCCATTGCATATGTTATGAATAAACCAAATGATATAAAATTGACTTTATCGTTAGGGATTGGTATAATATTAGCAGTGGGAAAGCAATCGAATTGTTAATGTAAACTGAAATTTGAAATACACGGTTTTATGAGCGATTATTGCTCACCGTAGGTTATCAATAAAATCCTCCAAAAGCCTTGAAAACAAAGGATTTATCGCAGTTTGTTTACTGTATCTCATTATACGATTTCACTTGAAGTTACTCTTGCTTCCGCCCCTCATAAGGGCAAAACAAGGGGATCTTAATCTGGTAACAAGCTATGGCATCACAAAAGATATTTACTATGAAAGTGAGGAATATATTATAAATCGTTTTTTAATAGTTGACGGCAGCAATCTGCTATTTCAAATGTTTTTCGGTATGCCTGCAAGGATAGTAAATAAGCGTGGCAAGGCGATTCAGGGAACACTTGGATTTGTAGGTGCATTATTGAAGATCATTCGCAGGATAGAGCCGACCCATATTGTGGTGTTATTTGACGGAGAACATGAAAATACTCGGTCTGAGTTGAATGCTGATTATAAAGCTAACCGCGTTGACTATAGTCAGACTCTGGAGGAAGAAACACCTTTTTCTCAACTGCCTGATGTGTATGCTGCACTTGCTTATTTAGATATCAAATTTGCGGAAACAGAAACTTGTGAAACGGATGATTGGGTTGCGGGCTATGCGTTGACATACGGACAAGAAACTGAAATTATTATTTCCTCATTTGATAGCGACTTTTTCCAGCTTATAACCAACAAAGTGTCGGTACTACGATACCGTGGAGATAGTACAGTTATTTGTACACCTGATTACATAAAGAATAAGTTTAGTATTGAGCCTCAACAATATGCAGATTTCAAGTCATTGGTCGGTGATACATCAGATAATATCAAAGGTGCAGATAAAGTTGGTCCAAAAACAGCGGCCTGTTTATTAAACAAATTTGGAACACTTGACAATATTCTCGTAAATGCAGAAAGCATAGAAAAACCGTCTATAAGAGACTCAATCATTAGGAATACTGAACGACTTCGAACAAACTATAAAATTATTAAGCTTAATAATACAGCGCAACTGCCGTTTGCTTTGAATAATCTTGCGTACATCTTTACAGGGGGAACTACAACCGATGTTTTGAATGGGATAGGGTTATACTGACAATCAATTGAAATTTGCAGGAGGAAGACTAAATGGATTTGAACAAGATGATACCTAAAGCAGGCTCAGCAATCGTAACGGCAACTGTATTTCTGTTTGCAATATTTCTGATAATCAACTATTCTATGGGCAGCTTCTTTGTTTGCCTGATTTTACCGATAGGGTTTATCATGATGACGGCAGGTCTGCACGGCGAGTGCGAAGATGACCGCAAGGTCGCTGCGAATATCAGCTTGATCCTTGCGGCGGTGTACGCAACGCTTATCATGCTCGTCTATTTTACACAGCTGACTACGGTAAATTACGAACAGCTGAACGAACAGGCAACAAATCTGTTAGATTTCAGCAAGTTCGGGCTTATCTTCAACTACGACCTGCTCGGCTACGGTGTAATGGCACTTTCTACCTTCTTCACAGGACTTTCGATGAAACCGAAGAACAAGACGGACAAGTGGCTCAGAGCGCTGATGATAATACACGGAGTGTTCTACTTCAGCTGCACGTTTATGCCGATTACGGGAATGTTCGCAAAGATGTCCTCCGACGGCGAAGGTATCGGCGGAAGGCTCGCTCTTGTTGCGTGGTGTGTTTATTTTCTGCCCGTCGGAATACTATCATTTCTTCATTTTAGGAAAAAATGAAACGCGGCACCTATTTCTTAGCTGCAAATTTTGATTTATATTATCAAACACTTCAATTTATAAAATAGAGTGTGTACACGGGAATAGAAAAGGTGGAACTATGCGTAAACAATTGGAAATATTTCATAATCTAATTTTAGAGTTTAAAAAAGATACTTCCATTGATGCTGTATTGTTAAATGGTTCCGTTGCATATGGTACAGCAACCGATTTATCCGATTTGGACATTATCGTACTTGGAAAAAGAAATGACTTTGTATCACAGTTAATTGACGGCGTTTTAGTTGAAATACATTATACAACTTTTGATAAGGCTATCGGTAAATTGAAGACCAAGCCAATGGAGATATATAAGTATCTTGATGCGAAGATTGAATACGATAATGGAAAGGCGAAGGAAATCATCATATATGCCGAAAACATACTGGAGCATTATAGTGTTTCAAAAAAGGAGCAATCCGATATTTGCTACTGGCTGAAAAGCACAAAGCTGAAACTGGAATCTGCATTCTCAAAACAAGATGTTTTACTGATTTCCTATCTTGTCACAACAAATACATGGAAGGTGTTAGAGGGAATTTGGGCAGTCAACAAAATGCCAATTCCTCCGTCAAGCAGTTTATATCGCAGATATTCAAAATTAAAACTCATTCCATGTCAAGAGTGGTTTGAAAAACTGCTGATTGAGAGTGTAGAAACCAGAGGAAATGCAATGATTGATATTATTGATTGGATATTAAAGAATATTGTTGTGATAGAATAATAGGAAACCGCTGATTAAATTGAATGTATTGTTTAAATATTTGTATGATTTACGTAAAACTTTTCAATATCGGAGGTAAAAGTCAAAAGCTTTTTTAACAACAAAAACAGTGTCGATACGATCTCGGCCGATGTTTTTATTTTTATAATCAGTGAGACCTATGTATCAAATATAAATGTCTGAAAAACGTATTGCAATTTGCGATACATTATGCTATAATAACGAATGAAAGGTGGTGCTCATTATGGCAAAGAACGCAAATGTATCAGTAAGGGTAGAACCCGAAATTAAAGAACAAGCGGAGGCTTACATGTCGCAGTTGGGCTTGCCTGTTTCTGTAGTAATAAATGCACTCTATCGGCAGATTATCCGAACAAAAGGTATTCCTTTTCCCCTGTCACTTAATTCCTCTGTGCCCGTACGCAATCAAATGACCAATGCTGAATTTAACGAAATGATGACGGAAAGTCTTGCGCAGGCTAAAGCGGGAGAGGGAGAGGAAATGGAAACCGTATTTGAACGGTTGGAAAAAACGCTATGAAGGAATACAAGGTTAAACTGACAGAATATGCCTAACCTATTTAACGGGAATTTTACTTATCGTTACTGTGGTTACATTGATTGTTACTGCGTTAATTAGAATTGGAGGTGCGATATGGCACTTGAAAATAAATTGGGACTGACAAGCTCCGCAGACCTTGCCCGTGAGGAAGAACGCATCAGTAAGAAAAAGGCTCTTGAACTTTTTGATAGCGGTATGCTCGATAAATTGGAGGCGGGAAAATTCTCTGCACTCAAAGCAATTCATAAGTATCTCTTTGACGAGATCTACGACTTTGCCGGAGAAATCAGAACCGTAAATATCTCTAAAGGCAACTTCCGTTTCGCTCCCTTGATGTATCTCGAAGCGGCACTTGTCAACATTGATAAAATGCCCCAGTCCACTTTTGATGAGATCGTTGAGAAGTACGTGGAAATGAATATCGCCCACCCCTTCAGAGAAGGAAATGGGCGTAGCACTCGCATTTGGCTCGACCTCATTTTCAAAACCGAGCTCCACAAAGTTGTTGATTGGAGTAAGGTCGATAAGGAAGACTATCTTCTCGCTATGGAGCGTAGCCCCATTAAGGATATTGAAATCAAGCATATCCTCAAAGCTGCTCTCACCGATGACATCAATAGCCGTGAAGTCTATATGAAGGGCATTGACCACAGTTATTATTACGAAGGATACACGACCTTTAAGACGGAAGATTTGAGCAAGGAATCAGGTGCAAATATGCCGGATAAAAATTGGCAATTTGAACTTGACGAATATATAAAGCAAGACGAACCCGACAGAGCCGAAAAAAGCGAAGCATGGCAAACAGCCATCGGCTTGCAGGCGGTTGACGGACTTAATACATCAGAATATTTGCTGGATACCGCAAAGGATCACATCGAGGGCAAAATCACCATTGATGAAGCGCAAAAGCGGATTCACAGTTATTATGAGCAGCGTTCTGTCCGCACCGAAACGGAAAACGAAACCAAAGAGGCAGATATCGTTTCGACAAGAATAACGAAGCTGCTGGGAGAAAAAGCGTTTCAGTTTTCCCCTGCCGAGTGGATTACCATTCACCGCAGATTGTTTGAGGGCGTATTTGATCTCGCCGGTCAAATCAGGCAATATAACATCACAAAGAAAGAGTGGGTTCTGAAAGGCGATACCGTAATTTACGCGGATTGGAACAGTATTAAAGAAACTTTGGATTATGATTTTGCCACCGAAAATCAGTTTTCTTATGAGGGACTGTCGGTTGAAGCAGCGGTAAAGCACCTTGCAAAGTTTGCATCGGATATTTGGCAGATTCACCCCTTTGGCGAGGGGAATACCCGTGCCACCGCCGTGTTTATGATTAAATATATAAAAACATTCGGATTCAGTGTCAATAACGATGTGTTCCGCGAAAATTCCTGGTATTTCCGTAATGCACTGGTCCGGGCAAACTATAATAATTTGCAAAAGGGCATCCATTCCACCACAAAATTTTTGGAATTGTTTTTCGCAAATCTTCTGCTCGGCACAAACCACGAACTGAAGAACCGCTATATGCACGTTGGTTTTGCGGATAAAAACGTTTCCCAAAGTATCAAATTCAAAGTTTCAAAGTATCAATTTGATACTTTGGACTGTACTTTAGAAGAACTCGCAGTTTTAGAATTGGTCGCAAATAACCCAATGATAAAACAGCAAGAGATTGCAGAACAAACCGAAAAATCCATTGCTACAATCAAGCGAATTATGAAATCGCTACAAGATAAAAATTATATCCGCCGTGAAAGCGGCAAGAGATACGGCAATTGGGAAGTGTTGGTTTAGGGTGCAGCCGGTCGATTACGCCTATACGCTTTATAACGGCGATGACGCAGGCGAAATGCTGTATCTGAAAACACGCTTTCAGATTGCTCGCCTTGTGGAATTTGATATTATGGGCGCTTATACACAGTGAGGTGTTAAAATCATTGACAGTATGACCGAGACCTTTACTCATGAGAGATTTTACGCCATCTATTCGAAATTACCCCACGACAATAAATGTAACGCAAAATTAAGGACGCTGTTTTTTACTCGCCCACACAAACAGGGGTAGTGGGTTTTACAGAGCATGAGTTGATTCCAGCAACACAAACGATTTAATAAGGTAAAAATACATACTGAGACTCCCATTAGTTTTCGCCGCAGAGAATCCCAGTATGTACTGTTTTCATAGGATTTTTATTATACAATCAATCCAAGAAGTCCGTATTTTGATTTCCGAAAAAAACATAAGTTATTCTATATTTCGCAAAACTCCTTAGCAAATATTAATTTTGTAAATATATCATCTATCTGCTTTGCAATTTGTTTAGATCCTATCAGTGTCCCCAGCTCTATGTTGCCTTGTTGTCCGTGGTAGGAAAGGTTCGCAGAAGTAATCAGCGTTTGCTGCTGGTCAACCGATATAACCTTCGCGTGAAGCGCAGCCATCTTGTCGTCATCTTGGCGGTAATTGTAGATTTTAAGAAAGCGACCTTTGTGTCGGAGGATTTTATCGAAACTCGGCTGTTTATCTATATCGTTGACAAAGAACTTTACAAAAACTCCTCGCTGGCTTTTTTGAATGATAGTATCAACCAGTTCCGAAAAATACGAAGATAAGGAATAGCCTGTAATTAGAATATTCCTGTTCGCTTCGTTGATCATCGATTGTACGACATTCATAGTTGTTCTTGCATTTATGGCAAACGATGGAGGGGCCGTAACAACAAGGGAAACTTTGTCAGAATCGGACATTGTCATTGCACCAAGAATTGATGCTACTATATCTTCGCAGTGAGCATCTGCTAATTCTGGGCAGCTATGCTTTAGCATAACAATGGCATTTGATGTGCCATTTGACGCATCGCTCTTAACCGTATTCAAGAATATTTCTTTGTTTAGATTTCTACCTGACATAACTCCCTCACCAATTCTTTGAAATACGAACATTCCTCACGCTCTGGAATTGGAACGACAAGACCTCTGTCAAGCATCCTGTTTCCGTTTTCGCACGCTGTTTCAGATATCATGCAGCACGAATGACAGGCAGCACCATTTGAGTTTTTGCCAGCCGGCAAATTACTCATGCATTCAGGATCGTTTGTGCAGACCAGAGCCTCTTGGAAGGCATACCTCATGAGGTTTGTCATCTGATCAATATTTCCAAGTTCCACCAATCCTCCGAGCGATCCTTCTTTGTCAGAGCTCCCCGTGTATAAAAGTATCCCAGACATTTTGTCGCCAAAATATATCCTTTCCCTAATAGCAGATGAAGAGTACCCGGATGACATAGACATTTGCTTTATCATCAGATGGGCAAATGTATGCATAAGAACATATACCGCGTTTCTCACGACCGTGATTGTCCATCCCTTGGATTCATAAAATTCTCTATAGGAATCGGAGTATTTCTGAGATAGCCCTTTTACCGCATGGGAATTAAGCCATGCGACCAGAGTATCCTTGTTGAATTCAATAAAGATACCTTCACCATTGACCTCTGCGGCAGGAAGCCAGCGTTCCTGTTTTCCTTTGCTTAATGCGACCACATTCGGCTGCTCGTCTGCATCTGGATCGGGAGCATCCACACGAGTAAATCCAAGAAGGACACGAACCTCTCGAAGCCTAGTTACACGGATGATGCGACTGAAATACTTCTGCAGATACCCAGGCAAAGCATCTTCTTCGGCTTTGAAATGTTTTTTATTAGATTCATACGTCGGATCATTGTGATGAGTGATTGCATTGTACTCCATCTGCTTGATCTCAGTAAACTCTTTGATATTGCTCATTCGGTGCTCGAGAGCTTCATCAAATTCGTTCCTTGTATATGCAGAGAAGTACATCTCATATATTTTTGTTATGCCTTCATCGCCCATAAGCTGTTTTGCCAGTTCGATATCGCGCAGATGCTCATCAATCAAGTTGTATAGGGGATTAATCCACGGCGGTATGGATATAGCACTTCTGCTCATCGCGAAGTAAACATTAGAAGCACCTCTCTGCGATGGGATAACAGGCTTATTGCATATTTGATTCTTTACACTCGGTCTGAAGGGATGATGCCCAAGGCAGGCTATGTCTTCAAAATTCTCCCGCTGTGTCGCTCCGGTCATGCTGCGTTTTGCACCGCACGAACATTCCACCCACATATCTGCAAGAGTCGAGGTATTACCTGTTGAGTACATTTTCAATGTTCCGTTGCAATCCGAGTCGCCTCTATGAACCCACCATTTCCAAGGAAAGTCGGACATATGTCCATCTTCGCAAATAGTAATAAAACGAGACGGATAAGCAGGGCGATGGCACTCCGGACAGGTGACGCCATATTTCAGATACTTATCCAAGTCAAAGTTCTTTCTTGCGTCAAAGAGTCTGCCGCATTTCAGATTAGAGCAAACATGCCAATACGGAAAGGTTACGACCGGAACATCTCCAGAAAAACTCGTGCGTGGCATATAGAAGCAGTCGACGCCAAGATATGACGCCAGTCTGCCGTCTACAATTTTCTGCCCTTTCTGTTTCCAATAGGAAATATCAAGGATTGTGACCGAGTCCTTTACCGCATCCACAACAGAGCCAGGACCGAATGTAGTTATAATCTGATTAGGACGCAGTTCGCCTAATTTGTTATTATCAAAAGCCATATCATTCCTCCGTGTAATAGAACATATTCGCAGAGCTTTCGACTTCACGCATGGAGCGTAGAGTCGCTTTCTCGTTTTCATCATGCGGCTGGTCATACGGATTCATTAGTCTGTTGTATCTTTCTGTGCCAACAACATAGTAGCGAAGAGGTTTTGTCTGCGCTGCCTGAAATTTCCACCAATCAATAAACCTGTCTATCTCTTCCTCGGCGTCAGTCCGTGCAGAGGGCTTGATAATGTTAAGGCGATCGATGATCAGGCTCTTTACAGAATTGAGTTGCTCTTTTGTCAGCGAACCTATAGCCGCCGCATCAGGATTGTTTGCCATGTTGGGGAAATTCAGCCTGATTGCGGAAATAACCAAGGCGTGCATCACGCGATCCCTTGCTCTGGTGGAAAATGGCGTAGCTGTTGTTCCTTCAACAAACCTATACAGTTGAGAATGGTATCCAGTGAAATTCTCATAATGTGACAAGTCACGAGGGCGATACGCATTATACAACATAACAACCAATCCGGGGAAAGCACGCCCAATACGGCTTGTAGCCTGAATGTACTCTGAGTTCTGTTTCGGCTGACCTGTCACAACCATCAATCCAAGTCGGTCGACATCCATACCCACGGCAATCATATTAGTAGCTATGGCAGTATCCAAGCACTCTTTTGAGTCAAAAGTGGTCTCAAGCTGATTCAGTTTCTCCGGTATCTTGTAAGAGGACATTCGAGATGTTATTTCCACATTATGATTAAGATACCGCTGCTTATCCAAACCGTATTTATTCTTGATGCGATAGATTCTTTTAGGAATGTCGTCCTGCAGAAGTCTGACGGCACCGCCAAGCTCTCGAATACTGTTGAAGTACCCGACCAAAGAATAATATGGATCGATAACCTCCTTATATTCGTCTTGGAGCGAGTAAATATAAGCTGCCTGAAGGATGATAGCGTACACACGGAGTAATGCTGTCTTTACGGATTGCCCCGGAGCGCAAACGCCCACATACTTTCGGAACGGATCATTTTCCACGGGGATTTCCCTGATAAAGAAACTGTCGCCAATTTCAAAGCCGTTCGGCGGGAACTGCGTCGTATTCTTTCTTGCGTAAAGGCATCTGGTCTGTGCCTCCGCATTTTTGATTGTTGCCGTTGAAACGACATACTTCGGCTTGATGCCATCGTGGATGCACATATCCTCGATAATCGTTTCATAGGCTCCGTAAACCGTACCAAGAGGTCCCGTGATAAGATGTAACTCGTCTTGAATAATCAATTCCGGCGGCAGGAACGGTCTGATATTAACCATCGTGGATGCTGGCAAAGAAGCCGTTTTATTATGGCGTCCATGTTCCGCTCCAATCGCTACATAACCATCGCGGCTACATTTTCTGTCCACTCTGCCGAACAGCGCATTAGTATTCACATCCCAAGGGAGCCGTGCAAACTTATCTACGGTAGATAAGATAATGGTCGGACACTTGGCATATATTTCCTCATCAACAAGATAAACCGGGATAGGAATCCTGTCGTTTTTGTATCTGTAAAATTGGCAGTCGCGGTCAGAGCAGAAAATCTCGATAGACTTCCTGTCCGTATTTATGTTGAAGTTTTCCTCTTTAAGCGGCTTGCCACAGAATGGGCAGGTAAGGAGCTGCTTATAAACATGGTTCCTTGCACTCCTTGCAGTCTGCGGATTGTCCGGCTTTTCAACGAACTCTTCAAATTTATTCGGAGTCACTCCGCCTCCAACCCAGAATCCAATGCTAATCGGTTCCTTACCGAATTGCGGATATGCCTGTCGTCTAATCATTTCAGCAGCAAGAACCATCTTTGTAATACGGTCCCTCTGCTGTGTAGTAAGCAAACGAAGTGTATATCGAAGCATGACTGTCACGCCACCGTCAAGATTATATTCTCCTCCATCGGTGGCACGGAGTCTTCTGTTGGCGATAACAAAAGCCATAAGGCCAAGATATGCCTCTGTTTTTCCTCCGCCTGTAGGAAAGTATAACAAGTCGACAATCTCGCGGTCTTTATGCTGTGGATCAACTATGCCAGCAAGATTCATGAGAATAAAGGCAATCTGGAAAGGTCTCCATCCGAAGTTGTTATCTGGATTTTTCGGATTGATAAAATCTTGGAAATTGCACTCCGTGCCTGTTCCGTGCTTCTTCGCATAGCCTTTGATGCTGTTCTGCAAAAAGATTACACGATTCATAAAGCAGAAAGCCTCAAATGAGGTGTCATCTGTTTCAATGATATGGATTCCTTCGCGGATTCGGCTTAGAGCATCTTGACACCGTTCAATGACTTTATTTCCGATTTTATCTTTGAAATCTGAATTGCTCATTCTGTCGTTACCAAGCAGAGTGTTATTTATCCAGTTCTCATAAGAATCCGCAAGGGTATTAAGTTTTTTGATTGTTTCCGCTTTTTTCGACTTTACCGACATGGTAAATGTCGAGAAAAAATATCTGTCAAAGCCGTCTAATGCCGCACTAACCCCAGGGAACTCATATTCAGGTATAAAAGCTGATTTCACACAGGTAGTTCTGCCGTCAACAGGCGTTTCCCATACAGCCGCGCAACCACGACCTCGTCCCATAATAGGGCGCTGTTCAAAATAGAACTCATCCGATGCGAGTATTTCCCTACAGATATGCTCGGCAATAAATACCGCCGAACCATCCTGCGCATATGCCTTGAGTTCAACTTGGAACATTATAGCTTCTGTACTGTTTGCGGGATTCTTTCTCTTATTAATGATATACGCGGTAACAAGGGAAAAGCCTCCTTTAAGAGGAATACGGGACACATGGACGTGAACATTAGAATCGCATACAAGCTGGTAATCCTTTGTGCGTCCAAAGTCGCCAAAATTTACACGGACGGTCTCCTCCATCGGCTGACGGGTATATATGGCTCGACTGTGTTCCTTTTCATCCTTGCCTGTGTATTTTTCAGAAGACCGTACATAATCTCCCCAAGTCACATCCAAGTTAATGCTCTCGGTGTCGCTTTGAATATAGAAACTGATACCGATGGAAGACGGTAACTGAAAATGCGTCGTGGAAATAGGCTCGTTATCATCATCTTCACCGGCTGTAAAATCTTCGCCATCTTCAAACGCCATGTCAGCATCAACTTCCTGCTCACCGGCACCGGAATAATCCTCGTTGTCACTCTGTATGTCGAGCATTCCCACAAGATACGCATAGCGAGGATTTTCTTCAAGCACTTCTTCCTTATCTCTAGGACCGATGAGATCAGTCCTTATGGCATCAATGATTTTCTGCCTAACTTCTGAATACTTAAATCTGTCAGCCATTATGCCTCCTCCTTCACGGCGTGAGCCGTACCGAGTGTATACCTGCAAGTATTACCGAGTTTAATGTTGTCGTCGGAAATGAGTTTATACTCCCATTTTTTATGGTCCGGGTCTGCCGCAGTTGCAAACTGACACCACTTAATGCCTTCTCGCGCCTTGGATACGACTTCCTCCGATGTGACCTCATTCAATGCTTTAACTTCGACCATATACTTTCCTGTGGTGGTTTCTACAAGGAAGTCCGGATTATACTGCTGCCCAGCTTTCCAGAAAAGGCCAAGCTGATTCAAAGGCGGCTTAATCCAACGGATAACATCCGGGTCTTCTTCCAAAATAATCGATAATAGTCGTTCGGTATCGCTGTCAAAAGCATTCGCAGGATAATACGACTTCTTATACCCGGTAAACAGATACTTCTTTATATTGCTCTTGTCTGTGAACGGTTTATTGTATCTAACCCGTCCGTCATCTTTGACATTCTTTACGAACTTGCGAAACAGAATAAGGTCTTTCTGAATGATATGGACATCCTGCGTCTTTCTATCCATATGTTCATAAATCTGCTTGCGAATGTCAGACACTATCAGCGATGCATAACGGCGGACGATTCTTCTCTTATTTTCTTCATCACCCGGAATCTGACTAAGATATTGTTCAACCACGTCAATAACAAAGTCAGCATCGTCATAGGATAACTCGCTGATGGAGTCCAACAGCATACAAGCTAGCGTATTCATGGCGTCATTGACTTCAAGAATCTGCGCATCCACGACAGAAAGAAGCTGCTGATTGATAGCGTCAAAGCGCTCAATCTTTGCCATCGCCACCTCAAAGTCAGCGATGGTGCGCTTTACCTCGAAACGATTAAACTTCACCTCGGATGTGGTCTGGACAAGGATTTTCGGAACAGAGATAGCCTTTGCGGAATATTCTGTTACAGCTTTTACGAACTCATCTTTACTCAGAGGCTGTTTGCCGGATTTTGGAGCTGTCGGTGTTTGCGACTGCTCTTGCGCCGGCACAGATGGCTCAGTAGTATCCTCGGAAAGCATTTCAGAATGAAGATCAAATAATGTCATCTGACCTGGGTCTTCAGCTTTATCTTTCTTTTGTGCAGCCATAAAATTCTTCACATATTCTTGGTAAATTTCAAGCTGCGTTTTCGGATTGCTGACCTCGGCAAAAGACTTCACGCCAGATGCAGTAATTGCAAAATCAAGCAGAGAAAGCTGCCCGTCATCCACGGTAGCAGAAACACCAACGGATTCGGACGGTTCAACAGTTGTTTTATCGAGATCGCGGTAACGGAAGATGTCGCTGCTCTTAATCTCATCGACAAGCTCCCTGTAGTGGTCGTGAGCAACGATATCAAGAGAGTCTAAATCCTCATTTCCTGTCTGTTCTCCGAACGGAAGTCTTAACCCACGACCAATAGTCTGCATAGCAAGGATATCGCTCTTTGCAGCGTTCAGCGGGATAATCGTAAACAGATTATTGACATCCCAGCCTTCCTTCAGTTTATAAACGTGCAGTACGATTTCGATGGGGTTAGAAGCACTTTCAATAGAGAGTAAAAGACGGATGTTTTCTTCAGATTCTTCGCCGGACTGTTTAGAATGGATTTCTATAACCTTGCCTTTATATTTGCCATTCTGAAAATCATCGCTGTCAATCAAAACCCGGATTTTCTTTGCATGGTCTGTGTCCTTGCAGGCAATAAGAACAATCGGCTTCACATAATCCAGATCGTTGTCGCTGCAATATTCCCGCAGCACAGCCTTGCGATGTTCGTGGAGTGTAAGACCATCGCGGATTTTCATTTCCTCAATATCATCTTGGTTATAGCCGGCCAAGTTTGATCGTCCCATTACGACCGGAATTTTCAAATAGCCCTCAACCGCACCACGAGCCAGGTCATAGGCGTAGATAACATTTGAGGTGGTCTTCGGTGTGGCGGTGAACTCCAATCCAAGGACAGGTTTCAGATAGTTGATTGCCTTCATCGAAGCCGGAGCGTAATAACGATGTGCCTCATCCATACAGATGACGAGGTCATCGAACTGCGCCAATACATCAGCAAAAGACGCGCCCAGCGTTTCCTTAAACTTATGGAAGTTGAACTGTGTGTCAGTCTTGCTGTTGAAGATTTTTCCAATATTGAAGATGAAAAGCTGAATTTCCGAGGTCTTCTCGATACGGAGAGACATCTGCTCAAACTTCACGGGATAGGTATCGTAATTTTCGCCGTCATACACCTTCGGTCTGCCCATTTCCGCTTCAAGCCCTTTGAAGATGTACTTCGGATGATTCGGATTGGACTCCTTGCGCAACTTATCATAAATTGTATTTCCGGGCGCAAGAATGAAGAAGTGCTTATAGCCCTTCGTTTTGTACAGATGGTAGATGCAAGCACCCATCAGACGAGTTTTTCCGATGCCGGTAGCCATAGCAAAGCAGAATGACGGGAAGTCAAACCCGGCTTTAACCTTGCGCTGTTTCTCGCAGTATTCCGATGCAGCGGTCTCAACGACATCCTTGCTGTCCTTCTTGTAATCACAATGCGAACTGATGGCATCGAGGTAAGAGAGAGCCTCCTCCTGCGGAGTTCTCAAGCTCATTGCGTATTTGATTTTGCTTACTATCTCAGACATTTACTGTACCTCGCTTTCAAAATCGCACTTCTCAAGAAGGTCTTTCGGTATTTTCTTTACCTCGATATTATCGGGCAAGATCATATCCGATTGAATCTTCGTGCCGTAAATCAGGAGCGACTGACCTTCGGCAAGCCGAGCAGACAGGGATTTTATATATCCTGCGTTTACAAATTCCGTGGTGATGTGAATAAACCGTTTCTCCGAAGAATGACCGTGGAAGACATCCTGCGGCTTGTAACGGAATCCCTCAATCTTACAGATAGCCTCACAAAGCATCTCGAAAGTGTATGAGGGATTGATCTGATAAATCGGCAGCTTATCATTCTTAACAAGCAGGCTCGGAGCCAATTCATAGAAGTGGTATCCGCCGCCGCCCTGCCATTTTTCGTCCTTAGTAATTCCTCCTGTATCTTCACCATCAATAACTCTGTCTAACCTTACTTTACAATGTGAGTATGCATGTTCGCCCATCTCAATACCAATCCATTTTCGATTCATCTTCTGGGCTACTGCTGCTGTTGTTCCACTTCCCAAGAAAGAATCGAGAACATAATCCCCTTCAACAGTAGTCATTGAAAAAATTCGGCTTATCAACGTTTCAGGTTTCTTACCGTTGGGAAATTCAACTTTACCCTCTTTTGTAAGGTTCTTGGTACCTGCGGTATAATCCCAATATGTCCCCTGCATGGTTTTTTTGTAGTAAACACCGTCTCTCTCCTCTAAAACATCCGAAAGCCATGCGAAAAGATTGTACTTATCTCCCTTGTAATACTGCGTATAAACTGTGCCTTTATTTTTTCCGGTTTTCGGCACATATTCGATGGAAATCAGATCATTCGAGTACCCCATTTCTTGGAGCTTTTTCATCACTCTCGGACGAATTGAGGATTGTGGCATAGTTGTCCTTATGATTCGTCCAGCGTAACGATAGTAAACGTCTTTCTCGGTTACTCCTTCATCCTTCGCTACCGAACCTATTGATTTAAGCACATAATTCGTATGCTCAAATATCTTGATTTCATTTCCATCACCATCGACTGTGGACGCTATATATCTTTTTTCTCCTTCATCAAGAAATACGGATGTGTATTTCCAGCTAATGCCTTCTTCCTTGTATCTTTCTACAAGTTCGCTTATTTCCTCATAATCGTAAGCAGCTCTAAAAGTATCCAGTAAGTAATAATTTTTTGCGTAGATTAAAATATATTCACAGTTCTTCTTCAAACGATGATCTTCTCCGCCGCCTGATGCACCTGCGATATTCTTCATGTTGACCGATATCATATTGACAAAGTTGGCACGACCAAATATCTCATCGCACATTACTTTAAGGTATGCCTGTTCCTCATCATCTATCTGTATCCAAATTGAGCCATCATCGCTCAAGAGATTCCTTAAAAGCTGTAGACGAGGCTGCATCATCTGGAGCCATTCACTATGTTCAAGTCCATCATCATAATATTCAAATGCACTTCCAGTATTGTAGGGCGGATCAATATAGATGCACTTTATCCTTCCTGCATAGTCCTGCTGCAAAGCCTGTAAAGCGATAAGGTTATCGCCATGAATCAACATATTGCCATTATCGGGATCGCCATAGGTTTTACTGACATCTTCAAGTAGTATTCTTGGCTCGATGCTTTTTTCTTCATACTTTCCAACCCAGGTCAATTCCAGTTTTCCAGTCTTTTGCATAATAATCTCTCCTAAAACTTCAGAACGATGTTAACCAACAGAATCGGGTTAATATCAAACTGTTTTTCAAATTCTGCGATTTCCCGCTCACCCTCGGTCTTGAAGCTGGTTCCTTTTTCGTGAAAGGACTCCTGCAACTTTTCAAGTGCCTTGGACTTTTCGGCTATCTTTTTCCGTATATCAATCTTCTCATAGAAGTTATCAGAAGCGCGTTCCTGTTCCTTCATGACACCAATTTCAGCGTCCATTTTCTGGTAGGTCGCAATCAGTTGCTCCATCTGGATGCGCTCCCAGTTTTCAATCTTCCTGCGATTATACGCCCTGATCGGTTCCGACTGCCGCTGATAGCGCTTTATCATTTCGGCGGTCAGTTCATCGTAGATACGTTGATAGAGTTTCATTTCAGATTCTGCCGGCGTGAAATACCGCACATCCATATCATCAATTTGTTCAAGTCCAGAAACGAGATCTGACTCATCAAAATTTATGTAGTTACCTTTTTCATCACAAAGTAACAATATCGGAAAGAGTAGTTTTGAAGAATCACAGAAGGCTCCTACGAATAGAGTTCCATGAGATCCGAGAACCTGTTCACCCCAATTATCGACCTTCCAGTAATGAAGCCTGCCGTCTACTTCCGGTTTATCAAATGCACTCCAGTATTCCACATCGTGCAGATATCTTGCGATGTCGGATTTTGTGGCGTCAAGCGCCTGTTCCTTTGCACCGCTGCTTTCGGTAAGCAGAAGGGAGCGGAGTTCTCTTGCTTTCTTATCTCGCTTTGCGTTCAGCTTGCGATCCAGTTTATCAAATGCCTTTTTGAATTCCGCAGTGGTATCGCAGGTCTGATAAATCTGCAATACCATTTTTTCAAAACTGGTGCCGGATTCCAATGCTCCAAGAGCAATATCCGACGCTCCGAAGACACCCTCGAACAGTTCAAACTTCTTCGATAGAATATCGTAAACGCGCTGGTCGGCAGCGTTCTGCGTATTCAGCAGATTGATTGCGACAACATCATGCTCTTGACCATAGCGATGGCAACGGCCGATGCGCTGCTCGATTTTCATAGGGTTCCACGGCAGGTCGTAGTTGATGACTGTGTTGCAAAACTGCAGGTTCAAGCCTTCGGAACCCGCGTCTGTGCAGATCAGAATTTTCGCATTATAGCGGAAGTAATCCACGATGGCGTGTTTGTATTCCACGCTCCTTCCATAGTTTGCTTTGCCGAAATTCTTAACCTGCCATGTCCTGTAAATCTCCTTTGTCATGGCATCGTCAAAGTCGCCATTGAAAAGAAGAATGTCATCATCCTCAAACCCAGTCTTGCGAAATTCGGCGGCAATATACTTCTGTGTACGCTTTGATTCTGTAAAAACAACAACTTTCTGCGGGATACCTTGTTCCTGTTGATAGTCGAAAGCTATCTGTATAGCGGTTTTCAGCGCGGTAACCTTTGCGTTTGTCTTGATTCGTTTGGCAACATCAATGATGATATTTACCTCATCCGACTCCGCCTGAATAAACTGCTTCTGAATAATCGTGTCTTCATCCTCGGTCTCTTCAAGGCCAGATTCATCTATTTCATCCTCGACATAGCTCCAGAAAAGATCGAATCCTTCTTGGGCGTTTGCCGATTTACTGCCTTCATACAATTTCTCCAAACGCTTCTTCAAAATCTCGAATGTTTCAATCAACGCAAAACTTGAAGACGCGAGTAGTTTTCTGATTACAAGTATAATCATCCCACGGTTTGAGGCTGGGATAGAGTACAGTAAATCTAGTTTTAAGAAATCATTCACGCGCTGGTACAATTCAATCTCGTCTTGTGAGAGCGTAAAGTCCACTGTCTTACAGGTTCTTTTCTTGAAATTCATATATTTTGCCACATCCTTACGGAGCGTCCTATAAAGAACGGGCGACAGTTCACGTTTTAGGTCAGCATAGTCCTGTCCTTCGATGTAGCGTTTATTAAAGACCTTTTCGCTTCCGAAAATCCTCTGGTCAATAAACGAGACGAGTCCATGAAGGTCTGCCAGCGAGTTTTGAAGCGGAGTAGCGGTCAGTAAAATCTTAGGTATACCTTTTGAAAGTTCATAAAGGTTCTTGGCGCGTTTGGTTCCGTGAAATACATTCCTAAGATTGTGCGCCTCGTCGATGATGATGAAGTCCCACTTCACCTCCGGGAACCGTTTCATCAGTTTCGATGAATAATCGTAAGAGGTGAGTACGATTCTGACGGACTTATTGTCCATGAGCCTTTTTCGCCAGTCGGAGCTTTCTTTTTCCACTGTAAGTCTATCGAGAATTACAGAATCCAAACCGAATTTATCTTCAAGCTCCAGTTCCCACTGTTTTCGCAGAGAGGCGGGAAGAGCAATCAACACCCGTTTTGCTCCAGACTCAAGCACATACTTCAACACAAGTCCTGCTTCTATGGTTTTTCCAAGACCAACCTCATCAGCCAATACAATGCCGCCAGTTTTTAACGCTTGAATAGCGGCGCAGAACGCATTGATTTGATGCGGATTCAATTCTATGTTGGCATCCAAAAGAAAGTGGAACGGAGAAGCCTCAAGTTCCAACTTCTTATATCTGCTGAATTGTTCAAGCAGTAGGTTACCTTCCATCTGAATCTCCTTTGTATAGCTGTTCAAAAATCCCCATAGCGATTCCCTTTGCCATCATCGGAGGGACAGCATTACCTATCTGCACGAACTGCGATGTCCGTGGTCCCTCAAAAAAATAGCTGTCAGGGAATGATTGTATTCTCGCCGCTTCACGAACGGTAATGGAGCGATTCTGTTCTAAGTCGGGATGAATGAAGTAATGACCGTCCTTTGAAAGGTGCGCCAAAATAGTGTGACAGCACGATTCATCTCCCTCAACCACCTTAAACCTGTCCGTAAATGAATGTCTATTTTTATGCGTCTTCAATTCATCAGGGAGGTCGTTGTAATTAAGGCGCTTATGACCGTCATTCCACAGTTCAATCGCCCGCCTGTAAATGTTGATATCCCGTTCTATATTCGGACGGCAGTTATGAAGCGTCAGCACATCATCCTTTGCGCGGATGCCGGACTCTACAACATAACTGCTTGCTTTTGTTCTTGCGTATTTGTCGCTACTCTCGCCTGGATGCAATTTCGGCAGGTCAGCCAAAAGATCATTGACGATAGCATCAGTTTTGATTTCAAGGAAGTCGGGATATTTCAATCCGCTCTGCTTTAACCATCCGACAATAATCATTCTGCGGCGATTTTGAAGTACACCGAAGGTGTGAGCATTCTGCTCTCTACACTCAATTTCATAACCGACTCGTCTCAGATACTTCTGAATGTTTTTCCATGTTGCTCCGCCGTTAGCGGATTCGATGCCCGTAACATTTTCAAAGACAAACATCCGAGGCTGATAGCGTTTAAGAAACCGCGCGTACAGTTTGTACAAATAATTACGCGGGTCCTCTGCCATCGGAACCTCCATATGACTGCTTTGCGCCCTTCCGACAAGAGAGTATGCCTGACACGGGGGACCGCCTACAATAACATCCATCTTGGAGATGCCTCTGATTTTCATTATTCCATCAATGGTCCTAAAAATAGATGGTAAGGTTTCATCCGACATCGTTTCATTGATTATGGTTTTTGTTATTGAAGCAGGAATCTGCTTCATCAACTCATCGCGGGAGATCTTCCCAGTGAGATATCTTTTATATAAACCGAGATTATCTGTGCCTTTAAGATAGTAGTAGGCACTTCTCGTTTCGAGAGTCTTAGCGGCAAATTCATTCATCTCCACATGAGCTACCGGCTTAAAACCAGCTTGAAGAAAACCTTCCGAAAGCCCTCCAGCTCCCGCAAAGAGATCAATAAAATTATAACTATATTGTTCTTCTTTCTTTAACATAGTATATCCTCGGCATTCAATATTGCTTATTTTAATTATCTCCTTTTTCAAACTCAACGATATCAGCAATATTGCAGTCGAGGACAGTGCAGATTTTGCGGAGAGCTTCCATAGAAACATCCTCACTGCGACGGAGTTTTGTCATAGTGCTGGAAGAGAGTCCCGTGGCTTTATGCAAGTCTGATTTACTCATTTCTTTGTCAACAAGGAGTTTCCACAGCTTTTTATAACTTGCTTTCATCATTTGAAACCTCACATTTGAAAAAACTACAGTTTAATAATCTACATTATATCACAAGAACGTCTTTTTTTCAAGATGATTCGACGCTTTTCCACTAAACTTCGAATATTATTCGATAACTTTCTGCTTTTTCCGTTGCCGTCATGCTCAAAACAAGGCACTATGGCACGCTCGTTATTTCAAGTTCATACAATAACCTGAAATAGCGCTGCTGCGAGGGCTATCTTATCATTTTCGCAAAGGCGGTATATTACAGAAAACTCACGCACAGCTTTGGATGAGCCGTGCGTGAGTTTTTTAGTTTTCATACGGTATTCTGAAATAATCCAGGTATTTCTTGAATGTATCCTGTGCTGACAGGCAGGTATCGGTCAGGTATCCTTTTTCCCGGTTCCACTCCTGCAGTCCGCGGTAATAGAACATTTTTATGCTGTCCTCAATAATAAACGGTACAATATTGTGTTTCAGGCATTCCTTTAACATAATAAGCCTACCAATTCGCCCGTTGCCGTCCTGGAAGGGGTGAATGCACTCAAACCGCACATGAAAAGCAAGGATATCTTCAAGAGTCACCGTTTCCTTGCCGTTATACTCGTCAAGCAGCCTTTTCACTTCCGCCGACACTTCCTCGGGTAAGGTCGTTTCCCGCCCGCCGACCTCATTCGGCAGCTTTTTGTAATCACCGACGGCAAACCAGTCTTTCTTTGCGTCGCTTGTTCCGGTTTTCAGGATAAAATGCAGGTGCTTAATGAATTTTTCGCTGAGCTGCGATTTTGCGCTTTCAATGACCTCGTCGATACAGCGGAAGTGATTGGCGGTTTCGATGATATCGTCCACCCGCACGCCTTCCTCGGTGATGCCGACGGTGTTGGTTTCAAAAATAAAGCGTGTCTGTTCGTGGGTCAGGCGGCTGCCCTCCATGTGATTGGAGTTGTAGGTCAGTTCCACCTGCACCTTATGATAAATTCCGCCGTGGGTCAGGCTGCGCTTTTCCTCTTTGAGAATATCCGCCAAAGTCTGCGGTGCGGGCTTGCTTTTATTGCTCCGTTCGGGCTTCTCGGCATTTTCGGGAATGTTCCAGGTCTTGCCCGTCAGAAAAGCGCCGGGGATGCGCCCTGCTGCGCAGTAGTTGCGGACGCTGCGCTCGGAGGTATTCCAAAGCGCCGCTATCTCTTTCACGGATAAATATTTCATATTCCTGTCCTCCGAAGTTTCTACTATTAGTATACCACATCATCGGCAAAAAATCAATTAGTTAAAATCTATTTTTGCTTATATTTTTGCCGATAACGGCGGTTTTGATTTCTACCCGGCGTTTTCCTACACGACTTTTGGTGCAGTCCGGCATAACCGGCGCTTTTTATGCACTGCCAAAAGCGTGATTTTGAGGCGAAAAAACGCTCGGTTCTATCAAAAATTCTAATAGGCTTTCCCGAAAATCCATTAGAACTCGATGAAATCGGAGGAGACTCTCGGACTCGGATTTTCACTGCGTTTTCGATGCGAAAGGTGCAAAAAACTTTGAAAACACGGCATTTTCGGGGTTCTCGCATCTGCCGTTATCTTCCGTCAAATTCCGCCAAGTTTGGTTTTTGTCACTTGACTCGAAATCAGTTGTACCTCACGGTACCGTGGGTTCGAATCCCACCCACTCCGCCATCGGGAAGCCGCATAAACCAAGTGTTTATGCGGCTTTTCCATATCCCAATAACTTTTACGGTAGGAACAAAATTCCTGCCGTTTTGTTATTTTCGGAATATTGTTATCACGATTTTCAGGATAACACGCCCATAAAACAGCTAAGAGAAACAAGCACACAAATCGTACTGAAAAGCTGAATTGTTGTAAAAATGTTATCAAATCGAGTAAAGCGATATAAAAAGACATAAGAAAATACGGGGCATTACATAACCATAATATTTTGGAGGTAATAAAATGTCTAACGAAAACCACACCCTAAGCCCTGCAGAAATCGAACTTATCAGCAATGTATCAGGAGCATACTCTGCTCCCTTTTGGGACGGAATGCGCGAAGTTACCGGCACACTGGATACTGTCCGAAAAATAAAGGCTGTCCTTGAAACGCTCTATTCTACGGGCAATGAATTGGAAGCCTACAACCTGATTCTTGCGGTATACGATTTGATTGCCCTTGAAACTCCGCTTGATGTTATCGGACTTGAACCATATCCGGAAGCAATCAAGCGATTTATCATTGAATTTTTGCTCGACACCCATGACCTAATGATTGACTACGAAAGCGAAGGATAAAAAAACAGTAACTCTGTATTGGGGACGCCCGTACAGAGTTACTTATTGTGTTGACAAGTCTTTCAAAAAAGAGAAATCTACTACCAAGGGATAGCCATAACCTTTTGCAATTCAAAATATGGTGGGGACGCTTGTTCCCCCTCTCCACACCTCTCCCCCTCAAAACTACCTGTACTACCCGAAAAAGAGATATTAAAGAACGGCAATTTTTACAGACTGGCAGCAAATCGGCAGAAATTTTCTTTATCGGGTTGTTCAAACACAGCCAAAACTAAAATGCTATGCGATATACCAGCAAGCATCGCCTTTGTGATACCACACGGCAAGACTTATCAGGGAAAGCCCTGAAACCCTTAGATCTTTTATCTCTAGCCTAAAGCACGAAAACCCGATAATTACATCTTTCAAAGGATCCACAAGATTTCTTTCATTTAACAAACTATAAAATTCCCTGTATTTTTCAAAGTGCGAAAACAGTAGACCAAGCAAATCGTTTCATGATCTGTTTTCCTTTTTGCCTGCTTCGCCTGTCCATTCTTTGAATATTTTATTTGATATATCTTCGCAAAATATCCTCTTGCTTTCAAAATTCCGATAAAAGGAAGTCCTGCCGATTCAAGCCAGATCGCTTATACGAGTGAAGGAAAAATCAACCTACAATTGGGGCGATCAGAACAGAGTAATAAACGACATGATGTAGTCAATCATTTCTTCCGGTGTTTCCTGCATACCGTTGTTCATCCATTTCTTTGTGATACCATTAACAAGTCCTATTTTACCTACAGACAAATACTTGTCCCGTATAGTTGCTGATGAAAACTTCTCTGCTTTTTGAGTTATTTTGTCATCTATTCGTGAAAATAAAACATCCATATTTTGCGGATGAATTTTTCCCATCTGCCGCTGCGTTCTTGTGAAACTATAAAAATGATTAAAAAGATACTCGCGCCACTTTCTTTCATCAGAGCTGTGTAAAACAGGAAAAACATCTTCAATTAGTTCATTTGACATTTCATCTGCAATAATTTCAATTACATCATTAATGGAATTAAAATTTCTGTAAAACGACGCTCTTGCGACCTGCGCCGTATTGATAATATTTGTGACAGTTATATCCATATAGGATTTTTCCGCCATCAACTCCATAACGGCGTTGATGATCTCCCGACGCACGGAATATGTTTCTTTGTTCGCCATGATACAAATTCGCCTCCTTATGTCTCATTTGCTTTCAACCTATTGACTGAGATTTGAAAAAACATTATAATATGTTTCAGCGGTAATACAAAATGTATCTTATATCATCTTGATTGTATCACAAACTAAACGCTATGTCAAGAGAAAGGAAGCAGTTATGTTCAGATTACTGAAACACTTAAAAAAGCGAGAGTGGTTATTCGCTCTCTGTGCAGTGGTCTTTATTGTGGCTCAGGTATGGCTTGATTTGAAAATGCCCGACTACATGAATACCATTACACAAATCGCACAAGGAGGCATGAACGCTGAAACAGGCGTCCCTTATGAAATGTCCGATATTTGGGCAAACGGCGGATATATGCTGCTGTGTGCCATCGGAAGTATGGTTTGCTCCATTATTACAAGCTTCTTTGTTGTGAGTATTGTGGCGGACTTTTCCGCAAGGCTCTGTGAATCCCTTTACACAAAAGTACAGGGCTTCTCAATGAGTGAAATCAACAAATTCAGTACAGCGTCCCTCATCACTCGCTCCACCAACGATGTGCAGCAGGTGCAGATGCTAATTACAATGGGACTCCAGATGATGATCAAGGCGCCGATCACGGCGGTATGGGCGATCACTAAGATTGCGGGCAAGCAGTGGCAATGGTCGCTTGCAGTTGCCGTAGCGGTTATTGTTCTTGTCTGCGGTATTATTACTATTATGCTTCTTGTTACAAAGAAGTTTAAGAAGATGCAGATACTCACAGATAACTTAAACCAAGTTACCCGTGAGAATTTAAGCGGTATCCGTGTTGTCCGTGCTTACAATGCAGAGGGTTTCCAACAGAATAAGTTTGAAGCGGTCAATGATGATTTCACAAACACCAATCTGTTTACCGGCAGAGTGATGGCATTTATGAATCCGCTGATGTCCCTTGTTATGAACGGTATTTCCCTTGCAATTTACTGGATTGGTGCTTATGTCATCAATGCCGCTTCTATGATGGAATTTGCCGGTCTCTTTGGCGATATGGTCGTATTCATGTCATACGGTATGCAGATCATTTCCTCGTTTATGATGTTGGCTATGATGTTTATGATCGCTCCCCGTTCGCTGGTCAGCGCAAAGCGTATCAATGAGGTTCTGGAAACCAAAGAACTGATTGAAGAAGGCAAAGGCGTTGGCAAAACCGCAGAAACAGGAACCGTGGAATTTAAGAATGTATATTTCCGTTATCCCGATGGAAACGAGGATGTTCTGTCGGATATTTCCTTCAGAGCGAAAAAAGGCGACACTGTTGCTTTTATCGGCTCGACAGGCTGCGGAAAGTCCTCTGTCGTGAACCTTGTTTCAAGGTTTTACGATGTAACCGACGGAGAGGTGCTTGTGGACGGTCATAATGTCCGTGAATACCGTAAAAATGAACTCGCAAAGAAGATCGGTTATGTATCGCAAAAGGCGGTATTGTTCAGCGGCGATATTCGCTCTAACATTAACTTTGGCGATAACAACGCCGATGACGCCACCGTTGAAAAAGCCATTGATATTGCACAAAGCACTTCGTTTGTAGAGGCACAAAAAGGCGGTGTTGACGGCAAGGTGGCGCAGAACGGCACAAACTTCTCCGGCGGTCAAAAGCAGCGTCTTTCCATTGCCCGCGCCGTTGCCCGTGAAGCTGAGATTTATATTTTTGACGATACCTTTTCTGCCCTTGACTACAAGACGGATCGTGAACTCAGACAGGCGCTCAAAAATGAAATGAAAGACGCCACCTGCCTGATTGTTGCACAGCGTATCGGAACGATTATAGACGCAGATCTGATTTTGGTTATCGAAAACGGCAGAGTGGTCGGTCAAGGTACACACAAAGAACTATTAGCAACTTGTGGTGCATATCAGGAGATTGCCCGCAGTCAGTTGAGTGAGGAGGAATTGAAATGAGTACACAAGGACCCGGACCGGGCGCTCCCGGCATGGCAGTTTCCGGCGGAGCAAAAAATATGAAAAAAGCGCTCAGCGCATTGATTAGCTACTGCCGAAAATATCTTGTCTTGATTATAGCGGCTCTTGTATTTGCCGCTGTCAGTGCGGTTCTCTCCGTTATCGGCCCCGATTATATTTCGGAACTGACCGAAACGATTACAAACGGTATTTCGCCAATGGGTATTGCCATTGATATGGAAAAAATCATAAGCATCGCTGTAACGCTTATTGTGATTTATGCAATCAGTATGTTGCTCGGCTATCTGCAATCGCTTATCATGACGCATGTTTCCTGCAATGTTGGCAAGAAAATGAGAAGCGACATTACGAACAAGATCAATCGTATTCCGCTGAAATATTTTGACAGCCACAACCACGGCGACACGCTTTCCCGTGTAACTAACGATGTAGATTCTATCAGTCAGTCGCTGAATATGAGCGTCGGTACGCTCGTGTCGGCTCTTGCAACACTGATTGGCTGTATTGTTATGATGTTCGTAACAGAATGGCGCATGGCGCTCACGGCTATTGTTGCCTCCCTTATTGGCTTTATTGCAATGGGACTGATCATGGGCAAATCCCAAAAACACTTTGTGGAACGACAGAACAGCCTTGCCGAAGTGAATGGTCATGTTGAAGAATATTACGCGGGACAAAATATTGTCCGTGCATACAACTCCGAAGAAAAAGGCTTGGCAGCATTTAAGGAGTCCAACGAAAAGCTCCGCAAGCATACCTTCAAGGCAGAGCTTTTGTCCGGTCTTATGATGCCGATTATGTCCTTTGTCGGTAATTTCGGATATGTTGCTGTCTGCATTGTGGGTGCGGCTCTCGCGTTTAACGGAACTATCAATTTCTCGGTGGTAGTCGCCTTTATGATCTACATCCGCCTGTTTACTTCTCCTCTCGGTCAAATCGGACAGGGCTTCTCCAGCATTCAGTCCGCTGCCGCCGCAAGCGAGCGTGTAGCAGAGTTCCTTGAAGAAGAAGAGCTTTCCGACGAAGCGGATAAGAAAACAAAGTTGAGCGCCGTGAAAGGTAATGTTACCTTCGACCATGTCAGCTTTGGATATAACCCTGACAAGACCATTATTCACGATTTTTCTGCTAAGGTCAAAGCGGGCAACAAGGTTGCTATCGTCGGCCCGACGGGTGCAGGCAAGACTACAATCGTCAATCTGCTGATGCGCTTTTATGAGCTGAACAAAGGTAAAATCACGGTTGACGGAACATCCCTTGCCAATATTACCCGAGAGAATGTTCACGATATTTTCGGAATGGTGCTTCAAGATACTTGGCTTTTCGAGGGTACTGTCCGTGACAATCTGACCTACGGCAAACAAGGTGTTACAGATGAAAGACTGCTTGATATTTGTAATCAATGCGGACTAAAGCATTTCATCGGCACTTTGCCAAACGGACTTGATACGGTTTTGAATGATACCGTCACTATCTCCGCAGGACAGAAACAGCTTCTTACGATTGCTCGTGCTATGGTAGAGGACGCTCCGATGCTGATTCTGGATGAAGCGACATCTTCTGTTGATACCCGCACAGAAACAAAAATACAAAAAGCTATGGACGCTCTTACCGAGGGAAGAACAAGCTTTGTGATTGCACACCGTCTTTCTACCATTCGTGATGCAGATATGATTATCTATATGCGCGATGGCGACATCAAGGAAACCGGAACGCACGATGAATTGCTTGCAAAGAACGGTATGTATGCCGAGCTTTATAATAGTCAGTTTGTAACTGCTTCTTGATATAATGATAGACGGTTAAAAAAGGTCAGATCACCACTATCCCCAGCATATATCCGGGGATAGTGGTGCAAGCGGAAGCGGTAGAAAAACTCTCTGCTCCATCCGAAACAGTATCGGCAATTAAGAGGCGATTGACTGAACTTAACACATGTACATTATAGTGATGGTTTGGGGGTGATAATATCGGACGCATAGTAGTGATAGAGTTTAATGAACAGGATTCTGCTGCCTTTAACGAAGTAATGGAGGTTATGAAACGGTACTCTGATTTTGATACTGTTGATTTGAACGAGGAAACGATATTATCATTTCCCGGTCTTGAAATTAACCTTGCACGCAGAAAGATTACAAGCGACGGACGGGAGATTTCATTAACAGCAAAAGAATACGATATTTTCTGTTTGCTGGTGGCAAATAAAAACCGTGTGCTGACCTACGACCAAATCTATGAAAAGGTATGGGGTGACTTTTCTTCGGGCGGCGAACGGGAAACTATTGGTTTTCATGTCCGCAATCTTCGTAAAAAACTTATTGATACCGACCAAGCGCCTGCTTATCAAATAGAGAGTATTCGGGATGTCGGGTATCGGTTTCAGTATAATTAAAATGGTTTTAAGCAGCAGTCTGTTTCATCGGGCTACTGCTTTTCCTTTTTCGGTTGATATTTCGAGTGTTTCTTCAACGGCTTTCCATAATGTGCGTTGGTATGACACTTTGCGTTCGCATATTGTCTGAACTTGCGATATTCCTCGGCGTAATCTCGGTTATTTCTTGGTAAAATCTATTTTACATACCGCAATCGCAGATAAGGAAGGGTGCAAATATCAGACGGTACAGGAATCTATCTATGCTGCTCTGAAAAAAATTAAAAAAACTTTTGAAATAGACCCTGTGTTATTGGCTTTTAGTGAGGAAACAGACAGAGAGGTACGAAAACTCTCTGCCTGTTTTCCTTTTTCGGGTGAATGGGCGTGCCCTTTGACAACTGAATACCCATTCATCAAGCACATTCCTATTGCTATTGTGAAAGCATAAGCCACATTAGCGGCTGCGCCACGATCTGCGGGAAAGAAAGCAACGAGATTTCACCTGTATGTTTTTAGGGTCTTTGGCTTTCGTTTCCCGCAGGGAGCGATGAACAGTCGGCTATAAGTACCGGGCGGCTCCCAATACGGCGACGACAGGCAATAGGGACAATGATACTCCTGTTCAGTCACAGGTCGAGCGTGATAAGCGATATTTCGGTCGTGAAGCCGTCGCAGGCAATGGGGGCGGTCGCATGAGAACCATGTGAGGGTGAGATTCCCGTGGAGCTGATAAGCCACCAGCCGTTTGATGGATTGAAAATATATTGGGCAGGACGATTCTGCTGTCCGTCCCTGACCTCTACATAGGCGATTTAACGCCAAATTGTTTAAGGAGGTCATAATACTATGAATTGCACATATTTACAAAAAAATAAAGACTACAAAAATCCGGGGCAGCTAATCCGTTTGCAAAAACAGGTGCGTATCTCCGCTAATTGTTTGGAGGAGATATAATGGCACGCACAAAAACATCTGCTCTCGCAACTGAAATCGTGCCGATGTTAAAGACCGTAGAGCAAATGAGCAAATACAGCGGAATCGGCATTAACAAATTGCGTGAATTGATAAGCAACGGCGAGATCGAGTATATCCAAAACGGCAACCGCTGTTTGCTTGCAGACAAAGCCATATGGGATTGGTACAACCGATACTGTACCCGTCCCACAGCAGGAACAAGAGGTGATTAAATGTCTGTTGCTACACGCCAAGTAAAAAACAAGCGTACTGCTGACGGCGGCAGCACGGCGAGAGCCGGAACGGTTTATGATGTGTTTATACGCTACAAAACGGCTGACGGTTATAAAACATACGGTAAACGCGGATTTCTGACAAAGAAAGAAGCGTTAGACCACGAAGCCGAAATGCGCGTTAAATTAACAAATCCGAGTTATGAGCCAATCAAGGCTGTTGAAGCGAAACAGACCGTGCAGGAATATTTAGAGGAATGGGTCGAAATTCACGGAAAGGCGAACTTGCGGCCAAGCACCTTTTCAAGTTACAAATGCCATATCAAGAACCATATTGTCCCCTACATCGGGAATGTCCCTCTGAAAAAGCTAACGCCGGCAATGATAGACAATATGTTAAAGCAGCTTTCCGACAAAGGATTGTCAACCAGCACTTGCCGCTATGCACAGAGAATACTAAGCGTTGCGTTTGAGGCGGCGCGAAAATACCGCTATATCGAAACAAACCCCGCAAGAGATATACTGACAAAGTTCGGCAAAGACGCAAAAACGCCCGATCCTTATACGGCCCCGCAAATGCAGCACCTTATGGCGTTAGGATCAGGGAATGAATGGGAAATGATATTTGTTTTAAGCGGTCTGTACGGACTTCGGCGTAATGAAGTTCTCGGCTTGCGTTGGAGCAATGTTGATTTGAAAAACAAGTGTTTTGCTGTTGTTGAGCAATTACCGTTCAAAGTACCACCCGGAACTACCACAATTAGCGAAATGGCCCCTACCAAATCGCAGGATCGTATACTGCCGATTACCGATGTTACCCTACCATTCTTTATCAGACAGCAACAATTACAGCAAAAACAAAAAGAGCTTGCAGAATTATCGGGACAGCCTTATTATGATAATAACCTTGTTATTGCAAGGGCTGATGGCTCTCCGGCTCGTGCGGACAGAGTAACAAATAACTTCGGACAATTCCTACGCCACCAAAATATGTCCCATATTCGCTTTCACGATTTACGCCATTCGGCAGCGACTAATATGCACGAACTTACGGGCGATTTTTATACGGTCGGTGAAATCTTGGGACATACCTTTAAAAGGAATCGGACTTTCGCTGAGCATATCAACAAATGTGGCCGATGTTACCGTCCGATATGTTGATGTGCGTTTGGATCGTAAGAAAACCGTTTTAGAAGCCTATCACAATGCTATGTTCCCCCGTGAAGCGGAAAGACTTGCAGCTAAAAGAAAGACAGAACGCACACACGACGAAAGATAGCGTATACCTTGCCACGGCATTTGCCGTGGTTACATATTGAGGTCAAACAAGGTACGACTTATTTTCTTGCGTTTTATTTGAATGAAATTTTTTGTAAGAAACGGTTATCTTTTTCGATAACACTTTCAATGTTATCAAAAAATCCGTGTTATAAAATTGTTATCAAACCGTTCCAAAGCAAAAAATAATATGCTATAATAAGATATAACACAATTCAGAGGAACAATAGACAAATAAAGGCTTTTTGCGGCTTACATATAAAAGGCTACATAGAGATATAAAGGGATTTGACCTTAAAATTACCCCTCGAAATCGTTTGTGCCGTGAAAAGCACCGTGGGTTCGAATCCCACCGTCTGCGCCACATCCTTTGGAAAACCGTCCTTGGCAGAGCCAAGGACGGTTTTTGCAAAAGGAAAACGGCTTCGTCGGTCGCCCTTGCGGCTCTCTCCTCTGCTCGTTTTCGTCCCGATTTTTCTTGAATTTCCATATGGAAAATTCATTTTTGCTTCGCAAAAACCGAAAAATACGGGAGTACGCTGCAAAACCATGCGGTCGTTTTTAACGGCTTAAATGAAAAATCTTTTTTATATTTGTTAGACAGTCCGCAAAGCGGGCAGATAATACGCTCCCAATTTCACGAAAGCGTATTTTTGTGCTTGTATTTTAAAAAATCATTTTGGTGACGATAACACAGCGGCGAAGCGCCGCGGCTAATAAACTCAGTCTAAGCCGAGTTTATTTTTTTAAGTTTCACACCGCCGAAATCTATTTTATAGTTGTTAGAAACATAATTTGCAAAAATCCCAACAACAAAACCATAAGGATCTTTGCAAATTGAATACAGCTTAGTCGATCACCCTTCGGGCTATTTCTCGATATACCTAAGGCTGACGGTTAATTGCATCGTAAAACCAGAAATGTAAAGAAACCCATTAGTAAATATCACATTAATATACAGTAAAATTCCGAGCGCTTTTGACGCGGTAAGCGGAAATCGTGCACATTGAGATTTTTCAAATAACCCATAATCTAAAGCATAAAAAACTTTTAAAGCACTAATCGTACCTTACCGGGAAAAATGATCCGATTTTATAAAAAAGTAAAGACTGCTTGCATAGACATAAAAATCCCGCCATTCTTTCGATACGCAAGTACATTATTTCCCTATATTACAAAACAAATACGAATTACGCCCTACGGATTCCGCTTTTTCAGCGAAACCCGCAGGGCGTCGATATTATAAATAAAGCTTCACTCTTTTACAGAGCCGGTTACAAGATTACTGTAGATCGACTTTTGGAGGCAAAGGAAAATTATAAGCGTGGGAATAATGCAAATTATAATTCCGGCAAAAATAATTTCCCACTTAGCCCCGTATGGTCCTATAAATCGGTACAAGGCCGTTGAAACCACACCCAGCTCTTTACTTGGCATGTAAAGGTTCGGAGTATAGAAATCGTTATAGATAGAAACCAGCTTAATGACAAGTACAGTTGCGATAGCGGGGCGAAGAAGCGGAAGAATAATACTCCAATATATCCTAAGATACCCCGCGCCGTCAAGGAAGGCGCTTTCATCAAGAGATACCGATATATTATCGAGAAACTGCATGAAAATATATATGGAGATAATATCCGTACCGATATAAAGGATGCAGGGTGCAGCAAGTGAATCGTACAGTCCGAGCTTGCTCACGATCTGAAATACGGTTACCTGCATGGAAATATTCGGAAGAAGAGATGCAAACAGGAACACCGATTTTATTCCCCGCGTAAAAAGCGTGCGAAACCGTTGAAGAACAAACGCCGTCATTGTTCCGGTAATAATTGTGCCAAAGCACGATACAACCAGTATAATAGCGGTGTTTAAAAGCCCCTGCAAGACCTTTCCGTTAATGAATGCGATGCTGAAGTTCTCAAACTGCGGAACACTCGGAAGCTCGAATACACCTGTTGAGACATATTCTTCATGAGTTTTAAACGCTCCTATCAACACAACTATCAAAGGAACCACAACCATAAGACAGCCAATAATAAGTACCGCGTATTTCAGCGCCTGAAATATCTTTCTTGTAAATCCAAAGCTTTTTTTATTTTTACGCACTATGTTTTCCGAGCCGGACATTATACTATCTCCTTTCCTTGAAAGCGACTTTTTGTATTCCGGTTACAACGAGAATAATGGCAAGCAGGACAATCGCCATTGCTGATGCAAGGCCGATTTTCTGATACTGAAACGCCGTTTCAATCGTTTTAATGACGAAGGTGCTTGTTCCTGATCTTCCTCCGGTGATAATATAAGGAATTTCAAATACGGATATCGCACCCTTTACAGCCAAAATAAGCTGAAGAGAAATAATCGGCCGGATACTCGGGAAAACTATGTACCTGAAACGCTGCCACGCGTTGGCTCCGTCAAGTGAAGCGGCTTCGTAAATATCGGGAGATATCGATTGAATAGCTCCTATATACATAATTATATCGAAGCCTATATATCTCCATATCGAAGCAAAAACAAGACAAAAATTAACTAATCCGGGATCGCTCAGCCATCTTACCGGATCTATTCCGAACAGCATAAAAATACTGTTGAGCGTTCCTTCGGTGTTGGTAATGCCGTCTCCCTTCTGAAAAAAACGGCGGAAAATCAGCGATACCGCAACGCCGTTCATCATATACGGAAAAAATAAAACCCCTTTGAAAAAACCCGCAAATTTAATTTTTGAACAAAGGATCGATGCGATCAAAAGCGCCACAATCTGCTGCACAAAGGACCCTGCCAAATAATAAAGAGAGTTTTTAAAGGTAGAAAGATAATCGCCGTCGGTAAAAATCCGAATGTAATTATCAAAACCCACCCATTCCCAGCTTACGCCAAGCTGATCGCGCTTCTGGAAGCTGTATACCCCCATGTTGAACGCAGGGATTATTGTAAACAAAAGAAGAAGCACCAACGGAATCATCAAGAATAAAACGGTGGTCAAATATTTCTGACCGGTATAGCCCCTGAGCCATTGCACAAGCGTGCGTCTTTTCTTTATGGACGGGGAATCGCTTGTCATAAAATCATTCTTCCTTTCCATCAATGTCATTTTTATTACCTAAAGCAATACCGGCATATTCAGCTGACATAACATATATAAAACGGGAATATCCGAAAGAAAAGTGTTTTTTGCGATTTCAGCAAACACGGAACATTTTAAATGAAGCTGTGAAGCCCAACGGTATCCGGGATAATCCAACGAAAAAATGATCGGGTATTAAAGCGGCATGCCGCCTTCCCTGCAACGTATCATCATACCTCATAAAAACCCAGGATAAACGCATTTTACATAAAGCGGGAGAAAAGCGCTTTACGGATATTTCATAATATGGATTGGCCGGTAGGGAGAAATGACGTATAGTTCCTGTACTTCTCCCGTAAAAACTTTGCTCTCTGCCGTAATTCAGCTGGAGAGCAAAAGGTGCTTTTGGTAAAATAATTAAAGCTTTCGTTATATTCCTTTTCGGCTTGAACGCAAAGCTGCGCTCAAGCCGATCGGGAGGAAAAAAGAAAAGAAAAAGAAGTTAACCGTTATAATTTGCTAATTCGGTATTTTTATCTCTTGTGGTATTCCACTTCTCATTAGCATTGTCAAGTATGGATTTGAATTTATCTATGCCTTCTCCGGCGAATGCCGCTTCCGCAATACGGATCTTGAAGTTGGCGGCATCACCCTGCCATGTTCCAACTTCGGATTCATTATTAATTGTATCCCATACGCCTACAAGACCTTCGGGAGCGGGCTGTGTCGTGAACATTTCGCATTTTTCGAAGTCGGACAGATAGTCAGGCAGCTTGGAGCCCTTCACCGTGCAAATGGAGCCTTCCTTTTCAGCGAATCCGGACTCTTCCACAAACCATGTAATATACTTTTTGCCAAGTTCCTTTATTTCGCCGGCGCTGTTCTTATTAACACCCATGCAATAGTCGGATGAAAATTCAGCATACTGCTTTCCGTTCACGCTGAAGGGAGCGGGCATATAACCGATATCATCAGGATTATCGCCGGCTTCCTTAAACTGGGATACGGCCCATGAGCCCATAACCATAGTAGCGATTTTTCCTTCATTGATTCTCTCCTTGCAGCCTTCCCAGTCGCTGGTCATAGGATCTTCCTCATGAAGTGTGGAATCCGCAAAAACGTCAAACATAAGCTTATAAACTTCGTAGTAAGCATCGCCTTCTACAAAAAGATCACGCTTTGAGGTCAGAATATCATTTTCATAGGTCTTGCTTCCGGAAGCGGAATTTACAAGCGAAGCCCACTGAACTATGGTCCAGCTTGCATCTGCAAAGTTTGTATAATAAGGGATGGCATCCGTATTATCACGAATAAGCTTCAGATCGTTTAAAAATTCTTCCGGTGTTGTGGGCAGCTTTTCAATTCCGGCTTCCTTCCAGATTCTCTTATTGTAGCAAATGCCGCCGGCGATCGAACCCAAATGTGCGATACCATATACGGTTCCGTCGTACATTTTCTTATCAGCCCAGTTATATTTTGCGTCAATTTCATCATATGTACCTAAGGGTTCAAAGAAATTGGACAAATCCTTAAGCTTTACCGTATCAGGAATCATAAGAACATCGCCGTAATCGGTGGTGTTCATCATTGTCGGAACATCGGTAGAATAATCGGTAAAGCCCTGGTACTCAACCTTACAATTATTAGCTTCCTCAAAGGCCTTGGTCATTTCCTCAAGGGAACCGTCTTCAAGTCTGTCCGTGCGGTGAGTCAGAACCTTAAGAGTAAGTTTTTTCTCATTATTGTCCGGCGCGGCTGTTGAAGTTGAATCTGACGAGCCTGTGGAACTGCTGTTTCCGGTATTTGTACCGCCTCCGTTATTGGTATCCTGAGAACATCCGGCAAACGCAAGTACCGTGCTTGCAGCAAGTATAGCCGCAAGAATTTTTTTTGCTTTCATAAGCCTTCCTCCTGTATAAGGTAAAAAGTAAATGGTTTTTAGCTTATCGAGTTAACGATTAGCTTTCTGTAAGCTAATATTATCATTTTTTTAATTCGATGTCAAGATAGTATTTTACTTTTACAGATAGAGATTTTAATGCATTTTTTGTAAATCTTGCACAAAAATTATTCGAATTGTCAAAAAAACAAGTGATTTTCGTTACCTTATACCCTTAAAATTTACTTTTGTGCTTTTTAAACTTTACCTAAAGCAAAGGCTAATTAAGCTTATTAACATTAAATTATCCGTTTAAAAAAATACCGCCGAGATAAAAACTCAGCGGCATTTTTATATTCACATATATCGGTTAAAAATTTACTCAGTCGTATCTCTGGCAGCTTTTTCCTTTCTCTTAGCCTCTATATCGGCAAGAGCCTCCTTGCGGGATAGACCTATCTTTCCCTGCTGATCGATCTTGATTATCTTGACGATTATCTCGTCCCCCTCATTGCAAACATCCTCTACCTTTTCAACGCGGCGGTTCTCCAGTTCGGAAATGTGGACCATTCCCTCCTTGCCGGGAGCAAATTCCACAAATGCCCCAAAGCCCGTAACACGAACCACCTTGCCCTTATAAATTGCTCCTATCTCGGGAACAAGGGTAATGGCCTTTATCATCTCCACGCACTCGTCGGACTTCTTCTGATCGCTTCCGCAGATAAACACATTGCCTTCCTCGTCAATATCGATCTTGACCTCATAATCGGCGCAAAGCTTCTGAATAACCTTTCCGCCGGTACCGATAACCTCCCTGATCTTATCAACGGGTACCTTCATTGTAATCATCTTGGGAGCCCACTGATTAACGGTAGGACGACTTTCCGGAATAGCCTTAAGCATGATTTCATCAAGTATATAGTCCCTCGCCTTGTGTGTTTTTGCAAATGCATCCCTGATGATCTCGGGAGTAAGCCCGTCTATTTTAAGATCCATCTGTATAGCGGTGATACCTTTATGAGTGCCACCAACCTTAAAGTCCATATCCCCGAAGAAGTCCTCAAGACCCTGAATGTCAACCATTGTCATCCAACGCTCTCCCTCGGTTATAAGACCGCAGGAAATACCTGCAACAGGCGCCTTTATGGGAACACCCGCATCCATCAGAGAAAGGGTGGAGCCGCAGATAGAAGCCTGGGAGGTAGAACCGTTGGAGGACAGGACTTCGGATACAAGCCTGATAGCATAAGGAAATTCCTCAACGGAAGGAATAACGGGCTCCAGCGCCCTCTGAGCCAAAGCGCCATGACCTATCTCACGTCTTCCGGGTCCTCTGCTGGGCTTGGTTTCTCCGACAGAGTAGGATGGGAAATTGTAATGATGCATATATCTTTTCTCTTCCTCGTCGTCAATTCCGTCCAGTCTTTGTGCGTCGCTTACGGGACCAAGCGTGGTAACGGTAAGGACCTGAGTCTGACCTCTTGTAAAGAGTCCTGAGCCGTGAACACGCGGCAGAAGTCCTACCTCGGCGGCAAGAGGTCTCATCTGATCCATGCCTCTTCCGTCAACGCGCTTCTGTTCGTCGAGAAGCCAACGGCGGACAATAAATTTCTGCAATTTATAAATGCACTCATCGATCATGGCAAGCTGTTCCGGATACTGTTCGTCAAACTCCGCGTGGATCTCATCCTTAATAGGCTGCAAGCGGGCTTCACGAATATTTTTGTCATCGGTATCGAGAGCATACTTTACCTTGTCCGTATACTTAACCTGAATAGCCTCAAAAAGATCATGGTCAACTTCCATTGACTCAAAGGAGAACTTGGGCTTTCCGATTTCCGCCCTGATACTGTTTACAAAAGGAATAATAGAATTAACAATTTCCTCATGACCCTTCATTATAGCATTAAACATGGTATCATCGTCGACCTCGTTAGCCCCCGCCTCGATCATTACGACCTTCTTTTCGCTGGAAGCAACGGTGAGCTGTAAATCCGATTTTGCCCGCTGCTCCGCATCAGGCATAAGAACTATCTCACCGTCCACAAGACCTACGGAAATACCGCCGATAGGTCCGTTCCAGGGAATATCGGAAATGGATACCGCAATTGAAGCTCCTATCATAGCAATTATCTCGGGCTGCGTATCGGGATCAACCGCCAGCACGGTCATAACAATGGAAACATCGTTTCTCATGTCCTTAGGAAAAAGAGGACGCATAGGACGGTCAACCACACGGGAAGTCAGAATGGCCTTCTCGCTGGGTCTGCCCTCTCTTTTAAGATAGCTTCCGGGGATTTTTCCCACCGCATAAAGCTTTTCCTCATAGTCAACGGACAAAGGGAAAAAGTCAACGCCGTCCCGAGGCTTTTCGCTTGCGGTAACATTTACCATTACCACCGTTTCGCCGTAGCGTACCCAACAGGAGCCGTTGGCGAGGCCGCAGGTCTTTCCCGTCTCAACAGACAGCTCTCTGCCTGCAAAGGTTGTTTTAAATACCTTATAGTTTTCAAACATTCTTTTTTCCTCCTGATTTTGTTCATCTTTAAGAGGAAACGCTTTAGCAATAAATTCAGCTCCCGATGATTTTTTTCGGATATGATAAGCGGGAAGCTCAATTTAATGCTAAAAAACCGTTTCCTCGATCTTTTACGGCGTCGGCCGCCGCCTGCCTTGGTTTTTCCCCTATCAATGCCGCCCACATCATGCCGAGCGGCATTGTCCGAGGAATCAAAAAGGCAGAACGATAAAACCGTTCCACCTTTTAAAATTACTTACGAATACCCAACTTCGCAATGATAGCACGGTAACGCTCGATATCCTTTTTCTGGAGGTAGTTGAGCAGGTTACGTCTGTGACCTACCATCTTGTGAAGACCTCTTCTGGAATGATGATCCTTTTTATGGGTTTTCAGATGCTCGGTAAGATCGGAGATCCTCTTGGTGAGAATGGCGATCTGAACTTCGGGTGAGCCGGTGTCGTTTTCATGAGTGCGGTTATTTTCGATAATCGCGGTTTTTTCTTCCTTCAGTAACATTGTTACACCTCTTAAAAATTTTATTTCCGAAGCTTAGCCAAGGGATACGGTGCTTCCCCAAAAGGGGCAAAATCCTCAAAGCCAAGGATCGGATAGTCAGTTATGTCAGCATCAGCCGCACAACATTGAAATTATACCACATTTAAACCTGTTTGTAAATACCTTTTGAAAATTTTTATAATCGATCCTTTTACGAAATACCGACCGTTAATATTCGTTGCTCAAAATAACATAGTCCTTCAGCGAACCCTCTTTATAATATGTCATTTTCTGTAATGGAACTGTTGTCCCTCCACAAGGGTCGACAACATAGTAAACCCCGTTTTCCTTTCCTATAACCGTTGCCAATGCTCTTTATTGCCGTCTACAGTATGTATAAGCACAGGATTTCCCAATTGAAGCTGCGCATCAACACCTAAAAGGACTTTGCTTTCGCTTGTTTCGCTTACAAAATATGCGCCGTGAGCGCCCCACCTTGTTCCGTGCCCGTCCGTGCTCGAGTTTGTCGAAATTTGATCGGGGGTTATTTTTTTGTTGTTTTTAATGCTTAATGCTGTCGCCAAGGCAAAAGTGGCGCATGAATTATTGTGGTTTTTATAACCGTAATTTTTATCTTCACCAGTTTGGTCATATACATAGCTTTCACTAAACTTAAAGCGTAAATGATCCCCTTTTACGGTATCCATCGCCGCCTGCCAATGCCAATAGTCATACGCTCCGTTAATACTCGGGCTTCCTGTACTCGATACGCTTACCCCAGATATCTTTCCCGCAAGAAGATACGGTATTATCTTCCTTTTCGCTTCCGTTTCAGCCGTTCTGATCGTTGAAGCCGCACTATACAAGCTGTTAACGGCATTCCCGTCTTTACCGGAATACCCTAACCCTACTCCGCTCACGCCTGACCCGCTGAAAACAAAACTATCAAATCTCTTATCTATATTATGATCGGAAAGGATACCGTTTTTTTCGGCTTTAGCCTTTGCGTTACAGTTGTTCTTAATGTCTAAATTTGCCGTAGCTGTTTTAACCGCTGCAATTTCCATAATATACGCCCCCCTTTTTATTATTTTACGGCGCTCCGCCAATTGTTTTCCAATCAGCTATTTCAAGATATTCCACTTCCGTCTCGATATGGCTTCCTCTTATATTCATATTCCTTATGGTGCCTTTAGCTCTTGCGTATGAGAAAATAATCTCAGATCTTGGATCCTTGGTAAAAATATCGTTAAAATCAGTGTCAAATTTATATGGCAAATCCTTTTCATTACCCAAAGTAATCTCAATGCTGTCTGACATAATAAATGATTCACCGAAGGTGTAACTGCCGCCCATTTCTCCGAATATGCCGTACTTAACCTTGTCGTATCCTCCGAGGTAAGCGATCGGTATTGGAGTATCTTTCGTCGGATCAGGAACAAGAACAATATCTCCCTTATCATTATATGGTACGTCCTCTTCATAACGAACAATCAGTCCCTCATATGTAATTTCACCCGACAGTTCAACATATGAGTCATACAAACCGCCAACTCCATATACCGTGAATCCCGCTTCTACAACCTTCATGTTGTTATCTAAAATATCCCCAGATTCCACTCTGAAATAATCCTCATATTTTATATTAACCGCCTTCTCATATTCCTCGCCACTTTTCTTCCAGTCATCATGCCACTCCTTTTCCCTATACTCCCCTAATCCTTCGATATTGCTCCAAACAATCGGCTTCGCATATCGCATAAACCAAAAATCAAACTCCAAGTTAATTAATCCGTTTTTTTCAACAATAGCCCTGACCGCCTCATGCTTATCCACCGTCGACCCGTCAGGAAGCAAAATGTTATCGATAGGAAAGGACTCCACTATATCCGAAAAAATATCCGGCTCTTCGGCGGAAGTTACAACCGTCTCATATCCCAATGTCTGATCCGTCACAATATCCGTCCGCTCACTGTCGGTGATAACTATATCAATGTACTCATTATCAAAAAAATTTCCAGAGCAACCGGAAAAAATAAGCGTCAATTCACAAATTGACGCAATAAAAAACATATTCCTTTTCATAAGCTTTACCCTCATCCGGCGTTCTTTTTTGAATTTCTCTTGCCGGATACGACTCCCTTTTTTTCGTGTATACGTATAGGCTGTTTACCATCTCTTACATTTTCTGCGGTCACTACGATTTTGGATAGGGTCTCATCGGAGGGCGCCTCGAACATAGTCTCTGACAAAATATCCTCAAATATTGTCCGGAGTCCTCTTGCACCCGTTTTGCGCTCGACTGCCTTTTTCGCTATTTCCTTAAGCGCTCCGGATTCTATTTCAAGCTCAATGTCATCAAGTCCGAACAAATAAGTATATTGTTTAATCAATGCATTTTTAGGCTCAACCAATATTTTTATTAAAGCCTCCTCGTCCAACTCGTCAAGAACGGTAATTATAGGAAGCCTTCCCACAAGCTCCGGAATAATTCCGAACTTTACCAGATCCTCAGGTGCGACCTCATGAAAAGCCTCCGTAAGACTGTGTTCCTTCTGGCTTCTTACATCGGCCCCGAAGCCCAGAGCCGACGAATGGATTCGGGAAATTATCGTTTTTTCTATCCCCTCAAATGCGCCTCCGCAAATAAAAAGGATATTTTTAGTATTGATCTGAATAAATTCCTGATTCGGATGCTTTCTTCCTCCCTGGGGGGGAACATTTGAAACCGTACCCTCAACGATTTTAAGAAGTGCCTGCTGAACGCCTTCGCCGCTTACATCCCTTGTGATCGAAGTGTTTTCGGAACGTCTGGATATCTTATCGATTTCATCAATATAGATAATTCCTCTCTCGGCCGCCTCAATATCAAAATCCGCCGCCTGAATAAGCCTCAAAAGGACGTTTTCCACATCTTCTCCCACATAACCCGCCTGTGTAAGTGTGGTGGCATCGGCGATAGCGAACGGAACATTGAGTATATCCGCCAGTGTCTGCGCCAGCATCGTCTTTCCTACACCTGTAGGCCCCAGCAAAAGGACATTGCTTTTCTGAAGCTCTATTTCATTGTCATCGTTGCTGTCAGCCGACAAAACCCTTTTGTAATGATTATAAACGGCAACAGACAGTACTCTTTTGGCGTCCTCCTGTCCGATAACATACTCATCCAGTATAGCCTTTATCTCAGCAGGCTTCAAAAGCTTATCCTTTTTGACGGAACCGCTTTCTCTTCCCTTTTTGCGGGGCTTATCGGCAAAAGGTATCTCTCCTTCTTCAAGAAGCATATTATAGGAAGCGATTACGCAGTCGTTACAGATGACTCCGTTCTTTCCCACAAGCATTCTTGAAGCATAATCTTCCGTTTTTCCGCAGAAATTACATTTTAACATAAAAACCTCAAACTTTGGCAATACCGCACAAGACATAAGCCCGTGCGGTGAAGCCTAAAATATTCATTTCATACGCCCTGCGGGCGAAAAGCTGCTTTCTTGAACATAAACAAGCTATTTGATACCATGAGCTGTCTGACAAGACGCGATCTGCACGATCTCTACTGACCTCGGACGCTGTCCGCGTCAAAAAGGCCCGAAATATTACGGTATTTCTCCGTTTTCATCTTAGGGCAATACCGCACATTGACCGCCTGACGGCTTTGCGTGCGGCTTGCTTGCATATATTTTGTCATCTTACACAAATTCTCCTTGAAATAAGTCAGTATTCCAGCGTCGAATTTATGCAAGCTGACAAAATATCTGACTGCGCAATTCACACGCAATCATTGTGCGGTGTTGCCTTAGATCGTCACTCATTCAGCAAAATCGTACAAAATTTCTTGGTTTTCGGATACTATCAAGCAAAATAAAAATCCGCCCGTTATCTCTTATCAAATATCTTATCGACGATACCGTACTCCAAAGCCTCCTGAGCCGTCATATAATTATCCCTGTCAGTATCGGCAACGATTCTTTCATACGGCTGTCCCGTCATATCCGCCAGCATATGATTCATTTTTTCCTTAACCCGGATTATATGCTTGGCAACAATATCGATATCCGAGGCCTGAGCGCGCCCTGTGCCGCCGGAAGGCTGATGGATCATTACCTCGGCATTGGGAAGGCATATTCTCTTTCCCTTTGTGCCTGCCGCAAGGAGGAAGGCGCCCATAGAAGCCGCCATACCCATGCAAATAGTGGAAACATCACACTTAATGTAGTGCATAGTATCAAATATGGCCATACCGTCGGTAATCGATCCCCCGGGACTGTTGATATAAAGCTGAATATCCTTGTCGGCATCCTGGCCTTCAAGAAAAAGCAGCTGAGCTACAACAAGACTTGCGGTAGTTGCATTGATCTCCTCATGGAGCATGACGATCCTGTCATTAAGAAGTCTTGAATAAATATCATACGCGCGTTCGCCGCGGCCCGTCTGCTCAATAACGGTAGGCACTAAGCTCATGTAGTCCATAACTTGTATTCCTTTCCTGATCTTCCGCACATTCCAAACTGTATTATTTTACTGCTTATTGTTGATATATCGTCTTATGATGCGATCTCCGCACTGTTTTTCACAAGGTCGAATGCTTTCTCGACCTTGATGTCATCACTGAGGTTTTCGGATGAAATTATGGTTTTTACCTTGTCGATCTCCATCTTGTGCTCTTGCGCAAGATCCTCGTAATGCTTTTCAAGCTCTTCCTGGGTAGCCTCTATACCTTCAAGCTCAGCGATCTTTTCAAGAGCAAGCCTAAGCTTGATCTGCTTTGTTGCCGGCTCTCTGAAATTCTCTCTGAACTGCTCCATGGTCTGACCTGTATAATTGAGATAATCCTTAACGGTAATACCCTGAAACCTGTTCCTGTATTCCCAGTCGCGCACCATTTCGGAAATACGGTTCTCATACATAGCGTCCGGGATCTCACCCTCAAGCTTTTCGATAAGAGCATTGTTAAGATCGGTCTCCACCTGCATATCCGCCTGCTCCTCAGCCTGCTTTGCGAGCTTGCTTCTGATATCCGTCTTAAGCTCGTCAAGCGTATCGAATTCGCTTATATCCTTTGCGAACTCATCGTCAAGAGCGGGAAGCTCCTTACCCTTGATTTCATGAATAAGACATTTAAATACCGCTGCCTTGCCCTTGATTTCATCCGAAGGATAATTTTCCGGGAAAGTAACGTTCACTTCAAAGGCCTCATTAATGCTTTTTCCCACTACCTGATCCTCAAAGCCGGGAATAAACTGACCGCTGCCCAGTACCAGACTGAACTTATCCGCCTTTCCGCCTTCAAACGCCGTTCCGTCGACAAATCCCTCAAAATCAATAATTACGGTGTCTCCGTTTTCAGCGGCACGGTCGGTAACATCGATTATTCTTGCATTTCTGTCCTGTCTGGTCTTCAATTCCCCGTCAATATCCTCATCGGTAATATTCTTGACAATTTTTGTAGCCTTTAATCCCTTATAATCGGAAATATTTACCTCGGGCTTAGTGGTAAATACGGCTTTAAACGAAACTCCGTCCTCACGGCTTACCGAAGTTACTTCAATATTGGGCATATCCACCACATCGAGACCCGCTTCCTTTATTACGGCATCGATATTATCCCTGTAAAGCGTGTTTACGGCGTCGTCATAAAAAATTCCTTCACCGTAATGCGTCTCGATCATTTTTCTGGTTGCCTTGCCTTTTCTGAATCCGGGAACGGTAATATTTTTTTTCTTTTTAAGAAAAGCGCTTTGCAAAGCTGCCTCAAATTCATCCGGGGTGCTCTTGAATTCCACCTCCGAGGTATTTACTGCGGTTTTGTTGTTAGAAATAATTTCCATTTAATAATTCCTCCGTTTTTACAGTCACTTTGTATTATAGCATATACTTACAGCTTTTTCCACTGTTTTTGGAAAATTTTTTTAAAAATATCCGACATATGTTTACTGCGGCTATATGCGGATATATATTGGTATGACTAAGGGGCTGTCTGAAAAGCCGCAAATTCCAAAATATCTGCTGACTGCGCTTTCCGCGTCAAAGAATACCTATATTTATCCCAAAGGCATAACTACGAAATATCCCCGCATTTCTCCGCCTTTTTTCTTGAATCGCCGCGCTATAGCGTAATTATACATATTTGCTTTCTTTTCAGTTACGCCCTAATATGACTCCCCTGCCGTCACTTTCGGATATTTCATCCGCATTACGTTAGTCTCAACCGATCCAAAAAAACGATTTTATTCACCCTATAAGCCCGGTGAATGAACACTTTACGGAAAGATCCCCTGTTTAATGACAGATAAGTCAAATATATCGGATGCTTAGCGGCTTGACCCATACGTTTACGGCTCCACCCTGACGGGTTTGAACTCTACGCAGTCGCAGGAAGCGATATGAAAGCGTATTCCGTCATACTCACCGGTAAAAGCCTTTTTTACTGCCGGACCGTGAACATGCCCGTAATAACAATCCTTTACACCGAATTTTTTTAAAACGTCAATAATATAATAATTTTTTTCTCCCCCGAAAACAGGTGGATAGTGTGTAAAGGCCACAAGCCTTCCCCCGAGTCTTGCGCCTTCCTTAAGAGACATTTCGAGCCTTCCCGCCTCGCGGTTAAGAAGCTTAACGTCAAATTCGACGCTGTCATCGTTTATCCATCCTCTAGTACCGCATACGGAAACGCCGTCAATAAGAAAAGAATTGTTGCTGAGTATTCGTATCCTGTCAAAGCCTTTATTCAGAAGAAACCCGTCCATTTTTGCCTTGGTAGACCACCAGTAGTCGTGATTTCCCTTTATAAATATTTTATATCCGTTAAGGCGGTTATTTATATATTCAAAATCCTTTTCGGTTTTTTCAAGAGACATTGCCCAGGATATGTCGCCGTTTACAACCACCGTATCATTATCCTCCACCATATCGTTCCAGCCGGAGGTTATTTTTTCCACATGATTGTCCCATCCCCGAAAAATATCCATGGGCTTGTCACTGCCAAAGGAAAGGTGAAGATCACCCAAAACAAACAAGCTCAACTCATCACCTTACTTTTTCAAAAAATTCATTACCGTTTGAGCCATCATATCCCTTTCGATCACGCCCTTAAACCGTATCTCCTTATTTTTGGTTGAAGCAAGCGCCTGCGGAATAACGGTCCCGGTCTTTTCCTGTAGTCTGTCAATTATCGTAAACTCATCGAGTCCGTCGCAGCTTCCGCCGACGGCTTCATAAACTGCGGCGCCGAATTTATACGGATTGGCTGTGGATGCGATAAGCGTCTTGGTCATGTCGCCCGTGTTATCCTTATATTCGTTATATACCTTATATGCAACGGCGGTATGAGTATCCATAAGATAAGAATAGCTTTCGAAGCAATCTTTAATAGCCGCCTTTGTTTCCGCATCGCTGCAATAGCCGGCATAAAACTCTTCCGATATTTTTTTCTTCACATTGTCGGTTACTTCATATCTTCCCGTCTCTTTTAGAGAATTGAACCAGTTGTTTATAAGAGCGGTATCCCCGTCTGACATATGATAAAGAAGGCGTTCGAGATTACTGGAAATAAGTATGTCCATAGACGGAGAAATGGTTGTATAAAAATCTCTGTTTCTATCGTAAATTCCGGTTTTGATAAAATCCGTAAGTATATTGTTGGCATTTGAAGCGCATATGAGCTTATTTACCGGGAGTCCCATCTTCTTTGCATAATACGCCGCCAGAATATTGCCGAAGTTCCCGGTTGGAACGACAATGTTTATCTTCTCGCCAAAACTTATTTCACCGTTTTTCAAAAGCTCGGCATAGGCTGAAATATAATAGACTATCTGAGGACAGAGTCTTCCCCAGTTGATCGAATTGGCGCTCGACAGCACCACACCGATCCCGTCAAGCTCACGGGCAATATCCTTATCCGTGAATATAGACTTGACGCCGTTCTGACAATCGTCAAAGTTTCCCTTAACGGCACAGACAAATACATTGTCACCCTCTTGTGTAGCCATCTGTCTCTTCTGCATATCGCTTACTCCCTCTTCGGGATAAAAAACGCTTATAGTCGTCCCGCTTACGTTCTTAAACCCTTCAAGAGCAGCCTTGCCCGTATCACCCGATGTAGCCACAAGTATGGCTATTTCCTTATCGGAAATGGTTTTCCTTGCCGAAACAGTGAGAAGATGAGGCAATATCTGAAGCGCCATATCCTTGAAGGCGCAGGTGGGACCGTGCCAAAGCTCCAGAATATATGTGCCCTGAAGCAAGTGGGATATATCGGCAATATTTTCGGTATCAAAATTATCACCGTACGCCTTTGTGACGCAGTCCCCGATCTCTTCATCGGTAAAATCCGTCAAAAAAAGCTTGAAAATCCCAAAGGCTCTGTCTTTATAGCTCTTACCGCAAAGCTGCGTAATATCCTTTTCAGTGATAACGGGCAGTTTTTCGGGAACAAACAGTCCGCCCTCATGAGAAAGACCCTGTGCAATGGCCTGAGCGCTTGAAATACTGATAGTGTCATTCCTGGTACTCTTATAGTTCATATTATATATCCTTTCTTTCGATAATCGTTCGCCCCGAAGGTATCATTTTATTTTGACCTGAAAATGCCGTCCGAAAAGACCGGCATACAGGCTTAATATATATTCGGAAAAATCGGTACGTCAATTTGTCGGAATTTTATTACGGTACGATGAGATTTGATTTCGCGATTCATTTCTTACCGTTATTCTAAGCTCCGACGGTAATAAAAGCATTTTTTATTGATCCTATAAACGAAATTTCCTTTATAACTTTCTATATATGTTTATTTGACTGTGTAAAAACAGCTTAAATAAAGGCTTTCCCCATGTTTGCGCATATTTTGATATATCTTGTATAAGTCGCTTTTATAAGGTTTAGCAACATTTGAAGACCAAAACATTAAAAATCCGTGTGGTTTCGAGTTCCTTGATAGCAAAAAAGTCAGCATCCGTAACGATTTTTTCAGTGCAGTGCTTTTTATCGGCTCAAAAACAAATAGTATTTTATCCTCAGAAACAATCCCCTGCGGTAAAATCTCCCTCAAAATACTCCAGATCAAGAACACACGGCGGATTTTCGGATGTAACGGTAACATATGCCGTATCAAACCGCCTGTAATAATCCCGCAAATCCGGGTTTGAAGCCACAAACAGCTCAGCCGTACCGATAATTCTCTTCATCTTCGCCTTGGTCATAGCGCCCGTTCCGTTTTCTACGGCACCGAATTTCCTTGTCTTTACCTCGGTAAATATCAGATATTCTCCCGCTTCTGAAATTATATCTATTTCTCCGCAGCTCCTGCGAAAATTTCTTGCCCTTATGCGGAAACCTTTGTCCTTAAGGTATTGGCATACGGCGTCCTCTCCTGCTTTTCCCCTTATTCCGCTTGTTTTGTTTTTGTTCATCCGTAAATTTTGAATCCTCCGTCTTTTTCCTCCTGTTTTTTCAGGAATGAACGTCTGTGAACCGGAGTAACTCCGTATTCCCTCAATGCGGCTATGTGCTGCGCCGTACCATAGCCCTTATTTGAAGAAAAGCCGAATTCCGGATAAATTTTATCCAGCTCTTTCATATATCTGTCTCTGGATACCTTGGCAAGAATGCTTGCCGCGCCTATGCTCGCGCTTACGCTGTCTCCTTTGATCACGGTTTCTGCCTGACAGCTGAGCAAGGGCTGTCTGTTGCCGTCTACCAAAGCTGCGGAAGGAATTATCTCCAATCCTTTGAACGCTCTGTTCATAGCGAGAAACGTAGCCTGAAGGATATTGAGCTTTTCTATCTCCTCAACCTCCGCAAACGCGACACAGTAAGTGACCGCTTTTTCCGTAATTTCACGGTAAAGCTCCTCTCTCCTCGTCTCGGAAAGCTTTTTGCTGTCGTTTATCCCGTCTATAAAAACATCATCGTCAAACACCACCGCCGCCGCATACACCCTGCCGACCCACGGGCCTCTGCCCGCTTCGTCAATTCCGCATATACAACCGTATTCACGGCGCTTGATAATATCGAATCCGAACCGCGCCTCGCATTCGGCGCGTTTTTTCTCAAGCCGGCTCAAACATTCACCTCCGAACAAAACCGTAAAGTATCCATCAAAAACAGCAGCGAAATCAGCCGCACGGTTTTCTTATCCCTGCAACGGTAAATCGTCTTGCATTCTCCGCCAAAAATCAACATTAAAAACGGATTGCCGCCTCGGCGGAATTTATCAAAAACCTACATGATATTATTTCCGAGGAAATAATATCGCCGGAACGTCTCTTTGCGCTTTTTTCCGCAAAGGATCTGTTGCACGATCGGCTTCCGGATGCCAAAACGCTTAAAACAAACATTCGTTTCTATTTATTATTTTCACTGCCGACACCGGGCTTTTCCAGAGAAATCCTTCCTATCCTTCCTCCCCTGAATTCGTCCAGAAGCGTGGCGGCGGCTCTTTCCGTATCCGGCTCTCCCTTGCTTTTCATCATACCCCTTGCCTTTGCTATCAGAGTACATATACTGCCGTCAAGCGTCTCAAGCTTATATCTTTCGGTAAGCCTCCCCGGATAATTTGCCTTAAGATATTCTCCGAGGCTGTCCGCCAAGGCTTCAATATCGATAACGTCATCCTTGACGGCGCCGGTAAACGCAAGCTTCTCCGCCGCCGATCTGTCTTCGAATTTCGGCCATAAGATCCCCGGCATATCGAGAAGCTCAACCTCTTTGTCGATAGTGACCCACTGTTTTCCCCTTGTAACGCCGGGTCTGTCTCCTACTGCGGTTTTTTTCGAATTGGCCATACGGTTTATAAAGGAGGACTTCCCTACGTTCGGAATACCTACCACCATAATGCGGAGCGCTCTTCCTATCATTCCCTTCGCGCGGCGTCTGGCAAGAACATCGGAAAGCTCTCTTTTCAAAAGCGGGACAAATCCCTTTATTCCCTTGCCGCTTCTGCAATCGCAGCATAAAACCGAAAAGCCCGACCTCTGATAATGTTTTTTCCATAAGTCGGTGATCTTCTCGTCCGCATAATCGCACTTGTTCAGTATCATTATACGGGGCTTCGAGTTTATGATCTCGTTTATCACGGGGTTTCGGCTTGATTCCGGAATCCTGCTGTCAACAATTTCAACTACCGCGTCTACGGATTTTATATCTGCCTCTATCATGCGGCGGGTCTTGGTCATATGCCCGGGAAACCACTGGATATCGCCCTCATAACTCATTCTATAACTCCGATCCGTTCAAATGGATAAATCCTGAAAACCGCTTTGCCCAGTATGCATCTCATATCGATACATCCGACAAAATATTCGGTTTCGCCGTCGTCAACATATCTGCTGTCGGTAGAATGGTTTCTGTTGTCCCCCAACACAAAAACACAGTTTTCATCTACCGTCAGAGGATATTCCGCATTCCCTAAATTGGATGCGTTTATATATTCCTTAATATAGTCTTCTCTTAAAGCCTTTCCGTTACGGTACACAACGCCGCTGTCGGAATCTATGCCGATAATGTCCCCGGGAAGTCCTATAATTCTCTTGACTATCATTTCGCCCCGTTTTCCCGTTTCCTTGTTGGGAAGATTGTCAGCCCATAGGGCAACCACATCTCCGTATCGAGGAGTGTACCCGAAGCTTAAGACCACAAGTCTGTCCGTTTCCTGAAGAGTCGGCTCCATAGACGAACCGACCACCACGCTTATATTAAAAACAAACGTAAGCAGCACAAAAGCCGCAATTATGGATTCTATAACCGTCTGAACCCACAGATAAAAATCCTTTGCCTTTTCAAAACGGCTCATAGCGGCATTTTCGTTGTCAAAAACATATCGGTTGTCGCCTCGGGACTTACCGTCCAATAAATGTTTGGGCTTATATCTGTTCATCTGAACGCCTTTCCGAGAATTCATCCCCTGAACGTTATTACCGCAGGACAAATTCCAACATTCCGGACATAGTCCCCCGTCAATTCATAAATCCGAATTTATTAAACGGGAATATTGAAAAAATTGCGCGCCCTGCAATGTAATCCTTATTAACGAAGCCCACGGCGCTGATCTTGCGGCTGTCCGTAGAATTATTCCGGTTATCGCCCAGAACAAAATAGCTCTCCTCCGGGACGGTATACTCTTCTCCGCTTATCATCTCGATATTGTTTGTTGTCAGCGTATTTATAGCATGACCGTCTTCATAAAGTACGTGTCCCTCGGATTTTATTTCAAGCGCTTTCCCGTTACGGTAAACTATCCCCTCGGTGAAATCGATTTTTATCTTATCACCCGGAAGTCCTATGATACGCTTGACTATCGGCTTGCCTCCGTCCAGTCTGGCGGCCTGTATAATAACAATATCATTATAATCCGGCGTATAGAACAAATCGGTCACAAGAAGCTTCTGTCCGCCTGACAGCGTGGGTTCCATCGACGTTCCGTCAACGGTGTTTACCCGTATTATAAATGTAAACACCAGAACTATGACGACAACTGCCATTAATATGCTTTCAAGCCACTCGAACACCTCGTTTGCGGCTGTATGTGCATTGGCGGCCGTCTCTTTTTTAGTTTCCTCCTTAAGCTCTCTTTCCTTCTGAAGCTCTATATGACGGGTGCTCTTTACAATGATCGGAGCTTCCTCAAGCTCGTCTTCTTTATCGTTTTTTCCTTCGAGAAACTTCTTATATTCATCGGGATCGATAGCTTCCATAGTATCCTGACGATCCTTTTCCTTGTCTGCCATTATAAATCGGTCTCCTTTCCCGTTTGAAAATAAGCTTTTGTATAAACGGACATCCTTTAAATGCCAATAAGCATAAGAACTCATTCATATAATAATGTCCGGCCGCCGCGGCGTAAATTAAAGCCTTCAATTCCGTTGACCGCCGTACATCCGTTGTAAAAAGCAAATTTTATGCTTTAAAAACTGCGGTTTTAAAAGAACTCTATGAATAAAAGGTCGTTCCTGCTTTGCGGCAGCCGTATTTTCTGAACAATCAGACAGCCGTGCTCCGAAAATCCGGACTCCGCAATATATAAAATAACGACCGTATAAAGCAAAAAGCTGCCTGCTATCAGTAACAAACAAAGTGAAGCGGAACTGCCGCACCCGTAAGTTCAGAAATAAGCAAAACAGCCGTTCATCCGCCTATGCGCAAGTTTTTCGGGGTAATGTCCGGAAAATACCGGAACAACAACCCGGAAAACTTAATTGAACTTGCTCTTGACTTTAGCAGCCTTACCGACTCTGTCGCGGAGATAGTAGAGCTTGGCTCTGCGAACCTTACCCATTCTTACGACCTCAACCTTTTCGACAGAGGGAGCGTGAAGCGGGAAAACTCTCTCCACTCCGCAGCCGTGAGCTACTCTGCGTACGGTAAATGTTTCGGAAATACCACCGTGCTTCTTAGCGATAACCGTGCCCTCGTATACCTGTATACGGGTCTTGTTTCCTTCGGTGATTCTTACATGTACCTTTACGGTATCTCCTACCTCAAACTTAGGTACGTCTGCCTTGATGCTGTCCTGTGCAATAAGCTTAAGTGCATCCATTCTGTTTTCCTCCTGTTTCTTCAGACGATCATACATAAAATATGATTTTACACATATTTCAAAATACGGATCAGGGAATAACCCAAAATCGTCCCGGTCAAAAGCATCTTTACGGCCGGTCATGATGTCGGCCACAAAAAATGTGACCGTTGCAGCGGATCGTCAATATTAATGTCGACCTTCGTCAGGCATTACTCACGTCACATTCAAATGCGACGGTATCAAATGCTTAAACATTATACCACCTTTTAAACTCAATTGCAAGTGTTTAGAGAAATTTTTTCGTGTTTTAATCCAAAATCACATTTATTATATCATGACATATCTGAAAACTAAGAAGCTTTTTGAGATTCAGAGCGTATCTGAAAAAAATTTGTACAATTACGCTAAGGCACAGAGACTTCGGGGAAAAGCGAAGAAATACGAGTATATTTCGTAGTTATACATTTGGTTTGACTATAGTCACCTTTGATGTACAAAGCGTCCGCATTAAGTATGGATCGTGCAATTTGCGGCTTTTCAGATGGTCCGTAGTCAAATGAACGGTGATTTTAAGAAAAAGCGAAAAAATATGATAGTATTTAATGCGATAGGACCGAATACCGGCGGACAAACCGCTGATAAAGCGGCAAATCGGCAATTATGTGTTTATATGGACATATTCCCTGGGAAGGTTTTTACCTTGATCTGAACAGAAAATCAAGAGCAAAAATATAGATCATAACAAAAACCGATGTCAGATTTATCATATCCATAAAAACAAGCACAAATACGGCGCCTATCCACAGAACACAAAAAACCGCCTCAAGGACCGAAAGTATTCTTTGAGCCGTATTAAAAGGAAAAATACCCGCAAGAACAAATTCCGCCAGTTTTTTTCCGTCCAGCTCTCCCACCGGAAGAAGATTAAGTATCCCTACAAAAAGATTTGCACCGCCGAATATCGCACGATAAATGCTGTTTTGCTCCAGTACAAGACAAAAAAAGATAAAAAGAAAAAAATTAACCGCGCACCCTGCCGATAGGACGCGCACAGATACCTGTCCCCTGCTTTTTATGCAGATCCCTCCGCCGCTGAAAACCATTTCATAGGGTGCTTTCCCTTCTATTATCATTACCGCAAGATGTCCCAGCTCATGACATATACATGCCGCCAGACTGAGCCATCCGTACCCTCCGCTGTCAAAAGCGAAAAACATCCCTACCACCGCAAAAAAAGAAAAATCCAGATATATCCTTGTTCCGCGGATCAAAAATCCTACCATTGGAAAAGCCGCGTAAGATAAAGCTGAAGATTTTCATACAGCTGCGGAACCATAAGCTTGCTTAACAGCATTATAAGGCAAATCGAGGCGCAAAATGCCGATTGAAATATGAAAATGCTCCTTTGGGTTTTCTTTTTCACCCGCTTTGGTTCGGAAAAAAAGGCGATCTCTTTAGGTTTTTTCTCTTCTCCGCCTCCAATATCGAATTTTATGCCGTGATCCGAACCGGTAGCCTGAACCGTTTCGTCCGCATTATCCGCAGCATTCGTTGATTTCTGATTGCCAATTCCCACAACATACGGCTTTCTGAGCCCCGATGTTTCTTCGTCGTCTATTTTTTTACCGGTCTGAGCTTCATATTTTTCCTCTTTTTGTTCTCTCCGCTTCTCTCTGTATTCCTTTACACGCTCCGTTCTTTCCGCAACGGGAAAAGTTTTCGGAATCGATTCCGGGTTTTCTGTTGCGGGAGCCGTCCTAACGGGCTCTTTATAAGCGTTTACAAAAATATCTGCGTCTGTTTCACTGGTATTTGGATTTTTTCCGACAACAACGCCTTTGATCCTGTTCCCCATAATTTAAATGTCCTTTCTGTTTTAAAGCCCTTATAATCTAAGACATTTATATTTGACGAAAACAAAAAAATGCGGTCTTTTGATACGGACACGTGAGAAAAAACACACAAAGGCTCGAAAAAGCTATCATTATCTGAACCTTCTGTTTAAAGTAAGATACTGATCCTAACTTCCATGCTTGAAAAATTTCGGTTCTTTAGTTTCCGTATATTACCTCTTTTGTCTTTCGGACTGAGGACCCGCCCACATAGAAATCATACGTGGGCTTCCGAGCATATTTTGTCCCCTGACAAGGCTATTTTTTGCAGACGGGCTTTCACCCGTCAAAAAAATTCAACGCGGGCGGCGTAAAAATATTCTGGAAAGACGCGTGCCGTTTCTATGCTGACAGGTTCTATGGCATATCTGAAAACAAAGCAAATTTGTGAAATTACGATAAAGCGCGGCGATCTCAAGAAAAAAGGCGGAAAAATACGAAAGTATTTCGCAGCTATCTCTTTGGGATAACTACCGGTATTTTTTGATGTGAAAATCCTCCGCCGTTAGTAGAGAGCGTGCCTTTGCGGCTTTTCAGACAGACTCTAATATAATCCCTCTTAAAACTGCGGAATTATTATTTCGGGGGCAATCCCATTTTAACCCGTGGGTATTACGACAGTATAATAACCTATCCGCATAGCCCGGGATGCTCAGATCACAAAGCGGTTTTTTCGCATAACGAGACAATTTTTCGCAGGAACACCCTATGTATTTCAAGGAAAATCAACCAAATTATGCGGAAAATTTATCGCTGGGCGGATGTTGAGCAGCTATGTGGACAGGTTCAAAAAATAAATTGGTATAAGCTTATCGGTGCGTCTTTTTCTCGAAGCTTATCGGCGGTATGTTCACCAAGCGCCGAAAAAAGCCTTACCGCTACGAACGAGCCATAGGATAAGCCGCCGAAATCCGTTTATTTATCGGAGTCGCCCGGAATGTCCGCTTCCGTTTCATTCTCCATTGCCAAACGCCGCTTATCATCCTTTTTTGCCAAAACAAGCATGACGATGCCCAATACAAGGATAAGCAGAAAGGTAATCAATAGTATAAGTGATTTGCTTACCCGGCCGTCATTTATAAAACCCTTGCCTTTCTCAAAATCAAACGCTGAGCTGACCGCAAATAAAAAACCGAGCAATATACAATAAAAACCCGTTAGTTTGTTTGAGAAGGTGCCGTTGACAGCAAAAAGAGTACCCATTGCCGCATTGCGGATTGTCCAGTAAATATAGCAGATGAACAGCAGCGTGAGCATGGGAATATAATAGCTTTCACACCACATATAAGCATTTTCCATAATCAACGTATTTAAAAAAACCGCCGCAATGTAAATCAACAGACTCTCAAGAGTGATCCTGTCCCTGACCACCCTTTGCCGTTCATCAAAAATCTCCTTGCGGCTTTTCGGATCATTTAAAATCAGGCTTTCGCAAAACTTGTCGAATGATTTTAAGCTCATTTTAATAACAGTCCTTTCGATATTGTTTTTAGGGCATATCTGAAAACAAAGCAAATTTGTGAAATTAGATAAAGCGCGGCGATCTCAAGAAAAAAGGCGTAGAAATACGAAAGTATTTCGCAGCAATCCCTTTGGGATAACTACCGGCATTTTTGATGTGAAAATCATCCGCCGTTAGCAGGAAGCGTGCGTTTGCGGCTTTTTCTTTTCAGGCATCCGCCAATGAAAAGCCGCACACTGATCAGTTGTGGATTGCGCCGTCGATTTTTTTGATACCCGCTTTGGTCAGAGTCTTGCGGCATAGTATCTGGTCAGATTTATACCGATCCGGATAATCGGGTATGGCCGATCTAAAACCGGATTTACCGACACATTTTAAGGAAGCTTTGCACAAGATAAAGAAAAATACGCGGGCAAGACACATTAAAAACCCTAAGACAATCATTGTATGCCGCCGCCTTAAAGCTTTTCGTCCCGAACCCTCCGTTATTGCTCCTCACTCCAGAAAAGCTCGTCCAGAGTCTTTCCCAACACTCTGCAAATAGCGATGCAAAGATTGATCGTAGGATTATAGTCTCCGTTCTCTACGGCGCTTATAGTCTGTCTCGTAACATTCACCTTAGCCGCAAGCTGACTCTGCGAAAGATCAAGCGCCGCTCTGGCAGCTTTTAATTTAAGATTTTTAGCCATTTTTCACCGTTCCGTTTTTAAAGTCATTCCGGACAAATCATAGTGCCGATCTTTTGTTCTGTTACAATTGTAACACAAACACGACTTAATGTCAAGTATATTTTACATAAATTTAAAAAAACTTTACATACGGATGCCTTCCTTTTAAATATAAAGCATTTTTTACTTTAAGTATGATCCAGTAAAGCATATACAAACCGTATAAATTTTTTCTTAAAAACTATTTATAAGTCCTGTACGCGAAAGTCTAAAATACAGAGGAAACATTTTTTAAGCTCAAGACCCGTTAAAAAGCTATTATGGCAACACCGCACAATGACCGCCTGACGGCTTTGCGTGCGGCTTGCTTGTATATATTCCGTCATCTTACACAAACCCTCCTTGAAATACGTCAGTATTCCTGCGTCGAATTTATGCAAGCTGACGAAATATCTGACTGCGCAATTCACACCCAATCATTGTGCGGTGTTGCCTTTATAATATTTTCACACAGAAAAGGTTTCCGGTAGCTTTTTTATATTTTGAAAAAATTAAGATCATTTACGGATATGGCGTCAGGATAGTTCTTCTGTCCTTATTTTTGTACAGGCACATAAAACGGTAATAAGAATAAACTAAGATAAAGGTGGTGGGGAGTATGAGACGCAGAGATTGCAAAAAGAAAAGAAAGCTCTCGTTGATTTTATTCGGTCTTGGATTGCTGTGTCTGTGCTTCCTGTCAACTAAGCTGATGCTGATTATATTGGCTGTCTCGCTTATAGCCTTGGGAGTGTGGCTGCTGAAATGCTGATCGGCTTTATCGGAAAGTGAGGTACATATGAAAATCGTTGTTGTGAAAAGCCCTAAGTTTTTGGCGGGATTTTTAAGATTGTTCTTCGGAATAAAAAAATCTCAGGCATGAAATCGGGAAAAGCTCTGCAGCCGTTTATGGCTGCGGAGCTTTTCCCGATATGATGTTTTACGTTATGAACAGATAAAACCGAAATTATCCGTTAGAGCCGTCTAAGACGTATCCGAAAATAAAGCAAATCAGTGCGATCACACTGAATCGCGGCGATTATATTGCTCCCCTAAGTAACTCTTGAATTTTTCTGCTTGCCCGGCTGCCTAAATGCTTCGTCAGAAGGCCTTGAAATATACACATATTCCTGCGGTCTTCTTCCTTGTCTTTCGACAGTCGTTCGGCGCACAAATTCTTTAAGAGTTACTTGGTGGAGCAATAAAAAACGGAGAAACACGGGGCATTTCGTAGCTACCCAAAGGAATAACCATCGTCCTCCTTTGAAGGGAAAAGCATCCCCGGTTAATAAATATCATTCAATCTGCAACTTTTCGGACAGCTCCTGATTAAACCCGAAATGCTTTTATGTGCCGCATCATCTCCGCCTTCCTCCGCCGCCGTGTCTTCCTCCGCTGCTGGAGCGGTGAGTAGAGCTGCGGGAGCCCCTGCCTGAACCCCCGGATCTTCCGGAGCTGCTGTTTACGGGTGAATACGTTCTTCTGGTAAACGTTCCCAGATATGTGTCGGTCGCCTGGTTGAAAAGAAGAGAATTGTTCAGTATATATGAATGGGTAACTGCTCTTTGAAGACTATATTTTTTCTTGTTTGAAAAATAAACGGGGCATCCGACAATAAGGCCGGCAAAGATACCGACAAACAATGAAACCATAAAAGTCCATGCCAAAAACGTGATTGTATCGTAAGGATCCAATTCCTTCCACGAAACATCCGTCTGATTATTAGCCATTCCCTGATCATAAAAGTATTCTGCCGCATCCAAAAACCCTATTGCGGCATTCCGGTAATCCTTTTCCTTTATATAATCGAAAAACAAATCGAACATACGCTCGATCCTGTAATCGCTGTAATAATTTATTCCTTTTCCGCTTGTGGAAATATAATCATATTCGGTATCGTTATTTATTAAAAGCAGCAGACCGTCGCTGTCAATACCGCATAGATCCTCATACATCAGATCCGCAAAGTCAACGACTCCTCTGTCGCTTTTGTCGGGTCCAATATCATCGCATATCGCAACTACAACATTAAGCGAGGTATATTCGGCAAAGCTCTCGGCTCTGTTAAGAACATCCCTCATATCCTTTTCGGTGAGATACCCGTTATTGTCCACCACAAAGGCCTTTGCCCCGCTATAGCAATACGAGGGAGAAGCAAGCCCTGAAAACAGCAGCAGAGTAAATACCGTTAAAAAAAGTAAAGACGAAATTTTTTTCATCCGGGCGCCCTCCTTTAAAAAAACCATCCCATGGCCAATAATGTGAAAACAATAGCCGTAGCGATAACGGACGGTAATACGAAGCTGAAAAATGCCAGCTTCTTTTTATTAAGCGGTAAAGTGCCTCCGAACTTTCCCGTCTGTCCGTTCATTACATAGTGATACATCTTTCCTTTGTAATTATAAGATAAAAACCACATAGGAAGCATTACATACTTCCATCTTATCCCTTTAACATTGTAAAATTCGCTTTTGACGTCTCTTCGGTTATAACCCTTAACAGAATTTATAAACTGGGACTTTGCCTCGTCGCACACTCTTTTTTCAATACGGGGATATACCTTCTCTTTAGAGATGTCGAACTTTTCCGCATAATGTCCCGAAAGATATGCCATTTCAAAATCAACAAGACCCGAATAATCGAACGGTTCGATGCTTTCCATAAGCGAATCGTCTGCTTTTAAGGATCCGTCCGCAGGAACACGGTCAAATTCCAGCTTACCCTGACGTACAACCATGTTTTTGTTTTCTTGGGTTATGAGATAATCCCCCCGCCTTACACTGCTTATGGTTTTGTAGCATTCCGCCGTATACATTCCCTGTACATAACAATCCGCAAGCCAATAAGGAACATATATTCCCTTAAGCTTAGCGAGGCTTTCCGGACTGCCGAAGCCCTTGGCGAGATACTTTTTGTATTTTCCGGTCCATTCGGAAAAACCTTCGATCGCCTGTTCTCTTGTCTTAACAAAAGGAATTATCATATCCGGACAATATTCGCCGCTTAATCTTCCCGACAGCACGATCGGGCTGTGACAGTAATGGCATATTGCCGAAGCCGAAAGCTCCGATTCCGTAATTATATTCGCGCCGCAGCCCGGACAGATATAAAGCCTGTTGTTTTCGGAAAAAAATTTGCTGTCCTTGGCATTTTCCCGGGCATTGTCCTCCGCCTGGGGAAAATCTTCTATGCTTTTGGCGCTGAGCTGCTCAAGCTCTGATTTTGTAAAGCGTCCTCCGCAATAGTCGCAGTCAAATCCCTGACTTTCCGCATTGAAAGCAAGGCTGGCTCCGCATGCCGGACATTTATATGCAACCGTATCTTTCTGCATTGCTTATTTCCCCATCCCTTTCCCTTTTTGCTTTGTATTTATTTTACAGCACATCGGAAATATTGTCAAGAATCTTATCTCAGGATAACCCGAAAATTAAGCATTACCGTCGCAAATCATAAATACGGATTGCATAAATTTGCCTGCATATAAAATCGTCTCGCCGATCACGAGGTTAAAGTCCGGTATTGAACTGCCGGCAAACAATTATCCCTTATCTTCAAAAATCGGAAAAATCCAGTATCTGATAAAAAACACAGCAGACAATACGGTATTTTCAAAGGGCTTAACTGTATCTGCAAATACAGCGTATAAGGCTGACGCTAAAATATTGTAAGCGGTCTTTATAAAAAGCCCTATAAGCCGATATAATTCCCCTGAATAGCCTAAAAAATATATCCTTAAGTTTAGGCTTGCCCGCTCATAGTACGCCGTCCATGATCCGCAATTTTATGTCCGGATCTCCGATATTCTTTCTCCGCAATATCCCCCCGTTTCTTAAAAATAAAACTGCCGCAATAAATACGGCAGTTTTATTTTTATTCTTTTGTGAAGCTATCTTTACCAAGGCCACACACAGGACATACCCAATCGTCGGGAATATCCTCGAATTTGGTTCCGGCGGGAATCCCCTCATCGGGCGCACCCTCTGCCTCATCGTAAATATAGCCGCAAGGGCATACATACTTAGCCATAAAAAATCCTCCTTTTTATTTGGGACATAAATGAAAATTATGCAATTTGGTACGGTTTCGCTAAATACATGGCGACTTCAAGAAAAAGGCGAAGAAATATGTTAATATTTCGAGCATTTTGAATCGGAAATCGCATTCAGTTGATAAAACTATACAAATTGCGTTTTTTCAGATAGTCCATAAAACAAATCTTGACATCCTCCGGTCTTGCCGGTGCTGATCGACAGCAGGAATACCGTTCTTTATTATTCCCCGAAAAAACAGTACCGATTCACCATCAGTCGATCTCAACCGCGATTTTCTGATTATACCTTACCGCGCCTGCGCGCATTATGGTGCGGATGGCTCTTGCGATCCTGCCCTGCTTACCGATAACCCTGCCCATATCCTCCTGAGCAACGTGAAGGTGATAAACGGTAACGCCCTCTCCGTCAGGCTCGTCCACTGTTACCTGAACGGCGTCCTTGTCATTCACAAGCTCTTCGACCATTGCAATAAGCAATTCCTTCATAGCTTACCTCCAATCAGTTTTTAAGCAGTCTCTTTACGGTGTCGGTAGGCTGTGCGCCCTTCTTGATCCATTCCTCAGCCTTTTCTTTATTGATATTGATAACTGCGGGATCGGACTTGGGATCGTAATATCCTATTTCCTCAATAAAGCGACCGTCTCTGGGAGAACGGCTGTCAGCTACTACCACGCGGTAAAAGGGATTGTTTCTCGCACCCATTCTTCTTAATCTGATCTTAACTGCCATTTTTCTTTCCTCCGAAAATTTTTGTTATTTTATTGTTTTATATTTACACTCTTTGGTGTTAATATCATAATATGCCCGTCCTTATTTTCAAAAAAGTACGACGCATACCGCCGGCAAAAAGCCCCTACAACACTTTAACCGTACTGATTTTCAGTTACATCGGTATGCCGCCCATAGGAAATCTCGGAAATCTCTTTTTTCCCTTTCCCGTAAACTGCTTCATCATCTTCTGCATCATATCGAATTGTTTAAGAAGAGCATTGACATCCTCGACCTTAGTACCGCTTCCCGCCGCGATTCGCCTTTTTCTCTTGGCGTCGATAAGAGAAGGTTTTTCTCTTTCTTTTTTGGTCATTGAATAAATGATTGCCTTGGTATGCACCATCCGGCTTTCGTCAATATCCTCTTCTTTTATCTTTCCGGAAACCCCTGGAAGCATTTTAACAATTGAGCTTATGCTTCCCATTTTTTCTATCTGATTAAACTGGACCAACAAATCGTTCATATCAAATTTGTTTTCCTGCATCTTCTTTGCGAGGCGCATCTGTTCCTTTTCATCGACGGTGTTCTTTGCCTTTTCTATAAGGGAAAGAACGTCTCCCATACCGAGAATACGATCCGCCATTCTGTCAGGATGAAAAGCCTCAAGATCATCTATCTTTTCCCCGACTCCGGCAAACTTAACGGGCTTTCCGGTGATCGCAAGCACGGATAAAGCCGCGCCGCCTCTGGTATCGCCGTCAAGCTTGGTGAGAATAACGCCGGTTATTTCCAGAGCCTCGTTAAAAGTCTTGGCGACATTTACGGCGTCCTGACCGGTCATCGAATCTACGGTAAGAAGTATTTCGTTCGGACTGACCTCTGAAACAATGCTTCTAAGCTCCTCCATAAGCTGCTCATCTATATGAAGACGACCGGCGGTATCAAGAATAACAACATCATAACCGTTGTCCCGTGCATATTTTACGCTTTCTTTGGCAATGGTCACGGGATTTGTCTGACCCATTTCAAAAACTTTGGCGCCCGCTTTTTCACCCACTATCTTAAGCTGTTCTATCGCAGCGGGACGGTATATGTCACATGCCGCTATCATAGGACGTCTGTTCAGCCCCTTAAGATGCTTTGCGAGCTTGGCCGCATGAGTTGTTTTACCTGCGCCCTGTAAGCCGCACATCATAATCACGCAGGGAGGCTTTGAAGGAAAATTCAGCTTCTGAGTAGTATTTCCCATAAGCTTTTTAAGCTCATCATGAACTATGTCTATAACCTGTTGAGCGGGCGTCAGGCTGTTCATCACCTCGGAACCTACCGCTCTTTCGGTGACCGACGCCACAAAATCCTTAACCACCTTATAGCTTACATCCGCCTCAAGCAGCGCCATACGAACCTCGCGCATCGCGTCCTTAACGTCCTTTTCGTTTAGCTTGCCGTGATTTTTAAGGTTTTTGAAAACCCTTGAAAGCTTTTCCGATAATCCTTCAAATGCCATTTTATCTCCGTTTCCCGTTAAAACCGTTTAATTCCATTACGATATATAAAATCAATTACAGCTACAGCACATAATCCGAAGCTAAAGTCTATCTAAAAAGCTCCGGTTTGTACACTTTCTGCTGACTTCGGGCGCTTTATGCGTCAGAAATGCCGAAATATTACCATGTTTCTCCGCTTTTTTCCTTAAAATCTCCGCTCATTCAGCGAAACCGTACAATATTGCTTAATTTTCAGATCCGACCTGATCCGAAAATTCCGATATTGACCGCCGCTTTGATCGAAGCGTATCCACATAAAACCGGCGCGTGGATTTCCGGAATTATTTTGCCGCAGATGCGAATAATTTTTTCGGAAATACCGGTGCGGTCCGAAAATTTAACGGAATAAACCGCAGGTTTTAGCCATAAGAAGTATGCTTGGATTCATGTGAGCATTCTTTAGGATCATAAGCCTGACAATACCGGAGGGCTGTAAACAGATGTTTTTATGCTTCCGCTTTCGATGCTGCCTCATGATTTTAATAATAATGAAAACCCGAAGGCGTAAACTCTTATTATATACTTTACATACTGAGCCGAGCCTTCCCCTTTGACTGCAAATAAATACAATTGCCAAGACATAAACGACATAGTCCGGTCTGAAAAACACCTTAAAAAACAAATCCTGTATTGCGGATTATCGGCATGACTGCGGTAATCCTTGCCTATAAGCAAAAGACGGACGGACGTTTTGCTATCTGTGCCTTTTAAAAAGCATATACAAAAGCTTCGGAGACCATGTCAGTAAATTTCTTTAAGCTTCTCTATGATTATTAGGGCATTATCTTTTCTTCCCTTTATAACAAGCTCCTCCAAAGAAGCCACAAGCTTCGCGGCCTTATCTTTTTTTTCAACGAGACCGAGAGCATCCTCAAATTCGGCCAACCTGTCCTCGCACTTTTTTATACAGTTAAATGCGGCTTGACGCGTAACACCGGTTTCCTCTGAAATCTCCCCGAGCGACAGATCGGAATAATAGTACATCTCCATGGTCTCCCGCTGCTTATCGGTAAACAATCCGCTGTATACGGCGTAGTATTCCGCCTTGTTGATATCTTTAGCCATTTTTCCAACCACCCTGTCAACCTTTTTTGGTTGTCAGTGCTTAAGCACTTTGAACATTATAACAAAGAGAACTGCAAATGTCAATAGCCTGACGCATTTTTTTCGGTTCGGCACTATCAGAATATGTTTTCCGCATTAAAAAAATATTGCAAATATCCTTTTTTTATGATATAATAACAGACATATCTACCGGAACGATTAGATTGTTTTATTTTTCTGAAGGGAAGCAATAGAACGATGTTCAAATATAAAAATGTTATGGTTGCCGCCTTTATACTCTTCTTCTTTGCCACGCTGATTCAACTGATATATTCGTGCTTTGACCTTCCGGCTGAGGAAAGGCCCATCTCCCTTATATGCGGCACGGTTTTATTTATTGTTCCTCTGGCGGTTTTTCTGAGCGGAAGACTGAAAAGGCTTATGCCTTACATACTGATGACATTCTATGTCTGCTCCTGTTTCGTGATGTCTGTTTTTAACGGAAGCGAAAGCTTTCTTCCGATGCTGTATGCCTGCGCGGTGGTAATATGCGGTTTCTTCCTGTCCTCCAAGCTTTGCCTGTGGCTTCTGGCGCTGTCGGATCTTTCGCTTATAGCAACCGTTATTTTCTTTTTACCGGGTAATGAAGGCGCTTATTTCGGAACCGTTTATCTTGTGGTATGTTTATGTTTTAATCTTTCCGGATTCGCCATGGCTCTGTTTATACAGGCTGTCCAGAATAATCTGTTCTATCTTCGGAGAAAAAACAAGGAAATTACCGTCTCCGACCGCCGCAAGGATCTGTTCTGGGCCGCGTCCGCAAAAAAAATGAGGACCTCGGCCAAAGAGCTGTCCGAGGTCTGCGGCACGCTTCTCAGCCGCAGTGATATTCCCGTACCGATACGCGAAAAGCTTTCGGACATACAAAACGGGACAAGCAGGCTCTTTATGACTCTTAACGCGGCGGAGGACTATGCGCTTACGGAAAGCGGTCATATGGAACTGAAAAACGAACCGTACCGGTTCGACGGATTGGTAACCGATATAGCCAACTTCTGCGCCGCAGCGGAATTAAAGGAAAATGTGGATATTCTTATTGACTGTCAGCCGGATATCCCCTTTGTTCTTATAGGAGACTCAAGGCGGATCGCTCAAATAATAATGAACCTTTTCGAGAATTCGGTAAAATTCACCGAAAGCGGAAGCATCACCGTTGCTTTTTCCGCAAGACGAACAGACGAAGGTGTTAATCTTCAGATACAGGTTATTGATACCGGAAGGGGAATAGGAGAAAACGCAGCCACAAAAATATTCACCGTGTATGCCGAGGATTCCGTAAGCAATCCGGTAATCCATCTCGGCTTGGGAATATCAAAGCAGCTGGTGTCGCTTATGGGCGGATTTATTTTTGTGCGCAAGGAAAAAACAGGCGGAAGCAGATTTACTCTTACGATACCTCAAAAAACGGAAAACCAGCTTCCCTTTGCCGCGGTACAAGAACCTGAAAAGCTGCGTATACTTCTTTACATTAAGGGAGCAGCCGTAAAAAACTCCGCTTTGACTCAGCTGGAAAAGATGGGTGTACCCTGCTCATTATGCAACACAAAGGCCGAGTTTATGATGAAAAAGGACGAATCGGACATAACTCATATTTTCTGCGATTACAGTTATTATACCTATGACAAACCTATTTTCGACATCCTCGCGCGCCATATAAATGTTATAGTTATATGCGGTGTCGGAGAAACCGAATCTCCGCTGCCGAAAAACATAAAAAGAATGCTTAAACCGATTAATATGGCTGCTTTTTCTCATATTTTCAATAAAGAGCCTATAGACCCCGAAGCCTTTGTTCAGGAATTTACCGCCCCCGAAGCAAAAGTGCTTATTGCGGGAGATAATACGGACAAGCTGAAAGCGCTAGAGAAATACGGCATACGTCCCGTATATACAATAAGAAAAAATGTTATACGTGAATTAAGGAATCAGGAATTTGACATTATATTCCTGTGCGACAACACCGAAGGCTCCGCCGCCCGTATTATGACAGCGGATGAAGGGATATACATGCATATTCCGGTTATTGATTTCGGGGGCAGCGGTGAAGGCTGTTCAGGCAGCCTGTCCCAGGATTTTGATCCCCTTGAGCTGGAAAAGATCCTTGAAAGCTATCTGCCGGAAAGCAAATTGCAGTATAACAGCCAGACGGATTCCGAACCGCTTTATAAAGAGCTTAATCCCGGACGCGGCATATTCAATGCCGGAGGAAGCCGCTCGGCATATAAGGAGATGCTGGAAATATTTATTGACAGAGCTAAGGATGTATCCGTCAATATCGACAAATATATTTCCTCAAAGGAAATCGAAAAGTGCGGTTTATTGCTGAACAGTGTCAAAACCGCCGCTTCAAGCATAGGAGCGGTATCCGCAGCCGAAAATGCGCGTCAGGCTATTTCGGCATCGGAAAGATTCGAATGGGCGCTGCTTAGGGAATTGTGCGGACAGCTTCTTATTAAACTGGATCTTCTGCGTTCCGATATAAAACTTTACTTTTCGGAGGCCGGCATAGAGCAGCTGGATAAAGAAAGATTATCACAATGCGTAAAACGTCTCAGAACTGCCGCATACAGCGGCGATAAAAAGCTCGCCGACATAATTTTTCAGGAGCTGTTAAGCTGCTCAATGACTTATTCTCAAAGATGCACCATAAAGTCCTCAATGAAATATTTTAACGGAAATTGTGAGGACAGAGCCGTGGCGGCACTTGAAAAACTGACAGAAAGCGGGGAGAAGGATGAATAAAACCATTATAACCGCCGATTCGAACTGTTACTTTCCTCCCGAACTTTTTTCGGATGAGATTCCGGTTATACAGGCGGAAATAAAAACCGATTTCGGATCTTTCAGAGAAAGCTTTGAAATCGTGTCGGAAAATATTATAGAATATGCGGAAAGAATGGGAAAGGCTCCCGATCTTGTATGTCCTTCGGTCGAGGATTACCGGAAATTCTTTCTTAAGCATTTGAAAAACGCCAGGTCGATCTGCCATTTATGCTGCGGGACAAACATAAGAGACTCTTATTATAATGCAAAAAAAGCGGCTGACTCACTTAACAACGTATATGTGGCCGACTCCAAGCAAATCGGCGGAGGAATGCTGTTTCAGGTCATGCAGGCGGCGAGACTCGCCAATGAAGGCTTTTCCCCGGAATTTATAATAAAGAGCATCGACGAACTGGACGGACACATAAACAGCACCTATGCCGCCTCAGATACTTCGTGGAGCCGTTCTTTAGGGAAAATCCCCCATGATCTTTCAATTGCCCTGGACTTCTTCGGGATCGCCCCCACGGTAACGGTCAGAAGAGGGGGAATAATTTCGGGATCGGTATTTAAAAACGGAGACGAATATTATAAAAGATACATCAGGAAGATACTTAAAAACAAAAAAAATATAGACAGCTCTATGCTTATCATAAGCTGCCCGAATCCATACAGTTCAAAAATATCACAATATAAAGAAGAAATAGCCAAATATGTTAAGTTTGAACGGATCGCCGTTACGGATATTTCCGCCAAATTCATATGCAGGCTTGGAGAAGAATCATTGGGACTGCATTTCCTGACAACCTGACAATGGTTAAAACCGTTAAAATACCGCCGCAGATGTCAAATCTTTACCGCTTGCTTTTTCTGAACACAAGAACCTTACTCAATATATAGTTAAGCACTAAAACAAACACGCTTGACACCGCTTTTGCAAAAAATTCCCAAAGCGCTCCGCTTATTCCCGTAAGATCCACCATAAGAAACATTATAAGAATATCCACAAACAAGGTGACAACCCTTGCCCCGTAAAATTTCAGGCACTCCGATACGATGCTCCACCCCTGCGCCCTGCTCTCAAACACCCATATTCGGTTGGTTATATAAGCGAATGTTACCGAACAAACCCAAGAAAGAAAAACGGGAAGAGCCGTAGCGCTTTCGGTATTGAATACTGCGGTAAGGTTGAATACCCATCTAAGGAAAACAGGTACGCTGTTTTCATCGGGAAATATCCAGCGGAACAGATAATAGCTCACAAAAGAAACAACGGTGGTAAGAACACCGAATATAATGTAGTTGCAAAGCTCTTTATACTCTTTGTAAAGATTTTTCCATTCCTTAGGGTGCAGCGCCCGTCTGCATATTTTTTTTAAATCCACATTCATTTTATAATCCTCGCAGCACATGTATATTAAAAAAACAATCCTAAAGCGTGTTCGCATAAAAAAATCAATATGCAGATTTTCAAGCATAACTTGATCCCTTGCAAGGCGAAATTTTTTGAAATATTATAATATCTCAAAAAATTCAATGCGGCAAACGTCAAAATTTGCTTAAAAATACGTGCCCCATTTATGCGAACGCTCTCTAAGCGATAAGACCGTTGACCGCCGTTAAACGTCCCGATAAATAACGCGATCTGAAATTTTATTATTCCCCGAAAACTGTGAAAAGCATAATGATTTTATCCAATAAGCGGCATTCTGAAAGCTGCGGCGGATAATCGCCGTATTTCCGGTCTTTTCCCGCCTCTTATGTATTATACTACATTTACCGGATTATTTCAAGGCAGCATCATACATTGTCAAAAAAGAAAGGAATTATGAAACATCTATGGAAACCGGCATAATTATTGCAGTACTCGTAATTTTATCGGCATTGTTTTCCGCTACGGAAACCGCCTTTACAAGTGCAAACCGCATACGTCTGAAAAACATGGCCGAGGAAGGCTCCAAAGGGGCGGCTGTCGCTCTCAAGGTTATGGATAAATACGATAAATGCCTTACCACCATTTTAGTCGGGAACAACATTGTGAATATTGCCACCTCATCCTTGGCTACGATACTTTGCGTACAGTTCTTCGGAGATAACGGACCCGTTATATCTACTGCCGCAACAACGGTTATAGTGCTGATTTTCGGAGAGATAACCCCGAAGACGATCGCTAAGGGAAACGCGGAAGCTCTTTGTATTTTTTTCGGACGGATAATGTGGGGGCTTATGTTTATTCTTACTCCCGTTTCCGCGATATTTCTTCTTATACAAAAAGGCGCATCCAAACTGTTCAACAAAAAAAAGGACGTTTATGTTACCGAACAGGAGCTTATGCATATAATAGACGAGATCGAAGATCAGGGCGTTCTCGAAGAACAGGAAAGCGCCTTGGTAAGAAATGCTCTCGAATTTGACGAAACGACAGCTGAACAAATAATGCAGCCCCGTGTAAATGTTGTCGGAATAGACGTATATGACAGCAATGAAAAAATAATGGAGCTTTTCAGATCGGAGGCATACACCCGTCTTCCCGTATACGAAAAATCACTTGATCATATAATCGGAGTTATAAGCTACCGGGATTTCTCCCAAAAAATTTTAGAAGGAAAGGATTTCCAGCTTTCCGAACTTGTCACGGATATAATGTATATTCCAAGCCTGATGCGCATCTCCGAGGTTCTGAAGAAAATGCAGCGGGAAAAAGAGCATATAGCCGTAGTAGTGGATCAGTACGGGGGGACTGCCGGTATTCTTACCCTTGAGGACGTGCTTGAAGAGCTTGTGGGAGAAATCTGGGATGAAAACGACGTGGTAAGCACTCCGGTAAAATTTATCAGCGAAACCGTTTTTAAAGTAAACGGCGAGGTGTCAAAGGTGGACTTCAACCGCTTTTTCGAAGGTCACGGCATGGATTACGAGATAAACGGGGATTTTAACACCGTGGGCGGCTGGGTTTTTCAGCTGTTCGGAAAAATACCGGATATCGGAGATTCGGCGGAAACCGATGAGTTTAAAATTACCGTAGAAGGTGTTGAGGGACGCAGAATAGGAACGCTTAAGTTTGAGATAAAACCGCCTGCGTCGCCGGAGGAATAAGAAAAAACAATGGCTGTTTTTTTTATAATTCTTACGGTTTTATCTTCCGTAGCACTTACTGCGGAAATTATAATGAGATCCGTTCTTAAGATCAGCGATTTCGGTTTTGAAAAAAAATGGCTTGATTTTCACGGAAAAACTATTCCGGCCGAAGATTTTCTGCCCCACAGCATATCCGAAACCATTGTGTTTGTGTTTGCTTTTTCGTTATCCGGCCTGATCCTTGAAATAATATCTATGCCCTTGGTGGGAACGCTTTTTTGCTCCCTTTGCTTCGGTATGCTGGTGCTGTTCGGAAAAAAACATATAGCGCTGAAATTTTACATTTCCATTAAAGGAGAAAAACTGCCGAAGAATTATCCGGATATTGGCGATAAAGGGATATGCCGCGAAAAAATATACGGCGACGGTTATGGTGTCATAACATTTGAGTACAAAGGCCGCGAATACTCAATAAACGCCGTTTCGGCCAACGAAACCGATATAGAAGCAAATGAAGAGGTTATTGTGGTGCATAAAGAGGAAGGCGTTTGCTGGGTGGAAAAAACGGATGAGGAGCTGATGACGGACGACGAAACTTATGACGGTCAACAGCAGCCCTAATTTAAGGCAATACCGCATAATAACTGCCTGACGGCTTTGCGTGCGGCTTGCTTGCATCTGACTGCGCGATTCACATGCAATCATTGTGCGGGGTTGCCTTAAATCACGGCTTAAACAAGCTGAAAAAAGCCGTGAAGCGAAGGCACAGCGCTCTTCGCATGGAAATACGGAGAAGATAAGTCATCCTTATGCCTTAAGATACAGTTTGTGGGAAAAGATTTCCGCTTTAACGATAACAACGCACTTACCGTTTTCGGGCTGAAAAGCATATATTTATCTAAAGGCTGTCGAAAAGCCGAAAATCGCACAATTACCACTAACAGCGAACCCTTTCCGCTTCAAAGAATGCCGATAGCTATCCTAAAAGGATACTGCAAAATACCCTCCTATTTCTCCGATTTTTCCTTGAAAACGCCATGTTTGCAGCGTAATTGTACTAAGACGTATCTGAAAAGTCTCAATTTTCACAATTTCCACTAACTGCGGGCGCTTTCTGCTTCAAAGAATGCCGGTAGTTATCCCAAAGGGATAACTACGAAACACCTTCGTATTTCTCCGCTTTTTCCGTAAAATCGCCATACGTTTAGGGAAATTGTACAAAATTGCTTTGTTTTAAGATGCATACCCTAATCTGAAAAACGCAAAAAGCAACGCTTATTACTGAATAACGGGCGCTGCCTCATGCGCTGCCTTAGCCAATAGTATCCGTATGCCACAACATGATTTTTACGGCTTTTTCGTTTGTGTCCTTTAAAAAAATAATCGAAGGACAAGCTCCCTTCGTTGCATAAGCAATACAGTATGATAAAAAAATCCGCTTCACCGCAGGATACAGTGAAACGGATATTTTTGCTTTAAGACAACAGTATCATATGAAAACGGGCGCGCTACAAAAAAACAATATGATCTCGCATCTAAGCCCGAAGCCTCTTATGATATAACGCCCCTTTATGACAAAAGCTCACGGAAAAACATCAGGATCAAACTGAGACGCTGACCCGGAATTATTAATAAAGTCGGTGAGCAGCATGTTGTTTGACCGCAATATGCTCGTCCAGGGTAAAATCGATCTGCCCCGCTCCCACATTCACCGCTGCTAAAGTGACCTTTACCCTGTCTCCCATAGCATAAACGGTATTGGAAAGCGTCTCAACCAGCATGATTCCGTTTCTGACCTCGTACTCGCCCTCAGGAAGAGTAAAGGTATCTACCCTGCCTTCAACAGTGTTGGGGAGCTCTACAAATATCCCGCTGTTGATCACTCCCGAAATGATCCCCTCAAACTGCTCTCCTACATGTCCCTTCATGTACTCCGCAGCATAGAATTTTTCACAATCCCTTTCGGCATTTACCGCTGTTATTTCAGTTTCCGTTGCCCTTGCGGAATTTTCACCGGCAAATCTTGAATACCTTTTTTCAAGCTTAGAAGCCTCTCCCATAACATAATCGGTAAGAATACGGTGTATCGAAAGATCGGCAAGTCTGCGGATCGGGGAAGTAAAATGAGCGTATTCCTTCATAACAAGCCCGTAATGTCCCAAAGGTTCATCGCTGTACTTAGCCTTCATCATTGTTCTGAGGACCATTCTGTTTATAATAGGCGCTCTTGGGTCATCCTTACACTTTTCCAGAATATCGGACAGATCCTTTGACGTTGAGCTTTCGTTTATGCCAACAGGATTTATTCCCATTGCCGTAAGCGTGTCCTGAAGCATCATCAGCTTTTCCGACGAGGGAGCCTCATGTATACGGTAAACAAAGGGTATATGATTAGCCATTCCAACTCTTGCGGCGCAGTTATTGGCGGCAAGCATAAACTCCTCAATAATGCCCTCGGCTATACCGCTTTCTCTTGCCTTTATACCGATACATACGCCGTTTTCATCGCAGATTATCTTGCTTTCCTGACTTTGGATCTCGGGTGCTCCCCTCTTCTTTCTGTTTTTTATAAGGATAGCCGCTAATTCGTTCATAACGGGAATTTCATCGATCACCTCGGAATATTTCTCTTTTATACTATCATCCGCTTCTCCGGAAATTATTTTGTTGACCTCGCCGTACACGCCTTTGACCCGGGACCGGATCAGGGATTTTACAAAGCGGAACTTATTTATTTCCCCGTTGTTATCCAGCTCCATAAGACATGAAAAGGCCAATCTGTCCTCCTGAGGATTAAGTGAACAAATTCCGTTGCTAAGCTCCTTAGGAAGCATCGGGATTACCATATCTGCAATATAAACACTTGTCCCTCTTTTATTTGCCTCCGCGTCAAGAGCCGTTCCCCTTTTCACATAATTGGATACATCGGCAATATGGACCCCAAGCTTAAACCCCTTGGCGGTTCTTTCTATGCTGATCGCATCGTCTATATCCTTTGTATCGGCGCCGTCAATGGTAAATATCGGAAGATGTCTGAGGTCCGTGCGCATGGCCTTTTCTCCGCCGGAAATGCCTCTTTTCTCAATTTCCGCTGCTTCCTTTATTACCGCTTCGGGAAATTCGACCGGGATCTGCTTTTCCTCTATATATGCCTTTACGGATACTCTTGCTATATCCGAGCTTCCGAAGACCTCAGTTATGGTGGCAATGTGCTCCGAATGCCTGTCCCCTCTGCGTTTTATTTCAAAGCGTACCTTATCTCCGACTCTTACCTCACAGCCTCCGAAGCCTACAACGGTTATTGGAATAGGCGATGCAAAGGAAGATGGCTGAAGCCGTATTTCACCGTTATAATCAACAACGATGCCCGTAAGCATTTTCGGCGAGTATTCGAGAACGGCGGATATTACCGCAGTTTGAGAACGGTTATTCTCATCCTTATCCGCAATAATCTTGACAAGCACTTTATCTCCGGGTACGGCGCCGTGAAAATCCTTCCCGCGGACAAAAACCTCCTCGCCGTCCTCGCTGTCATCCAGCCTTACAAAGCCATGGCTGCGTGCCGCCTTGACTACCGTACCGTCATGAAATCTTTCGGGATTTTTTAAAGAAAACCGAAGCTTGGAATAGTTAAGAACCTTGAATTTTTTCATGTCCTCCAATTCCCTGCTTATAGTCTTATTGTCCTTTTTCTTTCCGATAAAGGAAATAAGCTCCTGTGCCGTAAGGCCCTTACCGCCGCTTCTGTGGTTTTCAAACAAAAGTATGAATATTTTTTCTCTTATATCCGGGCGCATTTATTTTTCCTTTCCAAATTACAAAAAAAGGGCGACTCAATCGCCCCTTTGATTTTTCCTTTTCTTAAGCCGCTGTCGTAACATCCGCTGCTGTCTCGGCGGCGGTTACGGATTCAGACGCCGTACCTGATTCTGCGGTGGAATCTGTACCGGTAACGTCCCCGGCTGATGTGGTGGTTGAAGATGTGGTTCCTCCGTTTCCGGAGCTGCCGCTCTTTCCCCAGCCGTAAATAGTGATAAGGTTTACAAGAAGCGCAACTATAAATACAACAATTGCCGCTGTTTTGGTCATTTTGGCGAGCTTTGCTTCCTTGCTTCTTCCCGAATTCTTCTGATAGTAGTTATCACCCGAAGCACCGGAAATAGTCTGGGACATTCCCTGCTTGGAATCCTGCATAAGTACCACAAGAACAATAAATACACACGCCAAAATAAGCAGTATTGCGGCGATTATCTCTAAAACTGACATTAAAAAATCTTCCTTCCTATGAGGTCAAAGCCTTACCTCTTATTTTTATTGATCGGCCTTATCCAAAAAAGCCCAAAAAGGTCTTTATATTGACACGCATTATATTATATCACAGACCTTCTTAAAATGCAATAGCTTTTTTACTTTTTTTGTAAATTAAAATCCGGTTTTCACAAAAGTCTTTCGGCTTGTAAAGATTATGATTTGATTGATGAGAGTTTTTGGGACTTCGTTCGTTTTATGTGTGAAAAGCAGAGCTTTTCGGTAAGGGGGAATAGTCAGTGGATAACGGTGCAAGCAGCTACCGGCGTTTTCTTGAAGGCGATGAAAGCGGCCTTGAGGATATAATAAAATACTACAAGGACGGTCTTATTTTATACCTTCTCGGATATACAAAAAATATTTATGTTGCCGAAGAAATAATGGAAGAGACATTTGTTAAGTTAGTGATAAAAAAGCCCCGCTTTTCGGAAAAATACTCCTTTAAAACCTGGCTGTACACTATAGGAAGAAATGCCGCAATTGACTATTTCAGGAAAAATTCACGAATAATTCCCGTTCCCGCCTGCGATCTTGCGAAAATTAAAAGTGATGAGGAAGATATAGAAAAGTCATATATAAAAGAAGAACGGAAAATAGCCGTACACAGAACAATAAATAAGCTTTACGAAAACTACCGTCAGGTTTTGTATCTTTCTTTTTTTGAAGGAATGAGCAACGGAGAAATTGCCGCCGTTATGAAAAAAAATAAGCGGCAGGTGGAAAACCTTATTTACCGTGCAAAGCAAGCGCTTAAAACTGAGCTTGAAAAGGGGGATTTTATTTATGAAGAGCTATGAAGAAGTCACTAAAGATGTACTTCAACAAAGCGAAGATATAATAAAAAATAAAACTAAAAAGCGCCGCAGAATTATGACGGCGGTTAAAACCTCCATAGCCTGTATTACTCTTGCAGGAGCATTGGTAATCGGCGTATGGATAACGGGCAATCAAGGCGGCGATATTGTGCTGACGCCCTTTGACGCTACAAACACTGTGAATACCGAATTCACCGGATATTTTTCTGATTGGAGCACCGACAAAGGGATTTTAACAAATATGTGGCGAACTGATGAGCCCGTTGATACAAGCTTTTTTGAATATGATGACGACCCGATTTTCTCGGAGAATACCGGACCTGACGAAATAAGCGGGGAAATAGTATCCGGAACAGTCAACCCATCGGATCGGCCGCCGGCAACTACACCGACAGACCCATGGAATTTCCCTCCCGGAAGTCATTATCACGAGATAATAAACTGCAAAATGGCTGACAAACTTGACCCTTCTATCCCTCCTAAAAACGGCACCGTATACATTTCAAAAGAACTTAAACATAATCTTGATTTTTACGGCGATTCCTATGGAGACGGCTGTAGGGTGCCATATTATGTCGAGTTTGCATATTATAAAGACGGTGAATTAATTGATCCGGCAGAAACTCTTTATTACAGCGAACAAAACAGACTGAAAGATTTTCTTAGCGAAATAAAAGATTCCATACCGGATTGCTTTATCTACGGATGCTACACCGACAGTCAAGACCGGGAAGAAAAAACCGAGTTCATATATGGTATGCTTTACAAGTCACAGGTGGAAAATTATCCCGCAAATGAAAATTACGGAATTGTAATTCGCTTGAATGACCATTACCCGGGTGTTATGGTGGTTGAAAATAAAGAGTAAAAATTTCACGGCAAGAACCGCACAAGCCGTTTTTAAAGCTTGCGCGGTTCTTATTTTATGTCTTATACTAATTTCTCGCTGAAAGGCCGCGCAAAAATTCTTCTCAAAAACCATACATTAGAGTTTTTGCTCGAACCTTTGTGCACTTTATAACGAGAATAAGTATTATATCAAATCGTAGCCGCTTTCCAACGCTCTTTTACCGATATCGGAACGGTAATGAGCCTTTTCAAAGGCAATATCCTTAACAGCGCCATAGGCTTTGTCAAGCGCCCCCTGCAAGGTTTTATCAACGGCGGTGATTCCTAAAACTCTGCCCCCCGCCGTAAGATATTTTGCTTCCTTTTTAAGATAATCGTCCTCGATTTTCGTTCCGGCGTGATAAACATAAACGCCCTCATACTGTCCCTTTGCGTCAAGCCCCTTTATCTCCTTGCCGGTTTCGTATTTCTCGGGATAGCCTCCGCTTGCCATAACCACACAGGCGCAGGCTTTATCGCTCCACTTAATGTCAAGCCCGACAAGCCTTTCCTCCCAAACCGCCTCCATAATATCAACCAAGTCGGTTTCCAGCAAGGGCAATACCACCTGCGTTTCGGGATCTCCGAAACGGCAGTTGTACTCTATCACCCTTGCCCCCCCCGGAGTAAGCATTAAGCCGAAGTAAAGACAGCCTTTAAAGGGTCTGCCCTCCTTTTCCATGGCTCTGACAGTGGGCAGGAAAATTTTCTCCATGCACTCTGCCTGTTTTTCGGCGGTATATAAGGGATTAGGGGCTATCGTACCCATACCCCCCGTATTTAAGCCCTTGTCGCCGTCGTAAGCACGCTTGTGATCCATGGAGCTTATCATAGGCTTCACGGTTTTTCCGTCGGTAAAGGCTAAAACAGTTACCTCGGGGCCTGTCAGGTATTCCTCGATAACTATTTCACTTCCGCTTTTGCCGAACTTTCCGTCAAGAAGCATTGATTTTACCGCATTTACCGCCTGAGCTTCATCTTCTGCGATAATTACGCCTTTCCCCAAGGCTAAACCGTCGCATTTTATTACTGTGGGGTAGCTGTTTTTTTCCTTTATATAAGCTATGGCTTTATCGGGATCGGTAAAGGTCTCATATTCGGCGGTGGGTATGCCGTATTTCTTCATCAAGCCCTTTGAAAATACCTTGCTGCCCTCTAATACTGCCGCCTTCGCCTTAGGTCCGAAGGTCTTGAAGCCCGCCTCGTTCAGCCTGTCCACCATACCCATTACCAAAGGATCGTCGGGAGCTACGAAAACATAGTCGGGCTTCAGCTTTTTCGCTAAGCTCACCATTCCTTCTATATCCGTAGCTTTTACTTCCGGATGACATTCCGCTATTGCCGATATTCCGCCGTTTCCTGGAGCTGCGTAAAGCTTTTCTACCTTAGGGGAACGGCTTAATGCAGTAATTATTGCGTGTTCACGACCGCCGCCGCCTACCGTTAAAATCTTCATATCATAATTCCTTTTTAATATTATTATTGTTGTTTTCGTAAATTTCTTTTACTGTAAGCATAAACTGCCGAAGCCGCCAATGCAATTATCAGTCCCGCAAACAGAGGGTACATAAGCATCTCAGTCACCTCGCAAAATTGACTGAACACGCTTAATTTGTCCGACCCGCCTAAATGTGCCGTGAAAACCAGCTGACCGTTTAAGCAAAATCGGTTAAGCAAAGGAAGGAGCGCGGCTGTGATCGAGATGATAATTACAGGCGCAAGTCGAAAACTCCGTTTTTTATTCAGCATAAGATAATTAACAATCATTCCGGCTGCAAATGCCAAAAGCTGAGGAATATGGGCGAATACAAATACATTTTCAAAGGCCTCCGTATTAAAAGATCCCCCTTCATACAGCAATTGAATCTTCCTTTGGAATAAGTAAGCCGTAACCGTAAGAAGCAGCCAAAGCATAAGGATTGCTTGGGAGATTATCGCCGCAACTTTTACCGATTTAATCACATTCATGACTTTTCCTTCCTAAACATCGTTTTTCCGCCAAAAAATTTCCGGTCTCTTATCCTCGGTGCATAATAAACGGCAAAAACACTGACATACCGTTTTAATCCATAAGAGCGCCTGCGTTTACTCCGGATACGGAACCGTTTTCCGTATGTGTATTCAAATCGCCTTTGCTTTCTTGAATACCTTATGCGCCGTGGATTTTTGAAACGGCTCAGCTCGGTTATTATCTTCTTATATTCTCATCCGCAGCCTGCCTTTAAAATCTTTGTTTTCTTTTATATATTATCTTTTCGCCGCTTTGATTATCAGAAAATTCGATTTAATATACTCCCTGACAATGTCAGGGCTTTTTTCCACTGCCCAAGGCTCGGGCAAAGGCTCAACCACTTCGGTAATAATAAAACCGCTGCCGGCTATTCCGGTAAGGATTTCACCCATAGGACGGTGATACTTGATAATCTCCTCGCCAAACCAATGGATTTTTCTCATTCCGCTGCGGTTGTAATCCGAAAAGGTGAAGGAGACCCGATTTCCGTTCTCGTCAAAGTTAAAATGGCTTATATTCTCGTCTATCGTCGCGGTCATGATAGGGTGCTCCTGTGAATACAAAAGTATTCCGTTATTATTCAGAACTCCGAAAATATCCCTCATCAGTTTTTTAAAATCCTCGGCATAGTGAATGGCAAGCGAACTGTAAACAAAATCGAATTTCGTATCCAGAGATGAAATTTGGTTCATATTCATCTGTCTGTACTCTATATCGGGATTTGCAGACTCTTTTTTCGCAACGTCAAGCATTTTTTCGGAAATATCTATTCCTATAACCTTTTTTGCCCCTCTTTCGATGAAATCAAGACAATTGTGACCGTATCCGCAGCCTATATCAAGAACGGTTTTTTCTTTCAGGTCAGGCAGCATTTTTTTCATAGCGGGCTGTTCAAGAAGGTCATTCATACAGGTGTCATGGTTTCTAAGCTCCCGATAGCCGTTAAAAAAATTTTCATTGTCGAAAATATTCTGTGTCATCTCGCTTTTCTCCTTATTTTATTATTGGCTGTAGTAAAAACAATGTCGCGCATACTCTACTGACCGCAAGCGCTTCCTGCGTCAAAGTGCTCGAAATATTTACCGTATTTCTCCGCTTTTTCATTGATACCGCCGCGCATCTATAAGGATCGTACAATTTTGCTCAGTTTTCAAATATGCCCTGATAGGCATTTATATTGTCACTTGCCTTGTAAAAACTTACCCAGTCTCTTATCCTCGGTTCGTATATGGGAAACAAGAATACCGATTTGCCCGTTTAAAGCCGTAAGATCACCTACGGTCGCCCCTGATTCGGGAATTTTTTCCATAAGTGCATTCAGATCGCTTTTATACTTTTCGTGAAACGCCTTATGCGCCTTAAAATCGGGATAGTTATTCTTTTCCTGAAGCCGCTCTTCATGTGAAAAGTGGGTGTTAACATAATTGGAAAGAAAATTCATTGTTTTTTTCAGAGCTTCCCGTCCCTGTCCCTTGCCGCAGGCATCCAGCAAATCGTTCACTGCCTTGAAAAGCTGACGGTGTTCGTCATCAATAAATATATTGCCTGTTTCCAGTTCGCTCGTTAATTCGTATCTCACTTTTATCCCCTTTCTCCGCCGTCATCAATGGTGGAACAGCCTGATGCCTGTAAACGCCATTACCATATTGTATTTGTTGCAGGTTTCAATCACATGGTCGTCACGTATAGAGCCGCCGGGTTCTGCAACATACTTAACGCCGCTTCTGTGCGCTCTTTCTATATTGTCTCCGAAGGGGAAGAATGCGTCCGAGCCGAGAGAAACATCGGTCAGCTTATCCAGCCACACCCTTTTTTCTTCCGCCGTAAAAATTTCGGGCTTGACCTTAAAAATGTTCTGCCATGCGCCGTCTGCAACCACGTCCATATAATCCTCGCCGATATAGTTGTCGATAGCGTTGTCACGGTCGGGGCGGCGTATATTGTCAATAAACTGTAACCCCATAACCTGAGGAGACTGTCTGAGCCACCAGTTATCCGCCTTCGTTCCCGCAAGCCTTGTGCAGTGAATACGGCTCTGCTGTCCTGCGCCTATGCCGATAGCCTGTCCTCCGCAGGCATAGGCAACGGAATTTGACTGCGTATATTTTAAGGTAATCATTGCAATTGCAAGGTCGATTTTTGCGCTTTGGGGCAAATCCTTATTTTCCGTAACTATATTGCCGAAAAACTCATCGTCTATCTTCAATTCGTTTCTGCCCTGTTCGAAAGTAATGCCGAAAACCTGCTTGCGCTCGATCTGTTCCGGAACATAATTTTCGTCGATCTGAATAACGGCATAATTGCCCTTTTTCTTGGATTTAAGAATTTCAAGGGCTTCATCATCATAGCCTGGGGCGATTATTCCGTCGGAAACCTCTCTTTGCAGCATTTTGGCGGTATCAACATCGCATTTATCCGAAAGCGCCACAAAATCACCGTAGCTGCTCATTCTGTCCGCTCCTCTTGCCCTGGCATAAGCGCAGGCCAAGGGAGAAAGCTCTCCCAGATCGTCTACCCAATAAATTTTCTTGAGAGTGTCCGAAAGCGGGAGACCAACGGCAGCACCTGCGGGGGAAACGTGCTTAAAGGAAGTTGCCGCAGGAAGTCCCGTTGCTTTTTTCAGCTCCTTTACAAGCTGCCAGCCGTTAAATGCGTCCATAAAGTTGATATATCCGGGCTTTCCGTTAAGCACCGTGATAGGCAGCTCCTTCCCGTTTTCCATAAAAATTTTAGACGGCTTCTGGTTCGGGTTGCAGCCGTATTTCAGTTCAAGCTCATTCATTTTTGTTTATCCTTTCATTTCTTTGCTCATTCGTCGATATAAAAAAGCCACGAACAGCACACATTTTTATCAGTTACCTCCGGGTAACAGCTTATACATTTACATTTTATACGGGGATCGATCGCCGTGGCAAAACCCTCGTACTCAATAACGGAAACCTTCTTGCAGGGATGAAAGGGCATTTGCTTTCTTTCTCTTGCCCTCTGTACCCGGCAGTCAATATTTGCAAAATAAAGCTTATTGTCCTCAAGCCTTATCTCATAGTTGTTTATACAGCCGTAAAACCGCAGCTCCAAAGCCTTTGCAAGTCCTTCAAGACCGCAGCTGTCCGGCAAATGCAAGAAATCCTTTATACGTTTTGCTTCAATGACGGTAAATCTTTTCCAGGCGTTGGCGTCATGTATCATAGCCTCGTCCATTCCAAGCTTATCTTCCACAGACTGAAACCAAACTCCGTCCATTGCCAGCCAGTTTTTTGAGTATATCTCCAGAAGCTCTATCAGCTGTTCCTTTGTCATCTCCTCAAGAACGCTTTTGTTTTTCACCGCATTTTACCGCCCTTTAATCAAAGTCAAAATAAATATAGTGCTTTCCGCAGTGCAGACATTTAAACAAATATCCCTCGTTATTCAGCAAATAATCCTTTGCATCGGAAAGATCAAGCATACAAATATCCTCTCTGTATGTTTCCTCTATTTCCTTTGCGATTCCCGTTTCTTCAAGCTGAGTCCAGGTATAATACCCTAAAAAAGCACAGTAATCGTCACAGTGAGCCAGCCAGTATTCCTGCTGCCAGCCGCAGTAGCCGGGAGTACGGTGTATCAGCTCGTCGGTCTTTTGCGGATCGGACACCTGATCGGTTGACATTTCGTCCTGAAATTCTCCGTCGAATTTTTCGGCGGCGGCTCCGCTTGCTATACAGTCAGGACAAAGACAATCAACATTTTCAATCGAATAAAACGGACCTGTGTAGTAAATCCCGGTCTCCTTGCCGCAGCAGCCGCAGGTCATTTTCTTATCATTGAGGAACGCTCTTGTTTTAAGCGGGTCGGGATGATATTTAAAGCTGTATTCACTCATGTCCTTCTCCTACCTTACATTATCCGAATACCATTTGTCTCCGTCGCTTGCAAAACCATAGTAAACCTCGTCCAAAAGCCATATTCCCCCAACATCTCTAAGTACGAACTTATGCTTGCTGTCGACCCCCTGCTTATAATAAGTTTCCACAACGGCTCTACCGGCGGTTTTCATAATAAAAATTGCTTTACAGTCCCCATCTATATATCCGTATTTCTGAGGATTTCCAAAGGAGCTTCCGTATCTTTTTCCGATAAGCTTTTCTGTACAGGCCGGTATTACAATTTCGCCCAACCGTTCCTTATATTTCCCTTTAAGCTCCTTTTCTCCCGGTCCTACCTGATTTTTGGGGATCCCAAGCTTCTCGTTTTTTGCTCTGAGCTCCTGCATTCGTTCATAAATCTCTTTTTCAAGGATGTTTATTTTTCTTAACAGTTCAAATAAAAATCCGCAAAGCTCCTCCTGTTTATCCCTGAATTTTTCGCTTGACTCATTGATAAGCTCCATAGGCACCTCACTTGTTTTTATTCACAATACGGCTTTCGTATTTGCCCGTTTCGATATCGATATATCTTGTAAACAAAGAAACCTTGTTATCCTCGTTAAGGTTTTCCCAGACAAGCTTTGTAAATCCGTCAAGATCAAGGTCGGGAATTTCGACTCTCTTAGGCTCTCCCTCAAAGGAAGGAAGAGGCTCGCCATTTGCCTTATAGGTATGGATAAATCTTCCCTCTCCTTTTATGGGCGCATTGTAGGCGTAGGTATAGCGAAGCACCGAATCCGGATTTCCGTTATCGCTTTTTAAAATACTCATGGCATAATTCATTCCGCCGTTTTCAACGTGAACGATACCCGATATACGCGGAGTGTAATTGGGCGCGTCATCCTCAAACTCCCTTGATCTCAGTGACTGTTCAAAAGTCATCTGACTGTCCATGCCCTCGTAAATCGTATCGGTCTGGTCTCCGTTGGTGACAATAGTCTTATTGCCCATAACGCGGACGGGAGCGTAAATAATAAGGTGCGGGTCAACCATTTTCGAAGGATCGAACACCTCCGTCCTTATTCCCTCGCCCTCCCCGACAAAAACACGGTTGCGGCTGTTGACGCTTCTTCCCATAATGAAATAAGCGATCACTGCTTTTTTTTCATCGGGCGTTTTCCCGATAAGTATTCCTCTGCCGTGATATTCGAGGGAGTTCAGTTCGTCCTTGATCGTTTTGATTTCCATAGCTTTTTCCTCCTGATTTTTATCAACTTAGATATTATGTTCCATATCTTCCGTAGGCTCATAGTCGATCGGCCAGTCATCGCAGGAACCGAGAACACCGCATTCGGTGCAGCGGTTGCCGATATATACCCACTTGACGCAGCCGTTTTCTTTGCGTATAAATCCGACCTTCACGTTATAAGTCCCGCCCTTTCCGCAAACGGGACATTTTATGGGTTTAAGGCTTGCGTCCTCCAAATACTCCTCGCTGTCAAGCAGAAGCTTTTCTTTGCCGCATTTAACGCACTTTACCTGAATAACGCTTTCGTCCCCGTCCGCGATCACGTTAAACTCGTTGCCGCCGCAGGAATGACAAATAATGTCCTTAATATCAATATCGTTTTCCTCCGAATAAAGCCTGAGATACTCCGAAATATCCTCGGAGCTGTCTCCTGTCCAATATTTTTTGGTTTTATCAATCATAGTTTTTGCTCCACTTCGTCTAAAGCTTTCCCAAATAGCAAACGCAAGTATATTTTATCAGCAGCTTTCCGTCCTTCTGATATTTTTGAAACAGCTTTTCAAGCTCCTGCTTAAACTCACCGAATTTCGGATCGTTTTCCTCCAAAGCGTAAGAGCGGGAAAGAGTATCTCCCACGAACGTTTCCATATCCATTGTGATGTTATTCTCCGCAGAAAAAAACTCAACTTCGGAAAAGTATTCGCTTCTTAAAAACGAATCGCCTTCCTCGCTTGTTCTGTTTCCCACATGGCCGGAATGAAATGTTCCGCAGTATTTTTGACATATTTTATCCCTCTCGGAGGAAATATCGCACTCCTTATAGCTTCGTTCATTAAAAACTATAGCGAGCCTGCCGTTAGGCTTTAAAATCCTTTTGCATTCTTTCTTGAATTTTTCCTCGTCAAACCAATGGAAAGCCTGAGCGACGGTGATCAAGTCCGCCGACCCGCTTTCAATACCCGTATTTTCAGCAGGAGCATTGACTATCTGCGCAAATGCAGCGTTTTTTCTCAGCACACTGCACATATCCGGATTTGGCTCTACCGCCGTAATCCCCCAAGGCTTTTTTGAAAGACAAAGAGTAAATTTACCCGTACCCGCGCCTATGTCCGCAACTGATCCGGCGTTTGTTTTTTCATAAAGCCAGTCTGTAAGCGCATCAGGATAGGACGGGCGGTATTTGTCATAAAGGTCGGCTTTGCCCGTGAACTTTTCCTCATTCATAATTATTCCTCTACCGTTGCCTTACCGTCTGCGACCTTGATCTTCCCCTCACAAAACAGCCTTGCCGCTTCGGGAAGAATGACCCACTCCGCCTCCTCCATAACTCTCCTTTGGAGAATTTCGGGAGTATCGCCGTTTTTCACCTCCACCGCCTTTTGCAGAATAATAGGCCCGCCGTCGCATTCCTCGGTAACAAAATGCACCGTTGCCCCCGTAACCTTCACGCCCTTTTGCAAAACCGCTTCGTGAACATGAAGCCCGTAGTACCCTTTTCCGCAAAAGCTCGGTATAAGCGCAGGGTGAACGTTCATCATTCTATTCGGAAAGGCTCTGCATACCGTTTCGTCAAGTATGGTGAGAAATCCCGCATATATTACCAGATCGGCTTTTTCCGACCTAAGCAAATCACGCATTGCCAAACTGTAAGCATGAACGTCGGGATATTCCTTACGGTTCAGCACCGCCGTTTTTATGCCGCCCCTTTTTGCTCTTTCCAATGCGTAAACATCGGGCTTGGAGCTTATTACACAGGTAATTTTACCGCCGCCCAATTTATTTTCCTTTTCGGCGTCTATAAGCTTCTGCAAATTAGTGCCGCCCCCTGATACCAATACCGATATGTTCATTTTGTCCTCCATTAAGGTGATCTATAACTAGTGTGCTGTCCCGTTCAAAAATGAAATAAGACGCGCGGCAATTTTTCCCGGACGCGAGGCGGAGGACGAAGGCTTGCTGACACAAGTTGAGGACGACAACAAAGCGTCCGGGAAAAAGGGCAGGCGGATGTTTTATTTTTGAGCGGGACGGTACACTGGTTCTTATTTTTTAGACGCTTCTTTATCCTGAAATCTCAGAAAATCTCTTGACTCATACGGGAAATCGCTCTTCTTGATTTTCGAAATATTGTAAAAGCACACCCATTCTCCGTTCTTGGCTTCAACGGTTTCCGAATTTTCACAAGTGATTTTAACGACCAATACGGTATCGTTATAGGCGATCTCGGTTATATCGTATGAATTGACCTTAGCCTCAAATCCCATATTTACGTCATAATTGGCAAACAGCATATATTCGTCAAAATCCACTTCTTCGTCAAATTCAATGTGCAGATTCTCCTCTAACTTTTTTAAATCCGCCTCATTGTTTATAATAACTCCCTCGTCATAGCCCGATTTCTGCGCTATAAAATTATGCCTGTCAATATCGGCAAAGCCCTTGGCAAAGGTTTCAAATTCTATTCTCGGATCATCCTTTGAAACACCGCTTTTCGTTACGTTAAAAACGCAGCCTGTGAGCAGGAGCATACATAATACAAACAGAACCGAGTATTTATATAGATATTTCATTCTCCCGATTCTCCTTTTAACGTTAGGCTCTATTGCTTCTCAAATTATCTCGATTCCCTCATCGGACTTAATAATTTCACCGATACAATAAGCCTTAATACCGTGCTCCTTCAAAATCTCAACAGCCCTGTTGGCGTCACCTTCATTAACAACACAAGTCATACCGATACCCATATTAAAGGTATTGTACATATCACGCTCGGGAATATTGCCCTCCTCCTGCATAAGACGGAAAATATAAGGCACTTCAAAGGAACTTTTGTTTATTCTTGCGGTAAAGCCGTCGGGAAGCGAGCGTGGAACATTTTCGTAAAAGCCGCCCCCTGTGATATGGCTCACCGCCTTTACTTCCACCTTGGAAATAAGGTCGAGAACAGGCTTTACATATATTTCCGTAGGAGTAAGGAGCGTTTTCCCTAAGGTTTTTCCGTCAGGCAGCACTCTTTCCAAAACCTTAACATCGTTAATGTTAAAAATTTTTCTCACAAGAGAAAAACCGTTGCTGTGAACGCCTGTGGAGGCGAGACCTATTATAACGTCCCCCTCCTTAATCTTGTTATTGTCAAGGATTTTCGACTTGTCAACCACGCCTGTGGTGTAGCCTGCGATATCGTATTCGTCCTCGGGCATCATTCCCGGGTGCTCGGCGGTTTCACCGCCTATAAGAGCGCAGCCTGCCCTGACGCAGCCCTCTGCCACGCCTTTAACTATCGTTGCAACCTTTTCGGGAACATTTTTGCCGATCGCTATATAATCAAGGAAAAACAACGGTCTTGCACCGCAGCAGATAACGTCGTTTACGCACATAGCCACAGCGTCTATTCCTATGGTGTCGTGCTTATCCATAAGCATGGCAAGCTTAAGCTTTGTGCCTACTCCGTCAGTACCCGATACGAGCACAGGCTCTTTTATTCCCTCTAAATCAAGCTGAAAAAGACCGCCAAAGCCGCCTATGCCTGTAAGCACTCCCGGAATAAAGGTGCGCTCCACGTCCTTTTTCATCAGCTTAACTCCCTCATAGCCCGCCGTAACGTCAACTCCCGCCGCCTTGTAGCTTTCGGAAAAACTGTTCTTCATGTTAATAACTCCTTTTCCTGTTTTCGTTTTCTGTATTTATCATTTGTTATAGTATATTTACTTCTTACTGCTGAACTATCTTGCACTCAAACTTATCCTTCGGCATTTCGGCGGGCACTTCAATAGGATACTTTCCCGTAAAACAGCCCGAGCAAAAGCCGCAGCAGGCATGGGGCGCAATTTTCAGTACGTTCTCCGGGCTTAGATACCCCAGAGAATCAGCATGAATGGATTTTCTTATTTCATCAAGACTCATACGGCAGGCGATAAGCTTGTCCCTGCTGTCAATATCTATTCCGAAAAAACAGGGACTGATAAAGGGCGGTGAGGAGATCCGCACATGAACCTCCCTTGCTCCCGCTTCTCTGAGCAGATTTACCGTTCTGCCGCAGGTAGTGCCTCTGACTATGCTGTCATCTATCATAACCACACGCTTGCCCTTCACTGCGTCGGCAATGGGATTAAGCTTTATTCTTACCGAATCGTCACGCATTCCCTGGGCAGGCTGTATAAAGGTTCTGCCCACATAGCGGTTTCTCACAAAGCCCACGCCGTAGGGTATTCCCGATTGGAGAGAATAGCCGAGAGCCGCTTCAAGTCCGCTGTCGGGAACTCCCACAACAATATCTGCGTCCACTGGGTGTTCCTGTGCCAAAAATCTTCCCGCCTGAACTCTTGCGCCGTGAACGCTTTGTCCCGCAATAACGCTGTCGGGACGGGCAATATACACATACTCAAACACGCACATGGCAGATTTGCCGCCGCAGTGGGTTTTTATGCTCTCCATGCCCTTTTCACTGATAACCACGATCTCCCCCGGCTCAACATCACGTATAAACTCCGCTCCCACACTGTCAAGCGCACAGCTTTCGCTTGCCGCCGCAATGCCTCCATTTGGCAGCTTGCCGATACAAAGAGGACGGAAGCCGTTGGGGTCTCTTGCAAGTATCATCTTTTTGGCAGACATCACTATAAGAGAGTATGCGCCCTTTATTTTGTACATGGCCTTTTCAACGGCTTCCTGTATAGAGCCGCTGTTAAGCCTTGCCTGTGTTACTGCGTAGGAAATTACCTCGGTATCGTTGGTGGAATGAAAAATTGCTCCTTGCAGCTCAAAGCTGCGCCTTAGCTCAAGAGCATTGACCAGGTTTCCGTTATGGGCAATAGCCATAGGTCCTTTGATATGACGTACCACAATAGGCTGTATGTTGGCGGCGGTAGTGTTTCCCGTGGTGGAATACCGCACATGTCCAATAGCGATTCTTCCCTTTGGCAGCTTACCCAAGCTCTCGCTGTCAAAAACCTCGTTTACCAGTCCGAAACCCTTATGATACCCGAATACGCCGCTGTCGTTCACAACGATTCCACAGCTTTCCTGTCCTCTGTGCTGCAAAGCGTACAAGCCGTAATAAACCGTGTTGGCGTTTTCGGCGGGTTCGTTTGTGTAAACGCCGAAAACTCCGCATTCCTCATGAATGTTGTCAAACATAAATCGTGCTGTCCTTTCCTTTTGAACCTGCACCTGATTTTCTTTTATATATCTGTATATCTCTGTTTATATAACCTACACCTTTTTGTATCCGATATTTTTATCTTAACCGGGCAGCAGCTCCCGAGTTCATAAGAAAACCCGAATCATAAACTCATCGGGGTTCCGGTGGATATATCCCCTGCCGAAAGACCGATAATAAGCCCGCCGCAGCAAATAAGCCAAGCCACAAAGCGGATGATCGCCGCAAGGATGCGGCGGTATTCGCCCCAAGGCTTGGCATGGATGCCAAGCCACAAAGCGAATGATCGCCGCAAGGATGCGGCGGTATTCGCCCGAAGGCTTGGCACGGATGCCAAGCCACAAAGCGAATGATCGTTGCAAGGATGCGGCGGTATTCGCCCAAAGGCTTGGCATGGATGCCAAGCCATAAAGCGGATAATAGCTTAAATATGCGGGATATTTAAAATTTTCTATTAAAAATTTACCGTTTTCCGTTCCAGCAATAAGTACAAAGCTTGCATTCGGGAAGTCCTACTGCCTTAACGGTGCCCTCCAGCGACTGAAATTCCAAAGACGTGAGTTTAAGTCTCTTACATATCTCCGCTCTCAGCCTTTTGCCCCTTTCGGTGCTTCTGTCGCTGTACTCGTTTATATATTTAACTCCCTCTGATCCCTCAAACTCGTTGATAATGCTCCTTGCAATTAAATCAAGCTCAGAGGTGCTTCGGGAAAAGTTAAGGTACCTACACCCGTACATAATGGGAGGACAGGCCGAGCGCATATGTACCTCCTTAGCGCCGTTTGCATAAAGGAACTCCACCGTTTCCCTCATCTGAGTTCCCCTGACGATGCTGTCGTCCACAAATAAAAGCTTTTTTCCCTCAATAAGCTCATGAACAGGAATAAGCTTCATCTTGGCGACCTTATTTCTCATCGACTGACTTTGAGGCATAAAGCTTCTGGGCCACGTGGGCGTGTATTTGATAAAAGGTCTGGCAAAAGGTATTCCGCTTCTGTTTGCATAGCCTATTGCATGCGGTACGCCGGAATCCGGCACGCCGCAGATATAATCCACATCGGGAAGTGTTCCGTTCCTGATATCTGCCTCAGCCATTATCTCGCCGTTTCTCGTACGCATCGTCTCTACCGTGACTCCCTCATATACCGAGTTGGGATATCCGTAATAGGTCCACAGGAAAGTACATATCTTTAAATCGGACGTACCCTCGCTTATGACTTTGACCTTATCCGGAGTTATCATCACGATCTCGGCGGGTAGCAGCTCACGGTAAAGCTCATAGTCCAGCTTCTGAAACGCAAAGGATTCGAAGGAGACGCAAAATCCGTCGTTCCTCCTTCCTATTATAATAGGAAGCCTTCCCTTACTGTCCCTGGCTGCAATGATCCCGTCCTTGGTCAGTATCAGAAGCGAAAGCGTGCCGTCGATCCTGGATTGGGCAAACCTGATGCCCTCTTCAAAGGATTCCTTCTGAGAAATAAGCGCGCCGACTATCGAACTGGTATTGATATTACCGCTGCTCATTGTTTCGAAGCTGGCGGAATTGCCTGCGATAAGCTCTTCGGTAAGCTCTTTTGCATTATTTATGATCCCAACGGTACATACCGCATACAATCCCATTTTCGAACGAAGCAGGATCGGCTGAGGATCGGTATCGCTGATACAGCCTATACAAAGCTTTCCGGACATTCCCTCAACATCATTTTCAAATTTTGTACGAAAAGGAGAATTTTCAATACTGTGAATACTCCTTTGAAATCCCTTTTCGGGAGAATAAGCAGTCATGCCGCCTCTGCGTGTTCCCAGATGGGAATGGTAATCCGTTCCGAAGAAAACGTCGCTTATACAATCGTTATGAGACGCTGCTCCAAAAAATCCGCCCATTATAAATCCTTTCTTTATCAGAAAATAAAATCCTTATCCGCGGCCAAAACCGCTTTCGGGATTTGCCGGGCAATACCGCGGTATCATACGCGGATCGCTCAAACTGCACCGATATATGATGCGTTAATTTCCGAATACTCGCTTCATCATCTCCGCATATGCGTCCTCAACGCCTCCCATATCTCTGCGGAAGCGGTCCTTGTCCAGCTTCTCGTGAGTGGTTGAATCCCAGAAGCGGCAGGTATCCGGTGATATTTCGTCCGCCAGTATGATTTTACCGTCGGAGGTCTTTCCGAATTCGATTTTAAAGTCGATAAGATCAATGTTGAGCTTTTTGAAAAATTCGATCATAAAGTCATTTACCATAAAGGTGTATTTGGTTATCGTATCGATTTCTTCCTTTGTGGCAAGACCAAGCGCTAATGCATAATAATCGTTGATAAACGGATCGCCCAGCTCGTCGTTCTTATAACTGAACTCAAGTATCGGGCACTTAAGAGCCGTTCCCTCTTCAACGCCCATCCTCTTGGAAAAGCTTCCGGCCGCAACATTTCTTACAATAACCTCAAGCGGAACGATGGATACCTTTTTTACAACGGTTTCCCTGTCGTTAAGCTCCTCCACCAGATGAGTGGGCACTCCCACTTTTTCCAACAAGCCGAACATATAGTTGGTCATTTTATTGTTTACTACGCCCTTGCCGCTTATAGTTCCTTTTTTCTCTCCGTTGAAAGCGGTCGCGTCATCCTTATAGGATACGATAACAAGATCTGGATCCTCCGTTGCGAAAACCTTCTTTGCCTTTCCTTCATAAAGCTGTGCCTTCTTTTCCATTTTAAAGTTCCTCCTTAATTTTTGTATATCATATGATCGGTTATATTCTGTCGGTTTTTACTGCGATCAGCGTATCCATGCAATGCTTATGCGGAACTCCTCCGCTGCCACAGTCAAAAATCACTTCCTCGCACCGCTCAAAGCGCCAGTCGCCGTACAGTCCGAAAAGCTCTCCGGATCTCCATCTGCTGGAAATCCTTTCTTTATCGGGAGCATCGGGTATGAACGGTTTTTTCACAAATACGTTTACCGCATTCAATCCGCCTGCCGAAGTGTGCTTCTTCCAATTCTCAACAACTCTGCTTCGCGCATCAGCCGGAATATAATTCAGCACTCCCGAGCAAAAAATAACGTCAAACTCCTTATCCGGAACATAGTCACATATGTCCGCGCGGAAAAAATCAACATCCGCGCCGTATCTTCCGGCAAGGCGCTTCGCCTTTTCAACACCAGATTCCGTAATATCGAAAGCGGAAACACAGTAACCGTTTTTTGCGAAGAAAACCGCATCCTTACCTTCTCCGCAGCCTGCGTCCAAAAGCCTTAGCGGCTTGTCCGGAGGAAGGAGCTTCAGGATATCGAAGCACATAAAAGACGGCTTAACACCCCAATAGTATCCGCTTTTTCTGTACCTCTCCTCATAATAAGCCGAAGTCTTCTTTTCCGCCGCATAGCCCAAAAGAGAATCGATATCGGTTTCAAAAATCGACGCCAGTACGGGCAGAAGAGATATGTCCGGCGCTGCGGCTCCGTTTTCCCATTTGCTGACCGCCTGATAAGATACGCCGGCTTCCTTTGCAAGCTGCTCCTGAGTCAATCCCTTTTGCTTTCTGAGACGGTATATTTTTTCTCCCACGGTATCTGCGATATTCATAAAGCGTCACATCCTTTCCGTTAAAAAGCATAACACAAAAGCTCGCCGTCGGCAATAACCTGTGTTTACAGCGGCAAGGATATTTCAACCGTCGGTTGAGACCTCGCTGAATGAGCTGAATTGATTATGAATGAGATCAAGGAATAAGCTTTCCGTAAGCGGGTAGGGCTTCCGCCTTACTTTCCCATGTCCTTTTGAAGCTTTTCATCCTTTGCCGCGACCTCTTCACGCATCTTGACCCTCATCTGCTTAAGCGTAGCGGACAGATCCGGATCGGAAAGAGCAAGTATTTGGATCGCCAGAAGCGCCGCATTTTTTGCATTGTTTATCCCAACGGTCGCTACGGGGATACCCGAGGGCATCTGAACCGTCGAAAGAAGAGCGTCAAGGCCCTCCATCCCCGATTTTATCGGGATTCCGATAACCGGAAGGGTAGTATTTGCCGCAACGGCTCCCGCCAGGTGCGCAGCCATTCCCGCCGCCGCAATGATAACCCCGTAGCCGTCACTCTCGGCATTCCGGGAAAATTCCGCCACCCTTTCAGGGCAGCGGTGCGCCGACATCACTCTTACGGTAAAAGGTATACCGTACTCTTCAAGCATATCCGCCGCCTTTCCGACAACCGGCAGATCGCTGTCGCTTCCCATAATGATCGCTACCTTTTTCATTTCATTTATGTCCTTTCTCATATTTTTCGGGATTATCCGAAAACACATCCATCCCTGATCGCTATTGTCAGAGCGGCATGATCTCAGGCATAGAGCGCAAAAACCAAAAACCGTCCCTCAATTGCGCGCCGCGGTCGTTACCGCAGGAGCGGTATGTCGGTGACGCGCCGCCACCGCCGTATCAGGCTCTATTCGGCACGGACCGGCGGAGCTGCGTATTTCGTAACGATACCCGATGTGATATTTTTTTCACAAAAAAAGAAACCACCGATTTACCTTGCAGCCTCATGCTCGGGAAATCAGCGGGTATGTGTTTATAAAGCCGCCATTGGTGCGGCAAAATCTGCTGTATATACAATTACCGGGAATATACTCCGCGGACATATTGTAATTTCTTCGGTATAAGCCAATTTTGAACTTCATAACGGCTCCTTTGAAAATCTCAGCTTTATCTGCTTACTATTATACATAAAATCCCCTGAAAATTCAAGTCCTTTCCGAAAGATTTTTACATTATGCTTCAAATATTACAAATCGGTTACAAATCTCCACAAAAATCATCCTGTATTATCCGTTTTTTTCTATCGAAATAGAACCGTATCCGCAACATCCCCACAACATATAGATGTAAACGTTTTCGTCTGAATTGTGGAAAATTTTTTGGCGTTTTCAACAAATACAGGCGTTTATTTTTGTGAATTCAAGAGCCTAAAAAAATTAAAATTAAGTTAATCAGGAATCAACAAGTTGAGGTAAGCCCTATAGAACCCCGTTGTTAATCGATTTCAGGATTTTAAGTAAAAGTATTTATTTATCAGGTTTTTATGGTGGTCAATTTCACCAAAACTTCGCAAAAAAAATAAAAGTGTAAACGTTATCACCCTTTAATGTGACAAACGTTTGTAAAAAATATGAAAAAATCCCTTGCAAAAGATACGCTTTTGTGATATATTAATAAATGAAATCCGGAGGGACATATTCATAACCGGGTATGAAACCCTACAGATGGATTCACACCAAAATTTTAGCTCGGGGGATTATGCTCCGAAATAAAAGCATTTTGAAAGGAAAGAAACTAATGAAGAAAAAAATTCTTGCTGCCGTTCTGGCGTCCGCTTTGCTTCTTTCAGTAGCAGGCTGCGACCAGAATACCGGCAACACTGACAACACAGGTACGGGTACAGGCACAAATGCTCCTTCTACTTCCGGAAATTCTACTCAGGGAAGCGACCCCGCACAGAGCACTCCTGCCGGCAACTACGGCACCGGTGAGCTTAAGCCCTCCGATTCCGAAGGCAAAAAGATCAGGATCGCTTGCTGGAACTACGAGTTCAAGTCTTTCGTAGACGCTTTCTATAAGCTCCCCGACGGATATGAGATCGAATGGGTTCAGACAAAGAACGATGAAGGCGCTTACCAGAAAAAGCTTGATGAGCAGCTTGCCGCAAACGAAAGCGCTTCCGCTGACGAAAAGATCGACATGTTCCTTGCAGAGGCTGACTACATCCAGAAGTATTCCTTCTCCGACAACACCATCGACCTTTCCACCATCGGTGTTGACAAGGCCGATACAATGTATGACTACGTTGTAAACGCCGGCTCCGATCAGAGCGGCAAGCTCAAGGGCGTTTCCTGGCAGGCTACTCCTTCCTGCGTGATCATCAGAAAGTCCATCGCCAAGGATGTTCTCGGAACAGATAATCCCGACGAGCTCCAGAGCAAGCTCGATACTTGGGAAAAGTTTGCGGACGCAGCAAAGGCTGCTAAGGAAAAGGGCTATTATATCACTCCTTCCGCTCTTGAAACCTACAGAACCTTTGCTAACAACGCTACCACAAGCTACCTCACCGACGACAAGTTTGCTCCTACAGAAGCTTTCAATACCTGGCTCAAGCAGGCTGAAGACTTCACAAAGAACGGTTATGTTTTAAATACTCTTCCCGAGCTTTGGGACGATGCTAAAACCGATCATATGTATAAAGACGGTAAGGCAATGTGCTTCTTCGGTCCTTCATGGTACTTCAACTTCTCCATGGGCAAGGCATACGATCCCGAAAAGGGCTGCAAGGGTGACTGGGTAGTAATTCAGGGACCTCAGGCTCATTTCTGGGGCGGTACCTGGATGATGGCTGCCAAGGGCACAGATAACCCCGAAATAGTTGCTGATATTATGAACGCATTCACCAAGAACGAAGACATTCTTGAAAAGCTCGTTATTGGTAAGGGCATCATCGATCCCGATACACAGAAGGAAAAGGATAACCCTCAGTTCGTAAACAACAAGAACGTTATCAAGAAGTTTGCTGAAGACTCCTCTTACGGCAACAACGTAATTCTCGACGGTCAGAACGACATCGCTGTTATGTCCAAGATCGCTGACGGAATCAAGTGGGACGGCGCTCTTCATACCCGCTATGACCAGACCTTCAACGAAACTCTTCCTCAGTGCATGAACGAGTATCTCAAGAGCCTTGCAGGCGTTGAAGGAGTTCCCGGTGTTACGCTTGATAAAGCTTGGTCTAACTTCTATGACAAGCTTGAGGCTGTAAACCCCGACATTACTCACTAATTTTGTGGGTCAATATCTAATCACTTAAACCTAAAAAGAGGTGAGGCGTAATTGCTCGCTTCACCTCTTTTTATAGGTTTTTAAGCAAAAAACTACTCGAAGAGAGGTTAGTGTGATGAATAAAAAGCATAAATCTGTCAGTTATGCTAAGTGGGGATTGATATTTATTGCTCCCTTCTTTATAGTATACATAGTTTGTTCGCTTTACCCTCTTATTTCAACCTTTGTATACAGCTTTATGGATTACCGCGTTCAGGACGGTCAGATCATCGGTCCCGCTCTTGCTCAAACAGGCGGCGAAACGGACGTTTTCAAAAACTATATTTGGCTGTTTACGCCAAATGACGCAGGACACATCAGAATTTTGGATTACCTTTGGAATACAGTAATAATGTGGCTTATGGGCGCAATACCTCAGCTTGTATTCTCCCTTTTGCTTGCAGTTATATTTACAAGCGCAAGGCTCAGAATTAAGGGACAGAGATTTTTCAAGTCGGTTATTTATCTCCCCAATATAATAATGGCTGCTGCGTTTGCTATGCTGTTCTTCACGCTATTCTCACCCAATGGTCCCATTAATCAGATTTTTTATTCAAGAGAGGAACTGCTCGACGGAAAGGGCATTCAGTTCTTTTCCAATGTTTGGACCGCCCGCGGGCTTGTAGCTCTTATAAACTTCCTTATGTGGTTCGGAAATACCACCATACTTCTTATGGCGGGTATTATGGGTATCGATCAAAGCCTGTTTGAAGCGGCTTCCATCGACGGAGCTACATCCTTCCAGGTTTTCAGAAAAATCACCATTCCCCTTCTTATGCCCATCATGGTTTATGTTGCAATCACATCACTTATCGGCGGACTTCAGATGTTCGATGTGCCGCAGGTACTGACCAACGGTGATCCGGACAATACTACAAAAACTCTTATTATGTTCCTGAACGACTTCCTGGGAAATAATAAGAACTACGGAAGAGCCGGCGCAATTTCCGTTATAACGTTTATTATCACCGGCATATTCAGTATAATTGTTTACAAAACAATGGCAAGTAAGCCTGACAAGCCTAAAAAGGCGAAAAAAGCCGTAAGGGGGGTAAGCTGATATGTCAACAACATATATTACTACCGGTGAAAACAAAAGCTCTAAACAAAGAGCTCTTATTTCCCGAATTTTATCCTATGTTTTTTTGATTTTCGTATCATTTTTAGCTTTGTTCCCTCTCTACATACTGATTATAAACTCCACCAGAACCGGTAACGAGATCGCCGGAGGCTTTACTCTCATTCCGGGCGGAGCTATCGTTGATAACTTTACGGCCGCCTGGTCGGATCCCAACATGGTATTGTGGAGAGGCTTGTTAAACAGCTTGTTTGTTGCCGCGGTATCCAGTGTTCTCTCTGTTTATTTCTCGGCTATGACGGCTTACGGTATCCATGTTTATGACTTTAAAGGGAAAAATGTTGCCTTTAAATTTATACTTCTTATTATGACCATACCTACTCAGGTCGCTGCCGTTGGTTTTGTCGCTTTGGTAAGACAAATAAATCTCAACAACACCTATTGGCCTCTTATTATCCCCGCGATCGCGGCTCCCGCCACATTCTTCTATATGAAGCAGTATATGGAGAGCACGCTGCCCCTGGAGGTTATCGAGGCTGCCCGTGTTGACGGCTCCAACGAGTTTAAAACCTTCAATATCATTGCCCTTCCCATGATGAAACCGGCTATGGCGGTTCAACTGATCTTCGCGTTTACCGCTTCCTGGAATAACTACTTCACTCCTATGCTCATCTTGGATAAGGCCGACCTCAGAACGCTTCCTATCATGATAAACACGCTGAGAGGAAATATTGCTTCCGGAAACGCTACCGCTTTGGGCAGAATTTATATGACAATGCTGATTGCGATTTTGCCTGTAGTAATAGTATATATATGCGTATCCAAGCATATAGTTCAGGGCGTTGCCCTCGGAGCTGTCAAGGGATAAAGACCGACAATATAATAATCACCTGATCTTCCGGTCAGGTGATTTTATTTTTTTCCTACACCGATACGAAATACGGCGGAAAAAAACTCGGCCGCACGGTGTGGGATAATATTCTTTTCGGCAAACGCTCCTGTCAATCAAAATATGCCTTAAACGCGTCAACACCTATCTTGGTCTGCTCCTCGGCGAATTTCTTCTGCTCCTCCTCGCTGGCATCCTCGTTCTCATTGATTGCGCCTAAAAGAATAAAAGCGGCATAATCCCCGTTGGCGACGACCTGAGAAGCATTTACCTTGGCTATATTTCCGGGATACTGAAGACTTTCGTTAACCAGATAATCACGGTATTTTTCAAGCTTTGCCTTTACGTCTCCCGTTTTTCCGTTTACTGCCTTAACGACTATAAGAGTATCGGGATGAGCGCTTATCATGGGAGTTTCGGCGAAAACATCCGTATAGCTGTCCTTCTCCAGTCCGAATGTGGTGTCCACCAGCTCCTTTGGAACCTCCATGTCAGGAAGATAATTTTCACCGTATGCGTCCTTTATAGCCTGAGCTATTTTCTTTACGCTGCTTTCCTCCCCTTCCTCGGGAGCATTGGTTTCTTCTCCGCTTTCATTATCCGATTCTGCCGGCGCCGCCGTTGCGGAGGACGTACCGTTATCCGGGGTACCCTCCGGCTTGTCTTCATTTCCGGAAGAACATCCGGCGAGACTTGTCAAAAGGCTGCAAACCAATATCAATACTGCTATTTTTTTCATAAAAAATCCTTTCCTTAAAATGTCTTGAAAAAGTTACGCCGCTTACATACAACAAAGCGGGAGCACCCGGTACATATGCGAACGGCTTCCCCCCATCCGATTCCGATGCCTCAGAACGTCAAAAGCGCCTGGGGCAGTATTTATATTATTGACCGTCTCTGACCTAAAAAAACATAGGTAAGCATTTGGAGTGATACAAAAATAAAAAAACGGAGAAATTTTTCAGAATATGGAGCAATTTTTCCGAATACTGATCGATTTTGATCCTGTTTGGAATCCTGAAGTATGCACATTGCGTAAAAGGTGCAGGCAAGACGCATGCTGAGAGATACATTGCTTCGCCAAGTAACTCTTGAAGAATTTGTGCGCCGAAGGGCTGTCGAAAGACAAGGAAGAAGGCCGCAGGAATATGCGCATATTTCAAGGGCTTCCGATGAAGTATTTAGGCAGCCGGGCAAGCAGAATAATTCAAGAGTTAATTGGGGGAACAATAAACAGGCTCTTAAACAAATCTCTTTTGGATATAGGAGAATTTCCGCAACCCCTTGATCCCAAAAAACTGTAATCGGCGGTAAGCGCGCATGTTTCGGAAACTCATGCTGTCCCTGATCACAGTATAACGAAAAAAATATAAGTCGGGTTAAGAAAATATGAAAATTTTATGAAACAATTTTTTTGCAGCCGACAAAGACAATGTCCTATCTGAAAACAAAGCAAATTTGTACGATCACGCCAAAGCGTGGCGATTTTAAGGAAAAAGCGGAGAAATACGACGTTATTTCATACTTATCCCTTTGTGAAATAACTATCGGCATTCATTGACGCGGAAAGCCTCCGCAGCTGGTTGAAATTCCGGGATTTGCGGCTTTTCAGACGACCCCAAAATTAATTTCTCAAAATGTCTCCAGACTCTTGAAAAAAAACGCTTTTTATAGTACAATAAATATAAGTATTTCAGCAAGGAAAGGGAAGGAAAATTCAAAAAAATGACCACCAAATATATTTTTGTTACCGGAGGAGTAGTGTCCGGTCTGGGTAAAGGAATTACGGCGGCGTCTCTCGGACGGCTGCTTAAAAACAGAGGCTATAAAGTGACCATTCAGAAATTTGACCCGTATCTGAACGTAGATCCCGGCACCATGAGCCCGTATCAGCACGGCGAGGTGTTTGTTACGGACGACGGGGCGGAGACCGATCTGGATCTGGGTCATTATGAACGGTTTATCGACGAAAACTTATCGGTGAACAGTAACGTTACCACCGGAAAGGTATATTGGAGCGTTATATCCAAGGAACGCCGCGGAGATTATTTAGGCGGTACCGTTCAGGTCATTCCGCATATTACCAACGAAATAAAAGAGCGTATTTACCGCGCCGCTAACGTTCATGAGACACCCGTAGACGTGGTTATAACCGAAATAGGCGGTACGGTCGGCGATATAGAAAGTCTTCCCTTTTTGGAAGCAATAAGACAGGTAGCCGCCGATAAGGGCAGGGAAAACGTAATGTACATACATGTAACGCTCCTGCCCTTTATCACCGGGAGCGATGAACTGAAAACAAAGCCTACCCAGCATAGCGTTAAAACTCTCCTCTCCTACGGCATACAGCCTACCGTGCTTGTCTGCCGCAGCGAGCTGGAAATACCCGAAGACATGAAGGCAAAGATCGCCAGCTTCTGTAATGTACGCAAGGACGACGTTATTCCTAATCTTACCGCATCCTCTTTATACGCGGTTCCGCTGATGCTTGAAAAAGAAGGCCTTGCTAATGTTGTATGTCATCATCTAAATATGGAAAACACCTCTCCCGACCTTACGGAGTGGGAAAACATGGTTCATATGCAGGAAAATGCCAAGGACAAGCTTACCGTAGGACTTGTGGGAAAATATGTGGCTCTTCCGGACGCCTATTTGTCGGTCATGGAATCCCTGCGCCATGCCAGCTTTTTTAACGGAGCCAATGTTAATATAAAGCTCATTGATTCCGAGGAAGTCACTCCCGACTCGGTCCGCGGACTTTTAAGCGACTGTGACGGCATACTGGTTCCCGGCGGCTTTGGCAACAGAGGGATCGAAGGTAAAATCGAGGCTGTCAGATATGCCAGAGAAAATAAAGTGCCTTATTTGGGCTTATGCCTCGGAATGCATATGGCTACGATTGAATTTGCCCGCCATGTTGCAGGTCTCGACGGAGCTAATTCGTCAGAATTCGCCGAAGACGGGATGTATAATGTAATTGATATAATGCCTGATCAGAAAAATGTTGAAATGGGCGGTACGATGCGGTTGGGCTTGTACCCCTGCAAGCTTTCCGAGGGAAGCCTGGCGAGAAATATATACGGAGAAGAGCTTATTTACGAACGTCACCGTCACCGCTATGAATTTAACAACATATACCGTCAGGATTTCACGGATAAGGGGCTGATACTTTCGGGACAGTCGCCTGACGGAAAGCTGGTGGAAATAATAGAGCTTCCCGAAGAAATCCACCCTTGGTTTTTAGCCGTTCAGTTCCACCCTGAATTTAAGTCCAGACCCAACCGCCCCCATCCGCTGTTTGCAAGCTTTACAAAAAAAGCCCTTGAACTAAAAAAAGGCATGAAATAAAAACAAGCGGCGGACGGTCTCCGCCGCTTGTTTTTCATACGGTTTTTTCCGAAAAAAAGCCGCCTTTACCGAATAAACCGGTATGCTCCCCGAAAAATAACAGATCCGACAAATATCAAATAAAAGAATCGGAGCCTTTGTATATATCCAAATAACCACAATCGATCCTTTAAAAAATCCCATTCATACCATGACATGCAAAAGGCCTCAATAAAGTCAATAATAACTTTCAAAAAGAAAATGTGCTTACTTCGTCCCGGATAAGCTTCAGGACAATTACCGGTTTGATCGAATGATCCTTAAAAAATATCAACCAAAAACGGCTTATATATACAATTATCATTACGCCCGATTCACCCGCTGCAAAACCCAAAACAAATCCTGCAAACAATAACTCGCATACCCCTCACTAATGTAAACCAAAATCGGTTTACACATACAAAATTACCCTCCGTGCCCCGATTCACCCGCTGCAAACCTCTAAAACAAATCCTGCAAACAATAACTCGCATACCCCTCACTAATGTAAACCAAAATCGGTTTACACATACAAAATTACCCTCCGTGCCCCGATTTACCCGCTGCAAACCCCAAAACAAATCCTGCAAACAACAACCTGCATCCCTCCTCACTAATGTAAACCAGAATCGGTTTACACATACAAAATTACCCTCCATGCCCCGATTTACCTGCTGCAAACCTCCAAAACAAATCCTGCAAACGATACCCTGCATCCCCCGCACTAATGTAAACCAAAATCGGTTTACACAAAAGAAATCCCCTCCGGTTCGCGTCTATTTTAAGAAAGCGCTTGCAAAAGGCTTTGCGAAAAGAGATTTAAAATAATCGATTGAATGTGCTATAAGAGCTTGAAATAAATTCTATGATGGTAAGATAACATGAATACACCTGAATTAAAAACAGAACGCTTGATTTTAAGAAAATTCGCGGAAAAAGACATGGAAGCGCTTTTTCTTATTCTGAAAGATGAAGAAGTTAATAAATTTTTACCTTGGTATCCTGCAAAAAGCATGGAAGAAGCAAAGAAATTCTATGAAGAAAAATATGCTTCAAAATATACACAGCCACAAAGATATGCATATGCTATCTGCTTGAAGGAAGATAATTTTCCCATAGGTTATATCAAAGTTGATATGGAAGAACACCATGATTTGGGTTATGGACTTCGTAAGAAATTTTGGCACAGAGGTATTGTCACCGAGGCGGCAAAAGCGGTTGTGGAACAGGTAAAAAAAGACAAACTGCTATATATTACGGCAACGCATGACATAAACAATCCAAGAAGCGGCAGTGTTATGGAAAAAGTAGGTATGACATACCGCTATTCGTATGAGGAACAATGGCAGCCTAAAAATTTCCCGGTTATATTCAGAATGTATCAGTTAAATTTTGATGGAAATGCTGCTTTTGTTTATAAAAAGTATTGGAACGAATCCGACAATCATTTTATTGAAAAATTATAATTTTATTTAATTCATTCTTTTCATTGAGAGCGGATCAAAAAAACAAAACGCCGTTTTAAATATTTTGACAAACGATTTTCAGTAACGTCTTTAAGCATCGCGGGTATGAAAAAAGCGCACAGTTCTCCCGTTATGAACACCAAAACAGGCGCCGCAAAATAAAACCCACGCATAAGCACTTCTGTAAACCAAAAACGGTTTACACCTTCAAAACTTAATCAGTATCATTATTTTAAGGCAACACCGCACAATGATTGCGTATGAATTGCGCAGTCAGATATTTCGTCAGCTTGCATAAATTCGACGCAGGAATACTGACGTATTTCAAGGAGGATTTGTGTAAGCTGACGGAATATATGCAAGCAAGCCGCACGCAAAGCCGTCAGGCGGTCATTGCGCGGTATTGCCTTAAATAAAACCTCAGAAAGAAAACGATCTTCTTATAAAAACCCGCCATAAAAATTTTTTGCATAATGGCTGTATCGGCAAATAAAATTATAAACCAGATTTTAATAAAGACAACAAAAGGATGCGAAATTGACGGATTTTTTATCCGAAAGCACACGAATTATTTACAATAATACGCAAATTGCGTCTTTTTTACATATCCGGACCGGCTAATCCTGTTTCAGAAAAATACATAAGCTCCTTGAAAGGAATCGGAACAAATATGAAAGAAATTTTTAACAATTATTTTGATAACCGGGAATTATCCTGGCTAAAATTTAACGAAAGAGTCCTCGAAGAAGCGGAGGACGAATCAATACCGTTAATGGAGCGGCTCAACTTTGTCTCTATCTTTTGCAGCAATCTTGATGAATTTTTCATGGTAAGAGCCGGGACCCTGCACGACCAGACGCTTGTAAAGGATGCTAAAAAGGATAACAAGACAGGGCTTACTCCGGCTCAGCAGCTTACCAAGATAGCCAAACGCACCGCCGAGCTTCTTCCGCGAAAGGAAAAGGCATATAAGGATATAATAAAAGGATTGAAATCATACGGTGTTGAACAGATATATCCCGACAAAATAAAAGACAGCGAGCTTGTACAATGGCTGGAACAATATTTTACAAAAGAGATACTTCCGCTTCTTTCTCCAACGGTGGTAGACAAAACCCATCCCCTGCCGTTTCTTAAAAATAAGGAGCTGTACGCCGGTGTTGCCCTTAAAGACAAAAGCGGCGCAAAACACAGCGTATTGGGTATAATTCCCCTGACAGTCTCGGATGTGTTCGGCAGAATTATCTTTCTTCCATCCGAAAGCGATAAGCTTCGCTTTATTTTGACTGAGGATCTTATAATTTATTATGCAGCCAAAGCGTTCCCTAATTTTGATCTGATTGATGGAAATATTTTTCGAATTACAAGAAATGCGGATATTGACGTAGACGAAGCTCTTTATGATCATGATGTGGATTTCCGTGACGTAATGGAGGAGCTTATAAAAAAACGCAAAAAGCTTTCACCGATACGTGTTGAACTATTTGCGAGAAATTCTACGATCGACAAGGAATTACTCGCCAAAAAGCTCGGCCTTGAAACATGCAGTGATTTTATATTTGTACAAAGCTGTCCTCTGGACTTTGATTTTGTAGGATCCATACGCGATAAATTGTCAGGAAAACCGGAGCTTTTTTTCCGGCATCTGACTCCGCAGCAGCCTAAAACGGTAAATAAGCATGAATCAATGATAAAACAGGCGGATAAAGGAGATATGCTTCTGTTTTATCCTTATGAAACGTTTAATTCATTTATAAGGCTTCTTGACGAAGCTACGGTGGATCCGTCGGTCGTTTCGATCAAGATAACGCTTTATCGTGTGGCAAGAGACAGTAAGATAGTGAACGCGCTCATACGCGCCGCGGAAAACGGAAAAGACGTTCTGGCGCTGGTAGAGCTAAGGGCAAGATTTGATGAAGAAAACAATATAGGCTGGGCAAAGCGCCTGGCTGACGCCGGAGTTACCGTAATATACGGTCTTGATTCATTAAAGGTACACTCCAAGCTTCTTCTTATAACCAGAAGAATAGGAAATAACATAAGGTATATTACACAGGTGGGAACGGGAAACTATAACGAACGCACCTCAAAGCTTTACACCGATCTTACTCTTATAACCTCGGACAAGGAATTCGGTACCGACGCATCGCTTATATTCAACAATCTTTCCGTAGGTGTGGCCGTCGAAAGCAGCTCTACATTATGGGTAGCGCCCAACTGCTTAAAATCCCGGGTCGTAGAAATGATAGACCGGGAGATAACATACGGAAAAGACGGCTATATCGGTATAAAAATGAATTCCTTAACTGATATAGATATTATTCAGAAGCTTGTGGAGGCAAGCAGACGCGGGGTCAGAGTACAGCTTATAATACGCGGAATTTGCTGTCTGGTGGCGGGAATACCGGGATATACGGAAAACATAACCGTTACGTCTATAGTAGGAAGATTCCTTGAACACAGCCGTATATATATTTTCGGGAATGACACACGCCGAAGGGTATATATAAGCTCGGCTGATTTTATGACAAGGAATACCGAAAGGCGCGTCGAAGTTGCTGCACCTATAAAATCCCCTGAAATTCAGGAAAAACTTACGGCTATATTCAATATTATGCTTAAAGATAATGTTAAAGCAAGGGTTCAGCAGCCAGACGGAACATATGTAAAAAAATCGGTCAAACAAAATGAAGAACCGCTTGATTCCCAGCTTTATTTTTACGGCTTGGCATATAAAAACGCTGAGGAAGAAGCCGCTTCGGCTCGTGAGGAAAAAAGTAACAAAACTCTTGCAAAAGTAAAGCGGATTTCAAAGCATAAGAGGCGCTGAATCTCTTTACTTTTAGATATATTATATTAATTTTATACATCTTGTATATTATAATTGTTAAAAGGAGATTATATGAAGCTGCTTGTAATAGACGGAAACAGCATAGTCAACCGCGCTTTCTACGGTATAAGAACCCTGTCAAACAAAAAAGGGGTTTTTACCAATGCCATAACGGGATTTATGAATATACTCCTTAAGCTGCGGAATAATTTTTCCCCCGACTGCATTGCCGTTGCCTTTGATCTAAAGGCCCCTACCTTCCGTCATAAATTATATACGGAATACAAAGGCACAAGAAAGCCGATGCCGCAGGAGCTGGCTATGCAGATACCCTATGTTAAGGAAATTCTCCGTGCAATGGGTATAGCGATAGTTGAAAAGGAAGGCTGGGAAGCCGACGATATTCTGGGAACTCTTTCACACGCAGCTGAAGAAAGCGGAAACTGCGCCGTAATTGCCACAGGCGATCGTGACAGCTTTCAGCTGATAACAGATAACGTGTTTGTAAACTTAGCGGGAAACAAAGAAGATACCCTTTATACTCCCGAAACCATTAAGGAAAAATACGGTCTTTCCCCGATCCAAATGATAGAAGTGAAAGCGCTTATGGGAGACAGCAGTGATAATATTCCCGGCGTAAAGGGCATAGGTGAAAAAACCGCGCTTGATTTGATACAAAAATACTCTACTGTTAGTAATATTTATGATGATTTTGACAATCTGAAGATAACCGACAGCTTAAGAAAAAAGCTGTCTGAGGGAAAAGACGCTTGCTTTTTAAGCCGTGAACTTGGTACAATAGCTTTAAATGCTCCCGTTAACACTGATATATCCGCATATATTCCCCAAAAAAAAGACGAAATCAAATTAGCCGAAATACTGACCGAGCTTGAGATGTTCACAATTTTAAGGAAACTGAACATTTCTCCCGAAAATATAAACAAAGCTAATCAGGCCGCCGAAGCAAAAGCGGTAAGCGAAGCTATGAACATACATTTATCCGAAGAAATCGTACCGGACAAAAACGCCGCCGATATTATTATTGTCGACGGACAAGTTCTTGTATGCGAAAACGGAAGCTGCCGCAGGCTTGATGAAGAAAAGGAAAAAAGCTTTTTTGAAAGTGACATTGAAAAAAGAACATTTGACCTTAAAGCGATATATTCATATATTATGCCTAAGGGCATAAAAATAAACAACGTGACATTTGATATAACCCTTGCCGCGTATCTGTTAAATGTAAGTTCAAATGATTACGGGCTTGGAAGATTATGCACCGAATACGGGGTTTCCCATTATGACGAAGATACCGGTCGGAACAACGAAGGATTGCCCCAATGCCTTTACGAGCTAAGCTGCAAGCTTATGAACCGCATAAGGTCCGAAAAGCTTGAAAAAATCCTTCGGGATATAGAGATACCTCTTGCCGAGGTTCTTACGTCAATGGAAATTGACGGCATCGAAATCGACCTTGAGGGCATAGATAATTTCGGCGAAGAGCTTTCCGAAAAAATAACGGAAACCGAAGAAAAAATATATCAGCTTGCGGGTGAAAAATTCAATATCGGCTCTCCAAAGCAGTTGGGAGTCATACTATTCGATAAGCTTTGCCTTCCCTGCGGCAAAAAAACAAAAACCGGCTATTCCACAAACGCCGATGTTCTTGAGGAGCTTACGGACAAGCACCCCATAGTGCCGTTGATCTCACAATACAGAGCATATACGAAGCTTCAATCCACCTATGTCAACGGTCTGAAATCGGCCGTCTGTGACGACAGCCGTATCCGCTCGACCTTTAAGCAAACGGAAACAAGAACCGGAAGAATAAGCAGCGCCGAGCCAAATATACAGAATATCCCCGTTCGTACCGAGCTCGGAAGGAATATGCGCAAGTTTTTCGTAGCAAAAAAGGGCTGCGTGCTTATAGACGCAGACTATTCTCAGATCGAACTAAGAGTATTGGCTCATCTTGCAGAGGATAAGATAATGCAGGAGGCATTTCTAAGGGGAGACGACATCCACACCATCACCGCTTCTCAGGTATTTAACCAGCCTGTTGATTGGATAACGCCTGAACTTCGTTCAAGAGCCAAAGCGGTCAATTTCGGAATCGTATACGGGATCGGCGCATTCTCGCTCTCGAAGGATATCGGCGTTTCGGTAGCGGAGGCCAAACGCTATATAGAGGCGTATTTATCAAAATACGGCGGCGTTGACAGCTTTATGAAAAAAACGGTGGAGAACGCCAAAACAAACCTCTGGGTCGAAACGATGTTCGGACGCCGCAGATATATACCTGAAATAAGCTCCTCAAACAAAATTGTACAGGCCGCTGCAAAAAGAATAGCCATGAACACCCCTATACAAGGAACTGCGGCGGATATAATAAAGCTTGCCATGATAAAAGTATATAACCGTCTTAAAGCCGAGAAGCTCCCTGCGAAGCTTATTCTACAGGTTCACGACGAGCTTATAGTGGAAGCCGAAGAATCCTGCGCACAACAGGTATCCGAGCTTTTGAAGGAGGAAATGGAAAGCTGTGTAAACCTGACCGTTCCTCTTACGGCCGATGTAAAAACCGGAAGAACCTGGTTCGAGACTCACTGACAGAAAGGGAAAATCTCATATGAAAAATGTACTGATCGTATGTACGTCAAATAAAACCCGCAGCCCTCTTGCTATGGAAATCGCCAACAGCATTGCTAAAAGAAAAAATTCGCCCTATTGCTTTAAAAGCGCCGGAATAGCCATTATAGGGGATAAGCTTGACGACAATGTGATAACCGTACTGAAGGAAATAGGCATTGAAACCGACTATAAACCGACTCATCTGTCCGAATACAGCATAGGAAGCTTTGACGCTATTCACGTAATGAGCCAAAGACAGAAGATAACCCTGTGTTCTTACTATAAAAATAAGAATTTAGATGACAAGATAACTGTTTTGGGTATTCCCGATCCATATTATTCGGGCATTGACGCCTACCGTAAATGCCGTAAACAGCTAAGCGATTTTTATGAGATGTACATAAAGTAATTTGGGAGGACATAAAGACATATGAGCGATCCCGAAATTCTGGCGGAATTGGAGCGCGCCTGTTTCCCCGATGATTTTTGGACATTGGGTAGTATCTGCGGGACTCTTGAGCGAAACGACATACTGTACCGTATCGAATACCGGGAGGACGGAAGCCCTTACGGTTACTGTATCGGCGCGGCGGCATTCGGTGAAGCCGAGCTTTACAGAATAGGCGTGCTTCCGGAATTTCGCCGAAGGGGCATAGGAAAGCGCATTCTTACCGGTTTTATTAAGGCGTGCCCTTCGGATACGAAAAAGATCTTTCTTGAGGTAAAGGAAACCAACAAATCCGCAATAGCTCTTTATCAAAGCTCAGGCTTTAAACCTGTCTCAAAACGCACCGGCTATTACGGCGGCGGGAAAAATGCCCTTATTATGGAGCTTGAAACGGTTCAATAGCCCCATAGTTTTAAAAGGTATTTTTGATAAAATTATGCCGCAAAAACATCCGGAATCTTGAAAAGTAAGAAAGTAATTCTTATTAAAATCTGTATCCGAGGACAAAAATCGGTGTGACTTCTGCCCCGTGTTCCCCTCACGCCGGATTCCGTTATCGGTTCAAAGGGGTGAATCCGACTCGGGAAATGCTCCCCTTTCCTGACGGCTTCTATAAGCTGCTCTTTAAAAAGAAACTCAGCGTATTCACATAAATCAGCCGGTATGTGAATACGCTCCTGTTTTTTCAAAAAGATTTTGTGAAAGTTTTGTGAAAAAATGCAAAATTTACCATTGAAATTCTACTTAATAAGTGAAGGAGCTAATATTAGGGCGTATCTGATATTGTTTTTTGGTCAAGGCATAGACATGACAAAGGATTAGTGCTTAGGCTGGTACCAAAACAAATAAAGCTTGTACGATTTCGCTAAAAGCGCGGAGATTTTAAAAAAGCGGAGAAATACCAGGGTATTTCGAGCATATTTAACGCGGGAAGGCTGTTAGTAGAAATTGTGTTATCCGCGGCTTTTCAGATAGCCCCCGATCCCTTTTATCGCTTCCCCAAGTAGCTCTTGAAGAATTTGTGCGCCGAAGGGCTGTTGAAAAACAAGGAAGAAGGCCGCAGGAATATGCGCATATTTCAAGAGCTTCTGACAAAGTATTTAGACAGCCGGGCAAGCATAATGATTCAAGCGTTAATTGGGGGAGCAATAATGCCAACCTAAACACTAATCCAACAGCTTTAAAAGGGATTAGTAAAAACTATGGGTATTATATAAGTTTAAAACGGGATCGGTATAAAAAGAAAGGCAGGTGAAAATGCATAGAGGATCTGAATATCATAAACCTGTTTCTTGACCGTAACGAAGCGGCGATCCAACAGGTAAAGGAAAAATACGGCGGTCTTTGCCGCAGTATAGCGTTAAACATACTGAACAACCCCGAGGACGCGGAAGAGTGTGTAAACGACGCCTACATAAGCCTGTGGAAATCCATTCCCCCAAATAAACCGGAAAATCTTAAGGCGTATATCTGTAAGGTCACAAGAAACCTTTCCCTTTCAAGGCTTAAATACAATAAGGCGAAAAAACGGGACAGCGGCCTTACGGTTTCCATGTCGGAGCTGGAAAACGACCTTTCCTCCGGAAACATGGATCCGCTTCCCGAGGAGGAAAAGGCGGGAAAGCTTATAAGCGATTTTCTCCGGCTTCAGAAACCGGAGCATAGGGAGGTATTTATAAGACGTTACTGGTTTATGGACTCTGTAAAGAAAATCGCCAAGGATTGCTCCTTCAGCGAAAGTAAGGTCTATTCCATGCTCTTTCACACACGGGGAAAGCTGAAGAAATTTTTAAAACAGGGAGGCATTGACATATGAAAAAAGAAAAGCTAATAAAGTCTATAAAGAATATTGACGACGATCTGATCTGCGAAGCCATGAATAGAAGAAGCGAAGAAACCCCGCCCATAGAGGAAAAAGCGGAGATTATTTCCGTATCGGGAGGAAAAAGGAGATCGGGACAGCTATGGAAATATCCCGTTACGGCGGCGGCTCTTTTGGGCGTTATTGGAGGTGCTGTGTTTGTAGCAAATAACAGAGGCGCTATCGATAATATAGACGCGACTGTCAGCGGTGAACCGTCTGAAAGCATTGCAGATACAGTTAATCCAGAAATTTCCGAGAATGTTTCAAAAACAGTTGAGGAGGCAATAAGTACTATTGTCACTAAAGAACCTAAGCATATTGTACCAATAAAAACCAAAGAATTGATTACTGCCGGATGTATATTTTATGTAGAATCGTTTCCAGATATTCCTAAAACACCCTTTGGAAAAGAATGTTTTACTGAAATGAGTAGTGATGAACTATTTAAATATTATGGTATAGAAGATGTCATTGACAATCTTGTATCATATATGAGCCATAATAATAAAGCTCATGGGCGTGATTATCTCGAAGTCATTGATAATAATCCATATGGCATATATACATCGCCTGATGGGGATACATTTGACGTAAACAGTTTTCATTTCTCAAATCCAAATTTCGGTCAAAATGACTTGACGATAACTGTAGGCAAAAAAATTAAATTTGGTCAGGAGTATTATATTGAACGTATACCTGAAGGACAAAAGTATCATTTATGGTCACTTTTTTATTACAATAAAGATAAAGACATCTTATTTGCAGTTTATGAATACAACGGATGTAGTGTGATGATTACAAGTATTCCTGAAGATTATGAGAATATTCTTGGAAACTATGATAATTTTAGCATTGAAGAAAGGAAAGAATTTGTTGTTGAAGCAGCCGGAGATGTATTTTCTCAAATATTGCGAAATATGAATTTTTTGAACTATGAGTTAGATGATGATAACTTAGCATAATTAAATTATAAAGGCGGTACTTGATTTTATAGTCTTTATATGAAATTTGATTTAATTTAAGAAGTATACCAATATAAAGCCATACTAAATCATATTATCGTATTCATTAAATAAAACGATCGGACAGAACTACATATCTCTGTCCGATCATTAATTAAATTAAATATAACTTAACCACATGCATTGAAAACTATCTGTTTTATATAGACTTGGTTTACTCATTTGCGTACCATTTGGTCCAACCATAATCATTTTATTGATATTACTTAGTTGGTTAAAATCTATCCAAGTATTCGATGTATTAAGCATAGCCTTACAATTTTTAAAAGTAACTCTACCATAATTACCCAATGTACCAGTTGGATAACCTTTACTTAAAAGAGGCGAAGCTGACCAACTTGCAATTTGCCCGTTAAAATACATTTCAGCATTTGGAATACTAACAACACTACTCACTGATTTCCCAGTTGTCATATTTACAAAATAGTAATTTAATTTTCCGCTTGATTTCATGAACGCAATGTATATATGAATATTGTCTCCCGCATTCACAATAAAATTGTCAATTTTTATTTCTGAATTTAAATTAACCCTATTATTATATGAATACCAAGCCCAAGGTTGGTCATAATTTTTATTAGCAGTACCAGCTTGAATGCGAGCACCACTATAGTGTCCAAAACCTACCCAATATGAATTTCCACTGTTACCGCCTCCTATAGCCGTGACTTTTGGATGAACATAATCCACTTGAAGTTGTGTGTAGAATTCTTTGCTTTCACCAAGATGAGAATAGTATCCAGATGCTGCTAAACCATAATCCGTGGATTTTGCATATGTACTGACATCACCAATGTCACTATTAAAATTACTTATAGAGTTATTAACAACTGAAATTTCTGGGGCTGAAGTAAATTTATAACTTTCCATAAGTGAAAGCCATGATTGATAATCTTCATTATTATTTTTATCTGGTCTTGCGGGAAAAGCGTAAGTTTCCAATTGTTCATCGGTTGCTGTTATAGGATTAAATCCTTTTGGAGGCACAGGAAACTGATTTATTACTCCCCCTATATTATAAGTGTAAATTTTTCCTCCATCCGGCAGCTCCTCAATACTGTCATAATTCAGCTTTCCCGATTGAAGCTCGGATGTGTCGCTGTTATAAGCGTCCAAAGCATTTGTAGCACCAAAAGAAAATACCATAGCCAGTGATGTTATTGAAGAAATAATTCTTCTTTTTAAATTTCTTGTCATTTTAGATATCCTCCTATAGTCTAAATTACGGTTTTTGGTTTAAAATTATCTGTATATCCACATTGGAATCACCCCCTTTATATATGATTTTTGATTACAATATTTTAATTGTTATTAAAATTTAATATCTTTAACATTGCATCTAATTTTGTGAATTAAAACAATTGTATAACCATAAGCGCTTTGTCTGACAAAACTTTTCTATAGCTGCTGGTAACCCTTCACATGAATTTCTAAAATCATTATCATATTTTTTATAACTTTCCTTCATTTCCAGATCAACCATACGATCAACACCTGCTATTTCATCAACTGTTCCAGAAAACATATATGTTATACCGTCAACATTACGTATTGAAAACAAAATATCTTTTTCTTCATTATAAAACGCAATATAACTTGACATGAGCTGAGGATTTTTTAGTGCCTCATCATAGCATTTATAATATGCTTGACCAAATGTTGATTCCTTACCAACTGTAAAAGTAAATCTTTTTGCATGGTACATACTATCATATGTTGCCTCGAATGTAAATGTATTTATATCATATATACTCCCATCAGGAAGGATATAAATACCATGATGAGTATTCTCGTTAGTGACTTCAACCAATTCCTTTTTATCTATTAAGTTTAATATATTGTTGTGAACAGGGAAATTGTAATATTCAAAAAGATCTTTAATACTCATTTCTATAAAATGTCCATTCTCAATATCAGGCAATGGAACTTCGGGATATGAATCAAGAAATACACCGCGATAAAAACTTTGTCCCGTTATCTTTATTGGCACAATATGCGGCGTAGTTTCACTGATTGTAGTATTTATAGTCTCATCAACTGTTTTTTCAGTATCTGTGAAAACTTGGTCGTTACCAGTATTTACGGTTAACTCCGTGTCTTCTGTGTCTGTAGCCGCACCAACATTATCTATGATAATGCCGCTATAATTGATTATAAACACCGCTCCCCCCACAATTCCCAACAAAGCCATCACCGTAACGGGATATTTCCATAACCGCCGTGTCCTTACAACATTTGTGGAAACCCCATAAGCCTCATCCTCGTTTAAAATCACCCCGCCGTCCATGTCCGGCCGGTATTCCGCCGCTTCGCTTATCAGCTCGTCGTCAATATATTCAATGACCTTAAAAAATATTTTTTCCTTCATATATCGATACCCTCCTTCTTTAAATATTTTCTCAGCCTGTTACGGGTATGAAAAAGCATGGACTTTACCTTGCTTTCGCTGAATGAATACTTCCCCGCTATCTCCTTTACCGAATCCATAAACCAATAACGCCTTATAAACACATTTCTTACCTCCTGCTTTTGCGAACGAAGAAATTCGCTTATAAGCTCCCCGATCTCCGCGCTTTCCCTTCTGCTTTCGGCGGTTTTATCGCTTAAAGCGTCTTCTATCTCCGAAAGCGAAATTTTTAAATTATCGTCCCGCTTTCCCGCAGAATTATATTTAAGTCTTGTTAAAGCCGAATTTTTCGTTACCCTGCAAATAAATGCCTTAAGGTTGTCCGGAGCGGGGGGAATATTGTTCCATAGTTTTATGTAAGCGTCATTAACACATTCCTCGGAATCCTCGGCGCTGTGCAGGATGTTAAAGGCCAAGCTGTAACACAAGCCGCCGTATTTTTTCCTGATCTCATCCACCGCCTCTTCCTCCCGGGCGATAAACAGATCTATAATTTCCCGATCCTCTATGCTTTTCACCTCCTTTATTTTTTTGAAGGCCCTTCACTTATTAAGATTGTTTTGGCTATATTCGGGTTGCACTTTCACATAATTTTCACAATTCTTCTTTTAAAAAAGAGCCTGCATTAATGCAGGCTCTTAAAACAATAATAAACTTATATATTAACGAAAGATCAGCTTTGAACCGACTGCCTATCAGAAAAAATCTTTTTATAAATATAAATTATCAGCATAGACAGCCCGAAAATTACAACCGAATAGACAAAATGATAAATGCATACCAGAATAAGAGAAGACATAATATTATCTTCAAATCCGGGCAGAACACCTTCATTGCCTACGGCTGAAAAATAATTTAAACACAAAAGCGCACCTAAAATCAAGCTTATTAAAGAACATAATAAAGCAAGTCTTTTTGATGTAGATTTAATAAAACCAAACAAAATGCTTTGTCCGCACAGAGTAATTATAATGCCCAAAACAAACAAAACAGCGTTTTCAAAAAACGATCCGTAGAAATTAAATGCAAAGAAATAATTTAAAAGTAAAACAGATGCAATCCCGGCAAACAAAGTTAAAAAAACTTTAATAATCTTTATTGCGCTGATTTTATCAATAATAATGCTTTTATCTGTTAATTTGATTTTTTTCATTATGCCCCTCCCCTTCATTTTGATGCAGAACTTCCATCAACATTCATGTCAATGTATACCGATACGCGTTTAAAGTCGCCCTTTGCAAATATACTTAATCAACAGCTGATTTACTCTTAAATTCAGAGTAAATCAGCCTTTTAAGATGTATCAGAAAATTAAACAATTTCGTACTGATTCGCTGAAAACTTGGTTATTTCAAGGAAAAAGCGGAGAAATACAGTAATATTTCAAGCATTTAACGGAGAAATCACCCGCAGTCAGCAGAGTTTGTGCAAATTTCGGCTTTTCAGATAGACTATAATATTTAATCAGTGATTTTAAAAGTCCTTATCCCTCATACTCACTGAACTTAGGAGCGTTTGCAATAACCTCCGCCTCCAGATTGGATGGAAGCTGTTCATACCTTGCGAATTCCATTGTAAAGCCGCCCATGCCCCTCGTCATCTGACGGATGACGGTAGCGAAATCTCCCGTCTCAGCCATAGGAAGCTCCGCGTCTATCTGAGTTATTCCGCTCGCCGCAGGATTCATACCGAGAACCGAACCTCTGCGCTTATTGATAACGCCCATAACATCTCCCGTGTTATCATCCGGGATCATTATGGAAAGACTCATAATAGGCTCAAGGAGACAGGGTGAAGCCTGTTGGAGCCCCGCCTTGTATGCGATGTGAGCCGCCATCTTAAACGCCTGCTCCGAGCTGTCTACGGGGTGATATGAGCCGTCAAAAAGCGTAGCCTTAAGACGTACAACGGGATAACCTGCCAATACGCCATGAGCGATGCTCTCCTGAAGACCTTTTTCAACTGCGGGGAAATAGTTCTTCGGTACGCTTCCGCCAACGACTCTCTCATCAAATACAAGATCATCGGTATCGCCCGGCTCGAACTCCATCTTGACATGGCCGTACTGACCGTGACCGCCGGACTGCTTCTTATGCTTGCCCTCCACGCTTACCTTTTTACGTATCGTCTCGCGATAAGCAATAATAGGCTGAGAAAGCTCAACGTCAACGCCGAATTTATTTTTAAGCTTCTGAACCGATACTTCGATATGCTGTTCACCCATACCGCCCAGAATGCGCTGATGAGTTTCGTGATTATGCTCGTAAGAAAGTGTCAGATCCTCTTCCAGTAATCGTCTTAAAGCCGTTCCCAGCTTGCCTTCATCAGCCTTGTTGACGGCGGCGATGCCCTTAAAGAAACAGGGCTGCGGGAAAATGATCGGTACGTACTTATCAACGTTTGAGGGATCGCAAAGAGTGTCGTTGGTATTCGCATTAAGCTTGGTAACAACAACTATATCTCCTGCAAATGCTTCGGACACCTCCTCCTGCTTCTTTCCCTTTAGCACCAAAAGCTTACCCGGCTTTTCGGCCTCACCGGTAGTTGCATTGACCAGGGAAGCCGCCGCACTGAGCTTACCTTCAACGACCTTGACAAAACTCATCTTTCCTACGAATGGATCGGCAACGGTCTTGAACACAAAAGCGGAAAAAGGCTTATCCTCATCATATTTTACATATTCTTCCTTCTTAGGCTCACCGGGACGTTCGTCGGCGCTGGGAAGCATATACACGATAGTATCCAGAAGCATATCCACGGAAGCGAGCGTATCCCCGGAACAGCAGACAACAGGTGTTATAACGCCCTGATCGATACCGTCATGAATACCCTTTACGATTTCGGCAAAGGTAAAATCCTCGCCCTCGTTTTCGAAGTATCTCATCATAAGATCCTCGTCAGTCTCTGCTATTGCCTCGGCCATAGCCGCGCGGAGACCCTTCAGACGGTTTTCAGAGGCGGGCATTTCCACTTCTTTACGCTTTCCGCCCTCACTGTACTCATAAGCCTTCATCTCAAGAAGGTTTATGTAGCTTTCTACCTTTCCGTACTTGTCAAAAGGTACTACTATCGGGCATATGGTAGGACCGAAGTTTGTCTTCATTTCCTCAAGGCATTTATAGAAATTGGAGTTTTCCTCCTCCATCCTCGTTACCACGAACATCGATGCCTTTTTATTCAGCTTAGCCTCATTAAAAGCCTTAATGGTTCCTACCTGGACTCCGTCCTTGGCGGGAAGGGTAATAATAACGCTTTCCGCCGCTCTTATACCCTCGTTCATTTCACCCACAAAATCAAACTGACCGGGAGTATCTATAATATTTATTTTAATGTCCTTCCACTCAGCATATGCCATAGAAGCGTTCAGAGATATTTTACGCTTGATTTCATCAGGATCGAAGTCGCATACAGTGCTTCCCTCCGACACCTTTCCCATTCTGTCAAGCCCGCCGCTGACATACATCAGCGCTTCGGCAAGGGAGGTCTTTCCGCTTCCACCGTGACCTGCAAGAGCTACATTTCTGATGTTTTTGCATTTATAAGGTTTCATACTCAATAACCGTTCCTTCCTTCTTTGAGGCGCTTTGAAAAACAAAGTTCTGACACATTCAAATCAAGCCTCGGGATTTTTTCGCATTTTAAAAAACACGTTATAATGATTATACTATAACCTCAAAAAAAAATCCAGTATATTTTTGTATTTTTTTCATATCAAGCATAGAATAAAACGATACATTTTTGTTGATTACTAACAAAAAATGCCTTTTTTAGAAAAAAAACAGCGATTTTGATATAAAAATAACAAGCATTTATTTGTGCAAATAGTATAAATTTCTTATTCAGAATTGATTTTTTTCGTATAATGTGATATTATAAATACACGGCACTTTTCCCAACAAAACCAAACCGGTGATTTGCGAAAGGAGTAAACAATTATATGGAAACGCGCATGAGGGAAATCACATACAGCAAGCATAAACACATAAAGCTTGGAATAATACCCGGACATTTTGCCACCAACCACTCCCATGTAAATTATTACATTGATCTCAACAAAATGAAACGTAAGCTTAAAAACGCAAAGGAAACTGCCGAGGTGCTGGAAAGCGTCTATAACGCCACCCCTATTGATACCATAGTTTGTCTTGAAGGAACACAGATGATAGGAGCATTCCTTGCGGAAAACCTCAGCGGCGGCTCTACGCATGCCATAAATTACGGAAACGATATCTGCGTTATAACTCCCGAGCTTGACAGTAATAATCAGATGATATTCCGTGACGACACACAGCCGATGATATGGAACAAGCGTGTCCTTCTGCTCATATCCAGTGCTTCTACAGGCTGGACCATAAGCCGTTCCATGGAATGCCTTAAATACTACAGCGGCAATTTAGTGGGAGTAACCGCACTTTTCAGTGCTATTGACCAGGTGGCGGGAATAAAAATACATTCACTGTTTACCCCCGACGACATTCCCGGATATGCCAGCCATTCCCCTGCCGATTGCCCTATGTGCAAGGAAAAACAAAAGGTTGACGCGCTTATAAACGCCTATGGATATTCAAAAATATAAAATTTAAGCATATAGATTAAAAAATAGATCGGCTCATTCCGCCGATCTATTTTTTATTCATTCATTAAAATCACACACGACTTTGATTTTAAAATATTCTTTTTTTCTATTTTAAATAACATTGATTGTCGATAAAGGCACGTTTATTCATGATTTCAGCCCGGGAAATCACACGTTATACTAATTCCCGATTGAAAACAGACAAAGATTTGTAAGGATGATTTTTGCAAGACAAGGCTGACGCCTTGCAAGGACGACAACGCAGCATTGCAAAAATCAGACCGCAAAGATTGTCAGTTTTCAGTTGGGTATTAGTATTAACCCGCCATCATCCGTATTTTTTCAAAAAACTGTAAGATTCAATATTAAAATACGTGTATATAAGTGAAAAGCAAGCATGCTGACTTTCAAAGGAAAGGTAACATTATGGAAAGTAACGAAATAATAAAGTTTTTTTCAGCAGAAACGAAAAAGCGATTTCAGCCGTTTCCGAAAAATATACCGCATACTGCACCAAAATAGCTATGAATATATTGGATTCCCGGGAAGATTCCGAGGAATGCGTCAACGATGCATTTCTTAAAGCATGGGAGCTTATCCCTCCAAATCATCCGCAGCAGCTTTCCGCCTTTCTCGGAAAACTAACCAGAAACCTCGCCATAAACAGATACAGAATGCAGTGCGCGGAAAAACGCAGAGGCAGTAAAACAGCGTTAATACTTGATGAGCTGTCAGAAGTTATTCCGTCGGATTCCGCGATCGAAACCGAGCCGGAATACAAAGAACTTATAAATGAAATAAACGTTTTTTTAAAAAAGCTTCCTTTATTGAAACGGAACATTTTCATCCGCCGCTACTGGTACTGTGACAGCGTAAAGGAAATAGCACTTATTAACGGTCTTACACAATCCAATGTCTCTGTTATTCTTAACCGTATACGAAAAAAACTTAAGAAGCATCTGGAGAAGAAAGGAATGATTTAAATGAAACGTGAAGAATTTTTTGAAGCACTGTCCGATATAGACGAAAATATGGTAGCATCGGCAAATCAAAGCGAAGAAGCTCTTGCTCCTATGATAGTGACACCTAAAAAATCCTATATGAGACCGATTTGCACAGCGGCAGCCTGCATTGCGTTAGCTGCGGCTGTAATTGCGGCGGCGGTAAGCGTGAGCCTCCGCCCCGACTCGGTTATATCCCCAAATACGCAGGAGAAGGGCTATAAAACCACTGTCAACTTGGTGAATATGAGCCGTTATCCGGATAGTCTGTATCTCTATACGGGAGACTATTCAAAGCTTGATATGCACTATATGGGCGATAACCTTCCAGATTTTGTCAGCGCATCCAAGTACAAAAGCTATGAAGAGCTGGCGGAGGACAGCAGCCTTATCGTTATGGGAACCTTTACCGACCAAAGCCGGCAGGTTGCCGAGACGAACAAAATTCCCGATTTTGTCGAGTCCATATCGACAGATTATTATAACGGATATATATCCTTCAATACCCTTAAGGTGGAAAAGGTGCTGAAAGGAAACGGCAAGGCATGGGAGGGGGACGAAATCGTTATTGCCATGCCGTATACCGTGGGGGACTATGACCCCGCCGAGGACGAGGGCGGCTTTTACTCCTTCTCTCAGCTTACCCCTATGATCATGGGGGATTCCTGGGTTTACTTTCTGAAGGATGCCCCCAGCTACCCGGAAGACATTTACGGCTACAACGCATATTGCCCGGTAAACGACTATGAGGGACGCTATCCCGTACCCGGCAGGGAAAACGCTTCTTTTGAGTACAGAGAAAACACAAACGGCGTAGTGGCTCCCGCAGTTTTTAACGAAAGCGTTTACAGCGAGCTTGAAGAAAGGCTGGCGGCGGCGGTTACGGAAAAGCGCCCGCCCTATGAGATCGAGTACAAAAAGGTCATTGATATTGCGAAGGAGCTTGATCTGAGGCACACTTGTTCCTCAAACGTAATCATTGAATTCGAGATGGGCGAGTTTGAGGGAAAGGTATTCGGTATAGAAAACGGCCGGCTTTATGTCCGCACACCCGGAGCTTCCGAGGAAAGGAGCTATCTTGCCGGAGGAACGGGCGTTTATGTTAATCCCGGAGCAACCTATCTGTGCGACCTGAGCGGTGACGGGAAGCGGGAGATATGCACCGAAATAAGCTTTGGTTCTGGTCTTGTAAATAATCTCATCTGGGTGCTTGATTATGCTGAGGATAAAATGTATTTCCTTTCCGACAGGGGAAAGTACGATTACTTTTTACAGGAGAGAAACGGCGAGCTGGAATATAAGTACTGCGTTTCTTACATGCAAAGCGGTTATTATTCCGATGATTTTTCGGCGGATATTCTCACTCTTGATAAAATGACCGAATACTCTCTCAAGGACGAATCCGAGAACGACCCCGTATCTGAGCCCGAGTCCTCCGAAAAGGTTATAAAAATAAGAGATTTAACGGTTTCGGGCGACGGCAGTCTGTGGGATATACCTCTTGAATTTGACATGGAGGATTTTCCCGGCATACTCTTTACTTACGATCCCGATGACGTTAACGGAACAGGCTTGTATGTAAAGGAAGGAGATGCTTCCCGTCCTCTTTTCCGCTGCAAAAGCATAACGTCTATTTACCTTTGCGACCTGAACAAAGACGGAAAGCTTGAAATATGTGCGGGAATATGCTTATCTCAAAAAGGGGAACCGGAAATATCGAGCAGAAGCATTGTGGTCATTGATTATTCGAACAATTGTGCTTACTGCCTTTCCGATGAGAAAAACTATCATTACAGTCTGGGGAAGAAGGACGATGTGCTGTATTTTTCAAAATCAGACGCCAAAACAGGCGACTTGCTGTCATCTGAGCCTTTAGCGCTTGATGTAATGGATCAGGTTATGGCGGGAAACCATGCGCAATTTATATTACCGCAATCCTAAGCCGTGATTATACTAATGGCTGTCTTAAAAGCCGCAAATCGCACGATTTCTACTAACTGCGGAAGCTATCCATGCTAAAGGATACCGATATTTATCCCAAAGGGGTAAACATGAAATACCCTTGTATTTTTCCGGTTTTTACTTGGAATCGCCCCGCTTTAGCGTGATTGTACAGACTTGCTTTGTTTTCAGATACGCCTTGATTACCAACCACCAACCAAAGTATAAAAAATTTTGATATTAAAATCAGCTGGAAAAAATACCAAACTTTTTTCGGAAATAAAAAGGGTTTTGCCCTGAATTGAAATCATAGCCTTAAAATAGCGGCGGAGCCAAGGGTTCCGCCCTATTTTTGATTTTTGACAAAAACGAAAATCGGTGTCAGCTTGTCGGAAGCTCTGCCGAGGAAAAGCTTTTCAACAAGCTGAATCGGCTGCCGCAAATTTTTACGGCAGCCGATTTTGATTAACATATATTCAGTAGTAATATACCATTCCCGCATATTCATCCTTTTCGCACTTAACGATGCTGTTTTTAAAGTCAAAGGTCAAAGGAATTTCCCCCGCCGGATACACGGCGTCCTTATCCTCTCCTATATTTGTTATCTCGTTTTCGAGAGTATAGGTTATGCAATTTTCCTTGACGCCGAATTTTTTAACGGTATTAAAACATGTCCTGCTGGTTATGGGATATTCATGAGGATCGGCTTCCAAGCGCTTTTTCTCCTCATCGGTAAGATACCGCTCCATCAGCGTAAGCTTTCCGTCCTTAACGGTAAGGAAAGCCGTTGTCATCAAGCCGTTATCCTCGGGATAAGTCACGGTAAAAACCTCGCCGCCGTCAAGCTTGATAACGTTAAAATAATCCTCGGGCTTGTTCTTTTCGTATGTCTTTCCAACCTGCCCCAAATATCCGATTATGGGAGACAAAGTATTGATCCTTTCACCGTTTTTATAAAGCTCAAACGCAACGTCCCCTTTTATTTCCCCCGCTGTTTCTTCTATACGGTCAAATAAAAAGGTTTTTATCTCATAGGTATCATTTCCGGATTTAATCTCAGATGTGCACAATTCGATATGTTCTTCCGAGTTAAATATCAGCTCTTTCCGGTCGGTTTCTTCCGGCCCGGTAATGCCGGTATTCTCATTTTCATAAGAAACTTCGGTTATATTCGCCGAAGTTTGATCGGTTTCGGAAACGGATGTCCGGGTACTATCGTTATCGTCCTGTACCGCTTGCTGACATGCCGTAACAGAAGCTACCATTATTAAAGACAGTAAAATTAAAATTGTCTTTTGTTTTATTTTTTTCAAGGTTAACATGTTTCCTCCTATATGTTATTTCATCCACGCCATCGCAATAAAGCAAGAATACAAATCAGAAGCAGACACAATATGCGTATCGCAGAGCGTTCCATTTTTCCGGTTATTAGGATCCTTTATGGTAAAGGTCACATTATTTGAAGATTCAACACATTCGCTTACAACTATGTAGTGACCGGATGAATATGGATATGAGTCAGGATAATATGACAAAAGTCGTTATTTGCATTTATGCTTTCCGAGGAAATAACACCTGATAAAATTTAAATACCAGATATTATCACAGCAATAACAGTGCTAACAAACCTTTTCCCTTTTACATTTTCCATAATTTTACATTTATATTATATCATAAATTATGGAAAAGTCAAGTGTTTTTTATATAATAAAAACGGCTGCTATTTAAAATACAGCTGCCGTTTTTATGATTTTAACATTTAATTACTTTTTACGGTTATCAATAATTCTTTTGGCTTTACCCGCAGAACGCGCCATAGATTTCGGCTCAACTAAAGATACCTTTGTCTGAATCCCCAGCACGGTTTTAAGTCTGTGCTTTACATTTTCCCTCAGCTGTTCAAGATTTTTATAGCTGTCCAGAAGCTCTGCGGCCGCAAGCTCAACCCTTACCTCAAGGGTGTCCGCATTGCCCTCACGATCAACGACAAGCTCATAGTACGGAGCGACCTGAGGTATAGTCATTATTACGCTTTCTATCTGACTCGGGAATACATTGACGCCCCTTATTTTAAGCATATCGTCGCTTCTGCCTGTGGTTTTGTCCATACGGCAGTGTGTCCTGCCGCACTTGCAGGGTTCGTAATCAAGCCTTGTGATATCCCTTGTCCTATATCTCAGCACCGGAAGAGCTTCCTTAGTAAGCGTTGTAATCACAAGCTCTCCTCTCTCCCCCTGGGGCAGCACCTCACCGGTCAGCGGATCTATTATCTCCGGCAGAAAATGATCCTCATTAAAGTGCAAACCGCTGCGCTCCCTGCACTCTCCCGACACTCCCGGACCTATAAGCTCGCTCATACCGTAGTTATCGGTAGCAAAAACTCCAAGACTTTTTTCAATCTGATCACGCATTTCGACGGTACAGCCCTCACTTCCGAAAAGGCCGAGAGTAAGCTTGATGTCCTCTCCGATTTTGTATCCCATACTTTCGATGACCTCGGCAATATGTAAGGCATATGAAGGAGTAGACACAAGAGCCGTCGCTTCAAAATCCTTCATCAGCATAACGTTTTTCTCGGTATTTCCCGATGAAGTGGGAACAACCGTTGCCCCGATCTTTTCAAGCCCGTAATGTAATCCTAGGGCTCCCGTAAAAAGTCCGTAGCCGAAAGCAATATGAACCGTATCGTCTGCCGTAGCTCCTGCGGCGGTCACAAGTCTTGCCATGCAGTCGCTCCACATATCGAGATCATTTTTTGTATATCCCACAACCGTAGGCTTCCCGGTAGTTCCCGACGAAGCATGAAAACGCACGATATCACGCTTCGGCACCGCAAACATTCCGAAAGGATAGTTATCCCTGAAGTCCGCTTTAGTTGTAAACGGCATGTACTTAATATCCGACAGGCTTTTTATCTTGTAAGGGTCAAATTTAACACTGTCAAATTTGTCGTGATACATTTTAACCCTTTCATAGCAGTAGCATGCTATTCTCCTGAGCCTTTCAAGCTGAAGCTTTTCCAATTCTTTTCTCGGCATTGTTTCTGCCGTTTTATCAAAAAACATTTTTACAACCTCTGTTTATATTATAATCTTTAATCTTTTTTTCCGGCTTGAACATACTTTCTGTAAACATGAACCGGCCTATAACGGACAAACGAACAATTTACCGGTCCGCAGCGCCTATAAGCATCGATTTCATCCAATCTCGTAAACGATATCGTCTCAAGTCCGATCTGAATCATTATACCATAAAATGAGCGAAGCAAAGCGGAGCGATTCCTCAAAATCGGTACAATGTTCTCAAACATTTAAATAATTTCTTCCTCTTTATTTCGTTTGAGGTTATTATACCATCAGAAAAGCGCAGCTAAGCGAAACGATCCCTCAAAAACGGTAAATAATTCTCAGATATACGATTCATCCTTATTCCGCAGCTTTAGGTATCATACCGTATAATCGCAAGCTTTAAAAATCCGTTCGGCCTATACCGGACACTTTAACACATACCTTTATGTTCCGTTGGGAGGATGTCCGGTTTTTAAAATTTAGCGCTCCGGATTATGTGTGACGAACTGAGCCTCATTCTTTAATAATTCTATTACTTTTCTTCTCCCTTGTCAATAGGCAGAACTACATAACCCTCATTATCCGTAAGAGCAACGGCGTGAGGCACCTCAACCTTCTTATCATAACAGGAAAATATCCGATCCACATCAAGCTTTTTCAATTTGTGGGTAATAAGGCTTACCAAAGGGACAATTATAAGTCCCATAATCATCGTAAATGCTCCCAGATTTACGGGACTTGCAACATTAAAGCCGCATATGGTTCCGGAAAGCATACCGGCAGATTTTAAAACGAAATGTACCGCGGTCGCGCATACGCCCCATATAAGGCTTGCCCAGACTCCGGCTTTTGTAACGCCCTTCCAGAATAATCCAAGAAGCATAGGCGCAAGAAAAGCACCCGCCAGCGCCCCCCAGGAATATCCCATAAGATCGCTTATCAAAGCATTCTTGTTAAGAGCCATTATAACCGAGACGATCAAAAACACGGCAATAAGTGCTCTCATAATAATTAATGTGCGTTTTTCCGACTTATCCTTATCCTTGTTTTTAACCATAGGAATTATCAGATCAAGGGTAAGGGTAGAACTGGAGGTAAGCACTAAAGATGACAATGTAGACATGGATGCGGAAAGAACAAGCACCACAACAACCCCTATAAGTATTTCCGGCAATGTGCTTACCATAGCCGGAATAATACTGTCATAGCCTTCGGCAGGCAGGCCTTTATCCGAAGCATCAACAAATATTCTTCCGAAGCCTCCCAAAAAATAACATCCGCCCGCAATAATAAAGGCAAACACCGTAGAAACCACAGTACCGGTCTTAATGGATTTTTCATCCTTTATCGTATAAAACTTATGTACCATCTGAGGCAGTCCCCATGTGCCGAGAGACGTCAAAATAACAACACCCAAAAGATTTATGGGATCCGGCCCGAAAAACGAAGTAAATCCGCCGTTCATACCGGCCATAGGTCCGGTTTCTGCGGAAACCTTCGAAAGCTCGGTGATAGCTGAGTAAAAGCCCCCCTTGTTCGCAAGAGTCACAACAACCACCGCGCTTATTCCTATAAGCATTATTATACCTTGAACAAAATCATTGTAAGCGGTTGCTTTGTATCCTCCCAGAATAACGTAAACAGCGGTTATAACCGCCATGCCTATAACACAAACTGAATAATCGACGTTAAAGGCCATTTCAAAAAGTCTTGACAAGCCGTTATACACCGAAGCCGTATATGGGATCAGGAAAACGAAAACTATAACTGCCGAAGCTATCTTCAGCTTTTTGCTTATATATCTTTTCTCAAAAAACTCAGGTAAAGTAGCGCTTTCCAAATGCTTGCTCATAACCCGGGTACGCCTTCCCATAAGCACCCAAGCAAGAAGCGAGCCGATAAGAGCATTTCCTATTCCCACCCATGTTGCAGATATGCCGAAGCTCCATCCGAACTGCCCCGCATAACCGACAAAAACCACGGCGGAAAAATAACTGGTTCCGTAAGCGAAAGCGGTGATCCACGGGCCTACCGATCTCCCCCCCAGAACGAAATCGCTTACCGTTTTGCTTTTGCGGTGAAAATATATACCTATACCGACTGCAAAAGCGATATAAACTATCAGGATTATATAAACCAACATTTCCCTTCCCCTTTCTCATTTTAAAGTGCTGTGGATTTAAAGTGCTAAAGCACGCTGAAATATAACAGATACTATTTTATATTTCGGTTAAGCATTTGTCAAGATATAACTCAAAAAAACTTCATAAAAAAACTTTTTTGTAAAAAATGACGAAAAACCTCTCGGGAATGATTGTTCCCGAGAGGTTATATTTGTTATATTTAGGAATGATTTCACGTAACTTTTTATGCCGTATGGATTGTAACGGATTCGATAACTATATCCTGAACGGGACGGCTTTCCTCATCGCTGCCGATCTGCTTCTCAACTTCGACCTTGCTTACGGCATCCAATATCTCAAAGCCTTCCACCATTTGCCCGAAAACCGTATAGCCGCCGTCAAGATGAGGAACCCCTCCGACGCTTTTATATTTTTCCTCCATCTCTTCAGTCAGCTCGTCCAAAGCCCTTATGCTTGACGAAGCGCTTGATTTCATACTACTGTAATATTTAAGATTAAATTCGAGATTGTCTTTTTCCTCTCCGGTCGCGGTTTTAAGAAGCTTCTCTATCTGACTGATATACTGATCGAAAACGGCAATGTTATTCTCATAATTTTTAGAGGATACCGGTGAATAGCTTTTATTATTGACAATATAGAACTGACTGCCGTTTATGCTTCCTGCGTTTGCGTAACAAAGAGCGCCGTAATAGTGCCTCATGCTTGAATTGTATTCAACGTTAAACTCAGGATCGCTGTCCGTCGACATTCCGTCTCCGTTAGCAGATCCTCCCTGGATCATAAAGTCCTTCATAACGCGGTGAAATATTTTATCACTGTAATATCCGCTGTTTGCCAGCTTAACGAAATTATCCACTCCTTCGGGAGCTGCCTCGGGAAAAAGCTTGCATTTCATTTCGCCCTCATATCCCTTTATCTTTATTACCGCATATGTGTCGCCGCTTTCGATCTTAACGTCTCCCGTATTTCCTTTAAAATCCGAAGGAGTTGTTATGGTCTTTATCGAGCCGTATTTGCCTCCGTCAGAACCAGCGTTTTCCTTGCTGCATCCGGCAAATGCGCCGATAACAACAGCTGCCAAAGCGATACATTCTATTTTTTTTATAATCCTTACCATCTCTATATCCTTTCTTTTTTAGCGCCGTTTTTTGTTTATGGTTGCATTGTATCATCTTTTCGGACACTTGTCAAATATAAATTGAATTTTCCGGACAAATATGATATTATTATTCAAAACACGAAGGGAGAAATGCAATATGAAATGGGGACTTGTGCTGGAAGGCGGAGCAAGCCGTACATACTTCTCCTGCGGCGTTATGGACGGGTTGATGGAAAAAAAGCTGTATGCTGATTATATCATAGGCGTTTCCGCAGGAATATCATTCGGGGTAAGCTATGTTTCGAAGCAGTTTAAAAGAAATTACAACATTATGGTAAAATATCAACCTGATACACGATATATGGGAATCCGCCATTTGCTCAACAAAAAAAACCGGTGCTACTACAATCTTGATTTTGTTTTCGACGAAATACCGAACAAGCTGCTTTTGTTTGACTATGAGCTTTTCAACAACAGAAAAAGCGAATGCAAGGCCGTTTTAACTCGGCTTGACAACGGATGTGCGGAATATATGGAAATGCCCGATGACAACCGTTTTAATGTGTTGCGCGCCACCTGCGCTCTTCCTCTTTTGTTTCAACCCATAGAAATAAACGGAGTTGAATACATGGACGGAGGCGTATCCGATTCAATACCGTTTAAAAAAGCCTTTGAAGACGGCTGTGACAAAGTTGTGGTCGTACTTACTCACCCGAAGGGCTACATAAAAAAGTACGAAACCGCCACGCCTGTCGTAAAAGCGGTATACCGCAAATATCCTCAGTTTATTCAGAGCTTTATTAACCGCCCGGAAAAGTATAACCGGACCGTCGAAGATCTGGAAAAATACGAGCAGGAAGGAAAAGCGCTCGTATTGGCTCCTGAGAGCACATACGGCATAGGGAGAACCGAAAGCGATCCGAAAAAGCTTATAAAGCTCTATGACGAGGGCTATGCCTGCTTTAATAAAAATGAAAAAAGCTTAAAAAGCTTTTTGGAAATCGATTCATAGATTCATAGTAAATATTTTAAAGCATCTAATACATGTTTTTCGTTTTTACGCAGTAACAATACGGCTTTATTTCACAAATGACAAACGAATGCTGTAAAAAATAAAAGTCCGCACATATCCGAATTCTCATGCTCGGAATGTGCGGACTTTTTCAGGGGCAATCCGTAAAGCCGCAAATCACACAATTTCTACTGACCTCGGAGGTTTTTCGCATCAAGGTATGCCGATAGATATCCCAAAGGGATAGCTGCGAAACACCTTCGCATTTCTCCTCTTTTTCCTTGAAATCGCCTGACTATTAACAGAATTGTACGTATATGCTTTGTTTTCACGTACCACCTAATAATATCTTGGGCGCTCTTTTATTAACGGCATTTTATTTTAAAGAAAATGGATTTTCACCGTCATACAAAACATTTTTAGGTTTATTATACCCTATATTCTCCGCGCCCAGATATGTAAGCGCATCAAATATCTGCTTTCCGAAATGGCCGAAGGCTACCGCCCCGTGGTGAGGGAAATTGCCTTTAATAAGAACATGCCTGTAAAACCTTGCCATTTCGGGTATGGCGAACACCCCAATTCCTCCGAAAGAACGAGTGGCCACCGGAAGGACCTCGCCCTCGGCCACATAGGCTCTTATTTCGGCATCCGCAGTCGATTGAAGCCGGAAAAAGGTGATGTCCCCGGGAATAATATCGCCCTCGAGGGTACCTCTCGTTATATCGGGCTCCTTATCCGGCTCAAGACCTCTGTGCATTATAAGCTGATATTTCATGGTTGATGAGGAAAGCTTGCAGGACGGGGTATTTCCGCAGTGGAATCCCATAAAAGTATCCCTGTGCGTATATGAGAATCTTCCTTCTATATTTTCTGAATAAATATCCGCCGGAACGGTATTGTTGATATCAAGAAGAGTTACGGTATCTCCGCTTACGCAAAGGCCTATATACTCGCTGAGAGCGCCGTATATATCCACCTCGCATGCTACCGGGATTCCCATGGCGGTAAGCCGCGAATTTACGTAACACGGTACGAATCCGAACTGCGTCTGAAAAGAAGGCCAGCATTTATTCGCAAAGGCAACATACTTTCGGCTTCCTTTATGAGCATCCGCCCAATCCAGAAGAGTGATTTCGAACTGAGCAAGCTTAGGCAGTATGCCGGCCATCTTATTGCCGTCACCCAGCTCCTCCTCCATTTCCCTTACCACTCCGGGAATGCGGGCGTCGTTCTGATGTTCGTTATATGATGCGAACAAGTCAAGCTCACTGTTTTCCTCTATCTCTGCCCCCAGATCATATAAACGCTTGATCGGAGCATTGCAGGCAAGAAAATCCTGAGGACGCGGACCGAAGCTTATGATTTTCAAATTCCGCACGCCTATAACGGCACGCGCCACCGGAATAAAGTCATTTATCATTTCAGCCACTTCGTCGGCCGTGCCTACGGGATATTCCGGAATATACGCCTTTATGTTCCTGAGGGCAAGATTATAGCTGGCATTAAGCATCCCGCAGTAAGCATCGCCTCTGCTGTCGCATAAACTGCTTCCGCAGGCTTCCTCAGCCGCTGCGACATACATTACAGGTCCTTCAAAATACTTTGCTATAAGCGTTTCGCTTGTCTCCGGCCCGAAATTCCCGAGATAAACCACCAAAGCGTTGCAGCCTTCCCCCCTTACCTGCTCCAAAGCCTTCATGGCGTCTCTTTCATTTTCCACGGTAGTGGGGCACTCATAGATTTCTCCGTATTTTTCAAAAGCCTTTACGACCGCGCTCCTTCTGGAAGCGGAAAGGCTCATCGGAAAACAGTCGCGGGAGACTGCAATGATACCAAGTTTTATTGTTGGAATATTTTTCATAGATAACCTCCGTAACTTAATTTCCTTAATTGTATCACAGATCGGACATAAGTTCAATAGCCGATATGAAAATAAAACTTCCTTAAAAAGGTTGAAAATCATGTCCGGATATGGTATAATTCAATAAGTATATTATTTCAGCAAAAACATGCAGGAAAGGAGTTCCTATGGAACCTAACAGCAATCTTCCTTGGATAATATTTGATCTGAAGCATCAGCTTTATGCCATCAGCACCGCCATGGTAACGGGAATAGCACAAGTTCCTCCGATAACCTCCGTTGCAAACGCTCCTAAAATTTTTTTAGGGGTATGCAGTATGAGAGACGGTGTGGTCCCTGTTCTTGATCTGAAAGCACTTATGAAGGTAAATGACGGAAACGAAGAAACCGAACAAATGCTGACTGCTCTTAACTATAAAAAAGGCGGTGTGGACGATTATCTGAAAGAGCTTCACCGATGCGCCGAAACCGGTGAAAACTTTTCCGTGGATTCAAATTATTTCGGTGACAATATTGAACACAAGTTTTTCCATGAGAAATCCGAAACGGCCGCATATATAAAACGTATACATGAACAACAGGCGGAGCTTGAGACCTACGGTGCGTCCCTGAACAGCGGCAAATCAGTGCTGTATCAGGCGGATTCCTGCGGCAGAAAGCTGAAAAACATTATAAACAACGCCATAAACTATATTTCCGACACCTCGAAGCGTATGGTCATATTTTTAAGCAACGACACTGATTCGATGCAGACATGCATGGGATTTGTCGTAGATAACGTAAAGGCTGTGGACGACCTGGAGCTGATCGATAATAAGGACAGCGGGAAATGTCTGTTCATGAACAGCCAGATATGCGGGATCGCTCACAATGACAAGCTTAAAGGCGAGATACTCGTGGTTGACGATAAAGAGGTTGTAAAAACCGTTAATATTTATAACGAGTATGTAAAAAAAGAGGAAGAAAAGTCCAATAAGATCAAACAGGAAAAGGCATGATAATTTCATCGTGCCTGTATTATATTTCATTAAGTGCAAATCACACAAGCTTTAGCTTTTTGACCTCAGATAATGATCCATATCCGTTATGCATATATTCAGAAAGCGGCAGCCGTATTCATTCAACGATTCAAAGCCCTCGATCCGACCATAAGTGTCGCGCCCATCCTGTCACAATAATAAAAGTTATGTATGCAGCCGTATTTACGGCATAATCCGGATCAGAGAACAAAGGCTTCCTCAAGATAACCGTAATATGAAATATGCCGTACCTACCGGATAAACAACTTAAAAAGGAATGATAAATATGAAAAAAGCGATTACAAATATGACTTTGGCCGCGCTCAGCCTCAGTCTTCTGCTTTGCGGATGCAGTACGGAATCAACGAGAAATCCCACTCAGACATCGGGAACAAGTATCCCCGCAGTATCGTCAACACCTCCCGCAACATCATCCCAAAACGGCGGCGGCACCCCCGTTGATTCGCTTCCCGGTTCGAGAGGAACTTTACTTGCATTAGAAGAAAATGACGCTCTGTCCATATCAAGGCTGAAAAAAGAAAGTGAAGCGGCATCCGGAGAAAAAGGCATATGGACGGTTCTTGTGTATATGTGCGCCACCGATCTTGAAAGCGATCAGGGATCTGCTACGGATGATCTTAATGAAATGATTGACGCCACAAGGGATTGCGCCAATCTTCGTTTTGTTGTGGAAGCCGACGGAACCGATGAATGGTTTAATGACTTATGTAAGCCGAAAACAAAACAGAGATTTGTAGTAAAAGGCGGAGAGATCGAGGAGGTATACAGCGGAAAATCCACTAATATGGGACTTTCATCTACCCTTTCGGATTTTCTGAAATGGAGCCTTGAAAAATACTCCTCGGAATTTATGGTCCTTGATCTCTGGAACCACGGCGGAGGAAGCATAACCGGCGTATGCTTCGATGAAAACAACGACTTTGATTCGCTTTCTCTTAAAGAGATCGACACGGCTATTGCCTCCGTTTTCGGAAATATGACCGGGCGTTTTGAACTGATAGGCTGTGACGCGTGTCTTATGGCAACGGCGGAAATGGCAAATATGCTGACGCCCTATGCGAAATACATGCTGGCATCTCAAAACCTTGAGTCCGGAAACGGCTGGGATTACACATCCTTCGCCAAGGCTCTGAAAGGCGGCGCATCAAACGGCGGTGATCTGGGAAAGTACATATGCGACGGATACTATGAAGCATGTGTATATACAGATGAAGAATATGACGCGACCTTGTCGGTAATCGACCTTTCAAAAACAGATGAATTTTTGACCGCATTTAACAGCTTCTCAAAAAAAGTTTATGAATATGCCTATAACAACAGTGTGACCGATATTATTAAAGCCGGTAAATCTTCTCTTAATTTCGGCGGAAATAATAAGACGGAAGGCTACACGAATATGATTGATGCGGGAGATTTTCTTACATTGGCCGGTGCTTCCGTTTCTGAGGCGAATGACGAAGTATCCGCTGCTCTTAAAGCGTTGGATAACTGCATCGTATACAGCAAAAACGGAATTGATACCGCGAATGCAAGCGGTCTGTGCATTTACTATCCGTTAAGCGTACAGGGCAGCAATGAGCTTGATATACTTAAGGACATTTGTATAAGTCCGTATTATCTGAGTCTTGTGGACCTATGCGCTTACGGAAGCAGCAATAACGGAAGCGTTGACGGCTACGAGTATGACAGCTGGACAGGTGATGACACCGGATTCTGGAGCAACGGATCAATTTCCGGCAGCGGCTACGGCTATTGGGAATCGGCTGAAGACGGTATAAACTTTGATGCCGGCAACAGCGCCCTGACATATGAAGTAACTCCCCACCTTGACAGCGAAGGAAGCTATACGTTTAAGCTTACTGACGACTGTCTTTACGACCTGGATACCGTCCACTGCAACATAATGATGAGCTATTGGGAAGAAGGAAGTCCGGAAATGATGCTCGATCTGGGAACCGACGATTTTGTTGATCTTGATTGGGATACCGGTGTCTGCAAGGATAATTTCGACGGCTCTTGGTTTACGCTTCCCGACGGTCAGCCTCTTTGTGTTTATCTTGTGGAAACGAACTACGATGAAGATGATTACTACAACATATATACCGCTCCGATTTACCTGAACGAAGAATATACCAACCTGAAGATAAAACAATCATATAAAGACAGCGGAATGACTACCGAAATACTCGGAGCATGGGACGGCATAAGTGAAAACGGAAGCGCCGCAAGAGAACTGTATCAGCTTAAAGCCGGTGACATCATAGAACCCTACTATGACGCATATGATGCCGTTACATATGAATATGTGGATTACTATTACGGCGACAAATATATCTATGACGGCAACAGCGAAATAGGAATGGGCTTTCTTCCCGACGGCGATTATTATTACTCATTTGAAATTTACGATTATTACGGAAACGGACTTTATACAGACTTTGTTCTTTTCGGAATAGAAGGCGATGAACTCTACTATTACTACGGCGATGAATAAGCATTTTTAAGGCAACACAGCACAATGATTGCGTGCGAATCGCGCAGTCAGATTTTTCGTAAGCTTGCATAAATTCAACGCAGGAATACTGACGTATTTCAAGGAGAATTTTGTGTAAGATGTCGGAAAATATGCAAGCAAGCCGCACGCAAAGCCGTCAGGCGGTCATTGTGCGGTATTGACTTAACTTGATCCTTGCGGGACTCTGAATCAATTTTACGGTAATGAATGCCTTATCACCAAAATGACCGGTAAGATCATAGCGCGTTTTTTCGATGATAACGCTTTTTGCGTAAGGCCTCCGGTATAGCCCTTTTCCCGCTTTTCGAAATATTCTTTCATTTTCGGGTATCGTTCTGATCCTATTTGTATTTGAACAAAAAACCGTAAAAGAATTGCCTCCCGTAAAACGAGAGGCGATTCTTATTTTATATTTAAGCCGGGTTAAATCAGAAATCCACCTCAGTATCATAATAGCAGCATTTAAGCAGCTTCTCCATTTCCTCAACAGAGGGCTGACGGGGATTTGAGCCGGTGCAAGCGTCGCCGATAGCGTTGACTGCGATATCGTGAAGCCTCTCAAGGAAAACATCCTCAGGAACAAAGCCCTGTTCGGCAGGATAGCTGTCCGCACCGTAATTCTTGATGCAGTGAGGAATATTAAGATCATCGTTCATCTTGCGCAGATAATCGATAAGGAGCTTGACTTTTTCCTCATTGGTATTTCCGCCTAACTTCATATGATCGGCAATTTCTCCGTAACGCTCTGCCGCCTCGGGATTTTTTGCATTAAAGGCGATTACTTTGGGAAGATACATTGCGTTTGCCGCTCCGTGAATAATATGAGCGCCCTTGTCGGCAAAAGCCGCACCGGTTTTATGCGCCATTGAATGAACTATGCCGAGTAATGCATTTGAGAAAGCCATACCTGCGAGGCATTGAGCGTTGTGCATGCTGTCTCTTTTGCTCATATCTCCGTTATAGGAATCTACCAGATCATCCTGTATCATCTTAATCGCGTGAAGCGCAAGAGGATCGGTATAATCACAGTGTGCTGTAGAAACATAAGCCTCTACCGAATGAGTCATTGCATCCATACCGGTATGAGCAACAAGCTTTTTGGGCATGGTCTCGGCAAGGTCGGGATCAACGATAGCGACGTCGGGAGTGATCTCGAAATCGGCAATGGGATACTTGATTCCCTTGTTATAGTCGGTAATAATAGAAAATGCAGTTACCTCGGTAGCCGTTCCGGAGGTCGATGAAATAGCGCAGAAATGCGCCTTGCGTCTGAGGCTCGGAATTCCGAACACCTTGCACATCTCTTCAAACGTGATATCGGGATATTCATATTTTATCCACATTGCTTTCGCCGCATCGATAGGAGAACCTCCTCCGATAGCTATGATCCAGTCCGGTTCAAATTTCAGCATAGCCTCCGCGCCCTTCATAACAGTATCTACAGAAGGATCCGGTTCTATTCCCTCAAAGAGCTCAACCTCCATTCCCGCCTCCTTAAGATAAGCAACGACCTTATCAAGGAAACCGAACTTTTTCATAGAGCCTCCGCCTACGCAAATCATAGCCCTCTTGCCCTGAAATGTCTTAAGTGCCTCCAGAGCGCCTTTGCCGTGATAAAGATCACGTGGAAGTGTAAAACGTGCCATAGTACAAATACCTCCTGAAATAAACTGCTCCTGTTCCAAACGGGAGTGTTAATTTTTTAACAATTACATTTTACCACTTTCTTCCTCCTTTGTCAATATCAAAAAATGATAAGAAGAAAAAAATTTTGTGATATTGATATTATTGACTTAAGCCGAAAAAATAACCGCAGAAAAACTGCGGTTATTTTGTTATATGTGTTTTCTTTTTTCTTAAAAGCGCTGTAACGCCTAAAATATCAAATATAGTGCAATATTATTGAACAGATCAGCTTAAACTGCTCCTGCTTAACGGCTTTCAAAACGAAAACATGCTTTAAAGCCGTCTCAGAACCTGAAATCTCTTTTTCCTTCCTCGATCTCCTTAAGATAGTCGGAAGCTATTTGTCTTACCTTGTCCTTCGGAATGTTGCGGAGTTCTTTTTCAATAAGCTCTTCGCCAATTTTCCTTGTTTCGGGACTTGCATAGTCCACGAGATATTCTTTAAGTGTCATCAAAGCGTTGGGATGACAGCAGTTTTGAATTTGTCCGCTTTTGCACAGACTCATAAAACGGTCTCCCGTTCTTCCCTCACGGTAGCATGCGGTACAGAAGCTGGGAATGTACCCGATTTCCATAAGCCAGCGAACTACCTCGTCAAGGGTTCTCTTGTCTGAAACGTCAAACTGCTCGCTGCTTTCATCCTCCGGCTCAGGTTCGTAGTAACCGCCCACACTGGTTTTTGATCCGCCGCTTATCTGAGACACACCTAAGCGTATCACCTTTTCACGGACAGCCTTGCTCTCACGGGTTGAAATAATCATTCCCGTATAAGGTACGGCAAGTCTTATACAAGCGCAGATCTTCGCAAATATTTCATCGCTTATGCCGTTGTCAAATTTGTCGGGATCAATATCGTCGGCGCGCTTAAGCCGTGGTACGCTGATAGTGTGAGGACCTACCCCGTGAACCGCTTCAAGGTGCTCGGCATGCATGAGCAGCCCTGCAAACTCATATTTGTAAAGCTCCAGACCAAATAATACGCCTAGGCCTACATCGTCTATTCCGCCTTCCATTGCTCTGTCCATCGCTTCGGTATGGTACGCATAATCGTGCTTAGGTCCCGTTGGATGAAGCGTCTCATAGCTTTCCTTGTGATAGGTTTCCTGAAACAGTATGTATGTGCCTATTCCCGCTTCATGAAGCTTTTTGTAATTTTCAACGGTGGTAGCCGCAATATTAACGTTCACACGCCTGATAGCACCGTTTTTATGCTTGATGCCGTAAATTGTATCGATGCATTCAAGAATGTATTCTATGGGATTATTCACCGGATCTTCTCCAGCCTCGATGGCAAGTCTCTTATGCCCCATATCCTGAAGCGCAATTACTTCATTTTTGACCTCCTCCTGAGTAAGCTTTTTTCTCGGGATGTGCTTGTTCTTAAGATGATAGGGGCAGTATAAGCATCCGTTCACACAGTAGTTGGAGAGATAAAGAGGTGCAAACATAACTATTCTGTTGCCGTAAAAATCCTTTTTTATCTGTTGGGCAAGGTCAAAAATCTCGTTTACCTTTTCCCGGTTGTCACAGGCAAGCAAAACCGAAGCCTCTCTATGGGAAAGCCCCTTCCTGAGCTTTGCTTTTTCAATGATTTCGGATACAAGCTCTAAGTTGTCCTTATTTTTTTCGGCATATTCAAGAGTTTCCTTTATCTCTTCATCTGAAATAAATTCCTCAGCCTTAAGTGATTTGGGATTGTACATTTTTCCTTTTCCTTTCAATATTTTTTTATGCGGTGAAAATATTGCGATTTTATTATAAACCGGTCGTGACCGCTCAGCGGCTTCGGTCAGAAAGCAAAATCGCCTTTTGCTGCTGTCAGTTTTCTTCCTGTGGTTTCTATTCTTGATTTAAGTTCCTTAACATGCTCCGCCGCTTCCTCCCCCGTACAAACTTTTCCGTTATAAAGGGAGTATTTTTTTCTTACTTGGGCAGGAGATAGATTCGGCATTACAACATTTGCGCCTGCAAGAATTCCCTTCTCCCTTCCCATAGGATCGATCGTGCCCAATGCGGTGGTGGCGGGAAGCAGGACTTTCGGCAAAAGCAGCCTTATTATCGAAAGCAGATACAGCGTAAGCTCCGCAGTACCCGCCGGATCATCCTTAAAAGGGGTGTCCTTATGAGGAATAAAAGGACCTATGCCCACCATATGGGGCTCAAAGCTTTTTATAAATCTTAGATCTTTAATTATATGATCGGTCGTCTGATATGGAGATCCAACCATAAAGCCGCAGCCTGTCTGATATCCGATCGATTTAAGCTCCTTAAGGCATTCAATGCGTTTTTCGAGAGATAATCCGGCGGGATGCAGCATTTCATAGTGCTCCTTATCCGCCGTTTCATGCCGAAGCAAATATCTGTCCGCTCCCGCATCGTACAGACGTTTATAGCTTTCCGCCGTTCTTTCCCCAAGAGACAGGGTAACGGCGCAATCGGGATAACTGCTCTTAATTTTTCCGATCAAGCTGCAAAGCAGCTCATCGTTATAATATCCGTCCTCTCCGCCTTGTAAAACAAAGGTTCTGAAGCCGAGTGCATAGCCGGTTTCGCAGCAATCCAGTATCTGTTCCGGATCAAGCCTGTATCTTTCCGCATTTTTATTGCTTCTTCTGATACCGCAGTATAAACAATCGTTTTTGCAATAAGAGGAAATTTCGATAAGTCCTCTCATAAAAACATCGTTTCCGTAAATCTCTTCACATCTCTCTCTTGCCCTTTGAGCCAACAGCTCTGCATCCGCCTCGGTTCTGTCGTCTATAAGCTCTCGAAGCCGGGTATCGGAAAGGTCTGAAAATGAATAAAGACGCTCTATCAGCTCACCGTGTTCGGCCGTTTCGGTCAGCATAAAATCATTCCTTCCTTTGAGTCGAATAGGCGGTTTTTGCGCTGACGCCTGTCAGCCGCCCTATCTTTCCCGAAAGGGCGCTTATAATCTCTTGCGGAGCATCTACCGCAAGACTGATTATATTTATGCCCTTACTGCGATAGGGTACTCCCATTCTGCCTATGATAAAGCTTCCGTAATCATGAAGCAAACGGTTAAGCTCGTCTACGGAGTTTTCGTTTTCCACAATGACCCCGATGACTGCTACTCTGGTCTCCTGTTTGTTCATACTTCCTCCCGTCTCTGATGATTGATGATAAAATAAAAGCGCCCTTTGGCATAAAAGGGCGCGGAAATACCGTCATAAACGGACATTGATGTTCAGCCCTTCCGCCTCAAGTTTTAAGTTTTAGCGTCAGTGAATAATTTTACGTTTTTAATTATATCCTTTTTTTCAGCTTTGTCAATACCCGAATGAAAAATATATAGCCTTCGTTCCTTTTCGTCCGTTTTTACACCAAGACACAATTGTATTATAGTGCATAATTTCAGTATACGATTTTGTAAATTCTATATATTGACAAAAAATGCGAAAATAGTATATAATATATATGTAAATTTATAATATGAAAATCATTATCATGAAGATTTTAAGAATCCATCTTACTTTTATTTCAATGCTGTTAATGCTTTCATTTTCTTGCGTGTCGGCAAAACAGTATTATAGCATAGAACCGACAGCGTCGATTTAACAAAGCCTTTACAAAGTATACATATGATAAAGCATTAGGTATGGTAAGCAAAAGTTTAATGTACGGCTACGCTCCCATAATCCGAATTTCTGACACAAAAGTTTTAAAATATTATGATGGAGCTTCATTTACTCATTATGTGACTATTTGCGAAGTAGACCACAATAACAATACGGTTACATTAGTAGATCCGCACTATGATTTAAGATATAACGGCTTCCACACTATATCCATGAACGAATTTAATAACCTTGTAAACTATGACGGTTGGATATCCGTATATACCCCCGTACCCGAGGGCGAATATATCTATACAATGAATTAAGCGGAGCTTAAATTTAAAAATAAACTTTCCATTATAGCGAAAGCTTGAAATTCATAAATAACATGGAGATGATAAAGATGATTATTGAAAAACTTTTATCTATTCTGATCTGCTTAACATTCATATCCACATTTCTTTGCGGCTGTTCAACGTCAAACGATGTGCCGAATGAATGGGATAAATATGTATATTTAAACGAAACTGATCTTCCGGATTTTTCCGATGCTCCGGATAGTCTCGGTTTAGAGGCAAGGGGTAAAACTAATGTCGTTCTCTTTGAAAATAAGTGGAATAATTATTCCGTTCAGCTTGTGGGAGAATATGTTTATACCAAGGTTGAAGATTTCCCTGAAAGTATATTTTTGCGCGGTATTGCATTAAGAGTGATCGATGACGAAAGAGAAATAGGTCTGGATTCCTTTCATTTTAATCCCGACAAGGTAAGTCAGGGCGATTTGAAGCTTGATAAATCAGATTTTGACAGCTTTATTAGAGTATTTGACATAAAATATAACGAAAAGTTCTGTCCGTTAATTGCCGCAATGTACGGAAACGATGAAACAGGATATGACACCACATTTTATACCATTACCCAAAACCACGAATTAAAATGGTTTTTCAGTAATGTAGACGAGGAACTTGTTGGAACAAAAACCTCCGTTGCCATGAACCTTTCCGGAGACTTTTCCTGCAACGGAGAAAACTGTTCCTTAACTGACAACAGAAGAAATATTACCTTTAGCTTTGATTACGGCAATATGTCACTTTCGATCAAATGACGTTCAAATGGCATTAAAACAATTAAAATCAGATGCTGTCTGAAAAACCGCAAATTGCAAAGCATCTACCGACTACGGACGCCTTCCGCATCAAAGAATGACAATAGTTATCCCAAAGGGATAGCTGAGAAATACCCTCGTATTTCTCAGCTTTTTTCCTTGAAATAGCCACGTTTTAGCATAGCTTTAAAAGCTTGCTTTGTTTTAAAATAGCTATAATAAAAATGAAATTTAAGATATTTAAAAATAAAAAGAGAAAGCCTACTTGCTTTCTCTTTTTATTACCGTAATCAGACTTTTTTAAATATCATACTTTTTCAATATCTCTTTATAGATCTCTTCTCTGAAGTCCTCTTTATTAAAAACTCCAAGATTCTCATTGTCGGTTAAAGATATTTTTTTATAATCGAAATTCTCCAGAGGATAACGTCAGTCATTATCTCCGGTACAATGATATGCTCCTGCGCCTACTTCATTATTTTCGGAAAGGAAAAAAATCCAGGCATCGTCTTTTAACATAGGTGTAAGCCTGCTTATTGCTATGAATTGGTCGTCCACCACGCCGTATCTTTGTGTTATCGCAACGGTATCCCCTATATCGACATTCCCCTTTATTACCTTAGAAACTTTGATATAATTTTTAGAAACAACGGTTGCCAGAACATCCTTACCAAAGTGACTATCATATTGGTAAATCTCTTCCTGCTCCGTATCCCCGATAAATGTACCGACTACAATAATTTCACTATACTCCTCAAGATATTCAAGATTTTCAAATAAAAGCCGGTTGGTCTCACCATAATCCACAAATTCAAGACCGGAAAATTCTTCATTATTTACCGAAGATACATTACCGCATGATGAAAGCGTTAGTGCACAAAAAATACCGATCAAAAAAACAGAAATACTTTTTTTCATTTTTTATTCCCATCCTTCGATTTATGCAAAATAACATCACAATGATTTTACAATATCATTTATATTTTAAAAATTATCCCAAATCATATTTTTCCAGGATCTCTTTATAAATATCTTCTCTGAAATCCTCTTTATTATAGACGCCGAGATCTTCATTATCGGTTAAAGCTGTCTTCCTGTAACTGAAGTTTTCCAAGGGGTAGCGCCCGTCGTTATCTCCGGTGCAGCTGTATTTTCCTTTACGGATCTCGCTTTTATTTTCAGAAAGGAAAAAGAGCCAAGTATCACCTTTAAGCATAGGCGTAAGTCTGCTTATAGCTATGAATTGATTATCGCTAATACCGTAATCCTGAGTTACGGGAATGGTATCTCCTGCCTTTACATCTCCCTTTATTACATTTAGAACCTCAATGGAGTTCGTAGATATAATGGTAGCCAGAATGTCCTTTTGAAAATGACTGTTATATTGGTAAATTTCTTCCTGTTTAGTATCATCTGTAAATGTACCGATAACAATGATCTCACTGTCCTTCTCAAGGTCGTCAAGATTGGTGTAAAAAAGCCGATTGGTTTCACCCCAATCTGAAAATTCCAATCCGGAAAAATCACAGGTATCTTTCGAATAATCTCCGCTACAAGAAGCAAACGTTAATGAACATAAAACTCCGATTAAAAAAATTAAAAAAATTTTTTTCATTTCATACCCCCCATTTCCCTTGCAGACAACATATATCATGACTTGTCGGATTAGGCGCTACTTGCGGATAGCCGTAAGTAGGCAAGCCTTGGTTCATTACGGCATACGGCCTTCCGCCGTTATATTTATGATAATCCAACGCCGGATTTTGAACCGGATGAGCGAGCATGAGTACGTGTCCTGTCTCATGCACGAAATTCATCGATGCAGCCTCTTTCTTATTTAACAGTTTGTCATATATGGCAGCATTGGTATTGACTAAAATTTCCGCATACGAAATTTTACCGTCACGGGAAATACGTTTACCATTAGAATCATAATAACGCGTTAATCCCAGCTGGTTGCTTTCAAAAATATCCGGTTCGCTCAGGTTTCCCCCTCTTCCGTCATAAACTCCCATTGTATCCGCAATGGAAGGCATACCCGGAGTTTCCATAATAACTGTGATATGTACGTTGCTGCTGATATCGTTCCACTTCAGCGCGCTTTCATATACTTCTCTGTTCATTAAAGAGGTCTGAGCCGACATGCTGATCCTGAGCTTAAGATTTTTCTGACGATCCAATACATAACTGCCTTTAAACACATCTCCGTTATGTGCATATACCGACTGCGCGGAGGAAAGGATCCCCACGACAATGCAGGACAAAAAAGCAATTACCCTTTTTTTCAAATTGATTCCTCCTGTTCGTTAATGTATCTAATGCATATATAATATATCATATTTTCCACAAATTGTCAATATCCTTAAAAATATATGCGCTTTTAAAAGTTAAAAAACATATAGAATAACCCTTATGTTCTTTATAACGTTTTATAAGGAAGATAAGTCATATGGAAATAACTACAAAATATCTTTTTAAAATACACTTCATTATTTCAAATCATATTTTTTCAGGATCTCTTTATAAATATCTTCTCTGAAATCCTCTTTATTATAGACGCCGAGATTTTCATTGTCGGTTAAAGCTGTCTTCCTGTAACTGAAATTTTCCAAGGGATAGCGTCCGTCGTTATCTCCGGTGCAATAATATGCTCCCGAATAATCTCCGTTGCTTTCGGAAAGGAAGAAAAGCCATTTATCATCCTTAAGCATAGGAGTAAGATTGCTATTGGTCATAAATTTAGTATCAACAGTGCCGTATAGCTGGATAACCGAAATTTTATCACCAACCTTAACGTTACCTTTAATTATCTTTGAAACTTCAATATCATTTTGAGATATTATAAACGAAAGAACATCTTTTCCGAAGCTTTCCTCATATGTATACACTTCATCCTGCCTTGCATCCCCCGTAAAAGTGCCTACGACAATAATATCACATTCATTTTCAAGCTCGTCAAGACTATTGTATACCGGACGGTTTCCCTCATCCAATTTCTTGAACTCATATCCCGAAAAAAGCTCTTTGTTTGCCGTATCCGCATTACTGCAAGAAGCAAGCAAAAAAACGCACATTGTTTCAATTAATAAAATAAAAATATTTTTTTTCATTTTTTATACCCCCCATTTGGCTATTAAACAAGATTTATCGTGTTCTGTCGGTAAATATGATACTTCCTTGTTTTTTTGCGGTAATCCCTGATTCATAACGGCATACGGCAAGCTATTCCAAAACGAATGACCCGCAGAACCCTTAACGGGATGGGACAACATCAATACATGACCGACTTCATGAGTAAAATTCATTGAGGCAGCTATAACGGGATCACCTGTCCTGCTATAGTCCGGATGATTAACATTAATCAAAATTCTTGCATGATCGCACTTCTCGTCATGAGATACCTGATTACCATTTGAATCGAAAAATTGTGTTAATCCATAATACCCCATCGTTTTAAGAAGGTCAGGTCCGTTCAAATTACCTCCTCTTCCGTCATAAACTCCCATTGTATCCGCAATGGAAGGCATACCCGGAGTTTCCATAATAACTGTGATATGTACGTTGCTGCTGATATCGTTCCACTTCAGCGCGCTTTCATATACTTCCCTGTTCATTAAAGAGGTCTGAGCCGACATGCTGATCCTGAGCTTAAGATTTTTCTGACGATCCAATACATAACTGCCTTTAAACACATCTCCGTTATGTGCATATACCGACTGCGCGGAGGAAAGGACCCACGCGACAATGCAGGACAAAAAAGCAATTACCCTTTTTTTCAAATTGATTCCTCCTATTCGTTAATGTATCTAATGCATATATAATATATCATATTTTCCAGAAACTGTCAATATTCTTAATAAAAATTTATAACGATTTTTAAATCACATAAAAAACGGAATAATCTTTTATTTCCTTTTACTGATTCGAAAAACTGAACAAAAAACAAAAGGAAGCACAAAACGCTTCCTCTTTAAGGTATTTTCTTTTATTTAAAATCATACTTTTACAACTATAAATATCATTGCTAAAGACCTGCTTGTTTTTGTCCGGAGAGCTTCGCCATAAATAAAATGATTTCGTGCGGCTCAATTTTTTTGGGATAGCTTGCTTTATGTCCCCGCTACGGCAGAATGCCCGCTTTATCCTTTAAAAGCCTCTTATATCCTCCAAAAAACTTTTCCGACGCCATAGGGAGATAACTGAAAATTTGTAGATCGCATAATTTTAAGGCAACACCGCACAATGATTGCGTGTGAATTGCGCAGTCAGATATTTCGTCAGCTTGCATAAATTGGGCGCAGGAATACTGACGTATTTCAAGGAGAATTTGTGTAAGATGGCGTAAAATATGCAAGCAAGCCGCACGCAAAGCCGTCAGGCGGTCATTGTGTGGTATTGCCTTAACTGACTGAGGGCAACTTCCGTATAAAAAATACCGGAAATATTACCTTTTTTCTCCGTTTTTTGAAAACCCCGGGAATTTAGCCGAACCGTACAAAAAATCTAAGTCATCAGATACACTCTAAACACATTTTTCCGGATCGTTACATTTTTATTAGGGCGTATCTGAAACAAGACAATTTTATACTATTACGCTAAAGCGCGGTGTTTTCAAGAAAAAAGCGGAGAAATACGAGGGTATCTCACAATTATCCCTTTGGGATAACCATCGGTATTCTCTGACGCGGATAGCGTTCGCTGTTAGTAGGGATTCTGCATTTTGCGTCTTTTCAGATAACTAAATTTAAATCTTCAAAAACTCCGGGAACTTAAAAAATTATATCCTCCAAATATCCCTGTTATACTCTTCAATAGTCCTGTCCGAAGAAAAATATCCCGACATAGCGATATTAACCAGCATTTTTCCCGCCCAGGCCATCCTGTCTTCATAATCCTTATATGCCCTCTCTCTCGCCTCCACATATGAGTCGAAATCGGGAAAAGTCATAAACCAGTCCTTTCCGGTAAGCTCTTTAGAAAGGCGCAGAAGTCTCACCTCGTCGCCGGTCTCCATCAGCTCTTCATCCGTAATAAAGTCAACCACCTGTCTGATGTTTTTATTTCTTTTATAATAATCCTTAGCAACATAGCTTTTATTTTTGTAGCGCTCCACCACAATGTCGCTGGTATCCCCGAAAATATAAATATTATCGTCTCCCACCAGCTCATGGATTTCAACGTTGGCACCGTCCTCAGTACCTAAAGTAATTGCTCCGTTAAGCATCAGCTTCATGTTTCCCGTACCGCTGGCTTCTTTTGAAGCAAGTGATATCTGCTGGGATATGTCACATGCCGGAATAAGCCTTTCAGCTTCGGTCACATTGTAATTTTCCACCATGATCACCTTAAGATAAGGGCTAACATCCTCGTCGTTATTTATTATTTGACTTAAGCAAAGTATAAGATGGATAATATCCTGAGCAATGATATAAGCTGGGGCCGCCTTAGCTCCGAAAATACAGGTGATGGGGGTTCCGGGCTTTTTACCCGATTTTATTTCAAGGTATTTGTGAATAATGTAAAGAGCATTGAGCTGCTGACGCTTATATTCGTGCATACGCTTGATCTGAATATCAAAAATCGAATTGGGGTCTATTACGATTCCCTGAGCGGCAAGAATATGACTGCACAGCTCGTTCTTTTTTTCCTGTTTTATATCAAGCAGTCTTTCCAGAACCTGTCTGTCATTTTTAAATGCAAGAAGCTTTTTAAGCTCTTTGGCATCCTTTTTGAAATCCTCTCCTATAAGAGATACGATAAGATCCGTAAGCTGAGGATTAGTATGCAAAAGCCATCTTCGGAAGGTTATTCCGTTAGTCTTATTATTGAACCTTTCGGGATAAATTTTATAAAATCCGTTAAGCTCCTCTTTTTTAAGAATATCGGTATGAAGCGACGCAACACCGTTTACGCTCATGCTGTAATGTATATCTATATGCGCCATATGAACGATATCGTTTTTATCGATTATGGCAAGGCTTGTATCGTCATATTTTCTTCTTACCCTGTCGTCCAGTATCTCTATAATGGGGACAAGCTGCGGAACCGCCTTCTGCAAATAATGCATCGGCCATTTTTCAAGTGCTTCCGCAAGAATGGTATGATTTGTATAGGCGCAGCTCTTGCTCACCGCCTCTATAGCCCGGTCAAAATCCAATCCGCGCTGTGTAAGCTGACGTATAAGCTCGGGAATGATCATTGTGGGGTGAGTGTCATTTATTTGTATTACGGCGTAATCGGCAAGATCGTACAGCTTACATCCCTTTTGCGTACATTCTTCAATAAGCATCTGAGCCCCTGCACAAACCATAAAATACTGCTGATAAATTCTCAGTATACGACCATCGTCATCGCTGTCGTCGGGATAAAGAAAAAGGGTGAGATTTTTTTCTATATCCTGCTTGTCGAAATCGATTCCGCTTGTAATAATACCTTCGTCAACCGTTTCCAGATCGAAAAGGTGAAGCTTGTTCGAAATACCGTTATACCCCGTAACAATAATATCATATAGCCTCGCCGTAACAGAACGGTCCTTAAAATCCACCCTGTATGTTTTATCAGTTTTAATAAGCCAGCTGTTATCGGTGATCCAGCGGTCAGGCACTGCGGTCTGTTCATTATCCTTAAACACCTGCTTGAATAATCCGAAATGATAATTAAGACCTACCCCGTCCCCGTTAAGTCCCAGAGTAGCGATGGAATCCAGAAAGCATGCTGCCAAACGTCCCAGTCCGCCGTTACCCAAAGACGGCTCGTTTTCGAATTCTTCGATTTCGCAAATGCTCCGACCGCTTTCCTCAAGCTGCCTTTTAACATCCTCATAAACACCCAAATTTATTAGATTATTCGAAAGAAGCTTGCCGATAAGAAATTCCGCGGAAAAATAATAAAGCTTTTTCTTGGAGTCCGGGCGTTGTTTTCCCTGCGCCATTCTCTGAGTCTCCTTTAAAAGCGCCGCATATATTTCTCCGTTTGAGCATTGTGAAATATCCCTGTTATACGTCTCCCTGATGATCCTCGTAATATCCATAATAAATACTGTCCTTTCTTTGGCATTTATTTCTACGCATTTTATCCTGCTATGTCATATAATTATCCGAATATCCGGAAGCTTCACGAAGCTTGAAAAAAGCTGCACACGGCAGGACTATCACTTCTGCCGCCGGTCGGATTCGGTTAAAAAGCCTTTTTCATAAAGAATAGATGTAAAGCAATTATATCATAAAAAGAGCGCAGCAAAGCGGAGCGATTCCTCTGAAAAGGTAAAATGTTCTCAAACATTAAAATAATTTCTTCCTCTTTATTTCGTTTGAGGTTATTATACCATAAGAAAAGTGAGCGGAGCGAACGCTTCCTTTAAATCGGTAAAATGTTCTCAAACATTAAAATAATTTCTTCCTCTTTCCTTCGTTTGAGGTTATTATACCATCAGAAGAGCGAAGCAAAGCGGAGCGATTCCTCTGAAAAGGTACAATGTTCTCAAACATTAAAATAAAATCTTCCTCTTTCCTTCGTTTGAGGTTATTATACCATAAAAAGAGCGCAGCAAAGCGGAGCGATTCCTCTGAAAAGGTAAAATGTTCTCAAACATTAAAATAAGTTCTTCCTCTTTCCTTCGTTTGAGGTTATTATATCACAGTTATAACAATATTTCAACCATGTGTCCTGAGACACGGAAGATCGTATTACATTTTTCCCCTTGAAGTAATCCGTATTTTGTGTTAAACTATAACCATGGATTAAACTGTATCTTTAAAAAGCAGCTGCGTGCTTCTGACATTAAGAACGGATAATGAAAAAACAGAAGTGCGGGTATTTTTCTGAAAACTTTAAGGCAAAATCGGTCAACTGACGGCCAAAGACTTTGCGGCATGCTTTCCCTTTTTACTTAAAACTAAAGGTTTCGCACAGTCATTGCTTGCGCCGTTCCTCCTTGTAATACGTAAGTAATTATGCTTTTAAGAGCAGCTTCACTTAATGCTTCGGATTATGCATTCTGACGCGATACGATGTCGCAGGATATTTGCCTAAAGCGGCGTGGAACGCACCGTAAACAAAGTGAATATAATTAAGGCAATAGCACAATGACCGCCTAACGGCTTTGCGTGCGGCTTGCTTGCATATATTCCGTCAGCTTAAACAAGTTCTCCTTGAAATACGTCAGTATTTCTGCGCCCAATTTATGCAGGCTTACGAAAAATCTGACTGCGCAATTCACACGCAATCGTTGTGCGGTGTTGCCTTAAAACAATTTTCTATGCAGTCATGGCAATAGTTGAGCCGCATTGTCTTAAAATATGGGCACAAACACCTAAAATAGCATTAATTGCCGCTTAAATAAAAGCAAGCTAATACTTATAACCGAACAAAATAAAAATCATGTTTATCTGAAAGGAGATAATTTATGTCAACCTACTGCATAAGCAACATATACGGCGATTACGAGGGATATGCAACCATGCTTAGAAAAATAAAATTCTGTGACCGTGATATGCTCTATGTTATCGGAAACATTATAGACAAGGGCAACGAATCGTTAAAAATATTGCGTGACATGATGATGCGGATAAATGTGATACCTATTATAGGCAGTCATGAATATATGGCGGTTCAGTGTTTGAAATACCTTATGAAGTGCAAGGAACATCCGGATGAATATCCCGACGAAGCAATGTCTCGGCTGATTTTGGACTGGCAGTACGCGGGAGGACAATCCACTATTGACGAATTTCATAAGCTGAACAAAGAAGAACAGGAAGATATTATTGATTACCTGGAAGAATTTTCCCTGTACGAGGAGATAAATGTAAAGGGAAGGGACTATATCCTGGTTCACGGCGGATTTGACAATTTCGATCCTGAGCGTGATCCGGAGGATTACCATATTGACGAAGTGGTTTTTGCCGTACCCGATTATTCGAGGATATATTTTAAAGACAAAACATTATTGACGGCGGGAGAGCTATGCTCATCCATAAAAAACAACCCCGTTCCCGACAGGATATATAAACAAAACAATCATATCGCCATCAACTGCGGCGGTGGAAACAACCTGGCTGCTATTTGCCTTGACAATATGAAAGAGTATTATCTGACCGGACAATAACTTTTTAAAATCTACAAGATCCTTTTAAAAAGCCCTGCCTCTTTGCGGCAGGGCTTGATTACTCAAAAGCATATATTTGAAAAAACATTTTGTTAAGCAAAATCCGTATTTTCTAAAAAAATTTCACAGATGCCTTATCCTCCAATAAAAATATCGAGCATATTTACTTAAGGCAACACCGCACAATGATTGCGTGTGAATTGCGCAGCCAGATATTTCATCAGCTTGCATAAATTGGGCGCAGGAATACTGACCGTATTTCAAGGAGAATTTGTGTAAGATGTCGGAATTTATGCAAGCAAGCCGCACGCAAAACCGTCAGGCGGTCATTGTGCGGTATTGCCTTAAATTCGGTATGAAGTCCGATGGACATATTTTCGTTTTCCCCATTGACAAAGCAAATGGTGCAATTTTGAATATACCGGACAAAACCTGGTCAAATATGCGCAGGCATGTATTTAAAACAAATAATTCGCCTTCTTTGTAACAATAGCCCCTTTATTTACGCAACACCCGGATAATTTAAAAAGCAATTACAAATAAAGGCGGCGGTCGCTTTTTACTTGCGGCTTAAATTAATATTGCTGTTTCAGCATCGGTCAATATTCTTTATGAATTTTGCAGGAATACCGCCAACAACGGTATTGGCGGAAACATCGTCCGTGACGACCGCTCCCGCAGCTATAACGGCGTTATCACCGATTTTTACTCCTCCGAGCACCGTCGCATGGGATCCGATCCATACATTGCGTCCTATGGAAATAGGAGAAGGTATCATAGACTGCCGTTTATCCGGATCAAGAAGATGATTAAGTGTTGCAAGCACCACCTGATGCCCTATCAAAGCTCCGTCGCCTATTGTAATCCCTCCCTGATCCTGGAAGCAGCAGCCGGAATTAATAAAAACACACTTTCCTATATGGATATTTTTGCCGCAATCGGTATAAAAAGGCGGAAACAAACGAAAAGTTTTATCTACCGGCTGTCCTGTAAGCCGCCCCATAAGCTCCCGAATTTCTTCTGCGGTATGATAGGCGCTGTTGATCTCATAAGTGATTTTCATTGCCTCACGGCTTAACTCGGACATATACATGTGCATTTGAGAACCGCCGTCAACGGTCAGTCCGTTGTTGACATGATCTAAAAATGTTTTAAGTTCCATATTTCGTTTCCTTTCATCTGAAATTTTCTGGGGCATATCTGAAAACCAAGCAATTTTGTACGATTTCACCGAATGAGCTGTGATTTTAAAAAGCGAAGGGATATGATAATACTTCGAGCTTTTTTCATGCGGAAAGCACATGCAGTTAGTAGAGATCATATAATTTGCGGCTTTTCGGGCAGCGCCTGATACATGATCATGTTTAAATCAACATAGCGGCTAAAACATTACAATTATTAAAAAATGGTTTTCCATGAATGACATTACCAGAACCGCCCGGAAAAATCATATTTTCTTTTTAAAATTTTCAGATTCCCTTTCCTTGACTTTATTTTACCCTTATCTCTTATAGATAGCAAATACTTATACCGAATACATCAATATGCTTGACAGCTATATATGATTCTGATATAATTGCGCTTAAGGAGGCGACTAATATGGAACTCAGAGTCTTGCAGTATTTTTTGGCCGTAACAAGGGAACAAAGCATATCCGGAGCCGCAGAATCGCTTTACCTTTCACAGCCTACGCTGTCCCGGCAGCTTAAGGAGCTGGAGGAGGAGCTCGGCAAACAGCTTATGATTCGTGGTAATCGCCGCATTACCTTAACCGAAGAGGGAATGATTCTTCGCAAACGTGCGGAAGAAATCATGGAGCTTGTAAATAAAGCTGAAAACGAAATTTCCATGTCAGATGATATTATAGCCGGAGACATTACCGTTGGTGCGGGCGAAACGGACGGCATACGCTTTCTCGCAAAAGCCGTAAGATCACTTCAGGAAAAATACCCTATGGTTCATCTTCATATAATAAGCGGAGATAAAGCAGCCGTAACCGAAGAGCTGGATCACGGCCTGATCGATTTCGGACTGATTTTCGGAGACGTTGACACATCTAAATACGAATACCTGAAAATACCGTATAAAGATAAATGGGGAGTTATTATGCGCCGCGATTCTCCTCTTGCGGAAAAAGAAAAAATAACGGCGGAGGATTTGATGGATAAACCGCTTATCATTTCGCGTCAGGCGTTCCGATACAATGAATTGAGAAAATTTTTCCCATGTCCTCAGGATAAATTGAATATTGTCGCAACCTATAATTTATTGTTTAACGGTTCTCTTATGGTGGATGAAGGAATGGGTTATGCTATCAGCTTTGATAAACTTATTAATGTTTCCGGTGACAGCAGCCTTTGCTTCAGGCCTCTTGAACCTGAGATTGAAGCCGAAATGAATATTGTATGGAAAAAATATCAGGTATTTACAAAGGTGGCGGACAAATTCATTCAAAAGCTCAGAGAATCCATATAATAAAACAGCCGCAGATTATAACCAAAAATAATCTGCGGCTTATATTAGATAAAATTTCATTTCATCTCGGGTATTAAAAACGTTCCGTGAATGCAAACATAAAACTTGAGGTCTATCTGAAAACCAGAGCGTGTTCATATAAAATCAATATGCGGATTTTCCGGCATGATTTTGCCGTCTTCAAAAAAATTTCTCAGGAATATTATAATACTTAAGGCAATACCGCACAATGACCGCCTTACGGCTTTGCGTGCGGCTTGCTTGCATATATTCCGTCAGCTTACACAAATTCTCCTTAAAATACGTCAGTATTCCTGCGCCCAATTTATGCAAGCCGACGTAAAATCTGACTGCGCAATTCACATGCAATCATTGTACGGTGTTGCCTTAAAAAGTTTTATCACAGCAAGCGGCAAAATTTGCCAAAAATATGTGACGGGTTTTATGCGAACAAGCTCCGGTAAGCTTTGCGCTTTTTTTGACATATGATGAGGCTTTCCGAAGTAAAGGATACGAACTTATTCTTCGGTCTTAAAAGCTTAAAAGATTTCAGAAACAATACAACGGATAAATTTCCCGGACCGGCCGTCAACCATATAAACCTAACCGAATGCGGAAAAAGCCCGGCTAAAAGAAAATCGACTGCGGCACAAATAGCGATGGACAAAATTCTTCCGGAGAAATAAATACTATGATATAAGTCAAACACGAATAATCCTGTGAAGAATATTTACCGTACAACTTATGTTTTTATGCTTTAAAAACACGTTGACACGACACAGCAGCCGCATTTAGACGGTATAGGACTTCTTGCTTCATTTACCGGATTAAGATTAAATAATTTAAAAAACAAAAGTACCTTTTTCAATAAAGACGCACCATTTCAGGATTCCCTGAATCTATTGAACAACACCCCTGGACATATAAACTCATATTTCTTTTAACAGCTTTTCTTCCGCGTCGCCTGCCTTTGAATGACATATAAGATAAGCCACATTTTTTTTGCTTCCAACCACCGTAGCTTCGGCGGAAGCCACCTGTTCCGGATAAAAAGCATAATCCTTTATAAGAGACTCTTTTCTTTTTTCAAGCGATTTTACCGCACTCGTCATCTCCGAAGCCTCGACCTTAAGTATTATAACCTCTACCACATCGACGCTGAGCATCTGCTGCACAATTGCATATTCCTCCGTACCGGAAATATCGATACCCATTGCTTCTATGCGTTCACTGTCGGTAACGCTGACTGTCTGGGGGAATTCTACGCTTGATAAAACGATATCCAAAAGCTCATCGGCTGTTTTTTCTGTTTTGGCATTTGAACTATCCGAACACCCTCCGGCTACCGCAGCAAACAACAATGTTAAAACCGCCGAAACGAATTTTTTCATAATCCGAACCTCTCCTTCATGATCCTCTCAACAAATCCACTGTTTTCTTTATTGTACCAGGGCAGCTTATCTAAAGTCAGACAGTAGCTGTTATCAAAATAGCTTTTAAGCTGTTCCGGAGAAAACTTTTCATTATTATGAAGCACTAAGCCTTTTTCTCCGAACACAGGATGCCATTTTTCATCCATTTTATATACGAAGCTTCCCCACCAGGGCAGCCACCACAGCCACTTTACGCCATCCCTCTTAAGCTCCTCCGGATCGGGAATATACCCACACTCAGACAGTGCGGCCATTTTCCCGTAAGTGTATGATGTTACCTCGAGAAACTTACCTTTTTGAGACGAATGATCCTGCGGAACTTCAGAATATATGTCCTCACCACATAAATCATAGGTGTTCGGATTGACCGCCATTTCTTCACTTTGTCCGTTCCATACCCAGATCAGATTTCCAAGCTTATGATAGTTTTCCAACCTGTCAAATATCATATACCAAAGCTTTTTATACGCCTTTGCCGACTCCCCGCCGTCATTGCCTCTGTTGCCCCACCAAAACCAGCTTCCCGCCGCTTCATGCAGCGGTCTCCACAACACGGGAATGCCCTGGGCTTCAAACTTCTTTAACTCCTCGGCTGCCCTGTCGATCTTTTGTACGGCGAAACGATATTCAGGAGTACCCTCTTGTACCGCTTTTAAAATATCAAAGCTTGTTTTACGGCTGTTATCCGTGGTTTTATAATAAAACGACCAAACGGAATTTGCCGTATCCTTTATATCGTCCGGGGCATACCAGTGCCAGCACATTGTTATTATACATCCGCTGTTTTTAGCCCAGTATATGGCGCGGTCGGTCTGAGAGCTGCTCATTTTTTTATCCATATCCATCAGATCATAACCGCGGATCGCCGGAAGTCTGCCTGTTATTCTGTAATAAACTGCATCCTCCAGCTCGGCCGGCTGCAAATACTGTTGCCCGCTGAGTATATTCTTTCCGTAAATTGATTTAAGATACTCAAAAAGCCGCTTTGTATTGGTATCTGCATTTTTTGATACAAGATAATCGGGATCAGGTGTTTTTGAATCCAATTGCTCTAAAAGGTCATCAATATTTGTAATATAATCTTTCATTTATCCTCCGAGTATATTTATTTTGAAATATACCATTTATAAGGCAAGATCGCACAATGATTGCGTGTGAATTGCGCAGTCAGATATTTCGTCAGCTTGCATAAATTCGATGCAGTAATACTGACGTATTTCAAGGAGAATTTGTGCAAGATGACGGAATATATGCAAGCAAGCCGCACGCAAAGCCGTCAGGCGGTCATTGT
>CAJTTE010000004.1:0-16878 GCA_910579265.1 uncultured Ruminiclostridium sp. | reverse complement strand
AAGCAAGCCGCACGCAAAGCCGTCAGGCGGTCATTGTGCGGTATTGCCTTAATCTGATTGAAATATGCATTCATCCGGTTGCGATATCTCTTCTTAAAACACAGCTTAAACAAACTGCCGCAATCGCGAAGCAATTCCGGGGTTCGGTAGAGAGATTTTTTCCCTTGCCGATCCAGAAACGGAATCCGCCGCAAGGAAGCGGCGGTATCTGCCCAAAAGCTTGGAACGTATGTCAATCCCCAAAGCGTATAATCACTATAGAGTCGGGAACATCGGGCATCGGTTATAAAAAGCTTCATTACCGTTATCACGCTCGTACCCCAACCGTTTAAAATCCGCCTTGCTGTAAACGTTAATTCTCCGCTTGTGATACGGAATATTACAAGCTGGAATACAATCTTTTATATCCGCTGCCGTCAAGCGCCGTGCCGTTACATTAACGTCTCTTACCACGGCAGCTTTACTGATTTTGAGTTTGGACCCTTGCGGTAATGATGTTTTTTAAAGCTTCTGCTGATGATCCGTTCTGCTTTTTTAAATACAGGAAAAGCACCAATACTATTCAAGTTAAAATAATTAGAAAATTTAGCGGATGATTTGAAAATAGCGTTTAGGGTGTAGCTTCAGCTTAAAAGATCAGAATTTTTTTAAGCTGAAATCAGGGTGCATCTGAAAACTAAGCAATTTAAAACGATTGTACCGAATAAGTGTGATGATTTCAAGAAAAAAGCGGAAAAATACGGTAATATTTCGAGCGTTTATCGCGCGGAAAGCGCACGCATTTAAGGCGGATCTGAAAACAAAACATAATTCTACAATCATGCTAAAGCAGGATGATTCAAAAGGAAAAAACAAAGAAATACGAGGATATTTCGTAGTTATCCCTTTAAGGAATAACCTATCGGCATTATCTGACGTGAATAGCGTCCGCAGTTAGTTGAAATCGTGCAAATTGCGCCTTTCCGGATTGTCATAGTATAAAAACATAAATAAAAATGGATCGGCATTCTGAGGAGCGGCCAAGAAGCAGTTATGTCCTTTGATGCAGAATTTAAAAAAATAAGCTTCAAATCCCGAAGAATTTGAAGCTTACAATGTTACAACTTACGCTCTCACATCAAGCAGTGAGCCGACGCCCTCAGTAGGCATCGGTACGCTCTCGATTGCTTCGATAAGCTGTGCGCTTGCCGCTTCCTGACTGTCCATAACGTTTGAAAACATTTTCAAAGAAGCGGCAGACTGAACATTCTGCATCGCCATCTCCATAGACATCGATGCGATCGCGGATACATAATCCATAATCATCTGCCCTCCTTTCCTATTTTTTACAGTGTAATTCTATCACATTTATTTATGAATGTCAACAGCTTAAAGAATGGTTTTTTCATCGACTTCTTTTTTCAGCATTTCGCACAATTCCGTAATCCCCATCTTGCCAATATCCCCGCGCTTGCGGCAGCGGACGGAAACGCTCTTTTCCTCAACCTCATTGTCTCCTATGACAAGCATGTAATTGATTCTGTTTAACTGTGCTTCACGAATTTTATACCCGATCTTCTCGCTTCTCGTATCGATCTCATAACGGATTCCCGCCTTGCCAAGTGCTTCCGCTATCTCGTCACAAAATTCATTGTGACGATCGGCTATAGGCATTATCTTCACCTGAACGGGAGAGAGCCAAAGCGGAAATTTTCCCGCAAAATGCTCGGTAAGAATACCGATAAAGCGCTCAATTGAGCCAAAGGCAACGCGGTGAATCATAATCGGCTGATGCTTTTGTCCGTCGGCGCCGGTATATTCCGCGCCGAACCGCATAGGAAGCTGGAAGTCAAGCTGGATCGTGCCGCACTGCCAAGTACGCCCGATAGAATCCTCAAGGTGAAAATCTATTTTGGGCCCGTAGAACGCACCGTCTCCCTCATTTACGACATAAGGCATATTCATCTCATCAAGAGCGTTCCTTAAACCGTTTGTTGCCATTTCCCAATCCTCAAGCGAACCAAGGTGATCCTCAGGCATTGTGGAAAGCTCAACGTGATACTTAAAGCCAAACAGAGTATAGACCTCGTCTATCAACCGTACAACGCCCTTGATTTGCTCCGTGATCTGTTCTCGGGTCATATAAATGTGGGCGTCGTCCTGAGTAAAGCAGCGCACCCGCATTAAGCCGTGAAGCTGACCGGATTTTTCATGGCGGTGAACCAAGCCAAGCTCTCCTAATTTCATAGGGAGATCCTTATACGAACGTGGCTCCATTTTATATACGAGCATACCGCCGGGGCAGTTCATAGGCTTAACGGCGAATTCAGTATCGTCGATAGTGGTGGTATACATATTGTTTTTGTAGTGATCCCAATGTCCCGAGGTCTCCCAAAGCTGCCTATTCAGCATAATAGGAGTGCTGATTTCAAGATAGCCCTCGCGCTCATGAATTTCATGCCAGTATTTAAGCAGGGTATTCTTTAATACCATACCCTTCGGAAGGAAGAAGGGGAATCCGGGACCCTCCTCCATAAGCGTAAACAGACCCATTTCCCTGCCGATTTTTCTGTGATCTCTTTTTTTGGCTTCTTCGAGTCTGTCTAAATATTCCTGCAATTCTGAGGCCTTTGGAAACGCCGTACCGTAAATACGCGAAAGCATCTTGTTCTTTTCGCTTCCTCTCCAATAAGCGCCCGTCACCGAGGTAAGCTTAAACGCCTTAACCGCAGAAACGTTCATAAGATGAGGACCCGCGCAAAGGTCGGTAAAATCGCCTTGGGTGTAGAAGCTTATATCTTCCCCCTTGTCGGCGTGCTCCCTGCACAGTTCAACCTTGTAAGGCTCGCCCTCGTCCTCCAATTTCTTCAGTGCTTCCTCTGGAGAAAGATAGAATTGAACGGGCTCCGCACCCTCCTTAACGATTTTCTTCATCTCGGCTTCGATTTTTTCCAAATCCTCGGCGGTAAAGGGAGTCTCCTTGTCAAAATCATAGTAAAAGCCGTTGTCGATAGCGGGACCGATAGCCAACCTGACCTCGGGGTACAGTCTCTTGACTGCCTGGGCAAGTATATGGGAAGCGGTATGACGGAACGCCCTTCTGCCGTCCTCGTCATCGAATGTAAGTATTTCGAGCGAGGAATCCTTATCGATGCAAGTTCGCAGATCACACACTTTTCCGTCTATTTTTGCAGCGCAGGCAGCTCTTGCAAGTCCGGCGCTGATGTCCTTGGCAATGTCGAAAGCGGTAGTTCCGTTGGGATACTCCTTTTTTACATTGTCTTTCAATGTGATTAGCATCATCAATTCCTCCGTTTTTATTATTTACGGCAAAATATCCGTATTTGAATATTTTATCACTTTTGATCCCGAATGTCAATGTTTATCCATAATATTTAACGGCGCCCCGTTTCCCCTTCGGATTAGGGCTTTTTTCTACAATCTGACCGCAGCGGTAAATTTTAAAGAAAAGTTGCCATAATATTTTTTACTGCTGCAATTATGTGTTTCAATCGAAAAAAACAGCATATGACCATCTTATGATAAAACTGCAATAAAAGTTTTGTAAAATCAGTAAAACGCCTTGCAAAATCAGTAAAACTTTGTTATAATAATAACGGTAAGCATGTCCTTACATGCTGTATGACTCTAAAAGCTTTTATCTATTCGTCAATAAATGTAACGGGGGGACTGTTCAATGAATAATAAACTGCATGAACTGGTTTTTACGCTTGATTACAGTTCTGAAACAAAAAAACAGTATGCGCAGGCAAAAGATGCTTTTAAGAGCCTGATTGAGCATCAAAAAAAATGTCCTGTAGAAACGAATATCACCTTAAACCTGTTCGGAAGCGCTTATATAACCTTAGCCGACAATGTGCCTATAGATGAGCTTAAGCTTAATAAAAATCCCTTTGATATAAACGGGATATGCCCTTTTATTGATTCGGCAGTAAGAACTATCGACGATGTGGGGGAAAGACTCAGCAAGACCCCCGAGGATCAGCGTCCCTCTAAAGTAATAGTGACGCTGGTCATTCTCGGAAAGGACAACGCCAGTAAACGATACACATATCCTCAGCTTGCGGAAAAAATAAAACATCAGACCGAGGTTTATAACTGGACCTTTTATCTTATGACGGATCTCAGCATAAATATGGAAAAATTGGGGATCTCCGGAGACAAGACCTTCATGGTGGATCTATCCTATGAAAACAGCTTTGCCGATGAATATAAAAAGCTGAGCGATGGGATTTACGCCCTTAGGACCGGGAAAACGGACTGATAACCGAAAACTAATATAAAGGACGGATTTTTATGACACAGTCAGAACTCTTATCTATGGCTTCGATGGTAAGCGATGCCGCCGATTCTATCTATGAGGCGTTAAGATATATTTACTTTGTTTCCTGTGAAGATTTTTACAGTGTTAACGTAAAGGATATATTTAAGATCGCTTTGAGCAATATTACCGACAGCACTCTTTTGGGTAATTTGGGCTATAAGATTTATCCTGAAATGACGGGCGATCTGAAGGACCCCGGATTCGCAGCAGTTAAAAGGCTTATTAAATATGCTTTTGCCGTGCGGATTCCCTTTTTGAAAAAATATATACCTCCTAAAGGAAGCTTTAATGACAACGATCTGAAAGAGCTTTTCAGAATTATTTGCGATGCGGGAGCTCAGAATCTCGACGGTATAATAACCTCGGATTTTAAAAACAATATGAAGCTTCTGAGATCAAAGGATCAGGAAGAACCTCTTTTTGACACCGAATGGTTTAAATCATGGGTATATACTCACGGTAAAGAGTTTTCCGTTATCAACAATAAAAATATGTTTTTCTTAGGATGTGCGGACGCCTTATTTCCGTTGTACTGGGCATCTCTTTCAGATAAGCTCTTGGAGAAAATAGAAAAATCCGAATGAAATAGCTGAGTTGTTCATATAAAACCCGAACGAACCATATAGATCATTATCCTTATATGATCTATATGGTTTGTTTTTTTGCTTCATGTCTGTACAAAAACTATAATATTTACCCCGTATTTTCCGATTGTATCTTAAATTTAAAAAATCATAGGCGTATTTTATACGCCTGATCTGAATTCAACCTTTTCCAAAAAACGCGTTGGCATTATCATCCTCTCATAAAACATTTACGGTGGGGGCGGGCCCTTACGGTCAACTATTTAACCTGTCCGTTAATGTGTATATAAATCCCGGTAACGGAACAAAAAAATTCTACGTTTTTTCAACATTTTTCGAAAAACAAAAAACTCCTATTGTCTTTGGGAGTTTTTTTTGCTATAATGAGATTGTGTGTAAAATGAAAATGCATAAATAAAGCTTAAATAACCGAAAATCGGTAGCCTGCCGAAAAATCAAGGCTCTCAGTCAGCAGAAAGGACTGAATATGGAATTATTATTGGGTATACTGTCATTTGCGGGTGGACTTGCCATGTTTCTTTACGGAATGAAGGTAATGAACACCGGTTTGGAAAAGCTCTCCGGAGGAAAACTGGAAAAAATTCTCGAGCGGCTTACCAGCAATAAAATCAAAGGTGTATTGCTTGGATTGACGGTTACGGCATTGATGCAGTGCTCATCCGCCACAACGGTAATGGTGGTGGGCTTCGTAAACTCCGGTATAATGCAGCTAAGCCAGGCTACCGGCGTAATAATGGGTGCAAATATAGGAACGACCGTAACTGCGTGGCTTATATCTCTTACGGGAATCGAAGGCGAAAACATCTTTATACAAATGCTGAATCCTTCGAACTTTTCTCCCATAATTGCTATAATAGCCGTTATGATACTGACCTTTATTAAAAAAGGAAAAAAATACAATATTGCAACGGTTATGATAGGCTTTGCGCTTCTTATGCTGGGTATGAGCGCCATGTCCTCCGCCGTAAAGCCTTTGGCGGAGGTCCCGGAATTTACCCGTGCGCTTACCGCGTTTTCCAATCCCGTTTTAGGCGTTCTCTGCGGTATAATAGTTACTGCGGTAATGCAAAGCTCCTCCGCCTCCGTAGGTATTCTTCAGGCATTGTCATCTACCGGTGCGCTTCCGTTGGGAAGTGCTATCCCGATTATTATGGGACAAAACATAGGTGCATGCTCTACCGCTCTGATATCAAGTGTGGGAGCAAGCAAAAACGCTAAACGCGCCGCGGTGATACATCTTTATTTTAACGTTATCGGAACCGTTCTGTTCCTGATTTTATACTACATAGCCGATTTGATTTTTGATTTTGCATTTGCCGATGCTGCCGCGAACCAATTTACCATTGCGGTCGTTCATACTGTTTTCAATACTCTTACCGCAATAATTCTTCTTCCGTTTACAAAACTTCTTGAAAAACTCGCTCGTATCACAATACGCGAAGGAAAACACAGCGATGAAAATTATGCAAGACTTGATAAACGCTTTTTGTCATCTCCGTCCTTTGCTATAGACCAATGCCGGACGCTGTCTGTTAAAATGGCGTCCCTGACTCAATCCACTCTTGCCGACGCCGTAAAAATGCTTAAGGAATATGACGAGGAAACCGGAAAGGAAATTATTGAAAACGAAAACCGTGTAGACGAATATGAGGACAAGATAGGCACATATCTGTTACAGCTCAATTCCCAAAACCTCACTGATAAGGATAGTAAGGAAATTTCCCTTCTTCTGCACTGTATAGGTGATATAGAAAGGATTTCAGATCACGCCGTAAATACCCTTGAAGCTGCCCAGGAGCTTAACAGAAAGGATCTTGCCTTTTCGGACAAGGCTCAGGAGGAGCTGAGGATATTTACCGAAGCCATTTCGGAGATTATCGATCTGGCATTTACCGCCTTTGAAACCGGAGATATAGACAAAGCGAAGACCGTGGAGCCTCTGGAAGAAGTTATTGACAATCTGCGTAACGAAATAAAGAAGCATCATATCAAACGGCTTCGCAAAGGAAAATGCACAATCGAAGCCGGATTCATCCTCTCGGATCTGCTTACGAATTTTGAGCGAATAGCCGATCACTGCTCAAATATCGCTGTATGCCTTATACAGATACAGGACGGAAGCTTCGAGACTCACGAATATATAAACGAACTGAAAAAAACCGAGGATGCTTTCTTTTTGGAAAACTTCACCGATTATACGCAGAAATACAGTTTGCCTAAAAAGGTGAAAGACTGATATGAAATATACTTTTTGCCCGTATTGCGCAAGACCGTTGACATTAAAAGCTGTTGGCGATGAAGGAGAACAGAAGTATTGCGCGAACTGCGGTAAATTCTATTTTGATAATCCCGCCTGCTGCATACTGACGGTTATTCTCAACGAAAAAAAAGAAGTGCTTTTGCTTAAACAAAATCATATTTCAAAAGAAAAATATGTGTTGTGTTCGGGATATGTAAAAAATGGGGATTCGCTTGAAGAAACCGTCATACGGGAGGTCCTTGAAGAAACCGGGCAAAAGGTTTTATCATTGGAATATGTCAAAAGCTATTATTTCGAACCTAAAGCCCTTATAATGCCCGGATTTATAGCCTATGTAAAAGCCTCCTCCTTCGGAAGCTCAAAAGAAGTCGACGGATTTATATGGACAAGTCTGGACGAAGCGAAAAAAATGGTTGAAAGGAATAATAATTTCTCCGGAACACATTTGGATAATTGTATCGAACTGCTGAACAAATACAATTAAAATATTTGAAATATAAGTTATAAAAAACGGATACGATCATAAAAAATTGACAGATATAAGACTGTTGAATCGTATTTTATGAAAAGAACTGCATAATATAAATTTATGAAAAAAATTACTGCTATTGTATTTGACATAGGCGGAACGCTTATGGAATACAAAAATATGCCTGACGTATGGACGGAATTTTACGAAAAGGCTTTTAAGCATCTCCGAAAAAGCCTTAATTTGAATATATCCGATAATGATATTGAAAAATCGGAAAAAATACTGCGTTCCTTTAATCCTAAAGTAAACTATCGTGAAATAGATTTGCCTCCGGAAAAGATATTTAAGGAAGCCACGGCCCATTGGGATTGCAGCATTCCACTTAATGAAATGATCAACTCCTTTTTCTTATCCGTAGACCTTGTCCCCTATATCTATCCGGATACCCTTACCGTGCTTGAAAAATTAAAAAAGAAATACCGCATCGCCGCTTTGACTGATGTTGCGTCGGGAATGCCTGATGAAATGCACAGAAAATATTGTGCGGAGCTTATGCCCTATTTTGACTTTTACGTTTCCTCTATTACCTGCGGTTACAGAAAACCAAATCCAAAAGGCCTTGAGGATATAGCTGATCATTTCGGAATAGCCGCACATGAAATAATTGTTGTCGGCGATGAAGAAAAAGATATTATTGCAGCGAAGCGTTTCGGTTGTGAAAGCGTACTGGTTGACAGAAAAAACAAACATTCCGATTATGACGGACTTATCGTTAAGGATTTAAACGGTTTTGCGGAACTTCTGATGCCGGATATTGAGCAATAATCTATTCTGCTCCCGTCATTTGTCAAAAGACATACAAAAAGCTTGCATTGATATATGCAAGCTTTTTTCATGATCGTATTGCTGTAAGTCAAGAATCTGCCCCCATAGGAACGGTACGTAAATTTTAAAACAAATTTTGCCGAGGATAAGGTAAAACTTCGCAAGCCGGCTTACGCGAAAAGCAAGCCAAGAAATATTAATACAGTCGTCGGTAAAATATGCCGAAAAGACGCGTGCTGATTTCCTATGCGGACAGGTTCCGAATAACGCCCTCCCGAGGTATTACAGTAACCTAAGACTGCGTAAAGATCCAAACCCCTGAATATGCTGCATCATTTCAAGGCAGCTTCAGTGCTCCGCTGCTTTTATAGCATAAGCCTTGTATGCGAAAAAACACCGCTGCCTGAGAATAATCACCATTTTAAGTTTTGTTATACACTTTTAAAAATATTTTGACCCTGATTACGAAAAAGCATCAAAGACCGTTAATGCACTTCGTCTCAAAAAACAACATGTCTTTGTATGCTGCCTTCAATAATATAATCAACACAGTACCACAAGAAATAGATCCCTGAAAGTACCATACCACTAAAGTGATCTTCCCCTATTGATAACGATTCCTCTGCAATGATCGATCCGTAGCATTGAAAAATGAAGAAATCATTTCTATATACGATGACGTTTTCCCTTTTTGGATTAAGCGTATAAATGCAATGTGATACGGATCACATAAATCAGACAAAAGACAAAAAAGGAAAAAATAAGTCACGATATGCTCAGGACGTATCTGAAAGCAAAGCAAATTTGTACAATTATGCTAAAGCGTGGTGATTTCAAGGAAAAAGGCGGAAAACCACGAGCGTATTTCACAGCTATCACTTTAAGATAACTATCGGTATTCTTTGACATGGAAAGAGTCCGCAATTAGTAGAATTTCTTCATTTTGTGCTTTTCAGATGGCTGCTATTAAACAAGATAGTGCATTATGCCTGAGTTCCGATACGCTGTATGAATATTGATAGTCTGTAAAATGGCCATATAAATGAGCGATGTTAATGTATGTCGATACAATATTCATATTCCGATGATTATACCGACGGTATTCAGTTCCGGCACGATTTATCGAAACGATGAAAAGCTATCTGCACCGATAACACTTCGCATCCGTGAAAATACTTGAACAAGCATTCGTCCGCAGTGCATTTAATTTAAGGCAACACCGCACAATGATCGCGTGTGGATTGCGCAGTCAGATATTTCGTCAGCTTGCATAAATTGGGCGCAGGAATACTGACGTATTTCAAGGAGAATTTGTGTAAGCTGACGGAAAATATGCAAGCAAGTCGCACGCAAAGCCCTCAGGCGGTCATTGTGCGGTATTGCCTTAATATAAATTCAAGAAAAAAACCGATATAATAATCAACGTAAAGAGGATCAAAAATTTTATACCGTACCGAAAAAACAATACCCGTTAAACGTAAAAAGGCAGACGCCTCAGCGCCTGCCGCTTAGTTAATGTTCTTAGTAGCTTCAATGCGTCTACCAAGCAGGAACGGCCTTTTTAAAGCCGATACCGATCTCTGTAAGGAACGAATTCGATTTACTGAATAACAACAAGCTCGCCTTCACGGACTCCGTCAACAATTATAGTATATCCGTTGATCGTTTCACCGACAGTGACCGGTGTCTGCAATCTCTGACCGTCCTTATACAAAACAACATAAGCGTTTTCTCTTTGAATGACCGCATTTGAAGGAACGGCAAGTACGTTGCAGCGCTTACGGGTGATTACGTTGACAGTGGCCCACCCTGCCTTTACCGCATTGGGTGTTTCCTCCAAAAGCTCAGCTAACACATCGGGTTCAAATCCGATTATAACATTGCGCTTACTGTCTGCCGAAGTAGGTCCGCCATACGGATCGGCAAAAATCATATCAGACTTAACATAAAAATCCTGCGAATTTATAGCGGGAACCGCTTGTGAAGCATACTGAAGCTCAAAACGGTACGAATTGCTGTCGGGCACGCTTATCACAGTAGCTTCATATGCCTTTCCCGTAAGAGTGACATTAACCTTTGTTCCCAATTTAAAAGGTATATCGTTCTTTGGGTCCACCCCGATATATGCAAAAATATCTCCCACGGGAGCTACCGAACAAATATAAGCCCCTTCTTCAATTTCGCTGCCTACAGTAATGCGTGATATATCGGTAATCACACAGTCGTAAGGAGCTTTTAACGTGTAGCTGTCCACCTTGTACTGTATTTCATCCAATAATGCTTTTTCGTACTCATAATTGAGCCTTGCCGTCTCGGTACCCTCAGAAAGATATATCTCATATGCGGAGTCGGTCATTATACTTTGCCTCCGCAGATCATAATCCAGCTCGGAGCTATCCACGACCGCAATTATATCTCCGGCCTTAAGCTCCTGAAACTTTTCGGCCTCAAGAGAAATCAGATTTCCTCCGTGAGCGACCGACAGAGCGTCGGAACAGGCGTAACCAAGAGCTGCCGCGGCATTTTCTCCCTCCTCGAGATCCATTAGCTTGACCTCGGCGGTTTTGAAGTTGTTTTTTTCATCCGATCCGTAAATAGGAGCCTTTATTTCACTGCCGGCGCCGTTTCCCGGTGAACAGGCGGTAAGACCCGCTGCCGCAAGCACCGCCGCCAATATCTTAATGCCTTTTTTCATTTCCATAACGATTCCTCTTAGAAATAACCCGTATTTTCAGGGTATTTTGACACCTTGACCAAATTCAGTTTATCAAAGCTTTCAGGCAAGCCGGCTTATCACCTCTAAGCACATTCTCCCGTTGTGATAAGGGCACTTCCATGGATCTACGGTAGCCTTGAACTTAGCATACTCGCCGTTTTCGTCGACCTGGGAATACCATTCGCCGCCATCCCGTTTGTCAACGATATTATTCTTTATATATGCCCAGATACTTTCGGATATTTCCTTATACCTTTCTTCTGCATAACGCTGCCAACCGTTGAGGAAGCCTACGACGCCCTCCGCCTGGACCCACCAGATACGCCATTTGTTTATCCTGTCATTATCTCTTTCATTAAGAAGCGATCCCTTTTCAAAAGCGATCTCGGCAATGTTGCTTACAATTTTTCTGTTCATGGCTGAAATTTTTTTGCCCAAGTCTTCATCCCGTATAATATCGCAGGCTCTGTCAAGCAGCCATGTCGCTTCTATATCATGACCGTAGGAATGAATGTCTCCTATAACGTTCATGTTCTCATCAAAAAAAACAAAAAGCTTTGAGCCGTTTTTATCAAAAATTTTATCATAAGTAAACTCTAACTGAAACTTAAGCCTTTCAAGCACTCTGTGATCGGAAGAAACCCTGTAAAGCTCTGTATACGCTTCAATAAGATGGAGCACGGTATTCATTGTCTTATCTGCCATAAGACCGTTTTCGGAAAGAGCGTCGTTTTCTATAAGCTTAAATTCCCTGCTCTGTGCCTCAAGATATGCCACATCGTCAACGCACTTGCTCTCAATGATTTCAAAAACATTCATAGCAAGATCTAAAGCCGTATTATCACCGGAAGCGTCATAATAGCTCGCCGCCGCATAAATAAAAAACGCCTGACAGTAGGTATGCTTCATGGGGTCATTTATGCTTCCGTCGGCATTCATCAGCCAGTATACTCCGCCGTTCTCCCTGTCGACACAATGATCCCTCAGAAAATTAAAACAGTGTCTTGCCTTTTCAAGACAATCGTCCCTTCCCAGAACAAGATAACAGTTGGAATAAAACCAGAGTATGCGTGAAAGAAGGATCACACCCTTAGGTGCGTTTTTATCGACTTCCAGATCATTGCTTACAAAGCCGTAAAATCCGCCCTTATCATAGTCACAAAGCTTATCCCAAAAAGGAATTATATGTTTTTCAAGCTCGTTTTGCACTTCATCCTTCATCATCGTATTCAACATCCTTTTCAATCAAAAATCTTGTTCATTACAAGCCCCGTTGTAAGCTTAGGATAAAAATAAGTGGACTTTTGGGGCATTTTCCCGCCTGCCGCCGCAACATCCCTGATTTCGCTTACTCTCGTTGGATTAAGGAGGAAACAGCAGTTTGCCTGCTTTTTGTCAACTGCGGAAATGGCTTCATCCGAACTTCTTGTATAAGTAAGATTGATCTGCTTTGCCATATTCTCCTTATCGATCCCGAATATCTTTTCGAGGACAAGCGTATGGAGAACGCTTACGTCAAGACGCCTTAAAGCCATGCATTCACCCGGCATTACCCCATCAGGGACCTCAGTACCTTTAAGCTTAAGCAAAGTATAATTATTGTCTCCCGTAAACATAACAAAGGCCTTTTCGCCGTTTTCATAAGCCTCCCGAAGCCCGTTTTCTCCCTTTTCGCGGTTAAGATAAGGAGTTACCTCAAAATGCTCTCTGCATTTATCACAAACAGAGTTATAATCAAAATGAGTAAGATTTCTTAGGATCCTGTGAGTGGGAAAAACCGTCAATCCGGGATTTTCCATATTTACCAGAGTCATTGTGACATAATCGCTGCTGCCGGTCTCATCAAGATTATCCTGCACATATCTCTGATAATTAAGAGCTGTTTCATATCTGTGATGCCCGTCGGCGATATAAAGCTTCTTATCGGCCATTTTACTGCAAACTGCATTGATGACTCTGCTGTCGCTTATTCGCCATAGTCTGTGAGTCACTCCCCCCTCATCGGTAAACACACTGTCCGCAGCCCCCTGAGACACACTGTCGATAAGAGAAAACACAGAATTATCCTCGTCCGCATATAAAGAATAGATCTGACTGAAATTGCATCCTGTAGCCTTCATTAAATTAAAACGATCGGTCTTGGCTTTGGAAAGCGTCTCCTCATGAGGCAGAATCACACCCTTGCTGAAAGGTTCAAGTCTGACCGAAGAAACGAAGCCTTTCACCTTATGTGATTCATTGGATACTGAAAAATCCATCTCATAAACATAAATGCATTCATCTTCATCCCGCCTGAGAATACCGTCCCTTATCCAAGTGCGAAGTGTCTGTGATGCCGCCGCATACGGCTGGGGGTTTTCGCTTCCGCCCATAACCGGAAGCTCAAGACGTATCAGATTATAAGGATTCTTTTCGATAAGCCTTTCTCTCTGCTCCTCTCCCACAATATCATAAGGCGGACAGCAAAGATCCTTGATATCTCCTGCCTTTTCCGTATATCTGAGTCCTTTAAACGCTTTGATTTCAGCCATTAAATAATTAACCTTTCATATTTACTGATTATCGTTCCGGCCGCATTGCCGATAGCTATTGGCAAAAAGCCGGTGTCCTTTTAATTACTGCATTGTATCAGTGGGAAGCATCATTCATCCGCACCGCAGCATTTCTTATATTTTTTTCCGCTGCCGCAGGGGCATGGATCGTTTCTGCCGACCTTCTTATTTGAAGAAGCTTTTATCGGCGCTGCGGGAGAAGTGGGAGGGGTAGGAGAAGGCTTAAGCACCTGTTCGCGCTTTGGCGGCTCCTCGACCCGCACCTTGACCGTAAGAATCATCTTAACGGTATCCTCTCTGATGGACGCTATCATTTCATCAAACATAGCGAAACCTTCGAAGCGATACTCCACAACCGGATCCTTCTGACCCATGGAACGCAGATAGATTCCTTTTTTAAGCTCATCCATTGCGTCGATATGATTCATCCACTTCATATCTACATTTTTAAGCAATATTACACGCTCTATCTCGCGCATAATAGGAGTGGTTACTTCCTTTTCCTTTGCCTCATAAAGCTCTGTCGCACGATCGAGAAGGAATTGCTCCAGCTCCTCCTTACGCAGCTCCTCGCGTTCTGTCTTGGTATATCTCATATCCTCGGGCTTTGTTATAAAGCCCATAAGGCTGTCGCGCAGGCCCTCGATATTCCAATCTTCAGGAAGCTCTCCCTGACAGAATTGATTTACCGATTCGGTAATATATTCCCTCATCATGGATTTTATGCTTTCGCTGACGTCCTCTCCGTTAAGGACCTTTCCGCGCTGCGAATAAATAGTGGTTCTCTGTTGTGACATTACGTCGTCAAAATCAAGAACGTTTTTACGTATGGAATAGTTTCTGCCTTCGATCTTTCTCTGAGAGGATTCAATAGTCTTGGTAAGCACCTTGTTTTCTATGGGCATATCCTCATCGATGCGAAGAGTTTCCATCATTGCTTGTATCCGCTCTCCGCCGAATATCCTCATAAGATCGTCTTCCATTGAAATAAAGAAGCAGCTTTCCCCCGGGTCGCCCTGACGTCCCGCACGTCCTCTCAGCTGATTATCGATTCGTCTCGATTCATGGCGCTCCGTACCCAGGATATATAAACCGCCGGCCTTGCGGACCTCCTCCGCCTCAGGAGCGATCTCCGCCTTATATTTATCGTTAAGCTCCATAAAAAGATTCCGCGCGTTTAAAATATCCTCGTTTTCCGTTTCCGAAAAACCTGTTGCTTCGTTGATAAGCTCCTCGTCTATTTCCATCTTTCTCATCTGGGCCTTTGCCAGATATTCGGGATTTCCGCCCAGCATAATATCCGTACCGCGTCCGGCCATGTTTGTTGCAATAGTGACCGAGCCCTTTTTACCTGCCTGAGCTATTATCTCCGCTTCTCTCTGATGATTTTTTGCATTGAGCACCTCATGCTTTATGCCTGTTCTTTTAAGAAGCTTGGAAAGCAGCTCCGATTTTTCTATGGAAATAGTACCCACAAGAACAGGCTGTCCCTTTTCGTGACAAGCCTTTATCTGCTCAATAACGGCTTTGAATTTACCGTTTTCGGTTTTATAGACCTGATCCTGATGATCCTCTCTTATTACCGGTTTATTTGTGGGAACTTCAATTACGTCAAGGCTGTAGATTCCCCTGAATTCTTCCTCCTCGGTCATCGCCGTACCGGTCATGCCTGAAAGCTTGTCATAAAGACGGAAAAAGTTTTGGAATGTAATGGTGGCAAGGGTCTTGCTTTCATTCTTGACCTTTACTCCCTCTTTTGCCTCAATCGCCTGATGGAGTCCCTCATTAAACCTGCGCCCGAACATAAGACGGCCCGTAAATTCGTCGACAATAATTATTTCTCCGTCCTTTACAACATAATCCACATCGAGGTGCATTATTCCGTGAGCCTTTATGGCCTGATTTATATGGTGGAGCAATGTCAGGTTGTCGGAGTCCATAAGATTCTCCACCCCGAAATACTGCTCCGCTTTTTTGACGCCCCGGGGCAATAACGTGGCGGTTTTGGCCTTTTCATCTATCAGATAGTCGCCGTCATAGTCATCCTGATTTTCCTTGGAATCCGTTTCCACCATTTTAAAGCTCTTAAGAGTTGCGGCAAACTTATCCGCTTTTTCATAAAGCTCGGTGGACTTGTCTCCCTGTCCCGAAATAATAAGAGGCGTTCTCGCTTCGTCTATCAGTATGGAGTCCACCTCGTCAACAATGGCGAAGTTATGCTCGCGCTGAACAAGCTCCTGCTTTCTTACCACCATATTGTCACGGAGATAATCAAAGCCGAATTCGTTATTTGTACCGTAGGTTATATCGCACGCATAGGCTTGCTTACGCTCAGCCGGACTTTTTCCGTGCACTATAAGTCCTACCGTAAGGCCAAGGAAGCGATGGACCCTTCCGATCTGCTCGCTGTCGCGCTTTGCAAGATAATCATTGACCGTAACTACATGAACGCCCTTGCCGGTAAGCGCGTTAAGGTATGAAGGAAGAGCGGCCACAAAGGTTTTTCCTTCACCTGTCTTCATTTCTGCTATGCGGCCCTGATGAAGCACTATTCCTCCGAGTATCTGAACGGGATAAGGCTTTATGGCGATTACGCGCCACATTGCTTCCCTGCATACTGCAAAAGCGTCGGGCAAAAGCTCGTCAAGCCCCTCGCCCTTGGAAAGTCTCTCCTTTAGAACAGCGGTCTGTCCTTGAAGCTCCTTATCCGACATAGCCGCATACTTAGGCTCAAGATCGAGAGTAGCCTGTTTTTTTGCTTCTATTCTCTTAAGCTCCTTTTCGGAATAGCTTCCGAATATTTTGTCCAGTAAACCCATTATTAAAATTCCTTCCTTTTATTGCTGCACAAACGAACCGAAGAATACGGCGGATATGCGCCAGACGATATTCTGACATACAAGCCGGATTAAAAACGTTCAGCGGTCGTGTGCCGTCCGTAAAACGATCCCCGTAACACTGAAGCATTCGCGTATATTAAAAACAGCCGTTGTGAGATATTCATACTTTTTTATTATACACCTGTTAATACCGATTGTCAATGTTTATTTTCGTCACACATATCGGTCAATTGTAGAGCTACAATAGATATTGGACAATCGAAAAAAAGATATTGAGAGAAAGC
>CAJTTE010000003.1 GCA_910579265.1 uncultured Ruminiclostridium sp. | reverse complement strand
GGCTTTCTCTCAATATCTTTTTTTCGATTGTCCAATATCTATTGTAGCTCTACAATAAATATAACCGATATTTTTTAAAAAAGGCTTGACAAAGCATAAATGATATGTTATAATTTGTTTCGCTTAAGGCTATTGTTTATTCGGAGAGGTGTCTGAGTGGTTTAAAGAGCTGGTCTTGAAAACCAGTGATCCCGCAAGGGACCGTGGGTTCGAATCCCACCTTCTCCGCCAGCGGTTGATCCGCGTGATTACTGAAAAAGACCATAATGTATCTGAAATTATCTATATGATTCTTAAAATTTAAAAAACGGATAATCAGATTCATGCGTCATATGTTTATATTAATCAATTTCAGCACTATGGAGAATTACCCAAGTGGTGAAGGGGCTCCCCTGCTAAGGGAGTAGGTCGGGAAACCGGCGCGAGGGTTCGAATCCCTTGTTCTCCGCCAAAAAGCGATAATCTTTGACAAAAGATTATCGCTTTTTATGTTGCGGCTTTAGCGGCTGCCTGTGATAGTAATGCTATGTCAGGGCTTCAATACCCCTTTTTAGGTGATAAGCCTGTAATAAGCCCTTTTAGGGCGTGTGAAAACCACCATCTCAGCGGTGATTTTGATTAAAAACATACGCATAAAACATCCCAATTCATGTAAAGAGAAAAGATCACGTATATGCTATAATCAGTTCAGAAGGGATGGTAACACTTATGTATGAATGGATCTTTACAGTGCAAAAGCTAATAGATTGGGTCGACAACCATACAGTCGAAAATCCGTCATTATCCGAGATATCATACCATGTTGGATATTCGCCGTGGTATTGTTCCGAGCAGTTTCACCGTGTTGTCGGAATGACTGTCAAGGAGTATATGGCCAAAAGACGGCTAAGCTTAGCCGCTTTTGCTCTGCGGGATACAGACATACCGATAATAGACATTGCGTTTGAATACGGTTTTTCTTCACAACAAGCTCTGACGAGAGCTTTTACAAATGCATACGGATGCGCACCGGCTGCATACAGAAAAAAACCTATTCCGATACCTCTGACTATGAAAAAAAATGTTATTACACCTTCACACTATATTGAACAAGGAGATGTTACATTGAGCAATCTAACCGTTCCCAATTATCGAATCGAATTTATCCCCGCACACAGGTATCTTGGCTGTTACGAGCATGCGGAAACATCCAAAGGACCTATCTGGCCAGCACATGATTGTGACCTACTTACGGGGATCGTGCAAAGCATCACCGATTGTCATCCGGTTGTTACAAATCATACCGCAGGGTGGAAATGGTCAAACGGTGAAAGAAAATACTTTTACGGACTCGGTGTAAATACCGATTACTCCGGTTCCGTACCAGAGGGCTTTTTACTTACGGACATCATACCTGAAAGCTATTATATCGTATTTAACCATCCACCCTTTGAATATTTTTCGGAAAATATCGAGGTTATGAAAAGAGTTGAGGATTTGGCGTGGAAATTTGATCCGTCCGAAATAGGCTATGAATGGAATGAATCCGACTGTCAGGATTATCAAAGACATTATCCTGAAGTAATCGGTTATCAGGTCCTTCGCCCGATAAAGAAAATCATATAAGTTTATTTCGCCGGCTTTTCCAAAAACCTTTTTAATTGCAAAAGCTCTATTATAATCTGAATCCTTACGATTCGGACTTTATCATGTTTTGCTTTATAATCCTATGGCGTATCTGAAAACAAAGCAAATTAATACAATTGCGCTAAAGCGTAGCGATTTCAAGGAAAAAAGCGTAGAAAAACAACGGTATTGCGCAATTATCCCTTTAAGATAACTATCATCGGCATTCTTTGACGCGGAAAGCGTCCACAATTAATAGAAATCGTACAATTTGCGGCTTTTCAGATAGCCGCCGATAAGCTCGGCTTAGGCCGGGCTTTATTATTTATGGCACTCATACATATTATACATAAAAATCCCTGCCATACTATAATCATTTCGCTCACACTCTTTATGACATGTAGAAACATATTATTTAGTCAAAAATATTGACGTCCGGTACAATATATGGTATAATAACCTCAAACAAAGTAAATAGATAAGGTTTATTAAAAAATTTAAGAACATTTTACTGGTTCATGGAAATCGCTGCGTTTTCCTGTATTTTTTGTATAATAACCTCAAACGAAGTAAAGTGGAAGAATTTATTTTAATGTTTGAGAACATTTTACCTTTTCAGTGGGATCGCTCCGCTTTGCTTCGCTCTTTTTATGGTATAATAACCTCAAACGAAATAAAGAGAGAGAATTTATCTTAATGTTTGAGAACATTGTACCTTTTCAGTGGAATCGCTCCGCTTTGCTATGCTCTTCTGATGATATAATAACCTCAGACAAAGTAAAGTGAAAGATTTTATTCAAATGCCTGAGAACATTTTCGGTTCTGGTAAACTATTCCGTCAAATATTAATGATTTAATAATATAACAACGCTAAAATATATATCAAATATCATAAACCGGAAAGGACGAAAATATGGACAACAAAAGTAAAATTATGAGCCAGTACGACAGTAATAAGAATATATATCAACGCTTCACCTCCGAGGTCGAACATTTGCTGAAGATTCTTATATCGGAAGAAAATATTTCATATAACGCAATAACTTGCAGGCTGAAGGACAGAGACAGCCTTAGCGAAAAAATAGACAAGAAATGCGGAAAATACAATGGCTTAAAAGACATTACGGACATAGCCGGAGTCCGAGTTATTACATATTATGCGGAGGATGTTGACAAAGTTGCCGATATCGTCGAACACGAATTTAATGTGGATAAAAACAATTCTATTGACAAGCGCAAAGCGTTGGAGCCCGATCGTTTCGGCTATTGCAGCGTTCACTATGTTGTGGAATTAAACGAGGACCGTCTTAAGCTGAAGGAATATAAACTATTCTCCGGAATGAAATGCGAAATACAAATACGCTCTGTCCTTCAGCATGCTTGGGCGGAAATAGAACATGACCTTGGCTATAAAAGGCCGATAGCTATTCCTAAAACCATACGGCGAAGTTTTTCGCGTCTGGCGGGGCTTTTAGAAATTGCGGACAAAGAATTTCAGAATATCAGGCAATCATTATCAACATACGAATCTCAAATATCAGAACATATTGAAAACGATAAAGATATTGAGATAGACGCTGTTTTATTATGCGAACTGGTAAAGACTAATCCCGATATAATTGCAATAAATGATAAAATAGAAAAAATTGCGGGAATAGACTTTGAAGCTAATATTGAACCCTTTGATTTTGAAGACTCGGTTTCCGAACTTCATTGGTTAAAAATTTACACATTGGATCAGCTCTATAAACTTGTGCAAAAAAACGGCGACTTTGCAGTTAAAATCGCTGAAAATTTTTTTTCCGATGAACCGTTTGAAAATGATTCTGAGGATATATCCGCAATACGCCGGAATATAGTATTCTTCTACCTTTGCTATGCGGAGCTTGTTTTAAATGAAGAAGCATACGATATAAACTCCTGTCACGAATATTTAACATGTCACCATATTGGAAGTTATGGTGATGAAACGACATATGAAGTAGCTGAAGAGCTTATGGCGATACGGGAAACATTTAATAAATCACTGGTCAAAATCTGAGCTGAAAACAATAAGCGCCATTTTCTCCGCTCTTGCTATCGCCGTAACAAAAGGCGTTTCATACTTTTCCTTTATTGTCTTGATCGCAATCAACAAAATACCGCACTTACGCCGTACTGATCAAAGGGCAGAATATCATCTGTATCATTATGCCGCTCTCGGTCATTACGAAATACTTTACGTCAAGAATCAGGTAACTAAAGCTGTTGTATCTATTTAAGGCAACACCGCACAATGACCGCCTGATGGCTTTGCGTGCAGTGTTGCCTTAATTAAATATCAGATCATAACAAGCGTTCTTATACCGGATATCGGCGACTAAGATATAAAAGCATCAAAAGCTTTGATCATATATGTTCTTCGGAAAATCCAAAGCGTACCTTTTTTCTCCCGTTCCCTTGCCTTCACCGCTTAACATATTATCAACGGGAAATACACAGCTGCGTCAGCCGGATATGACAAGCCGTATTTTTACAGCGTGCCAACACTTACTGACAATTCTGTAAATACAATAAATTTTTTATGACAGAGGACAAAATTATGAGCCTATTTGCCGTTATTGATACGGAAACTACTTGGGGTGATGAGGTAATGTCAATAGGTGTTGTAATCGCCGATTCAAAAACATTCGAAATAAAGGAAAAAAGATATTACATACTAACTCCTTTTAACAATCACGGAGGTATGTATACATACGCGCTTTACGCTGACGGAATAGAGCCTGATATTGAAGGTCCGAGAAAAAAAGCAATGGATGAGCTGATTGATTTTCTTGTATTTAACAATGTCTTAAATATATTCGCATATAATGCATCTTTCGATTACCGTCATTTGCCTGAACTTAGATTTCTTAATTGGTATGATATAATGAAGCTGGCGGCTTATAAACAACATAATCCGAAAATCCCGGATAACGCCGAATGCTACAGTACTGGAAGACTAAAACGCGGATACGGTGTTGAAAGCATTTACAGAATGCTGAGCGAAAACCCCGGATACTGCGAATTGCATAATGCTCTTGCCGATGCGGTGGACGAGCTGGAAATAATGAAGCTGCTTGATATTGAGATCGAGGCGTACCTCTGCGCTAAGATAAGTTGAAGTTAGATATCAATAAAAACGGCTGCACCCATAATCCGGCGTCCTAATCGATTCCGGGCATTATCTCAAGGCTTACAAAGCTCGTGTGCTTTCTTTCCGGGCTGTTCAAAGAGCCTTACACGCACAAGCCTGTGGACTCTGTTGCCGGATTTCAAAAGACCGCAGCCGCTTTCTCCCTCGATAAGGATAGTATTGTATTCGATAAATGCAAGGTAAAAAAATAACTTTTTATTCTTAATGGATCACAAATATTATGGATCCAAAAAAGGATTTAATGAAAGTTAATGTTTCATTTAAAGGCATAATACCACTTTCCGAATGCTAAAAAAAATTTTAATTTCATAGTATATCGGCTCGGCATAAACCGTGTAAATATATTGCTTTATCATAAGCTTTTAGGTCGTCCAACAGGATTTTTAAAAAAATTTATACAGGTATTTACGATCATCATGCCGATCTAAAAAAAGACCTTGTCGGTAACAGGGTCTTTTATGCATATTAAAAACCCGTTCATTTTCGGTAATGCATTAATTTAAAAGACCGTTAATGACAAACTGCTTTAATTTACTTTTACGCAGCCATGTCAAAAACGGCATTATATCGATCCCATCGTTATCCTCAATAAAAAAATAATACGGAAAGTCAAAGCATTTTCCATGTTTTAATTATTCCGGAGTATTTGATCCCTCAACTTATAAAACCCTTCTGTATACAGCTTAATAAGTTCAAAATTCATAGATCCGCTCACTCATTTTCACATAATTCCCTAACACGCCTTTTCATAGAGTAAGCATTTTAAAAAGTCATAGAAACATCCTGTAAACAGTATATTGTTTTTATATAAGCAGAACCTAAATAACAGTATTAAAAAAAATTATTTGAAAAAACCGAGAAACAGCTCATTAAGCATACTCCATTCTCCGGCGCTTTTCTGAGGAAGCTTTGAAGCAGCTTTTTCGATTTCTTCAATATTTCGCCGGATATAGTCGTTTAACACGTCTATTCTCTTTCCCGAAGCTATTTCCGGAGTATTAAGCTTTATTTCCAACAGTCTCTCCACCTCAGACTTTATATTCCCGTCCATGTATATGTCCGAAAGTTCTGAAAAAAGCACCGGAGGCGGCGTTTGTTTATCCAGTATCCACTTACAGGCAAATATGGGGCGCAAAACGTAAAAATACTTCTTTAACCGAACCGTTTCCTCTTTTAAATATCCGCTGTAATTTCTTTTAGCCATGCTTAGATAATGGTATATCCCGGCTTTATTTATAAAATATCTGTCAATGATCTTATCGACCTTATCCCATTCCTTTGTTTTTTTATACACAATCGGCGATGAATTCCATTCGAAAAGCGTTGGGTTGGAATTATGAAGAAGTCTGAACGCCTTTTGGATATCCCATCCGTTAATGTCAAGAGTATCGTCAAGCTGCCACTCTATAACATCCCTTGTTTCATCAAGCCGTAAATAAAAATCCATAGGTCTCACATATACAAATCTTACGTCATAATCGCTGTCCGGAGAAGCAAATCCCCATGCGCGGCTTCCCGATTCGACACAATAAAGTATCCTGACATTTTCGGCTTTTTCTATTTCAGACAACTTCTTCAATATTATATGCTCCATTGCATTGTCTCCTTAAAGGTCATTTATATAATTATAACTCATAAAATCCTGAAGGTCAACTTATTGACATAAAGCGAGTCCGTATAGTATAATGTAATTGTAAAGCACTGAATTTACTGAAAAGAGAGGTGCCGTAAATGTCGTGGGTAGTAGGTGAATTTGTTACTGTTATTGTAATAATTGTTTTCGGAGGAATGGCCATTAACGGATTTATCTCCAAAACACCCGTTAATTTCTGGGCTGGCGACGAAGTTAAACCGGAAGAGATCAGTAATATAAAAAAATACAATAATGCCAACGGAATCATATGGACGGCTTTCACGCTGCCACAGATTGCGGCGGCTGTTATCATGCCATTTAACTCTTTTATCGCCGCTGTCGTTCAGGCGTTGGGAATAATTGTGGGTATACCTGCCGCCATAATTGTATATAAAACCATAGAAAGAAAGTACAGAAAAAAGGAAAAAATAAAATGAGACTGGTTGCAATAGTGGGACGACCCAATGTGGGAAAATCCACCTTATTCAATAAAATAATCGGTAGACGCATGAGCATTGTCGACGATACTCCCGGAGTTACCCGAGACAGGATTTACGGTAAGGGAGAATGGATCAACCGCGAGTTTATGCTGGTTGATACCGGAGGAATAGAACCCGAAAGCAAGGATGTGATTTTATCACAGATGCGGGAACAGGCACAGCTTGCAATAGATAGTGCCGACGTTATTATTTTTGTTGCGGATATAAAAACCGGAGTAACAGCTTCAGATCAAAGCGTTGCGCAAATGCTTCAAAAAAGCGGGAAACCCGTTGTTCTCTGCGTAAATAAATGTGATGCGCTTGGACAAACACCTCCGGAAATATATGAATTTTATAATTTAGGCCTTGGCGACCCCATAGCCGTGTCATCGGTCCATGGCCACGGAACCGGAGATCTTCTGGACGCTGTTTTTGAACATATGCCCGAAGATAATGATGAACGGATTGACGAAAATATTGTTAAGGTTGCGATCATCGGAAAGCCCAATGCGGGAAAATCTTCTCTTGTCAATAAAATAGCAGGAGAAAACCGCGTTATTGTTTCGGATAAAGCGGGAACGACCCGTGATGCTGTAGATACCGAGGTCATGCGTGGAGAAAATAAATACCTGCTTATCGATACCGCAGGAATAAGAAGAAAATCAAAAGTAAATGACAATGTGGAAAAATACAGCGTTCTGAGAGCATATATGGCCGTAGACAGAGCCGACGTATGCGTTATCATGATCGACGCCTCCGAAGGCTTTACCGAGCAGGACAGCAAAATAGCCGGGTATGCTCACGAACAGGGGAAGGCCAGTGTAATCGCCGTAAACAAATGGGACGCCGTCGAAAAGGACGGAAAGACCATGCAGGATTTTACAAAAAAATTAGAGGTCGATTTCAGCTTTATGTCCTACGCTCCATTCGTATTTATTTCGGCAAAAACCGGACAACGGATAGACAAACTGTTTCAGCTTATAGATTACACCGTAGAGCAAAATGCGAGACGCATTTCAACCGGCAGGCTTAATGAACTGCTGAGCTATGCCACGGCAAGGGTACAGCCTCCGTCGGATAAAGGAAAACGTCTTAAGCTCTATTACATGACTCAACCCTCGGTTAAACCTCCTACGTTTGTTTGTTTCTGTAACAATAAGGATCTTTTTCATTTTTCCTACCAGCGTTATATAGAAAATCAGATCAGAGACGCCTTCGGACTCGACGGTACGCCGATCCGGCTTATAGCGAGAGAACGAGGGGAATGAACCCGTTGTTAAATAAAACGGCTTTTCCGGACGGATAATATATCCAAAGCTTTTTTGGATTTTTAAAAGAGAATACAACCGTGAACAAATATATATTGTTTTTTGCAGCCCCCTGTACCTGTATCGTATTCAACCGGAAAACGCAAAACATGCGGTGACTGCACCTCAAATGTAAAAACCCGTATACCTAAATCCAAAACCCACATAAATCGGGACAAGGCACCTGCTTTTTCAAGCTGACGCTTATCCGAAAACAGAGATATTAAGCGCGGCTCGGAATAAACGAATAGCGGTTTTAAAAAAACCGGGAATACAAAAATATTCTGAGCATTTGTGACTCACAAGCATCCCGTATATGGGATATCTGAAAAGCCGCAAATTGTACGATATCTATTTACTGCGGACGCTTTTCATGTCAAAGAATGCCGATAGTTATCCCAAAGTGATAACTATGAAAAACCTTCGTGCTTCTCTGCCTTTTTCTTGAAAACCTCATGCTTTTAGTGTAATTGCACTGATTTGCCTTGTTTTCAGATACGCCCTAATTTAATATATGCAAATTTTGAATTCAAGATGGTCAATAAACAAACGGCTTTAGCTTACAGAATTATAAGCGAGCCGGTAAAAAAGGAATTTTATATGCTGATCATATGCTTTATAATCACCGCTTTGGTACCTTACCTTATCTGCGGTATAAACAGTGCCATAATAGTAACAAAAATAAAAACGGGAAAAGATATCCGTACTATGGGAAGCGGAAACGCCGGGCTAACAAACACGCTCAGAACACAAGGAAAAGCGGCGGCGCTTTTTGTGCTAATTGGCGATGTTGCGAAAGGCGTCTTATCCGTTATCTTCGTATGGCTGAGCTTCAAGTTGCTTGCCGGAATAGATGCCCGCGCAGTAGAAAGCGAATACGAATGGGTATTATATGCATCGGGAACCTCAGCTATTTTAGGTCATGTTTTTCCTCTGTATTATGGATTTAAAGGCGGTAAAGGCGTTCTGGTAACTGTTGCGGTGCTTCTTGCCATCGACTGGCTTCCTGCGGTGATTCTGCTTGCAATATTCGGAGCGGTTGTTGCGCTGTCAAAGTATGTTTCCCTCGGCTCGTGCATAGCGGCATTTTTGTATCCCTTCACTGTCCTGATCTTCGGTATAATCGAGAAAAGTCCTTGTTTCGACCTTAACTTTTTGTTCAGCGCTCTTATAGCACTGATGATAATCTTTATGCACCGCGAAAACATCAAAAGGCTGAAAAACCATACCGAAAAAAAACTCGGACAAAAAAAATAGGACAAAAGCATTGATGATAAACCGCATTTTTAAATATTGAAAATTTCCACTTGATTTTGATGTATAACGCTTTATTAATCTGATTTTTCACAATACCCTTTTCACCGGATATTTTGCGGCAATAGCCTGAAACTCCGGTAAAATCGTCATTCCTGTCCCGTACTTTAACGGGCTTTTATATAACTTTTAAATAGCATACAGAAATACGACAAAAACATATCAAGTTCAATGTAATAAAAACTGTGAGCATTACCCGAAAGGAAAAATAAAAATGGCAAATATAACTGTATTGGGCTGCGGCTTCGGAACGGCTTTAGCTGTTATGTTAAACAAAAACGGACACAAAGTGACCGCCTGGTCCAAATACCGTGAGGAGATCGAAACCATACTGAAAGACAGAGAGCAAAAAAAGCTTCTTCCCGGAATAAAGATTCCCGAGACTATTGTCTTTACCTCCGATCCGTCTTGCGTAAGCGGAGCGGATATTATAATCGTTGCCATACCGTCAAAATTTGTGCGCGACGGCATATCAAAAATTGCCCCCTTTGTTTCGCCGAAAAGTGTAATTCTTAACGTAGGAAAGGGCTTGGAGGAAAATACCTATAACCGTCTTTCTAAAGTTATTTCCGAAGAGCTTCCCCACAATCCTGTCGTGGTGATGGCCGGACCTTGCCACGCTGAAGAGGTGGGCAGATGTATCCCCACCACCGTTGTAATGGCAAGTGAATATAAGGATATGGCGGGTTATGTCCAGGAAACTATGATGAATCCCGCGTTCAGAATCTATGTAAATGATGATGTTATAGGCTGCGAACTTGCTCCGGCTTTAAAAAACCCCATTGCACTCTGCTGCGGGATAGTTGAAGGAATGGGATTGGGTGACAATACCTTAGCCGCCCTTATGACAAGAGGCCTCACCGAAATCACACGATTGGGTGTCGCTATGGGAGCAAGGTGGGAAACGTTTACAGGTCTTGCGGGAGTGGGTGATCTTATAGTAACCTGTACCTCCATGCATTCAAGAAATCATCGGGCAGGTCTTATGATAGGCCAGGGCATTGACGTTAAAACCGCCGTGGATACGGTAGGCACGGTAGAGGGCTATGGCTGCTGCAAAATAGCCCATTCCCTTGCACAGCTGAAAGGAGTACAGATTCCTATAATAGATCAGCTTTACGAAGTATGCTTTGAAGGAAGTCTTCCTAAAGAAAGCGTGTTAAATCTTATGAACAGACCTAGCAAACATGAAAAGGAACCCTTTTGGAATTAGAAAAAAAATTTAAAAAACCCTTGATTTTTTCTACAACATCTGATATAATAGTATGGTATTTGAAATAACGATTTGAAAGGGAGGTGTTCACCCATGGCAAAATGCGATATCTGCGGAAAAGGTGTCACTTTCGGTATTAAGGTTTCTCACTCACACAGATGCTCTAACAGGACCTTTAAGCCCAATGTTCAGAAGGTTAAGGCTATCGTAAACGGTACTCCTTGCAGAGTAAACGCCTGCACAAGATGTCTGCGCTCCGGCAAGGTTCAGAGAGCCAACTGATCCCTTGAGCATAATTACCGTATATGACTATAATTTTACCGGCATAACGGCGTTTTCACAAATTGTGAAAACGCCGTTTTTGTTGGCGCTAAAGCTCCGAAAAACAAACAGCCGCTTCAGCGGCTGTTTGTGATAATAATGCTATGTCAGAGCTTCAGCGCCCCTTTAGAAGCTGAGCCTGTAATTTACCTCTTTAGGGCATGTGCAAACCACCGCTTCAGTGGTGGTTTTGATTTTTTAAAGATAAAAATATTTTGGGAAAATAACATTCCGCTTGTAAAAGCCGTATTATAGAGATCGGAATATGAAATGAACGATACTTACAAAAATAAACAATGTCGTATACGCCTACTAAAATATTTTGGATAAAATGCCTGGGATTATGACGTATCAAATTTTCTAACAATCTGTTCCCTTTTTTGAGTATGTAATTGCCCTTAAAGCAATGGCCCCCAGCCCGTTTCCCAGCGTTACCACCAATAAAAACAAGAGATAATCAAACCCATCTTTCCAACTCTCCACAGCCAGAGCAGCATAACACATATCTGCAATGCTATGCTCGAAGCCCGATAAAATAAAGGTTGAAACACAAAGGAACAATCCTATGACTTTTCCTATTCCATGAGGATTGGCACGATAATTCTCCACAGCAGCATACATCAGAACGCCGCAGAAAAAAGCCAGTATTGCCGTTGTAAAATAGCTTTGACTGATTTTTGCACTCATCATATCCTTAGCAACGGTATGAAGTGACGGTTTGGCTATACGTATAAGAACCATACCAAAAGCCGTACCCATAAGATTCCCCAGCCATATTATCAAGCAATTGGGTTTATTTTTATTAGAAACTATATACCCTATTTTTCCTGTGAACAGATTCATACCAAATGCACATATGGTAAAAAGACCGATAGTAAACATAAGCGAACCAACTATTTTATTATCGCACTGGAGATATATAACAGCCCCTATCCCGATCATAAATCCGGCTGCAATCGCTTTTTTTAGTGTTTCAAGCATAACCATTGACTTTTTCCTTTTATATTATTAATATTTATTTTATAATTTTTGTCGGTTCCGATAAACCATACTCCGCTTGCAAAAATATATTCTCCTATATTCTCTTGATCATAAGGTTTTATTAAAGAGATCTATTATTTGAATATCAGCTTAAAACAGATTAAGCAAAAAACCGAGGGCCATTTAAAATTAATTAAGAACAATTCAATGAAGCAGCATAATATTAACAGACAGGATATATCAGCATATGCCGATATACCGAAAAAACCATATATAAAATCGGCATTAATTCACAGTAACGTTCAACATATAATATAAACTCCAATATAACCCTTACTGATAAAGAGAAACGGAATATGGAAAATATACTTAAAGATTCCATTTCAGCGCAAGCTCTAACCCGATCCGTATATGATTAAATATTAAATCAAGCCTTTAACCGTATGCCGGTTTAAATCAATAAATCCTGTCAACCTAATTGCTTTACATTATCCGAAGCTGTCAACCATTTAAGATTGACACCCATCATATGGATCGGACAGTTTTCGGAATGCATATTTTAAGATATTAAAGCTGCGAAGTAAAAAATAATACAAGATATACCACATATTGCCGTATTGAATAAAAGCACGGGTGATTTTTCTATGTATTATCATAGATCCGGAATGACTTTAAATTATCAGTCACTTAACCGTTTACTTTAATCACAAAGAAATTCAAATAATCACTTTATGCTGCTCTTTCTCTGATATTCTTACTTCAAAACCAAAAAGACCCTGCTGAGGTCCGACAAAAGCAGAGTCCTTCCTTATAAAGCATATCCGTCACATAAATTATAAATAATAATGCCTATGAAAGCTTTAACACGGATATTTTACTTGGTTCCAAAAATTCTGTCCCCGCCGTCGCCGATACCGGGAACTATATAAAGATCCTCATTTAATCCCTGATCCAATGCGCCGCAGTAAATGCAAACGTCGGGATGAGCGTCTCTGATAGCCTTAACTCCTTCCGGACATGCGACTACGGACATAAATCTGATAGAATGAGCGCCGCTTTCCTTTACCTTCTCAATTGCTTTGACGGCGGTCGCACCCGTACCAAGCATAAGATCCATAATAATAACATCCCGTTCCTTGATATCAAAGGGCAGCTTACAATAATATACCTTTACGCTGCCGTCGCTTTTTTCATCATCACGGCAAATTCCGATATGTCCCACCTTTGCGGCAGGTACAAGCTCAACGGCACCTGTCACCATGCCGAGTCCGGCGCGAAGGATCGGAACAAAAGCGACCTTTCTTCCCGAAATAATATTGGTTTTTGCAATGGCAACAGGCGTCTGTACCTCTACCTGCTTTAAAGGCAGATCCCGCGTAGCCTCATAGCTCATCAGCATTCCTATTTCGGATACAAGTTCGCGGAATTCCTTAGAGCCCGTGTTCTTATCGCGTAAAAGCGAAACCTTGTGCTGTAAAAGGGGATGATCCAGAATTTTGAGCATATCCATATAAATTACTTATCCTCCAGTTTTTTTATTTTATCAACTCGGACGGCATGACGACCGCCTTCAAATTCGGTATTAAGAAAAACGTTCAGAAGCTCTTTGGCTAATCCCTGTCCTATAACCCTTCCTCCCATGCAAATAATGTTTGCGTCATTATGAAGGCGGGTATATTTTGCGGAAAAATAATCGGAACAATTAGCGGCACGTATTCCTTTTATCTTATTTGCCGCCATAGATATCCCAATACCGGTACCACAGACAAGAACTCCTTTATCTGCCTCTCCCGATACGATTTTTCCGCATACCTCTTCGGCAATATCGGGATAATCCTTGCTTTCGCCGCAGTCATGGTACTTATAACCGTTCTCCTTTAAAAAATCGATCAGATGATTTTTGAGTTCCGTTCCTGCGCTGTCGCTTCCCAAAACTATCATTATATTTTCCTTTCACTTAATTTTTCTTGCTTGTATCTTATCAACCAAAAAATATTATAATTTCTGTAAATGATGCCCACTGTTTTTCTATTCAAAGACAGCGTATCCTATTTCTCGGTCCAGTTAAGTATACGATTCGCCTCCGGATTTTGGATTTGCTTTGCAATTCATTCTTTAATATTTCATTCAACGCAAACTCTCCCCACTTCACAGCTGTAGATCTGCTGTGCTCAAAACCGATGATCTTTCACGGCGGGATTTTCCCTTCGCCGTCACAGAAGTAATGTGCCGTAAAAAACATTTTATATTATCGTAACCCGGGGTGATATTTTAACGAAGAGTTTTCTTCATATTGTCGCCCCTGAAAGAAATAACATTATAAGCATTGTTCTTAATTATAAGGCAGCCAATATGCAATAAATCCATTATGCTCAAGGGAGTTAAATCCTTGTTGGAAAAGCGCCTAACGAAAAAATCAGTCGTTCGCTTCCTTTAACATAAAAATATATTTAAAATCATATTCGGTATCAAAACAGGCTTCCCGGAAAAGATGGTTGTATTCCTCAACGTCCTCATCTACAAGAATTCCGCAGGGATATGCCGTAACATTCCATTCTTGGTCATATTCCGTATATGATACTGTAAGTCCGTCAAAATAAAGTTTTGCACAAACCCGTGCCGATGCTTCCCGATAAAGGTAAATAACAGGTTTTTTTGCAATTTTTTTTACAACTGAAAGGGACATATCGAACGGACTGCGCTCCAAATAATATGTTTGCTTCTACTGATCCAATCACAAACAAAGTGTTTTTAGGCGCTTTAGCTTTTTTCGTCTTTTTCGCAGGACATTTCACCGAGTCCTTATCGTCATGCCTGTTGAACACAACAAACATCAGATCAACATCGGTTTTTCGCCGATCATTTGCCGGAATGTTCCTTTTCTCTCGCCAGCCTCTCTCTTTCCGCCTGAGGCAGTCTCAGATATACCGGCATCAGCCTGGCGGCAGTTACCGCCTCGTATTCCTGTGAAGAAAAGCAAACGCAGGAAGCCTTGGGAAATCTAAGATAAGGCGGAGCCAACTCGGCTTCAACATTTGTAATAAGCTTTGAGGCAAGCTCTGCACCGTCTCCGGCAAAAAAAACTTTATCGTTGAATTTTAAAAGCTCTTTTTCCAAATCCTCCGCTGAAATCGCCCGATCCGGAGTGATTCTTTCGGGCTTTCCGCCTCTTACCGAAAAAAGCGCGTTATAAAACTGGCTTCGCCGTGCGTCCATCACGGCGCATATAATGCCGTTAAAGCCCGCAAAACCCGAAGCTACGGCATGAAGCGCCGAAACTCCGATGCATGGTATACCCAAAGCATAACCGAGTCCTTTAGCGGCGGATACGCCTATTCTTACTCCCGTAAACGATCCGGGGCCTGAGGTGACAGCCACTCTGTCCAATTTATCAAAACCGATCCCGACACTTTTAAGCATATTCTCCGTCATAGGCATAAGTGTCTGTGAATGTGTCTGCTTGGTATTTATAAAGCTCTCGGCAACAAGCTTTACACTGTCCCCGCTCACCTCGCATAAGGCACAGGAACCTGCCGCTGCCGAGGAATCCAAACCTAAAATCAGCATTTTTCAGTCCTATATATTATCAGTTACTTAATTTTTTCAACGGTAATCTCACGGTCCTGAACCCCCGTCTTGACAATGGAAACCTCATACGCCGCTTCAAACTCATCGGCAATACCCGGAATGTTCTCGCTCCACTCTATGCAAAAAACACCGTTGCGGTCAAAATAATCATAAAAGCCTATTGCATAAAGCTCGTCAAAATCGGAAATTCGGAACAAATCGAAATGAAAAATTCCGATATCGCCATAATACTCGTTAATAAGAGCAAAGGTGGGGCTTGTGACCTCGTCGTGCGTTTTAAAAAAACGGGCAATCCCTTTAGTAAAATAGGTTTTTCCGGCACCCATTTCTCCCTTGTATAAAACTCCGTCTCCCGGCTTCAGCCTTGCGGCAAATCCCTGTGCTATCGATTCGGTTTCCGAAACGCTGTGTGATATGAATTTTTCCTTCATCAGAACAAGCCGCTTATATTGCCGAGATCGTCAACGTCTATGTTGTTGGCGGCAGGGACTTTCGGAAGTCCGGGCATTGTCATAATATCTCCGGCATATGCAACCACAAATCCGGCTCCGGAAGAAAGCTTAACGTCACGAATGGTAACGGTAAAGCCTTCGGGCTTTCCGAGCTTTTGTGGATCATCCGAGAGCGAATACTGTGTTTTTGCCACGCATACCGGTATTTTATCGCACCCGAGCGCTTCTATCTCTTTTATGGATTTTTCGGCGGCGGACGTATAGGTCACTCCGTCTGCACGATATATTTCTTTAGCGATTTTATCAAGCTTTTCCTTAATAGAAAGCTTTTCATCATATATCGGGCTGAAATTTGTCTGACAGCCTTCACATTTGTCTATTGTGTCAATAACCGCCTGCGCCAACTCTTTTCCGCCTTCTCCGCCCTTCAGGAACACGTCGGAAAAAGCAACGGTAACACCCATGTCTTTGCAGAAATCCTTTATATACTGAATTTCCGATTCCGTATCGGTATAAAAATGATTTATCGCGACCACAACGGGCACACCGTATTTGTGCATATTTTCAATATGAGCTTTAAGATTTACGATTCCTTTTTTAAGCGCATCCAAATTCTCGGAGGCAAGCTCTGTTTTGGGTACTCCTCCGTTATATTTAAGCGCCCGTATAGTTGCCACCAAAACGGTACAGGAAGGTTTAAGCCCCGCAAAACGGCACTTGATGTCAAAAAACTTTTCCGCACCCAGATCCGAACCGAAGCCGGCTTCGGTCACGGCATAGTCTCCTAATTTAAGCGCAAGCTTCGTAGCTCTTACCGAGTTGCAGCCGTGAGCGATGTTAGCAAACGGACCTCCATGTACAATGGCAGGAGTGTTTTCCAGTGTCTGAACCAGATTCGGATTGATAGCCGTCTTTAAAAGTGCGGTCATTGCTCCCACGGCGTCAAGATCGGAAGCATAGACGGGCTTACCGTCATATGTGTAAGCGACAAGAATTTTCCCCAATCTCCTTTTAAGATCCTTAAGATCATCTGCCAGGCACAGTATAGCCATGATCTCCGTCGCAACGGTTATGCAGAAATGATCCTCCCGCGGTACGCCGTCGACCTTGCTTCCAAGTCCTATAATACAATTTCTCAGAGCCCTGTCATTCATATCAAGACATCTTTTTATCTGAACGCGGCGGGAATCGATATTTAACGTGTTCCCCTGTTGAATGTGATTGTCAAGAAGCGCACAAAGCAAATTGTTAGCTGCGGTTATCGCGTGCATATCTCCGGTAAAATGAAGGTTGATATCCTCCATGGGAACGACCTGAGCATATCCTCCGCCGGCGGCGCCGCCCTTAACACCGAATACGGGACCCAGAGAAGGCTCACGGAGCGCCAGCACCGCTTTTTTTCCAAGCTTATACATGCCTTGCGCAAGGCCTATGCTTGTTGTCGTCTTACCCTCTCCCGCAGGTGTGGGATTTATGGCGGTAACAAGAATAAGCTTACCGTCGGGTTTATCCGCCAGTCTTTGTATACACTCCTCGGTAATCTTTGCCTTATAATGACCGTAAGGCTCAAGCTCATCGTCGGTTACTCCCAGATCTGCCGCTATCTCTTTGATTTTCTTTAATTCGGCCTTTTGAGCGATCTCAATATCCGTCAGCATTATTTTCCTCCCTGTGAAAAAACTATGAATTTATGATAATCTGATTATATCATAGATTCTTAAAAATATCAACATAAATCTTCATCCGATGTTTTTTATTTTTTGGTCAACTAAAAAAACACATAGCATCAAAGCAATAAAATAATATGGCAGCGACAGAAAAATACGCCATAATTCAAAAAATATCAAAATATCATCCTGCCCCACGGCATTTTAATCATGGAGCATCTGAAAACAAAGCAAATATTTACAATTACATTAGCATGGTGATTTGGAGGAAAAAAGCTGAGTAATACAATGATATTTTATAGTTATCTCTTTGAGATAGCTATCGGCATCCCTTGATGCGGATAGCGTCCGAAGCCAGTAAAAATTGTGCATTTTGCGGCTTTTCAGGCAGATCCCAATAACAATCCCCTTTTTCATGCTGATTCATATTCGGAATTTTCTCTCATATCATTTAACAGTACAGGCCGTAAAATGAAAGGAGACTTTAAATGCCTAACCCTAATCATGGTATAAAGGTTTACAAAAACGGGGATTACAAAACCGTAAATCATTATCTGAGAAAAATAAGAGGCGTAAGACGCGAATACCTGCCTAACGGAGCGCTCCTCGAACAATGGAAAATAGATATGATTAAAAAAATTATACAAAATATCGATGAAAGAATGGTTCCGGACGTAAGGGCTCAATTTGCCGTTCTTTACAGAGGCACAAGCCCTGAGGAATTCGGTCTTAAAAGTATCGGAAGGATCACAGGCTTAATAGGCAAAAGATTAAGGTGGAAAAGCTATACTTCGACCTCGGATCAATTGCGGTGTGCCGAAAAGTACTCGTCGGGAGGAGTTATCCTTGAGATAGAAACATCACCCGCCGTTTCCTACATCGATTTAAGATCATATATAGAGCTTAAGCATACAAGGACCGAACCAGAAATACTTTTAGCCCGAAATACGCAATACAGGATTACCGGCGTTGACAGCATACCGGGAAAGCGTTATATATATGTTAAAGTGCAGCTGATCGGAACATATCCGGATACATAAAAATTCCCTTTTCTACGGTTGGATGCACATCGGAGCTGCGGCAAATGATCCGGCACCGAAAATATCCGTTCGGCTTTTGTTTTGATGAGCGGCTTTATGTTCTTTAGTAAAACAAAGAGGACTATACTATTCAAATTTCATCTGTCCGGCATTAAAATCCGCCGGCTTGCCTGCCGAAGGAATATTCTTTACGATATATTCCTCCTGATTCTCAATACTGCCTTCCGTACATATCTTAGCTATCGCCAGGGCAGATTTGGTGAGCCTCATCACCTGTACTCCCTGGGTATCCCTTGAAGCCTTGGACATCAAAAGATCGGAAGAAAAAATCATTACTTTTCCCGCCTCCGATTGAAGCAAAAAGTCGGTGCTTCCGTTTATTACAAACGCCGCCACAAGAGGAGAACCGTCGTTAAAAGCGTTTGCCAGCTTTTTACGGTTTGTTTTGGTCTCATAGGAAGAAAGCGGTATTTTGGCGCATTTCCCGTTCCTGAAAAAAAGCATAAGTGTTTCACTGTAATCTGTGGTAACTGCGGTAAATATTATACTCTCACCGCCGTCGAATTCGAGCTTTGCAGGTATATAATCGCCCATGGAGCTTGCCTTTGTCTGATCAAATGAGCTTAATTTAGCTTTATATACCACAGCCGAGCTTGTGAAAAACAGCATATCGCTTTTATTGGTAGTCTCCTGCTCCAATACTATCTCATCGTTTTCCTTAAGCTTCTGATCTCCGCCCATTCTGAGTGAAAGGGGGGTAATTTTCTTGAAATATCCTTCCCTTGTCACAAATACATTGACGGCAAAATCCGGTTCCTCGTCAATAACGACAGCATCATCCCCGCTATCATAGGACAAAAGGGTTTTCCTTGGCTGACCGTATTTTTCAATAATATCCCTCAGATCGGATATGATTATATTTTTAATGCGGCGCGGACTTTCCAGAGTATCCTCCATATCCGCTATATCGCCCTTAAGCTCGTTTATTTCTTCCAGTCTTTTTAAAATATATTCCTTATTTATGTGGCGAAGCTTTATTTCCGCCACATATTCCGCCTGAACCTCGTCTATTCCGAATCCGATCATAAGATTGGGAACTACCTCCGCCTCCTCGGAAGTCTCGCGGATTATTTTTATAGCCTTATCAATATCAAGAAGTATTTTCTGCAAACCCAACAGCAAATGAAGCTTTTCTCTCTTTTTCGAAAGATCAAAAGCAATTCTGCGCTTTATACAGCAGATCCTGAACTCAGTCCATTCTCCCAGCAGCTCCCTTACTCCCATTACTCTCGGAGAACCACCGATAAGCACGTTGAAGTTACATGCAAAGGAATCCTGTAAGGGAGTAAGCCTGAACAGCTTCTGCATAAGCTGATCCGGATCGACACGTCTTTTAAGATCCAGCGCCAGTTTTAAGCCGGAAAGGTCGGTTTCATCCCGAAGATCTGATACTTCCTTTATTTTCCCGGATTTCACCAGATCAACTATTCTGTCGATTATAGCCTCTACCGTTGTTGTCGGAGGTATTTCCGTAACCTCTATAACGTTGGAATCAGGGTCGTAATTATACTTTGCCCTTACCTTAAATGACCCTCTTCCCGTATCATAAATTTTTCTGAGTTCATCTTCATCATAGAGAATAAACCCGCCTCCGGGGAAATCCGGTGCCTTAAGGGTAGATATAATATCATGCTCGGGATCTCTCATAAGACTTATTGCCGTTTCGCATACCTCGGTAAGATTAAAAGAACAGATATTGCTGGACATCGAAACTGCAATGCCTATATTGTTATTTACAAGTATGGAAGGAAACTTTGCGGGAAGAAGCGACGGCTCGGTCATACTATTGTCATAGTTGGGAACAAAATCCACCGTATCCTTGTCTATATCCGCAAATATTTCGCTGCACAGCTTGTCAAGCTTTGCCTCGGTGTAACGGCTGGCTGCAAAAGACATGTCCCTTGAATAAGCTTTACCGAAATTACCCTTGCTGTCAACATAAGGATGCAAAAGGGTTTCGTTTCCGCGGGTAAGGCGAACCATTGTTTCATATATAGCCATATCCCCGTGAGGATTGAGTCTCATGGTCTGGCCTACAATATTTGCCGACTTTGTCCTGGCTCCGTTAAGCAGTCCCATTTTATACATGGTATAGAGGAGCTTGCGGTGCGAAGGCTTAAATCCGTCTATTTCCGGCAACGCACGTGAAACTATAACGCTCATTGCGTAGGGCATATAGTTTTCCTCGAGCGTATCCGTAATAGGCTTTTCCGCTACAATACCGGCTCCCTCAATATACGCTTTGGGTAATGATCTGTTTTTTTGAGAATCTTTTTTACCGTTCTTTTTCAACTTTTTTCTCCGTATCCTGAAAATCTATGGAAAACCCATTATTTATATTATTTTATATATTCTGATAATCATAATTCAACAGCATGAGCTGCCATAACGGCAGTCTCTCCTGCTGTTCTCAATAAAACGGCGCCATGCTTTTATTGTTTCGCTTTGCCGCTTCATCCCGTCCGATGATCAAAAGCCGTTTATATCCGCAGTATATTAATACTTAATACTGCCTTTATATCCAAGGTCTTTAGTAAATTTTTTTCGCAATACTGCGGCTTAATTTTTCGAATGATCTTGTTTTTTAAAATCAAACAAGCCGGTCAACTCATCTTTTGTGTGCTGAACTCAGCTTACATCTATAACATCCAGATACCTGCTGCCGTATCTGGCAATAAAATCCTTTCTTGCCGCAAGATTGTCCCCCAACAGCATATCAAACATCTCCTGAGTAGCGGTAATATCCGAGGGCATGACCTTAATAAGTCTCCTTGTATCCGGATTCATAGTGGTAAGAGACATCATTTCAGGTTCGTTTTCACCGAGACCCTTCGACCTCTGTATGGTATACTTTTTACCGTCAAACCCGTTTAATATACGGTTTTTCTCACTCTCCGTGTAAGCGAAGTAGGTATCATCCCTGCATTCTATTTCGTAAAGAGGTGACTCGGCTATATAAACATAACCTTCTTGTATAAGGGTAGGAGTAAGCCTGTAAAGCATCGTGAGAATAAGCGTCCTTATCTGATAGCCGTCATAATCCGCATCGGTGCAGATAACGATCTTGTTCCAGCGAAGATTATCGATACTGAAATTGGACAACTCTTTATTTGCTCTGCTTTCCACCTCTACGCCGCAGCCGAGCACCTTAAGAAGGTTTGTAATGATCTCGCTTTTGAATATCTTATCATATCCCGCCTTAAGACAGTTTAAAATTTTTCCTCTGACCGGCATTATTGCCTGATACTCCGAATCACGGGCAAGCTTTACGGCGCCCATTGCGGAATCGCCTTCCACTATATAAAGCTCGCGCTTGCCTATATCCTTGCTGCGGCAATCCACAAACTTTTCAACGCGGTTGCTGAGGTCTATGCTTCCCTCAAGCTTCTTTTTAAGATTTTGCCTCATCTTGTCCGCATTTTCCCTGGATCGCTTATTGACCAGCACCTGTTCGCAGATCCTTACTGCCTCATCGGGATTTTCAATAAAATATATCTCTAAATTATGTTTTAGCCATTCAGACATTGCTTCCTGAATAAACCTGTTGTTGATTGCCTTCTTTGTCTGGTTTTCATAGCTTGTCTGAGTAGAGAAATTTGAGGAAACAAAAATGAGGCTGTCCTCAATATCGCTGAAAGTGATCTTACTCTCATTTTTCTGGTATTTATTGTTATTTTTGAGGTAAGCGTCAATTTGAGAAACAAAAGCCTGCCTAAGCGCTTTATCAGGGCTTCCGCCGTGCTCGAGCCAGCTTGAATTGTGATAATGCTCGATCAGCCTTATTTTATTTGAAAAAACAAACGCTACTTTAAATTTAACTTTATAGTCCGGCTTATCCTCTCGGTCACGACCCTGCTTCTGTCCCTGCCAATGCTGAGGAACGGTCAGGGCGCTGTCTCCCGCAATTTCGTCCAGATAGTCATTGATACCGTTTTTATAACAGAAAATATGCTCTTCAAACGTTCCGTCTCCGGTCTCTTTTCTGAAAACAAACTCAAGTCCGTCGTTTACAATAGCCTGACGCCTTAATACGTCAAAAAAATATTCGTCGGATATATCTATCTGAGTAAACACGTCCAGATCCGGCTTCCACTTTGTTCTTGTACCGGTAACTCCGGAGGATTTTCTTTTGACGAATCCCTTTTCGTTTTCCTTTAATGTTACATTAAATCCCTTTTCGAAGCTCAGGCTGTATTGCCACGTACCATTATCGCTGACTACTTCCATATATTCCGATGAAAACTGCGTAGCGCAAAGACCGAGGCCGTTAAGACCCAGCGCAAAGGTATAGTTGTCTCCATCGTTATTATTGTACTTGCCGCCGGCATATAATGTACAGAACGCAAGCTCCCAGTTATATTTTTCTTCGCTTTTATTATAATCGATCGGTATTCCGCGTCCGTTATCGATCACCTCAATCGATCCGTCAAAAAACTTCGTTATTATTATCTTTTTTCCGTATCCCTCGCGGGCTTCATCGATAGAATTGGAAAGTATTTCAAAAACCGAATGCTCGCAGCCTTCGATCCCGTCTGATCCGAAAATGACCGCAGGTCTCTTGCGCACCTGATCGGGGCCCTTTAAAGATACTATGCTGTTGTCGCCATAATTGTTGTTTGCCATCAGAAACTCCGTAAAATAAAAATATAAGTTGCCTGATTAACAGGGATATAATTAAACTTTTGTCCGTTCCCGTCAAAAGCAATTACGAATAATTATACCACACAATACTCCCGATTACAAGTTAAAGAAAGCATTTTTTCCGAATTTAACAAAAAAGGCTGCTCTTCTATGCCGGAAATCTATAAAAACTAAATTTTACTCCTTGACAATTTTAGTAAATTAAAGTATAATAAAAAACAGTGATTTTTCGACATTAATCCTTTAACTGTTTAAAGCCTTAACTCGAAAAAGCAACCGGGAACAGTGAATTAACACATCCCAATACAGCAATTTATTTGGAGGCAACCATATGAGAGTTTACAATTTCAGTGCAGGTCCGGCGATCCTACCGGAAGAGGTTCTTAAAAAAGCGGCGGAGGAGATGCTTGAATACGGCAGTTCGGGACAGTCGGTAATGGAAATGTCCCATCGTTCAAAGGAATATCAGGCAATTATAGATTCCTGTGAAGCGTCCTTACGCGAGGTAATGAACATACCCGAAAACTACAGGGTCCTCTTCCTTCAGGGCGGTGCGTCCATGCAGTTTGCAATGATACCATTAAACCTTATGGTAAAGGGAAAGGCTGACTTCGTATTAACCGGACAATGGGCTACAAAGGCATACAAAGAAGCTAAGAGATTCGGTACGGCCAACGAAGTTGCTTCTTCAAAGGATAAGACCTTCTCCTACATACCCGAACTGGACAGCAGCAAATTTGACAAAGACGCGGATTATTTCCACATCTGCCTTAATAATACTATTTACGGAACAAAATTCCCTTCGCTGCCCGAAACGGGTAATGTTCCTCTGGTTGCCGATATGTCTTCATGTATACTCTCAGAGCCTGTGGATGTAAGCAGATTCGGTCTTATATATGCGGGCGCCCAGAAGAACATGGGACCTGCGGGACTTACCGTGGTAATTATCCGGGAGGATCTTGTGCGCGAGTTCCCGGAGGACAGTAAGGTTCCCACAATGCTTCAGTATAAAACCCATGTTGATAACGGCTCCATGTTCAATACCCCCCCCACTTATGCTATATATATACTCGGTCTCGTTCTGGAATGGATAAAGAGCAAGGGCGGACTCAATGCCATGAAGGAGCTGAACGAAAAGAAAGCCGGAATAATTTATGATTTTCTGGATAACAGCAAGATGTTTAAAGCGACCGTTCAGGGTGTTGACCGCTCCCTTATGAATATTCCGTTTGTTACCGGTAATGAAGGGCTTGACGCCGATTTTGTCGCACAAGCGAAGAAAAACGGCTTTGTAAATCTCAAGGGACACCGTTCCGTAGGCGGTATGAGAGCATCCGTATATAATGCGATGCCTATAGAAGGCTGTGAAGCCCTTGTCAGATTTATGGCTGATTTTGAGAAAAACAATTAATTTTACCGAACGAAGTGCAAATAAAACCGAAAGTGTGTTTAATATATTTTTTCTTAACCGGCGGGATCAGGCGTTACTTTTAAAAAAACCGCGCTGTCCGATCGGTACGGCAATAAGCGCTCCGTGACATGAAAGGAATAATTATTAAAATGTATAATATACAAACTCTTAATAAAATTGCCGCCTGCGGCACTGATTTAATGGATAAAACCAAATATAAGGTGGGAGAAGAGGTCACTGATCCCTGCGCCATACTTGTGCGCTCCGCTTCGATGCACGAAATGGAACTGGGTGATAATCTCCTTGCCATTGCAAGAGCAGGCGCAGGCACAAACAATATCCCAATAGATAAATGCAGCGATAAGGGCATAGTTGTTTTCAACACCCCCGGCGCAAACGCAAACGCGGTAAAGGAGCTTGTTCTTTCCGCTCTTCTTATATCGAGCAGAAGGATTCCCGCTGCCATCGACTGGGCTAAAACGCTTAAAGGAAAGGGCGATGAGGTCGGAAAACTGGTTGAAAAAGGAAAAAGCCAGTTCGCGGGTCCCGAAATAAAAGGAAAAAAGCTCGGAGTTATCGGCTTGGGCGCAATAGGTGCTCTTGTTGCCAACGCGGCTGTGGATCTCGGCATGGAAGTATACGGTGCGGATCCCTTCCTGTCGGTCGTTGGCGCTCTTCACCTTTCCACAAAGGTTAAGTATGTAAAGTCCAACAAGGAGATTTTTGAAAACTGCGATTATATATCCATTCATGTTCCGCTGACGCCGGAAACCAAAAATATGATTAACGCCGAAACTATTGCTTCCATGAAAAAGAATGTCCGTATCCTGAACTTTGCAAGAGGCGATCTGGTTGATGATAAAGCGGTTATTGAAGCATTGACAAACGGCGGTATGGCAGCTTATGTGACCGATTTTCCTACAGACGCTCTTATCGGTGTCGAGGGTGTTATCGCCCTTCCTCATTTGGGTGCTTCTACTCCCGAAAGCGAAGATAACTGTGCGGTTATGGCGTGCAACGAGCTTATGGATTATATTGAAAACGGCAATATTACCAATAGTGTTAATTTACCGAATGTTTCTATGTCAATGGCCGGAGACGCAAAGGTATGCATAATTCACAGAAATGTGGAAGGTCTTATTAACAAAATCTCTGCCGTTACCGCTGAAGCGAAAATAAATATTGAAAATATGGAAAGTAAATCCAAAAAGGACGTGGCTTATACCGTACTTGATGTTAAAGGCAGCACGGCGGGACTTGAAGAAAAATTCAAGGCTATAGATTCCGTTCTGGGCGTTCGCATCATAAAATAATTTAAAAAAAACCATGCGGGAATACTTTTTTCCTGCCGACAGGTTTTATTGAAATCTCGGGAATCATTTTTGCACATGATATTTTTTCATGTGTATAAAATGATTCCTTTTTTATAGTTCCGCCCAGTCTGACAAAAAAATAGATCATAAGTATGCGGATACGGAAGAAATGGCATGAAAACAACATTATTTATTGATCAAAAAACGTCAGGCAGCTTACCGTTTTGTAAAACACCTAAGATCAATGACGACTAACCATAGCATATCCAAGACCTTTAGACTAAAAAACGATGCTTTAAATCCGTACTTACCGTTTAATCATTATTAAAACGATCCGTTTCAAGTTATTGAGATAAACTGCCTAAAATACTTAATTTCGTTTTTCCCGCGGTTTATCCTTATTTTCTTTTAAATACAGCCACGATATCCTCACTATAAAATATCTCTTCGAATTCATCAGTCTGATAGTCATCGACGCTGTATTCATCATGATCATACCGAAGATCCAGAACATAAAACTCCGCAGCGTTTTTAGTGGTTTCCAGCTGATACAGCTTCCTTCTTTGAGACAGGTTTGACAAAATAAACGTACCGCTTGCTACCGAAGCATCTTCCGGAACAAGACTTACCGCATAATCAAGTACCTCCCTTTGGCGTGCGTAGTCGTCATAGCTTTTATAATACATGAGCCATCCACGGAAAGTTCCCGTAAATATTACCGCCGAGCTCAGAACCGAACACAGTAGAAGCTTTTTCCGCTTCTTCCCCATATCCCCGAAATTTATAACTGCCGCATAAATAAGCATGGATCCGCTTCCCATTCCATACTGAAACATAATATCGTATTGATATTTATAATTTGTCATAAGATTAACAAGAATAAAAGGGATAAGAAGTAAAAGACGAGAAGTCCTCTTGGTGCAAACAGGCATAAACATCAGCGGAACAAGCATTTGTAGAATATACTTGATTTTTTGCTCTGCAAAGCATTGCTGAACGGCATAAATAGGATTCTGGATCACCGATTTAATAACAGTAAAAAGCCCTCCGTCATCATATATGTAGTTATCATATCTATTAGTCATAACACCATCCCCATATGCTGACAGATAGCCTGTAACTCCGATAAAATAAGCCACTGATATAAAAAACAGCATAACACTACATTTGTAGTTTTTATGTGCAAAAATAAAGTAAAGCGAAGCTGCGGCAACATAAACGGCTGCATCCTCTTTAACTAAAAGTACACCTAAGCCAAAAACGAGCGACATAAGCTTGTTGTCCTTCTCCATAAATAAAATCATCCATAATATCAAGGGTGCAAGAAAATTATTTTCATGAATATAGTAATTGCAACCTCCGGCCATGGCGGGATAAAGAATATAACAAGCTCCGAAAACGAAAGAAGAAAGATTTGTCAGACCGTGATTACGACATATTTTTATTAACGGAACAACACCGGACGCCGTCAATGCGCATTGACCTATCATAAGAGTAAGAGGTGTCGGGAATATCATGTAAATCGGTAAAAGCAAATAAAAAACAGGTGAAAAATGAACGGCGAAATGAGATAAAAGACAGTCTCTCTCGCAGGTTACCAATGCCATACCCGTTTCCTTCATATAATAGAACATCTGAGAAAAAATCCCGAAATCATAGCACGGTGTCCAATAGTTGTTGTATCTTAAGCAGCAGGTAACGCCTATGACAACGGTAAATCCGAGCATAAGCACACAAACGCCTATCCAAAGCAAGGATTTTGAAAGCTTGATCTTTATTCCCTCAAGTCTTGCAAAAAAGACTATTCCCGAAAAAATTCCGCAGCAACCCACAAGAAAATAAAAATCATAACATGCTCTTGCACCCAATATACAATAAAGTCCGGATACAGTAACCATAGCCACCGATACGACTTTCTCGCTTTTTATAAAACAAAGACTTGTCCACAACACAGCCACCAAAATTAAAAATAACATAACATTGATTGAATCATAAAACTCAAAAACAGTAAAGTTTTCTTTGTTAAGAACAAGAAAAAATACCGAGGTTATTATCCATGCGGAAAAAAGCCGCGTCAAAATTCCTGTTGATTTACCCTCCGATATTTTTTTGATTTTTTCACCTGTTTTATTTATAAGATTCATTTTATCCTCCCTTTAGCCCATATAAACTACAATTGTAGTTTATATGGGCAGAATATTCGACCGGCAGTTTTGGCTGAATTGAAAAAAGTATATCGATTATAATATTTGTACATCGATCCCAAAGCTGAAAACGTCAGAAAATCAATACATAAGCCTTAACGATAACAGTTCCCCATTAAAAGTACGCTAACTTTTAACACAAACGTCTGCAAAAACAATGCATTCCTTTTATCATTGATTTCTGATTCGGAAAGCGGTAGTATACTGGTATATATGCTTGTCCTTATTATTGCTCCCCCAAGTAACTCTTGAATTATTCTGCTTGCCCGGCTGCCTAAATACTTCGTCAGAAGCCCTTGAAATATGCGCATATTCCTGCGGTCTTCTTCCTTGTCTTTCCACAGCCCTTAGGCGCACAAATTCTTCAGGAGTTACTTGGCGGAGCAATAAAAACGCACCAGACCGGCAAGGACGCTTAATTTTTACGCATGCAAAAAGAGTCGTTTTTGTTTTTGTCAGTCTCTGATGTTTTCATAATAAAATACCGCCAGCTGGGTTCTGTCTCTTAAATTGAGCTTCAACAGTATATTGCTGATATAATTTCTTATTGTTCCTTCGCTTAGATAAAGTCGGGCCGCAATTTCTCTGTTTGACAGCCCTTTTGCTACCTCGGCAATTATTTCAAGCTCTTTTCGGCTTATTCCCAAGCTTTCCGGATCAAAGCTTCCGCCTCTTTGCACCATTCCGGTAAGACGGGAGGTTATTTGCGAACCGAAAACGTTCTGTCCCTCCGTTACGGCGATCACGGCAGCTTCAATCCCGTCGAAATCCTGCTTAAGGATATACCCTTTTACTCCCAGCTCCAATGCCTTCAGAATATATTCATCATCGGAAAAAGTGGTAAGAAACAATATCCTGGCTTCCGGATATTTTTTAAGAATTATTTCCGCCGCATCAATACCCGTCATATCCTTCATCCGTATGTCCATAAGAAGCACGTCCGGAAGATATTTTTCGTAAAGCTCCGCCGCCTCCTTTCCGTCGGTTCCGCAGGCCGGTACTTCTATATTGTTTCCGGCTTCAAGTATGGTTTTAAGCGACAATGTCACTATGGGATCGTCGTCTATCACTACTGTTTTTATCATTTGTCTGCTCCTCGGTTTTTTTGATCATACGGACAAAGGCAAAGAAGCCCGTTTTTATAAAATCGTTTTTCAGGCACGGGCTTTTGCGAAAACCGCAGTTTACTAATCTCTTTTAAAGCTGTTGGATTAGTGTTCGGGGTGCAATCGATTTTTAAACTGCGGGTATTACGTCAGTTTAAAAAGGGAACGGTATTGTCTTAATCATTGTTCCGGATTTGCCTGCTTCTTAACGGATACGAACACACACACGCCGCCTTTGTCGGTGACGGTAAAATTTCCACCTATGTTTTCCGCTCTTTCTCTCATGTTGGATATCCCCATTCCGTCATCTGATATTTTTCCTTTTCCGTTATCGGAAATTATAAGCTGATACATCGAGGGATGTTCCCTAAGAATTACGGTGGCTTTATTTCCGCTGCTATGGCGGGATATATTGGATACGGCCTCCTTAAGTATCGCTATGAAGCAAAGCTTGATTTTAGGCGGCATTTCTCCGATTATATCGTAATCCAGCTTTAACTGAAGCTTTTCCTTAAGCGGGGATACTATTTTCGCCGTCTCCATTCTCAGATCAAGGGAATCGTCCCTTATACCGTGTACGCTTTCACGTATGCTGTTCATAGCGCTGTTTAAAGTCTCCTTAAGATCGTCAAGGCCTTTTTTGAGTTTTTCGTCACTGTCGGGGCACACCGCACGCAGAGCTCCGGTCTGAAGCAGGGACCTGGACAGAAGATGCCCTACGTTATCATGAATCTCTCTGGCTATTCTGTTACGCTCGTTTAACGCGGTCAGCCTGATCTCATATTCTAAGTTTTCACTCAGCTCACGGTTCCTTTTTTTCATGAGGCGTTCAAGCTCCGTACTGTTGTCTCTGCCTTTTTTGTTTTCAATCTTAAGCTTGTTTATATCAAGGCTTTTTTGACAGCAGTAGACTGACAATGCGCAAAGAAGCAGAATAAAGATCCCTTCTTTTCCGAAGGAAAAAAGAAACTTTATCAATGCCGCCGAGCAGAATGCCGCCGCAGCATAATCCCGATGCTTGACCGCATCATAAAAAACCGCCGCCGCAAAGAATGTGAATTCGGGGAAAACAAGGCATATTACAAAATAACATATCTCTATTCCCGTTCTCAATGGCTTTATATTTATAACATGACAAAGGCATGCCGCAGATACCGCGGATAAAAGCGCGCAGATATGAACCGGTTTTATGTTATCCGTCATTATCGGAAGCATAGAAAAAACGATCAAAAAAATCTTATCATATAAATAGTTCATTTTATTTTCCCCCGGCGTGTGATTATACCTTGTCCGCGTCATAAGCACAGAAAAGTTTTTTCAGACCCGATCGTTTTTGCACCGGATCGACTGGCGGGTATTTATACTAATCCCTTTTAAAACCATTGGATTAGTGTTTGGGGTACAATCCCTTTTTAAACTGCGGGTATTATGTCAGTTTAAAAGGAATCGGTATCAGAGGCTGTTCGGCATCTTTCGGCATGCGTATTGCTTGCACCTTTTGCGTATTTTTTCGTTGATCTTTCTTGATGTACATCAAGTACGTCTGCGAAAAACTGACTCGAAATACTCTAAATCTGCTGCGTGATCTACATGCTCCGGGATACTAAACGGTCTCTTATGGAACGGATCTTTCCGACGCGGCGCAAACGCGGGATCCCTGTGCCGTTTTATGAGGATATATTTTAGGGCAATACCGCACAATGACCGCCTGAGGGCTTTGCGTGCGGCTTGCTTGCATATATTCCGTCAGCTTACACAAATTCTCCTTGGAATACGTCAGTATTCCTGCGCCCAATTTATGCAGGCTTACGAAATATCTGACTGCGCAATTCACACCCAATCATTGTGCGGTGTTGTCTTAATTTTAACACAATTGCCGGATAAAATCCAGATGTAAAAACAAAAAATGACATTTGTCATATCCGTGTATGATCTTTTTCACTTGCGCGGCGGAGGATTTGGTGCTAAAATCGAATCAGTAACAGGTAACGGTAAACAAAGCGTGTTCACATAAATTCCGGCATATGGCATTCAGTTATTGCTCCCCCAATTAACTCTTGAATTTTTCTGCTTGCCCGGCTGCCTAAATACTTCGTCGGAAGCCCTTGAAATATGCGCATATTCCTGCGGCCTTCTTCTTGTCTTTCTACAGCCCTTCGGCGCACAAATCCTTCAAGAGTTACTTGGCGGAGCAATAACGTGACCGTATATTTCGTTGGTTTTCTTCAAATAAGCAAATATACCGGCAAAAATCCGCCTCAGCTCCGGAAATTTGTCGGGAAATCCGAATATGGGTTTTTATGAACACGATTTTATACCAATCCTCTTTTAAATTGACGTAATGCCCGCAATTTAAAAAGGGATCGCACCCCAAACACTAATCCAATAGTTTTAAAAGTGATTAGTATTAAGGCAATACCGCACAATGACCGCCTGAGGGCTTTGTGTGCGGCTTGCTTGCATATATTCCGTCAGCTTACACAAATTCTCCTTGAAATACGTCGGTATTTCTGCGCCCGATTTATGCAAGCTGACGAAATATCTTACTGCGCAATTCACACCCAATCATTGTGCGGTGTTGCCTTAAATGTGATTTGCAATGCCTTTTTATAGACCGGTTTTCCGGATTCCGGCATCGGAGATCCAACCGTTTATCTGATTTTGACTAACAATAAGGAGCACAGGAGATGGAAACTGTCGTTAAAGTTGAAAAGCTTGTTAAGCGTTATAAGGAGCTTATCGCTCTGGATCACCTGGAACTTGATATAAGGGAGGGGGAGATCTTCGGGCTACTGGGACCCAACGGTTCGGGCAAAACCACCTGCATAAACTGCATACTTTCCCTTCTTACTTATGATAAGGGTGAAATTACGATTTTCGGAAAGAAAATGTGTCCGGAGGTCAAAAAACAAATCGGCGTAATAATGCAGAATGTGGCGGTCCATGAAGAGCTTACCGTTAAGGAAAACATAGACTATTTCTGCGGGCTTTACATTTCGGATAAGAAATTGAGGCGGCAGTATGTAAAGGAAGCCATTGAATTCGCAGGCTTGGAGGGCTTCGAGAGGTTTCGGCCCAAAAAGCTTTCCGGAGGCCTTTTAAGACGTCTTAACATCGCCTGCGGGATAGCTCATAAGCCCAAGCTTATTTTCATGGACGAACCTACGGTGGCCGTGGATCCTCAGAGCCGGAACAGGATCCTTGAAGGAATAGAGGAGCTTAACAGGCAGGGAGCTACCGTAATTTATACAAGTCATTACATGGAAGAGGTGGAACAGATCTGCACACGCATCGCAATAATTGACAAAGGAAAAAATCTTGCGGTAGGTACCAAGCAGGAGCTTAAGAAGATGATAAAGAATACCGAGACCATTACCGTCGAAGCGGCGGGACTCGGCGACGATCAGCTTGAAAAAATAAAAATGCTCCCCCATGTTTACGAATGCAGATATGATGAAAATGTTCTAACGGTTTTGTACAGCGGAGGAAAGCATAATCTTACACGGCTGCTGGATTATCTTCATGGCTGCGAAATGCCGATAGGGCGAGTATATTCCGAGCTTCCGACCCTGAACGACGTTTTCCTGGAGATTACCGGAAAGGGACTCAGGGACTGATAAAAAAGCAATAATGTTAAAAATGAAGCTGGGTACGGGAATTACAGGCAATACCGCACAATGACCGCCTGACGGCTTTGCGTGCGGCTTGCCTGCACATATTCCGTCAGCTTACACAAATTCTCCTTGAAATACGTCAGTATTCCTGCGCCCAATTTATGCAAGCTTACGAAAAACCTGACTGCGCGATTCACACCCAATCATTGTGCGGTGTTGCCTTAACATAATTCCCCGCTTTTTTCTTGAGATCGCCGAATATTCAGAGAGACCGTACAAAATCGCTTTTTTCGGATCACTATATTCGGAGTTTTTTATACGGGCATTTCACACAAGGCTGTCATATCAGGGAGCATTACGGGAAGCTGCTGCGCGTTTATTAGCCGAGAAGAGTCCGCTTTAAGCGGCGTTTCATTTTAAAAAAAGGAGACTGGCTGTGTTACATTGTATCAAATATGAATTGATCGCTCTTTTGCGTAATAAGGTCGTTATATTCTGGCTTCTGGGATTTCCAATGATCCTAGGCACTCTGTTTTTCGCGGCATTCAGCAATATTGCGGACAGCGAACAGGATTACAGGAATATACCCGTTGCCGTAATAAAAGGAGATTTTGTTCCGCCCGGATTCGAAGGCGTTATGGAACAGCTTTCCTCAGGGGACGATCCATTGTTTTCAATAAAGACCGGAGACAGGGAAGAAGCGGAAAAAATGATGGAAAACGGAGAGCTGGAGGGTATAATTTACGCGGGAGCCGATTCCGACGGAAACATTTCCCTTCAAGTTCCCAAAGGAGCGGGAATAAAATCCGGAATAATCAAATCGGTTCTCGACAGCTTCCATACCCGCAGCGGAATTATTGCGGATATTGCCGAAAAGCATCCGGAAAACCTCGGTCAGGCCGTTGAGGAGACAAAAAGGGAAATAAACGCCGTTGTTTCCTCGTCAAATTCCGCCAACGACGATCCTTATGTTCAATATTTTTACAATCTCCTTGCCATGTGCAGCCTTATGGGGGCAACTATGGGCATGTACTGCGCCATAAATCACCAGGCCAATCTTTCGTTCCTCGGAGCAAGAGTTGAAATAAGTCCGATGGGTAAGGCGAAGGATGTTCTGGCTTCTCTTGCGGCGACGCTTCTTGTTCACAATGTTTTTATGGCGGCAGCATCCGTATATCTGGTATTTATACTGGGAATAGATTTCGGAGTGGGTTTTGAAACAATTCTTCTCGTTAATTTTGTAGGCGCCGTACTGGGTGATTCCATGGGCTGCTTTATAGGCTCTATCGGAGCGATGAAGGAGGGCATAAAAACGGGGATACTTATATCTATGTCTCTCGGGACCTGTTTTTTAAGCGGCCTTATGTTCGGCGGAATGCGTCTGCTCATTGAGGAAAGCTGTCCTATAATCAACCGCATTAATCCCGCAGCGCTTATAGTGGACTGTTTCTACAGTATTTGCGTTTACGGCAGCTATGAAAAGTTTACCTCCAATATTATAATTCTGCTGGTGTGGTGCTTGCTGTTCACGGCGGGTTCGCTGATAATGACACGTAAACGCAAATACAAAACTCTTTGATCACAGGAGAAAAACGGAATGAATGTATTTAAGACATATTTGAAGCTTATCCCGTCTTATCTAAACTCGATAACTATGTATATGATCATATTTGTAGTGCTTTTGCTGCTTTCCATGACAGGCAGCGACGGAGTAAGCAGCGGAAGCGGTGTGGACAGGTTCAAAGCGCTTGTAGCCATTAATGATCTTGACGATACTGCCGAAAGCAGAGCCTTGGCAGGATATCTTGAGGAAAATCCCAACATAACCGTTCCCGAAATAGATTTCGAAAGAGAGAATGCGGCGCAGGACAGCCTTTATTACCGCAAGGCGGAATATATACTTACCATAGAAAAGGGGTACGGAGAAAAGCTGAGGGCAGGAAAGACCGACGGATCGCTTTCATCGGAGGTAATAAGCGGTTCGTCTTACGAAATGTACGTCAATTCCCAGATAGATTCGTATTTATCAACAGTAAGGATTTATATGGCAGGCGGTTATGAGGCAGAAGAGGCACTGGATAAGGCGGCGGATAGAACGGGCGGAATTGAGGTAAGTTCATATGAGCGGGATAATGGATGGACGGATGATAACAGGGGGGCATACCTTTTCTTCAATTTCATGCCGTATATAATGCTGCTTATGGTGCTTCAGACCCTGGTTCCCACTTTCGATTCGTTTATGAACAACGATGTGAGAAGCCGAACCTTATGCTCCCCAATAAGCGCCGCGGCTTATATGGCTCAGGTTATAGGCGGAGCGTTTATCGTGTGCCTTTGCATAATGGCGGTGCTTATCGCGGCGGGTATTATAATAACCGGCGGGAATATTTTCGGCGAAACGGCGGGTTATTCTTTTTTGCAGATGTTTATATTTATGCTGTTTTGTCTTGCACTGTCGGGATTTGTGGGCATTTTGTGTTCGGGAGCGAAAAAGTCCGAGAATTATGTTACTTCTATGGTATCCAACGTGCTTGGGTTAGGTATGTCGTTCCTTTGCGGGGTATTTGTACCGCAGTCTCTTCTTGGAAGCAATATACTAAACGCAGGAAAGCTTTTTCCCGCTTACTGGTATGTAAGGGGCAATAACATGATAATGGGCGGAGACGGGGCCGTATTTGACGAAAAGGAAATCTGGACCGGAATAGTTATACAGGCATTGTTCGCATTGGCGGTTTTTGCCGCGGCACTGCTTACCGCCGTTCTTAAAAAGGGAAAGCGCACGTGATAAGGTAAGGGCCGGTATACGGGCTTATACTGATCTTCGGTCAAGGTATAGACAAATAATATGGATGACTAAAAAAAGTGCTTAGAGCGCGGTCTTTAATCATGTTATGGACTTGATAAAGGATCGGTATTATTTGAAGATTATCCCGAAGGGTTCTCTGCCGCAGCAGTTTCATAACAACCGAGGCAGGATTATTTTAGGAAATACGATTTTTTATTTAAGGCAACACCGCACAATGATTGCATGTGAATCGCGCAGTCAGATATTTCGTCAGCTTGTATAAATTGGGCGCAGGAATACTGACGTATTTCAAGGAGAATTTGTGTAAGATGACGGAATATATGCAAGCAAGCCTCACGCAAAGCCGTCAGGCGGTCATTGCGCGGTATTGCCTTAACAAAAAGGCTTTCGTTCCCGGGGGAGCTTTTTTGTTGATGGGGATCAAGCGCAAAAAGCCACCGGTTCAGCCGGTGGCTTTAACTATTTATTGAATTTCTCAGGCTTTTCCGACAGAGCCGAACAACTCCATTTTTTCCTTAACGGTAGCTTTGATAGCTTCCGCGCCGGGGGCGAGGAGCTTTCTGGGGTCAAAGCCCTTTCCTTCGAGATCCTTGCCCGCTTCAATGTACTTTCTTGTGGCATCGGCAAAGGAAAGCTGACATTCGGTATTTACGTTTATTTTGGCAACGCCCAGAGAAATAGCCTTCTTTATCATATCCTCGGGGATGCCCGTACCGCCGTGAAGCACCAGAGGCATATCTCCTACCTTTTCCTTGACGGCGGCCAGAGTCTCAAAGCTCAGGCCTGCCCAGTTTTCGGGGTATTTACCGTGGATATTGCCTATGCCGGCCGCTAACATCGTAACACCCAGATCTGCGATGGATTTGCATTCATCGGGATCCGCGCATTCACCCATTCCAACTACGCCGTCTTCTTCTCCGCCTATCGAGCCTACCTCGGCTTCTATGGAAAGACCTTTTTCGTCACAGATCTTTACAAGCTCGGTAGTTTTTTCTATATTTTCGGCAATCGGATAGTGGGAGCCGTCAAACATTACCGAAGAAAATCCCGCTTCGATGCACTTCAATGCGCCTTCATAGGAGCCGTGGTCAAGATGAAGAGCAACGGGAACCGTGATTTTGAGCTCGTCAAGCATACCGTTTACCATGCCGACTATGGTTTTATAGCCGCACATATACTTTCCCGCGCCCTCGGAAACACCGAGAATAACAGGGGACTGAAGCTCCTGAGCGGTAAGCAGAACGGATTTTGTCCATTCAAGGTTATTGATATTGAACTGACCGACCGCATATTTTCCGTCACGGGCCTTGTTAAGCATATCTTTTGCCGAAACTAACATATTTATTGTCCTTTCCGCAGGGCAGCGCCGCTGCAACAAAAATTTATAAAATCTCTTTCGTTATTGTAGCACATTTTTGATGAAAAGGCAAGAGGCAGAAAGCGGGCGTCATTTTTTCTTCGGCGTTGAAAAGTGTTGATCAAATTTTCCGTTCGTCAAAACGACGGAATGGCTGTTGACAGTAATGGAAAACAGCCCGGCAAGCCGGAGGGCAAGTTATGATGCAAAAGATGATTCCTTCTTTTTTGCATTTAATATCTTTCGCAGTTCTTTCTTTCTGGCGTCCAGGCTCTCGTCTTTTATGTGCCTTAACGCGCTGAGATACAGGCGAATGGACTTCTCGTCGTCCTGCCGGGAATAAATTTCCCTGAGAATGCCGAACAGCTCATCATCGGCTATGATGCGGGAAAGCATATCGTATTGATTCATCATGGACACCATATCTATGGCGGCATAGAAAACCTTCCCGACATATTCCGGGTCATCCGCGAAAATCTCTTTTTGCTTACCGAGCCAATAGAGCAGCATGGTGGTATCATTGTGCTCGGCCGCCACGATAGCGGGGTTTTTGAACGGTTTCGAAACGGAAAACGACAGGTTCTTCTCGATCTTCACGCCGAGGGCAAGAAGCTCCTCCGCTTCCTGTGGAGATCCGGCCACCCCCAGCGCATTTCCGTGAATCATGCTGGCCCCGCTCGTCCAATGAATATCGGCTCCCATCCCGCTTAAAGCTTTTGCAACAGAAAACCGATTCCAAAGCACTGCGTCAAGAAACAGGTTCGAACCTGACAGGCATTTCACATGGACAAGTTCCGGCTCCTCCTTGATTTGGCGGATAATTTCTTCATCCGATATTGTTTTATCCCGAAACTGAGCCGCAATTTCGGCGGCTTTTTGCCTTAATTCCAAATCTGTCATTTAATCAATAACCTTTCGCCGCATACGGTTTTATCGTTTCCCCATACAAATTTGTGTTTTATCGGCCTGATTATGGCATAGTCAATTTTCAGATTCAAGCTGTGATTCATGAAATATCCGAAGCTTCAGGCCGACAACACGACAGAGAAAAGGGAAAGACGGGGAAAAATAACAATGATTTCAGAACGATAAATCAAAACGGATTTCCGTCAGTCCGTCAACATACAGGTGACAAGATAAGCTTTTTTTCCTTCCCAGTCTACTTCGGTAGCCTGAGCCTTTATTTTTTTATTCAAGACGGGGCTTATCATATCCACAGGCTTGCTTCCCTTATGGTTAAGGAATTCTCTGATAGGACATATCAGGGGATCCTTGCTTTGACAGATCGCGTTTTTGCACAGCTCTCCCACCTTATTGCCGCCTAAGGCGTTACAGGTCATATTGTTCATGTAAAGCAGGGCGTGGCTCTCCTTATCTACGATATAGATGTACTGCGGATAGTCGTCAAGAATGGATTTGATCGATTTAGCATAGTTTTCCGTTTTTCTGCGGCTCCTGTCCTTAAGAAGGAAGATCGATATTACCTTAGAGATAAATACAAGGGCGTCTATCTGGTCCTGAGTCCAGAAGCGGTTGCTCCTGCATTCGTCAAAGCCCACATATCCTTTAAACAGACCATCCTCCATAATCGCACACTGAAGCATTGACTTTATGCCCTGTTCGGCGAGAAGCTCCCGCTGTTCTTCGCAAAGAGTGTTTATATCGTGACAGTAGAAGATATTGTCATCGTTGAAATTGTCACGGTAGCAGCCCCCCAGATCACTTTCGTATGAAACATTCTGCAATGTGTCTATAACCGGTTCGATGCCGTTGTTGCACCATTCGAAGGTGTTGGAGCAGAAAAGTCCGTCGTCGGAATCCTCAAAGATATATACGCGGCTTACGTTAAAGCTTTTGCCGGTAAGCGCCAGCATCTGTTCAATGCCGGTATGTATATCTATGCTGGAGTACAGCGCGCTGAATATCCTCATTATAAGCGAAGCCGAGGAATTGGGATTGCTGCTTAGAACCACATTGCTTCTTCCTCGCGCAACCGCTTTTTCTGTGCGGTAGCTTCCTTCGCTCATGGTATTGGGATCAAACATGACCACCTGGTTCTTGCCTCTGTTCTTTGCGGTGTACAGCGCACTGTCCGCTTGTTTCAGAAGCTGTCGGTAGTCTCTGTTCTGAGCGGTTACGGGAGCAATACCGATACTGCTCTTTACCCCTCCTATTTCAGGTATTTCTATTTTGAGCACCTGTTCCAGTATCCGCCTGCATTTTTTTTCGGCAAGTTCGGCGCTTGCATGGTTTATGAATACGAAGAATTCATCTCCTCCGTATCTTCCCACTATGTCGCTGTCCCGGAATTCACCCTTTACGGTGGTAGCAAATTTTTTCAGGAATTCGTCTCCGAACATATGACCGAGGCGGTCGTTGATGCTCTTAAAATCGTCAACGTCTATCATGATCAGAGCGCCGCCCGCACCCTGACCTCCGGCCAGCTCCGCTTTTATAAGCTCTTCCGTGGTTGCCTTGTTGTAAATATCCACACAAAGGGAATCATACATGGCTTTTGCACGAATGGTCTCAAGGCGAGCTATCTCGTCGTCCACATCTTCTATTTTTCCGAAAATCCGGTATACCTTTCCGTCTTCGTCGCTTATGCTTTTAAAAAAGCATTGATAACGCCGCGGGTAGCCGTTTACATGCAGACTTACCAGAAGTTCATCGGTTCCCGCGTTAAAGGAAAGCTTTGAAAGGACCTTAACAAACTTATCCCTGTCTGATTTTTCAAGAAGGGTAAACAAGCTGCTGTCATCCATGATCCCGTTTACGGTTTTAAGCTCGTTATTTCCCGCCGAGGGATGATAATAGGTGAGTCTGTCATTTTCGGTGTCATAGTAGAATATGATCGTGCCCGTTTCTTCAAGAAGCATCTGATACATCTGATCCTGAACGGATTGGCGGCGCTGGGAATATACTTTTTCCGTTATATCGTCCAGGGCGGCATATATAATGGGAGTGCCGTTTTCGTCTTTTATGCGGTATCTGGTGCTCAGCCAGAAGCTGCTGCCGTCAGGCCTCTTACACTGTTGTACATATTCTCCTTCCGTTCCCGGGATGATCCTGTTGTTCTTTGTAAAGTCCTCTGTTACAGACAGGTCAAAGGTCCGGCCGTTTTTATCTATGCCGAATATTTTCTGAATATTATCGCTGACATAAAGCGGAGTCGGGATCCCGTTTTCGACTTTGTATATGCCGATGCCCACAGGAATATGCTTTACGGTTTTTTTCAGCAGGTTATCCATTTCCTCCGCTTTTCGGCGGGCGATTATCTCTTCATGTATTATATTTATGGTGGTAAGCGATTTTGTAATGGCTCCCGAGCTGTTTTTGACGACGTTTACGGACATGCGGCACCATTTGTAGCTTCCGTCAGCCATTTTCATACGCAGTATAATTTTCTTGGGCTCTTCGGGATCCTGAAGAGCTTTAATGAATTTCGAAAACGCTTCACGGTCTTCGGGATGAACCGACGTTCCCTTAATGTAATTATCCTTACTCTTTAATCCGTCTTCGGATGTCTCCGATGCGGCAAATTCCTTAAATGACGGAGAAGCGGAAAACCGGTTTGCAGAATGATCATATTCGATAACGGTGGTGTTGGTGATTTCCGCCAGAAGCTTATAAAGCCTGTTAGTTTCGGCGACTTCTGCGGAGGTGTGAGAGTCGTCTATACGCTCGAGGTCCTTATTGTAAAGCATGCATATATCACCTTCGGAGCGCACCATTACCGTTCCGAAGGCTTTATATTCACCTTCGCATTCCGGGTCGGCTATTCTTATTTCGGAATATGCATCGGTAAAATCAGCGTTCCTTAAAGGCGCGGTGAAAAGCTCCGAAGCCTTTACCCGGTCATCGGGGTGAATATGTTTTTGGATCCATTCCGTAAGTACGAATTCAAGAGGTATGGGTCTGGCATTTTTCGCCTTATCCGGATAAATTCTGCTTGAGAGCATCGTAGTGGTTTTTTCGCGGAAGTCTATTTTAAACACTTCGTTGTATAAGCCGGTGGCGGCGTTCGCTCTTCTTTCGGCGATACGGTTTTTGGCTTCGGCTCTCCTGAGCGTTACGTCCTCAGCGGTGACAACATAGCTTTCTTCGCCCTGAATGCCGTTGTCAAATTCGACGGCATGGGTTTTTACGATCCTTGCTTTTCCCCCCTTGACGGCAACGTTCATATCCACGCTTCCGTACCGGTATTCAAGGATATGTTTAAGCACCGAGGCAAGCTCCTGATCTTTTCCGTTCTCAAGTCCGAGCACTTTGTAAAACTTATTGTTCGCATAGGAAAGCGTGATTTCGTTTCCCGTTCTGGAGATAAGGGCCAGACCGCCGTAGAAATTGCTCACTATCGCTTCGAGCTTGTTGGCGTTAATATACCGCTCTGTAACATCGGTAAGGATGATCATATGGTTCGATCTTCTGTTTTCCTTGAATTCGGTAGGAGCGGAGGTGAGCTCAAGCCACATATCCTTTCCGTCGTCGCGGTGTATGCGGTATGAAAAATGATTGCCCTCTCCTTTTCTCACTTTGTCCTTGAGCTTTTTGGCTTCCGCCGGTCCGATGCTGTTAATAACGCTTTCGGTAAAGTTATATCCGTCGTCCGGACGTTTTCCTATAAGCTTCCAGAATCCCGCGTTGCTGTAAACGATTTTGGACTCAAAGGATTCTTCGTCCACTTCAAGTATTATTATTCCGGCGTTAAGATTCTGCATGGCGACATCCATCTGGATCTTTGTCTTTTCAAGCGCGATCGCCGCCTGCTTTTCAGCGTCAATATCGTTGATTATGCCCATAACCTTCACGACGTTTCCGTTTTCGTCAAAGCCGCAGCTTTTTGTAAAGCGGCACCAGCGATAGTCTCCGTTTTTGCTTTTCAGGCGGAACTCCTGTGAAAATCTTTTTGAAGACTGTTTCATATGGAATTTCAGCATTTTCTTTCGCTCGTCGGGATGGGTTATGCTTATAAGTCCTTCATCCGATCTGATAAGTCTTGCCAGCTCGTTTACGGTAAATCCGTATTCCTTTGAATCTCCGGCGCAGAATATATCTCCGTTTACAAGATCCATATCTATTGCAAAGGCTCCCGTAGCGTCAAGTATGCTGGTTATCTGATCCTTTGACTGACGTATTATTCTGTCGTTTTCAAGCAGCTCGCTTATATCGTTGAAGGCTATGCAGAAAATCGGGTTCTCTTCACTTCCACCCAATCTTCTGTGTATTCCTTCAAGATAAAGAAGTTTGCCGTTGCGATCATAGCGTCGAACGGTAGCTCTTACGGCTCTGTCGGTTCTCTGAGCCTCAAGGCAGGCTTCCTTGGATTTTTCTACGTCATCGGGATGGAGCTTTTCCCAGATGTTGTAATGCTCACCCGTAAAATCATCGGGAGTATAGCCCATTATCTGCATATACCCTTCGTTTACACGGATAACCTCGAGCTTATCGTCGCTAAGCTCATAAATGCCCAATCCTCCGAATACTCCGCTGATAAGTTTCGAGATAAGGCCGTTATTTCCCAGAAGCTCGTTTACATCTCCGTCTATTCCGTAGGATTCAATGGAACGGGCAGGAAGAACTATTCCCCTTTCGGCAATAAGGTCGGTAAATTCTTCCTCGCATATAGGTTTCGAGAACAAATACCCCTGGATATATGCACATCCTATGCTTTCGAGGAAATCATACTGTTCCTTTGTTTCAACGCCTTCCGCCAGCATAGGAACGTTAAGCCATTTGGACATTCTTGCCACGGAAGTCACGATGGTACCCACACGGCTGTTTTTCTCAAAGTCCTGCATAAACTTCATGTCCAGCTTAAGAACGTCTATAGGAATGTCCTTAAGCGTGTTAAGAGAGGAATAACCGCTTCCGAAGTCATCCATTAAGACGGGATAGCATTTTTCCCTCAGTTTTCTGATAGTTTCAAGGAGCTGAGCGGGGTTGTCGTTATATGCGGTCTCGGTTACTTCTATCCTGAAGCAGCTCGGCTCCACATCGTATTTTTCCGTAAGCTCGGTAATAATGTCAAAAAGTCTGGGATTGTAAAGACTCATTCTGGAAATGTTTACCGATATGGGAAAGGGTTCAAGTCCCATTTCACGGCGCTTTTTCTGATATCTGCATACCTGCTCCAGAACGTACAGATCAAGCTCGGCTATAAAACCGTTTTTTTCGAAAACGGGAATGAACTTTCCGGGGGATATCAGCCCCTTTATGGGATGTTTCCAGCGAACGAGAGCTTCCGCACTTACGAACCGCTTCGCCTTTATGCCGTAAACGGGCTGATAGTAAATGCAAAATTCGTTGTTGGCAAGCGCTTTGGGCGCTTCGTCGCATATTTCCTGTTCCTCAAGCATCTCCTTACGCATATTTTCATCGTAATAGGCGATATGCTGCTTAAAGCTTCCCGTTATGGAACGGCAGGCTATGACGGCTCTGTCGCATATGTCTTCAATGGGCAGATCCCGGTCGGTGACCTTATATACGCCGATATAGTATTGGACATCGTGCGAAACGATATTTCTTTCTTCGATTTCTCTTTTTACAGTTCCGATAATTATCTCGGGCTCTATTTCGTCGCACGGCACCATTATCATGAAATTGTCAGAAAAAAATCTCGCGTAAACACCGTTTTCCGGAAGAATACTTTTTATGATTTCGGCAATGGTGATAAGGACGCGGTCTCCGGTTTCGCGTCCCATAATATCGTTGATGAGCTTAAAGCTTCCTATATTAAGTCTCATTACCGAGTAATCGATATCGGGCTTATACTCGAGTATTTTTCCGGCGTTGGCATAAAAAGCCTTACGGTTGTAAAGCCCCGTCAGACTGTCATAATATGCGTTTGTCCTCAGCTCCTGTTCGTATTCTCTTTCCTTCGTTATATCGTTCACGAAGCAGTATAGCGACATTTTTCCTTTATCGTCCCTTGTCAGCTGGCCTCTCATTTTTATCCAGATAGGATCTCCGCCGTAGCTTCTGCACTTAAATATGTGCTCCATAGCTTTTCCCGTTACCGAGGCTACGCCGAGGCTTCTTTTGAAATTGATCACATCGTCCTGATCTATGACTCTTCCGTCGGGGGAATCCAGAAGTTCGAAAAGATACCGGTCATAATCGGGGCAGCCCATAATATCAGCTAAGCCCCTGCTGCAGTACAAAACCTTAAGAGCGCCGTTTTCGTTTTCCTCGCATAGCGCAAGGCCGCCCGGAGCGTTGTTTATCATGTTGTCGATCCGCATCTCGTTTTCCTGAAGCCTTTTGTTGGCGTCATAGGCACGCTGCTCCTGCTGCTTTTCCGCGTTTATATCGAGAAATACGCAGTACATCACCCATTTTCCGTTGTTTCTTCCGATGCCCGAAGCGGACATTCTTATCCATTGTTCATTTATTTTTGTTTTCTGAAAACGGCGGCTTGATTTGTTTGTTTTGACAGAAAAAGCGTAATTGAGTTTTCCGCCGTTCTTCGCCCTTTCGATAAAGGTTTTGAGCCAGTCTCCGATCTTGTCTTTTCGGAATTCGTTCATAAACTCTTCCCCGTTCATGTGGAAGAGGTCGGGAACGGCATTGTTAAAATATGTACATTCGGCGGTTATGCCGTCAGTTTCGATAATAGCCACGCCCCCGGGCAGATTGTCCATAAGCGCGGAGAGATGCATTTCCGATTCGGCTTCCCTTTTGAGCCTTTCGTTTTCCTCGTGCAGAGCCTCCAGCTCCCGTTGGTGAAGAACGCTTTTAACACGCTTTTCAACGGTCGTAAAATTAAAGGGACGGGTAATAAAATCCGCAGCTCCCAATTCGAAGGATTTATGCTCGGCCTCTTCGTCATCGTCGGAGGTAATAACTATTACCGGAATAAATTTAAGAGCATCATCATCGCCCATAGCTCTTAAAACTTCGTATCCGTTCATTTCAGGCATCATAATATCCAGAAGCACAACATCAATTGACGCGGCTTTCGTCCTCATAATCTTAAGAGCTTCTTTTCCGCTTCGGGCGGTCACAATGTTATAGGAATTGATGAAAAGACCTGAGATAAGCTCAATATTGTGAGCAGAATCATCGATTATCAGCAGTGTGTATTTATTGTTTTTCATATTCTGTGATACCTCAGTCAATTATTTTAAAAACATCAGCCGGTATGTACGGTTATGTTGAAGCGCAGGAAGATGTGCGGATTCAGGGAAAATCTACCAAAAAAGGTATTTTTTTGTCCGCAGTACATATTTATTATATACAGATTAATTTTACACCTTTAGCAGGGAAAAGTCAAGAAAAAAATATCCGTTTCATTTTCCCTTTCGTATTCTCCGACGACGCGGTGAACCCCCCGGCGGATTATGAAGCCGGGGCAGCCACATACCCTATAAGTGACCGTTAAGCCGGGATACGGACGATTACTAAGCATATGCGGCTCAAGTTTCAGTCTTTTCCGCCCACGGTATTTACATGCAAAGAAGCGGTCGGTTCGTCATTTTAAGGGCATATACGGCGGAATGATCATGTGTTGCCGTCCGCCGCGTGCGCAAGCGCATGTCCTTCGGAGCTTAGAACGGACCGTATACCGTACAATAATGAGGCGAGCGTTTTTATGCGGAAGTTTCGGTTGAAAACCGGATTTGACCGCATCGAGCCGTTTGTTTTTCGGACGGGAGGCAAAATTTATGATCATATTTTTGGGCCTTCATCCGTCTCAACGATCAGCATACGGTTTTTTATAATAAGCGTTTTGAAAAACCGTATGTTTTCAGCCTTTTCGATAAGGATACGGCATAATTTGATTTCGTTCCCGATTTTTCGGCAGCTTTATTTTGTTCTCTTGTATACAGGCAGAATAAAAAATAAAAATAATTTTAAAAAAGTGTTGACAACTGTAAGCATATATGATATAATAATCAAGCATTAAAAGATCGCGGAGTGGAGCAGGGGTAGCTCGTCGGGCTCATAACCCGAAGGTCGAGGGTTCGAATCCTTCCTCCGCAACCACATCTTTTGGAAAAACCGTAGCAAAGCTACGGTTTTTTGCAAAAGGAAAACGTCTTTTCCGGTCATACTTCCGGTTCTCTTTTCGGCTTGTTTTTGTTCCGGTCTTTCCCGAGTTTTCATTGAGGGAATTCATTTTTGTTTTGCAGAAAGTGAAGGATACGGGGGCGGGATCATGCAGGGCTGCGTTGGTTTTGACGTGTTATTTAAATTTTTTTGATAATATATATTTTTGGATAAACCGAAGCAAAGCTACGGTTTTTTGCAAAAGGAAAACGTCTTTTCCGGTCATACTTCCGGTTCTCTTTTCGGCTTGTTTTTGTTCCGGTCTTTCCCGAGTTTTCATTGAGGGAATTCATTTTTGGTTTGCAGAAAGTGAAGGATACGGGAGCGGGATCATGCGGGGCTGGGTTGGTTTTAATTATTTAATCGAAAATCTTTTTATGGTGATCAGGCACATTATTTTAAAATCTCTGCGTCATAGCCGCAGAGATTTTTGTAAATAGAAAACGTCTTTTTCGGACTTTTTTGATCCGTTTATGCTCCGTTATTTTTCAAAATTTCTAAAAGGGAAATTATTGTTGCATCCCAAAATCCTAAAATACGGCAGTGTTACCGAAAAAATCTGCGGTATTTTTTGATCCGGGCTTATTGCTTTCTCGGCAAATAATAAGACCGATTTCAAAAAAGGGCCGATCTCAAAAACCGTCTTAAAATACAAGCGTATTTTTAAATTCTTCAGCAGCCGCATCTTATCCGTAGGAACCGAATCCGTTAATGATAGAATACGGGCGTTTTAAGAAAGGTTTTACCGATCCTTGCGGATCTATAATATTAAGCTTTATGTCCAAAGGTTTTTTAAAATATTACATTTGTACGACAGCATTTAGCTGTTTGATCTGATAACGGCTTTTAAAACGGCGAGCATAAAAATAAGCCGCGTTAAGCGGCGGCAAGGGAGAACCGCAATGAGGATTTTGGTTATATCCGACAGCCACGGATCTTACCGTGACTGGATCAAGGTTATCGAAAAAGAAAGAAAAACAGGATTTCAGGCTTTCATTTTTCTCGGAGACGGTGAGGACGATTATATGATCGCCATGAGAAATGTCGTTGGTACAGATACGTATAGAATAAGAGGCAACAATGATTATAACCGTTCTATTCCTTACACTTCGGTTGTGGATATAGGACAGCACAGATTTTTCCTTTGCCACGGCCATACCTTCGATGTGGATCACGGTCTCGAAAGACTGGAAAATGCGGCGGCTCAGAACGGATGTCACGCGGCTCTTTTCGGCCATACTCATTGCCGACATTACAGCTTTTCCAACGGCATACACTTGTTTAATCCCGGCAGCATATCTCTGCCGCGGGGCGGCGAGCCTTATTCCTACGGAATTATTACAGACGAAAACGGAAAGCTCGATTTCTTCCATTACGATGTGTGAGGCTTTCACCGGCAGACGGAAGGCTTCGTATGCGGCCGCTATGACAACGGTACTTTTTCGTAATGATATCCGTATTCCTTGAAAGGATCCGAGCTTATCTCTGTAATTATTTTCTGACCGCCTTTTTAATTATTTGCAACCTGATTTGGGATAAGTCTTTATAACAAAGACTTTATATGCCGCATCACATGGAGGTAGGGCATTGGCTAAGAATAAGTTTTTCGGGCATTTGTCCACGGTAGTGAGGCACAGGCGACTTGTAAGACGGTTCTGCTTTAAATGCGGATTGTACAGGCAGGGGCTTGTCCATGATCTCTCGAAATTTTCGCCTTGCGAATTTATTGCGGGTGTAAGGTACTATACCGGCAACTGCTCCCCCAATGATCTGGAAAGAAAAGAAATCGGATACAGCTCCGCATGGCTTCACCATAAAGGCAGAAACCGGCATCATTTAGAGTATTGGACGGATTATAAAAAGGATGTGGGGATTATACCGATAGAAATGCCTCTAAAATATACGGCGGAGATGTGCTGTGACCGTATAGCGGCCTGCCGCATCTATAACGGCGAAAAATACCGTCAGGGCGACGCATATGAATATTTTATACAAAGCAAGCTGGCGCCGCAGCTCATACATTTTTCGACCTGGGAAAAGCTTCATGAATGGCTGAGCGCGGTAAGAGACGAAGGGGAGGAGAGAGCCTTCCTGATGATCAAAAAAGAGCTGAGAGAAGATAAAAAAAGAAAAAACAACGGAAATATCCGCAAGGTTGAAATAAAAGCCGAATAAGACCGCATATAAAAAGCATGGAATAAGCCGTCAGCTTATCCATGCTTTTTATCTTATGAAAAAAGATATTCCGGAAAATGATTGTACCGGGGAATGAACGGATTTAACGGCATTCGACCTTACCGGTTTTTAAAAAAATGTCAATATCCATCAAAGAACTGCCTCGGTGAACAGCTTATTTTCATATGACTTTCAGCCGCCGGGATACAAAGTCAAGATGAGCAAACGGGTTTTTAAGGAATGCCAATGCCGCGGGACAGTCAGGAAAAAGGAAGTCCGGAGTTATCGCCGGACCACCCGGGTTTTCGAGCCTATTTACGTGATCCGCAAGCGAAAATCCGAAAAAGTATCATTTAATCCGTATTTCTTTATAAATAGCTGTCGGGGAATTCCGCGCATACGCGGGGACGTTTAAAAAATCATTTCGTCAGTATCAGCTTATCTATATCTATCGACGTGTCGATGCGGAATTCCGCGTTTTTCAGATATTCTTCGAAGTCATCCTCGATACTTTTCCAAAGCTTATAATCATAGTGCCTTATGGTTTTCTCCAAAATGAAAACGTCCGTTCCGTGCTTCAGCACGGTTTCTTTTATGGCCTTTTCCATACGCGATATGAGCTGTTCTCCGCAGAGCTTTTCGATCTCTTTGTTGTCATTGTCCACATAGCTTCCGTATGGATCTATAAGATATCTTCCGGCGGAGGTCAGATTAACGTCGAGCACCAGTCTTTCATTCTCCATGGAGGGTTTTATCTTTGTTTTTATATCCACAAGCCCTACCGAAATTTTTTCTTCATTATAGTCCACGGTTACCGTTCCGGTCTGGGTTATACAGCATAATATCTCCAGACCGGACATGACCTCTATATCGGTTTCATCTACGGCTTTTCCGTCCTTTATCAGGACGCCTCCGGCGATCTCAATCGTTTTTCCGTCCTGGGAGGCGTCGCTTTTTCCGTCGTCAATAAGCCTGAGACGCGGCAGGCAGGCGCTTTTCTGTTTTGTCTGAAGCGCAATAAACAGATCCAGCGCAGAAGGAAGACTTACGATGCCGCTTTTTTCGGCATTGGTAAGCATGAATTTCAGCTTCTGGGTGGAAACCGTTCCTTCGCTGAATTTAACCTGCATCAGGTCGCATGCCTTTCCCTCAGCCACCGTTATAAGCATATCCGGATGGCTTTGAAAAAAGCTTTTTGTAAAATCGATCACTCTGTCCACAGAGTATTTTGCAGCATCCTCGCCTATAACGATTATTTGCGTAACGCCCAGCATAAGCTCCCTTCCGCAGCGGAAGGAGGCATCCTCCAGGGCGCCGTATACGTTTTCGCCCGTTCCCTTTGCGGTAAGGACATTCGGCTGAGAGTTGTCCACCAGAGTTCTTCCGCCCAGACCCGTGGGATTATAGTATTGAAAGGTTATATTGAACTTTTCTTCCTCATAATCTATACCTATCGCCATAACTATTGCCTTTTCGTTAAGCTCGGTGTGGGGCACGCAGCCGGTGAGCAGGGCGGAGGCTGTCAGGGCGGCGGATATTTTAAGAAGCTTCCTTATTTTCTTCATCCCCTTTCTTCTTTACTTTCTTTGCCATTATTAAGGCAATTATCGGAAATATTATCCCGCATATTATCATCGGGATACCGCTTGTCAGTATTTTCGTTATCCATTCCACAAAGCTTGTGTTGCTTCCCATTCCGATGGATACGGCGGCTATTATAACAAGCCCGGAAAAGGCGGTTATCATTCCCGTCTTTTCTCCTGCAAGCCTGCTGAATACCGTTCTTATGCAAAGAAGGGCAAGGGTTATTTTTATAATGCACATCAGCGTCCATACGGCTACGTCTATGCCATCAAGCCTCTGAAACAGCACGATATTCGAAAGGGCGGAAACGGTGAAGAAGGGGAAGCTGGCGCTTCCGAGAAAGGGGCCGAGTACAAGCATTTCCAAAAGAAACATCAGCTCCAATACCACCATTACCGCAGGAACATACCAGAGTACGGTCCGATGGGATTTTTCCGTCACATGCTCGGAAAGAACGGCAAAGAATATTATTTCGGAATTGCTCCCAATCTGTTCAAGAACCTGTTTGACAAATTCTTCGGTATCTTCGATAAAGGCCGGATACAGCCATTTCGGATCGCAAAGCTGCCACACGCTTACGGCTATAAGGATCAGAAAGGCTACAAAAACTCCCGCGAATATCACTCCGCTCCTGGCGGTGCCTTGTATCCCTTTCCACGCGGCAAAGCCGCAGACCAGCAGCATAAGAATGATAAGCAATACCGGGGGAGCCTGCCCGAATATAGTGCTTGAGGCGTAAAATCTCATACGGCACATGGAGGATATTGACGCGGTCAAAACAGCAGCGGTTATTAAAACGGCGTAGATCCATCCCAACACTTTGTTTCTGTCGGAAATTATTCCCGAGGCGCTTTCCCCGGAATATTTTTTTGTAAGGTACATAAGCGGGATATACTGGAGGAACAGGATTACATAAGCGGTCAGTATGACTGCAAACCTTTGCATTCCGTATTCGGTATTCACAAGCGGAAAGTTTACCGCTTCGGAAAACAGCCTTGAGGTTATCAGAAGTACCGCAAGCTGTAAATGGCTGATTTTTTTTATACTTGTCATTTTTAAAATATTACCTCTTAAGATGCGTTTGGATTATCCGAAGACCTTGGAAATTTTATAATCCGAAATACGGTTACATGCTGTTTTTTTCGTTAGTCTCCCCTATGTTTACCCCTGCCAGGTCCTGTACATGGTAATCGCTTTTAGACAGTATTTTCCAGTCGCGCCTCAAAATGAAGTCGCGCATAGCTTTAGGAGAAAACGGAGAAACGGGAGAGGTGTGAGGCACCCCGTAGCTCTCCTGGGAGCATAGCTTTATTGTTACAAGAGCGGAAAGAACGGTTATACCGAACAGTCCCCATATTCCGCCGACAATTATATAGGCGAATCTGAGAACCACTATGCTGTCATACAGGTCGGGAACTACAAAGCTTGTTATTGCCGATACCGCCACTATAAGAACCATCGGCGCTCCCACCAGACCCGCGGAAACCACAATATCGCCGATGACCAGTCCGCCGACTATAGAAACGGCGTGTCCGATATTTGTGGGTATCCTCAGCCCCGCCTCGCGCATTATCTCATAGAAAACATGGATTACCAGGCATTCGGCAAGAAGCGGGTAAGGCGTGTCCTGTATGCTTGTGGCGAGATTCAGGAGCAGCGCTTCGGGGAACAGCTCCGGGTTAAAGTTGGCAAGGGCAACGTAAAATCCGGATGTTACGGTGGCTATTATCAGCGCCATATACCGGATGACCCTTATGACGGCGGTATAAAGCGGCCTGCCGGTATAGTCGTCAATTACGTTGAAATTCTCCATAAACAGCTTGGGCACGTACAAGGCGAAGGGTGAGCCGTCTACAAGTATGCCGATTTTCCCTTCGTGAAGTTTGGAGGTAAAGGTGTCGGGACGCTCGGTGGTTCCTATTTCGGAGAAAAGCTGATTACCGGAATTTTCAAGAAAGGATTGGATATATCCGCATTCGATTATGGTGTTCAAAGGAATTGCCTTAAGCCGCTTTTCCACTTCTTTGATAAGTTTTTTATCCGCCGCCCCCTTAATGTAGCACAGACATACGTCAGTGTTCGACATGTCCCCAAGCTGCATCATTTTAAAAACCAGATCCGGGCTTTTCATGCGGCGACGCACCAGTGATATATTTGTACGAACTACTTCCACGAAGCCGTCGCGGCTTCCTCTTACGTTGTTATGGGTAAGAGGCTGTTCAACGGAACGGGAAGCATAACCCTGGACGCCTACGGAGATACCCCGGTCAATTCCGTCTACCAGGATGGTGACAAAGCCCGACATTATATCAAGACAGAGATCTTCGTAGGTATCGGACTGCTTTTGTTCTCCTGCAAGCAAAAGCCCTTCTTCAAGGTTCTTTGCAAGTTCGTCAAGGGGCATCTCCTTTTCCAGAGAGTTTATCGGACGGAAGATAAGGTCGGCCATCGTTTCGGTGCTCGCCATACCTTCGCAGAAAATTATGCATATGGTATGTCCGCCGGCTTTGGCATGCTTTATTGTAAGATCGCTGCTGTTGGACATAACGGTCCGTAAATTTATTACATTTTCCTCCAACGAGGAAGAAAGCTTTTTATCTTTAAGTTCCATTTTCGGCATTCCTTAGTTTTAGTTTTATTTTTGATATTGTATCCCGTTAAGGAATGATTAATACTACCCGAAAAATAAAAAACAACCGATTTGCGATACGGGTCGTTTTTGTTTTGTATCAGGAGGTTTTGTTAAATTCGACGCTATATTAAAATTATATCTGATCAGCGGTCGTTTATATCATAGATGCATCAGAAGAATTTTTACAGTCAGAAAAACGTTTCCGGAATCGGGAGCAGATATTTCTATTTCTTTTATCTGAGGTTATTATACCATCAGAAGAGCGCAGCAGAGCGGAGCGATCCCGGTTTTTTATCTTATGCTTATGAAGCGGCAAGGGTGTTGTAATATTTTATCGTTATCTGTGCAAAATATTTTTGATCAACATTTACAAGGGGTTCGACAAATGCTTATTATAACGATAAGAACGATTATTCTTTATCTTTTGATAGTTTTTTCGCTCAGGCTTATGGGCAAGAAGCAGCTGGGGGAATTGCAGCCCTCGGAGCTGGTCACTACGATAATGGTATCCAATATTGCTACGCTTGCTTTAGAAGAGGCATCCATGCCTATGCTCATGGGGGTGGTCCCGATCCTTATGATCGTCTGTCTCGATGTCATCATGTCGGGGATTACCCTTAAAAACACGCGCATACGCAAGGTGGTCAGCGGATCGGCAAGAGTTATTATTTCAGACGGCGTCATTGACCAGAAGGAATTAAAAAATCTCAGATATACGATAGACGATGTTACGGAGGCTATGAGGGAACAGGGTATATTCGATATTTCTCAGATACAGTATGCGATCGTGGAGACGAACGGAAAGATAAATTTTCTCCAAAAGGAAGCGCCGCCCAAAAATCCCCCGGAGATAATCATACGCGACGGAGAGATCAATACCGACGGACTAAAAAGAGCGAAGCTCGGCGAAGGCTGGGTAAAGAAAATACTCAAGGAGAACGGCGCGGAAATATCATCGGTATTTATTATGTCAGCCGATTCGGACGGAAAATATCAGATAGTTGTAAAGGATAAGGATTTAAAATAAACCGCCGGTAAATATCGGAACGCGAAAAGTAAAAGGACGGTAAAGTCCTTTCGTTTTTTCAAATGAGGAAATATAAATGAAACGAATAGTTATTTGTATTGTTTTATCAATTATTATTTTTTTAGGAGGCATAGGAAGCCTGTACTATACATGCCACATTTCCGACGATATTCTCGACAGCCTTGAGCAGGTCCAGCGAATGTATTCCGAAGGAAATTCCGAGGGAACCGCACAGGCGGTTTCACAGGTAAGGAAAAGCTGGAATAAATTCAGGGATATCCATATTTTTACCGTTGATAACGGTCATGCTCTGGAGATCACTATGTCTATGGCAAAAATCGAGAGCCTTCTCGAAAGAGATGATGAGGAAATTATTACCGAATGCAGAGTTATGGGAGAGCTGGTGGAGGTTTACCGCAACGAGATGATGCCCTCGATAATGAATGTTATGTAATCGGATGAATGTATATTATACCGTAAAAGATAAGCGCGGCTGATACTATGCATTTAAAAAACGCTGCAATGTTCTCAGGCATTAAAATAATTTTTTTATTTTACTTTGTTTGAGGTTATTATGCCGGAAAGGAGCGCGGTAAAGCTTAGGGATTCTCCTGAATCGGTACAATGTTCTCAGACATCAAAATAAATTCTTCCTCTGCCGGTCCCGGAATATTTCTTTTCCTTCTGAAAGATCAAAGCGTTTTGCAGATCATGTGTATATGAAGGCAATAGGTTTTTAACCGTTTATTTCCCGTATCGGTCACCCCCTTGCCATTTTTTTCAAAAAGTAGTATAATATGATCGGATAAGAATGTAAAAAATATTGGAACGGGTTTAAGCATGAAAAAATGGAGTATAAGAAAGCAGGATCCCGAGACCGTCAAAGAACTGGCGAAGGAGTGCGGTATCAGCGAATTTGCCGCAAGGCTGCTTTTAAACAGAGGCATATCGTCAAGAGAGGAAGCGGATAGTTTTTTCAACAACGATGAAATCAGCTCGCCCTTTGAAATAGCGGATATGGATAAGGCCGTCGAGGCTATCAACGAGGCGGTTGACAACGGAGATAAGATAACCGTTTACGGCGACTATGACTGTGACGGAGTTACGGCTACCGTAATACTGTACGGGTATCTGGAGGCTATAGGAGCGGAGGCTGACTGGTATATTCCTTCCCGGGAGGAGGGATACGGTCTTAACCTCAGCGCCATCGACCGTATATGCGAATCGGGTACAAGGCTTATAGTGACCGTTGATAACGGTATATCCGCAGTTAAAGAGGCGGATTATATCCGCAGTAAGGGTATGGAGCTTGTTATTACCGATCATCATCAGGTCCCTGATATACTTCCTCAGGCCAGAGCCGTTGTCGATCCTCACCGGATAGATGATCTCAGCGGATGTAAGGAGCTTGCAGGCTGCGGAGTAGCGCTTAAGCTGGTAATGGCCCTTGAAGGCGATATTCAGAGCGTGCTTGAAAACTGGGGAGATTTTGCGGCGATCGGAACGGTAGGAGATTTAGTTCCTCTTACAGGAGAGAACAGGGTCATAGTAAGAAGCGGTCTTTCAAGCCTTTCGGTAACCGAAAACGGAGGACTTCATTCACTGCTCAGACAGTGCGGCATCGACGAGGACGACGAGGTTTCTTCGGTTACGGCGGCATTTACCTTGTGTCCGCGTATAAATGCGGCGGGACGGTTTTCGCACGCCAAAGAAGCGGCGGAACTCTTTTTGTCCGATAATCCGAAAATGTATGATAAAATGGCTGAAAATCTTACGCTGCTCAATATGAAGAGGCAGGACGAGGAAAAAAGAATACTTGAGGAAATAAGCGTAAAAATAAATGAAGATCCGCTGCTTATAAAATCAAGAATAGTCGTAATAAGCGGGAAGGGCTGGAGTCACGGAGTCATCGGAATAGTAGCTTCAAAGCTTCTTAACAGATTCGGTAAGCCGGTTATCGTTATTACCGAAGAGGGAGAAACGGCAAGAGGAAGCGCAAGGAGCATCGAAGGCTTTTCGCTTTTTGATATGCTTACCGAGCTTTCCGACTGCCTTATAAAATTCGGCGGACATACCGCAGCTGCCGGGCTTACGCTTGAGGCGTCTAAAATAACGGAGTTTACGGAAAAGGTCAACGGCTATGCCGCGGGAAAGTACGCCGATATGCCTAAGGATAGCAGCGTGGCGGAAATGTCGGTGTATCCGGATGATCTTAATACGAAAAATATCGAAGATCTGGACTTTTTTCAGCCCTTCGGCGTATCGAATCCTGCTCCGCTTCTACATATGCCGGGCTGTATCATAAAATCGATGCGTCCTTTAAAGGACGGGAAATACCTTGCCTTTAACGTTGACTTCGGAGGGCGGGAATTTAAGGTGCTGAATTTTCGTTCGGATTATGAAAGCTTCGGATATCGCAGCGGGGATAAGGCGGATCTGCTGGTTACGGCGGATATAAACGAATACAACGGCAACCGTTCGATAAGCCTGAAGCTGTCCGACATCAGGTTCAGCGGTTTCGATCAGAATAGATTTTTTGCGGCCGAGGACGCATATGAAAAGCTCTGCCGCGGGGAAAGCGTTCCGGCCTCGCTCGCTAAAAGAGTTATCCCGGACAGAAGCGTTCAGATGACGGTTTATGATATTATCAGAAAGAACGGAAGCATTTCATCCTGCGCCGACGCCGCGTTTTCCGCAGGCATAAACTACTGTATGTTCCGTATAAGTCTGGATCTTTTTGAGAGCGCGGGTCTTATCAGGCTCGACCATTTCAAGGGCACGGCAGAAACCGTCAAGGTCGCCGGAAAGGTTGATCTTGATACATGCGGGTTTATGAAGGCGCTAAGGGAAAGACTTGCCGGCGCATAACGGGCAATGAAGGAATCCTTCCGCCGACGCTTTCGGCAGACATTCCTTTTTATTGATATAAGAATCTGTCCGCATAGGAACGGCATGCGTCTTTTCGGCATATTTTACCGATGTGCCGCGTTTCGTCCTTTGCTTTGCCGTCGGCGTGACCTTGCGCCGATTTTGGGCAGATGGCCGAACGCATCATCCTGTGCCGGAATTTCTTGACTTGCGCCGGCAGATACGGGGAATCTTTCCTTATTTTCTGTAAAATCTGCTCGAAAAGTTACACGCCATTCCTATGCGGGCAGGTATTAGATCGGATTTTCCGGCACGATCGGACGTTTTGTCGGAAACGACTTTAAGACGTCGTCATTAAAGATCGAAGCCGCCGGGCCTTTTCCGAGACAACTGAAGCGTTTCCGAAAGGCGGGGATCCTGGGAACGGGAAACGGCCATATACGGTAAAAGAGCGGCAAAAGCGCGGCGGGAAGGCCGGGATTTTCTTCAACACCTTTCACATTTATCCGAGCAGCGCGTTATATCAGGTATTAGAGCGTGTCTGCATAACGTCCGACACACCGCTTTTCGGTAAATCTTTCCTAATAATTAGTTGAAATTTTTTGAAATACTTTGAAATACATAGTATTCCTGCAAAAAAATTGTCTCATCTACGGCAAGATTATGCTCGAAGATCCGCATATCGTTTTTATGTGAACGCTATAATTCCTATTTGATTTTTGGAGGCATGGATGGTATATACTATAGAAATGCTTATGCAGCGCATTCGCAGCGGAGATAAGCAATATGATCCGGAGAAGATACAGACGGCTTATGAATTCGCCGAAAATGCTCACAAAGGACAGGTCCGGACCAGCGGAGAGCCTTATATTTCACATCCGGTGGCAGTGGCTTATATCCTTCTTGAAATGTGTATGGATACGGATACCATTTGTGCGGCGCTGCTGCACGACGTGGTGGAGGATACCGGCGTGGAGCTGGATACCATACGCAGAAAATTCGGCGAAGACGTTGCGCTTATGGTGGACGGAGTGACAAAGATCGGTCAGGTACCGCTTAATACAAAAGAGGAGCAGCATGCGGAAAATATCCGTAAGATCCTTATGGCGATGAGCAAGGATATACGTGTGATTATTATCAAGCTTGCCGACAGGCTTCATAATATGCGTACCTTAGCCTGCCGTCCTCCGGAAAAGCAGAGAAAGACCTCCCTCGAAACCATGAGCTTTTATGCGCCGATAGCCCACCGTCTCGGTATGAACGACGTCAAGGAAGAAATGGAGGATGTTTCTCTTTACTATCTTGATCCTTATGGCTATAAGGAGGTGGAAAGCGCACTTGCCGCACGCAAGGACAAGGGCGAAAGCTTTATCGATACCATAAAACGCCGTATCGCAGAGAGAATAACCGATATTCAGCCGCCTCCGGTTATCGAGGGCCGGGTCAAGAGCATTTACAGTATTTACAAAAAGGTTTATGTAAAGGGAAAAAACCTGGATGAAATATATGATATATATGCGGTCAGGGTAATCGTTCATTCCATAGTTGAATGCTACAATGTTCTGGGCGTGATCCATGATATGTTCCGTCCCATCCCTTACCGTTTTAAGGATTATATCGCCACACCCAAGCCTAACCGGTATCAGTCTCTTCATACCACGGTCATAGGAAGAGAGGGGATACCTTTCGAGGTGCAGATACGTACATTCGAGATGCATAACACGGCTCAGTACGGAATCGCCGCCCACTGGAAATACAAGGCGGGTATCGGCGGGAAGAAGGTCGCGGGCGAACAGCGCTTTGACTGGATCAGACAGATCCTCGATCAGCAGCAGGAGGCGGACGACGTTGAACAGATAGCCGAGGCGGTCAAGGTAGATCTCGCTCCCGACGACGTCTATGTGTTTACGCCCAAGGGCGACGTTATAACGCTTCCGCTCGGCTCTACCGTCATTGATTTCGCATATGCCATCCATACTCAGGTAGGAAACAGGATGACGGGAGCCAAGGTAGGCGGAAGAATGGCTACTTTCGATTATCAGCTTAAAACCGGTGATATAGTCGAAGTTATGACCACAAACAGCCCTAATTACGGGCCTAACAGGCACTGGCTCGATATAGCCAAAACCAATGAGGCTAAGGCGAAGATCAGATCCTGGTTCAAGCGTGAATGCCGGGCGGAGAATATAACAAGAGGCAAGACCGCTTTTGATGCAGAGCTTCGGAGAAACAGCATCGTTCCGGACGACGAATTTCTTCTTCAGGTGGCAAAGCGGCAGCATTTTGACAATGTGGACGATTTCTATGCCGCCATAGGATATGGCGGAGTTGCATTAAGCAAGATAATGCAGAAAACAAAGGAGGAATATCTCAAGCTTCAGAAACCGCCCGAGGAACCGGTTCAGATAAATATTTCCGATACAATCAGCGATAACATAGCGCGAAAACAGAGCAGCGGAGTTATCGTGGACGGTATCGAAGGATGCGACGTCAGATTTGCGCGCTGCTGCAATCCGCTTCCCGGAGATGATATAATAGGATTTGTCACAAGGGGCTTCGGGGTTTCGGTACACAAGCTGGACTGCAAAAACGTTACCGAGCAGCAGAGCAATCCGGCTAACAGCGAAAGATGGATCAGCGTTAAGTGGGCCGCAAGCGCCAAAGCCATATATGAAGCCATACTTGATATAGTCGCTCAGGATAGGAACTCGCTTATTGCGGATATTACCACAGCTATTTCGGCAAGCCGCATACCTATCCATGAAATCAATGCTCACAATTTAAAAAACGGGAATGCAAGCATCTCGGTCACTTTAGAGATAGGCGGAGTAGAACAGCTTAAGAATCTGGTGGTCAAGCTCAAGAAGATCGAGGGAGTCGTCACCGTAGAGAGGACAGGTAAATAGTTATGAGGATTACGGCGCTTAGCGTAGGCGAGCTTTCGGAAAACTGCTTTATCATAGAATTCGGGGGAGATAAGGCGGCGGTTGTCGATCCGGGAGCAGAAGGCGAAGCAATTGCTTCACGTATTGACGCAATGGGCGTAAGACTTACCGACATACTGCTTACTCACGGGCATTTTGATCATACGGGAGCGGTGCAGTTTCTTAGGGAGCGTTACGGGGCAAAGGTTTATATCGGCCGCCAGGATGAATGTATGCTTTCAGATATAAGAAAATCCGGAGCGTTTTTGGCGCCCTTTATCCCTTTTAATCCCACCGCTGCCGACGTGCTTCTGGAGGAGGGGCAGGAGATTTTTCTGGGAGACGAGAAGCTGACGGTCATGGCAACTCCCGGTCACAGCAGGGGCAGCGTATGTTATGTGGGCGACGGGATCATGTTTACCGGCGATACCGTTTTCAAAGGCTCGGTAGGCAGGACGGATCTGTATTCGGGAGATGCATCGCAACAGAGAAGCAGCATCAAAAGGCTTAAGGAGCTTGAGGGCGATTACAGGCTTTATTGCGGGCACGGCGAGGAAAGCACGCTTTCACGCGAGAAGGAGTGCAACCCTTATTTTTGAACAAACAATTTCGGCTGCGCCGAATTTTGAAAGGAAGGTTACAAATAATGACGGAGATTTTTGAGACTATCAGAGAAATTACCGAAGCAGCCATCAAAAAAGCCGACGAGGGCTACAGAGTTTCGATGCTGAAGCTTTCCAGCGCCGCATTGAAAAAGCTTTTGGCCGGACAGTACCGCGAGCTGGGCGCGGCGGTTTATCTTATGTGCAAGAACGGTAACGAGGATACCGAGGAAATTGCGGCTATGACGGTTCAGATAGACGGTACTCGTAAGAGAATAGCGGCGCTCGAAAGAAGAATAGACGACATAATGGGCCTTATGCACTGCCCGCAGTGCGGCAGAACACTTAAGCTTAAAAACGCATACTGCTCCCACTGCGGCAGAAGGCTTGCCGCGGAGGTTGAGGGGGTCAACGAAAATGAAAACGAAATGAATATCCCCTCAGCGGAATAAAAAAGGACATATTACGGCGCGCCTTCTGTTCAAACGCAGAAGGCGCCTTTTTAAGGCAATACCGCACAATGACCGCCTGACGGCTTTGCGTGCGTCTTGCTTGCATATTTTCCGTCAGCTTACACAAATTTACCTTGAAATACGTCAGTATCCCTGCGCCCGATTTATGCAAGCTGACGAAAAAACTGACTGCGCAATTCACACCCAATCATTGTGCGGTATTGCCTTACAAAAACCTTTCCCGTTTTTGCGGCGCGTATCTGGTTATTTGCCTCCGGGTGACAAACAGGGCTTCACGCCTTATCCTTAAGACGATAATTCATATTTTTATTTTTTATTTTTGAAGAACGGTCGGTTTATTTATTTTTTTGCCATATTTTCCCGTTTTATTTTTTCACTTATATTATTCTTTTTCTTTCAGATAATAGTATCGGGAGTTTTTATCCCAATACCGAAAAAAGGCATTTTGAAGGGATCTTTTTTTAGATTTTTTCAAACTGCCGCGCCGCGCTATAATAAAAAAGCGCGGACATATTCAATCAGAAAGGAAAGGTAAGGAAAATGAAAAAAATAAGATATATCCTGGCTGTTTCCGTTGCGGCTCTGGCTTTAAGCACTTCTGCTTTTGCGGTCGGAGATATTGTAGACGGAGTTGAGAGCGGCGCGGAAGATATAATCGACGGGGCAGGAGACGCCGCAGGCGATATCCTGGGCGGCGATAACGGAACCGGAACAGGCGACGTTCCCGCCGATACTGCCGACAGTTCCGTTACTGAGGTTTCTCCCGACGAGTCCACATCTGCCGATCTGACCAGCGCGGTCGAAACCACCGTTATTGAGGTAACTACCACATCCATCGTAGGCAACGCAGGTCAGAACAACCCCGGAACAGGTGTAGCAATAGGATTTACCGCTCTTGGCGCTGCGGCTGCCGGTCTTACTGCCATGGCCGCACGCAGAAGAAAGTAACGGCTTATCCGGAAATATTGTTTTTTGCTGAAATGATGAGGAATTTTAATTTCCGTTTTTTACAGACGCAAACGAATAATCATATTCCGGTAAAACAGTATTAAAAAAGATCCCGCCTTTTAAAGCGCGGGTCCGCTTATCACAAGAAATTTTAAATTGAGTGCTGATATAAAACCGATAAAAAATTCCCCCTGCCACGGCCGATGGGCCTGCGGGGGAATTTTGCTTATATTTTTATAAGAGTTTCATGTTTTTCGAAAAGACCGGTTAAACATCATACGCGTAAAGAGAAAAATACGGGGTTCGCCGCAAGGCATGATAAAACGACCGCACGGCATCAAGGCCTGTTTGAAAAATCGGAAACGTCGTCTTTTCGCTCCCAAAGGGTCATCCTCTGTGTCAAAAAGCCTCGTCAAGCGACGGGTTGACTGCGTTTTTTCCTTGAAGCTGACCATTTGGAATCAAAAATCCGTCATTTCCTTTATTTTCAAACAAGCTTTAGTCAAAGAAATGCTAACATCATTCGGACGGCAAAAACTACACATTCCGACAGTCTTTAGTACGGAGGTTTTTCCGTTATCTTACGAAAGACCCGGATTTTACCGGTGCTGCCGACAATAACGGTGCTGCGGCATCCGTTGCGGCGCGGGATATCCGTTTTGGTGAGGCGCATATGTAAGCAAGCACAAAGCGGCTTTTCGAAAAAACCGATCCGGCCGCGCAATCCTCGTTATTGCCTGAAAATGCCGAATCAAGTATTCCGTCACTCCGTCAAAACGGCTTCAAAGGCGATAACCACATCGATTTTTCCGTAAGCGGACAATGCTTCCCAGTTTACACCGGCGGAATACGGTATCTCACCCTTGATCTGAAGTTTTCCTACGGCGCCGCCTTTTTCGATCGTCATCAGGGTTTTTGAGGCAGGCGTTTTTCCGAGGAGCAGCTGACACCCGTTTATATCGTTATAGGAGTTCAGATAACCTCCGGATCCCTTCGCTTCGATCCACAGTAAAACGGCGTTGTTTTCGATACCGCCTTCTCCGTCGGGCAAATTGCCGACAAAGGGTATATCCTCGCTTACATTTCCGTTCTTTATCACGGCGGAAGCGTATCCCGTCACATTAATGGCTATTTTTGAGCTTCCGTTGTTGACGATGGTCATTTCCGGTGAAATTATATTTCCGGAAACGGCGGAGCCCGGTTCCGGATTTTTGTCCAGAGTCAATTCGCCGTCGGATTTTTCAGTTATGCCGAGCTCCATATTGTATGGATTGAAGATCACCGTTGCGCAGGCGGGCCATGTTACGTTTATTACCGGATCATCTTCCACGGGCTTTTCTTCGTTTTCCGATGTGATTTCAGGCGGGGGCGTTTGCGCCGCAGTATCAGATGCGGGAGGATCGGGCGTCTCGTTTTTTATCGCTCCGCAGACCGAGCATACGAAGCTTTTAACACCGTTGTCGGAGATCGATCCGACGTCGGAAGAGCTTTCATCATTCGCCGTCCATATGTGAGATTCCGCTTCGCTCGTTTCATGACAATCTTCATTTTGGCAAATATGCCAGTGGCCGGATCCGTTATATTCAAAATCCGTACCATAGCTGTGATCCGAGGGCTCGGAGGTCACTTCCGTTTTGGAATAGCCGCAAAGCTTGCAGGTATATACGATCGTTCCCCTTTGCGTGCATGAAGGCATATTGACGGTTATTTCATAGTCGTGTTCCACAGGCTCGAGATTTTCTTCGCAGCCTTCGTTGGAGCATCCGTACCAATGATAATGACTGTCATATTTCAGAGTTTCAAAGCTGTGAGGCAAGGAGGGAATCACCGTTTCGGAAATATCCTTGATCTCATTTTCCGCCGCTTCGTCAAAGAAACACATTCCGCAGCTGCGGCAGACGTAATATTCAAGATTTCCCCCGCCATGGCAGGAGGCGGGCCGTCCTTCCGCTTTTTCCGTTATATGGCCTGCCGCCGGGATGATCAGGGAGAGAATATCGGTTATTTCCGCACTTCCCGTTTCGTTACCGAAATACTTCAGGCATACGGTACAGTTCCAATATTCAACGGTTCCCGGTTCGGTGCAGGATGGAGCCGAGTACTCATGCTTCACCATGTTATGGGGGCAGGAGGAAGGCCTTTCGTCCGGCTTTTCGTATCCGCATACCCCGCATATCCCTTCGGCATCGTAGCGGTGTTCTCCCGTCTCTATGCTTTCGCCGCAGCGTTTGCAGAGCTTTTTATGGCTGTGGCTGTCGCACTGATAGCCGCCGCTTTCGTCATGACCGGCAGGAATGACCGTTACGGCTATTTCTCTTGTTCCTTCCTTATCGGCAAAGGTTTTTTCGCATATGATGCAGCGCAGGAAGGCGGACAGGCTCTCGTCTTCGACGCCGTATCCTTCTTCGGTACAGGTGGCGTCTTTTATCGCAACCTCCTCCAGCTTGTGGCGGTTCAGATATTCTATGACAAATTCCGCCGTTATTCCTCCGCAGTCATATTTGTAAGTTATAATGCCGTCTTCTTTTATGCCGGAGATCATTTCTCCGTCATATTCGGCGCCCGACCAATCCGACGCCCTTGCGGCGTCGAAGCCTTCGGGAAGCTCATGCAGACTGAATTCGCCGGAACAACCTTCTATCCGGAAACGGTTATCGGTGCATTCCACGGTCAGCTCTTCCATATCGGCATCACGGCTTATGTCAAGGGCTACAAGACGGTTATTGCCGCAGTTCAGACAGGTAAGACGGGATAACGCGCCGAGATCGATGTATGTCAGCAAATTACCGCTGCAATCCAAGGCTTCAAGCTCAATATTTTCTTTTAAGTTTAACGAAGTAAGACCGTTCCCGCTGCAGTCCAGCGTTTTCAGAGAGGTGAAGAATCCGATTCCCTCGAGATCGGATATGTCCTTACCGCTCAAATTCAGATCGGTCACAAGAGATATTTCTTCCACGGACAGTTCTCCGTCCATGTTTTTGTCTATCATTTCACTTGCCGCTATGGCTCTGAAATTTTTGTCGGGGAAATTGGTTTCGTCAATTTTTATCGTAAGATCAGAGCCGCCGTCCGTAAATATGAAGCTTATATAATCCTTCCAATCGTCCCGCTCCGCGCCGTCGGAATATAAAGCCTCCAGCGCCGCTTCGGACACCTTGACGGCCTTTGTTCCTTCGGCAATGAACTTACATCCGGTAAAAACGTCCGAACCTATACGGGGAAGCACTTCTCCGGATATAGTCACAGAACCGAGCGATATGCAGTTTTCAAATGCCCCGGCTCCGATTTCCTTTACGCTGTCGGGAATGAAAACACTTTCCACCCCGGAATAGCGGTCGGCAAAAAAGGCTTCGGGTATAAGCGAAACTCCCTCCCCGAAAACTATTTTTTTAATGTTTGCCGCTAATTCGTTTTCAGGTGTTGGGGCGTCATTTTCCGGCTCTCCGGTGTTTTCCGGGATCGGAACGTCCCCGGATGCGGATGCGTCAGAAGCGCCGTCCTCCGAGTCGGGGGTCTCAAGGACATCGGAAGTATCGGCGGCCGATTCGTCCGTCCTTTCGTTTTCACCGGAGCTGCCGGTGTTATACATGTCGGAAGCTCCGGCTGCCGCAATGTCCGGCGCGGAGCCTTCGGGGTCGTTTATGTCGCCGGCTTCAGTTTCCGTACCGGCTGCAATAACCGTATCCGGACCGGTATCCAAAGCGGAGGATACGGTTTCGCCTCCAACGCCGGCAGATTTCAGAAAACTCATCCAGTCCGACATACCGGCATCGGTCAGAATAACAAGTTTTCCGTTATTGTATAATTTCCAATCAGCACCCTGTTCTATTATGTATTCGCCTTCGGCTTCGTCAGCTTCCGAAAACGGATCGGACCGACTTTCTCTGAAGGACGGAAATACGCCGAACATAAAAGTTACAGCCAGCGATATAGCTACGACCGTCGAAATAATTCTTTTTTTCATTTTTGTTACGGCTCCTTTCACAGTTCATGAGGGAAAATCATTTTTATCCGTGCCGCTTTATACAGATGATGATATTCATAATTTATTATACATCAGAGAGAAGAAAAAATCAATAGAAAAAGAAGATTTTAATGACCGAAAACGTACTTTTTTATTTTCCGAATATGTTCAATACAGCTGAAAATACGTTACGGTATATCGGAGCTTAACAGAGCGGCAATATATAACACCGATCCAGGCCAATGGGACAGGAAGGCGGTTAGGAAAAAACAAAAAAAGCCTGCGTCAGATAGAGCCTGTCCAGCATATCACGGCATGCAGCCTGCCTGCACCTTTGGCGTATTTCTTCGTTGGATTTTCTTGATGCACATCAAGTATGTCTGCAAAAAGTATGTCCGCGAAAAATCGTTCGGAAACACGCAAAAGCTGCTGCGCGATCCACATGCTTCGGGATACTAAACAGGTTTTAAGAATCGGTATGGACGCTTTATCGGGATATTCGTTGCGCTTGTTTATGTATGGGGCTTCGCGGTCAAACCGTCCGGCAGCCGGCGCATGGGTTTTAATGCATCGGGGCGAATATCCGCACTGTCCTTCGGTTCCCGCAAATAAAGGGTGCGGGTTTTAACGCACCAAGGCGGACGGCCACCGCCTTTCTCCGTTTAAAAAGACCATAGCGTCTTTTGTTTTAAAGATTAAGAGGATTTTTTCACGGGAGGCAGTATCGTCTTAAACGCAGGACGGAGATATATCCCCGTCTCATTAATGAGACTATAAATTTTTTAAAAGTATCGTTTTACACGCAGGACGGAGATATATCCGGAAACCGGACTTTCAACGGTGATAATCATGGGCTCGCCCGTATTTTTTCGATAAGACCGATGCTGCCGGCATTTATCTGCGGGAAACGGCGCGTGTTTTTTATGCGGCTCTTCTTTCGGAAATTCAGGCCGTTTTACGCTGTTATCATGGGCTGTCTGAGGAGCCGCAAATCCACTTTTCCTGCTAACGGCGGACGCTTTCCGCATTTAAGTGCTCTAACAACTATCTCAAAGGGATATTATGGAATATACTCGTATTTCTCTGCTTTTTCCTTGAAGCCGCCGTCCTTTCAGCGCGGCTATACAAATTTGTTTTGTTTTCAGATCCGCCCTGAAAAATGCCACAGGTACTTTAAGCTTCCGCCGCGTATTCCGCCGATCCCATAGGAGCGGACGTATGTTTTTTCCTTTATGCCGCGAATGGCCGGGATGCGCGCATATGGAAATATTTTATCCGTTTAACCTTGATAAAAGCCCGTATATCGGTTTTATGCGGATCCGCTTCCGTCAATGATAAATAAAAACCGCACACGTTTTCCGTACCCCGACCGATGGCGGAAGCCGATCGGCATTTTCCGGGCAGTGTGCGGTCCTTATTTTGCATCTGGATGCTGCGTTTTTACGACGGAATAGTCTTATATATTCCGTAAACCGTCCGCAGGCATAATTGTCCGTGCCGCCGCGTCTTAACAGAAGCAGACATTACGGCTCACGCCGGAAACGGACGGAATCGTCCGCTGCGTGATGTTTGTCTGACGTTACAGAGCGTTAAGATATTCCTCAAGCGTCAGGTTTTCGGTGGTCATTATCAAGGCGTGCTTCCTGCCCACATAGCGGAAATGCCATGGCTCGTGAAATATTTTTGTTATGTGCCGCTTATTTTCGGGGTAGCGCTCAACAAAGCCGTACATAGGTGCGTTTTGCCTGAATTCCTGACATATTCCTTCATAGGGAAAATCGGGACAGATAAAGTCTATCCGATCCTTTTTCAGGGCAAGATCCACGGCAAGTCCGGTGTGATGCTCGCTGTGCCTCGGGGCGGCAACGTATTTCCGGGTAAAATCCATTCCGTTTTCCTTCACGGAATCGTCCCATATTCTGCGCTGTTCCGTTACGGAACGCCATCCGCTTACCGCAGTTATTTTTTCCGCCGCATTTATGCTTATAAGGAGATTTTTCAGATTTTCCGCAGCCTCGGATTCGAGAAGCACTCCGGATACGGGTATTAATGCGTCTCTTTTTACCGGGCGGCACGGATTTTCCCAGTTTACCAGTATCAGGTATTTGTCATTTATCATCTCACTACCCCGCTTATTATCATATCAAGCATTTTACCAAAGGAAATACCTTCCGTTTTCAGCATCGCAGGAAAACGGCTGTGAGGAGTAAATCCCGGAATCGTATTTACTTCGTTAAAATATATTTTTCCTTCGGGGGTCAAGAACATATCAACTCGTGCAAAAACGCCGCAGCCCAATATTCTGAAGATGCGCAAGGCGGTTTCTCTTATTTCACGGGATCTTTCATCCGATATACCGGCCGGACAGATTATGCGCGAGGTCTTCGGAGTATATTTTTCCGAATAATCGAAAAAATCTCCGCTCAGCTCTATCAAGTCGGGTCCGCCGATCATCAGACGTTCTCCGCAGCTTATTACCGCACAGCCCACTTCGTTTCCTTCAACGGCTTCCTCCGCGATCATCCTATGGTCGTAGTGCAGAGCCTTTTCCGCGGCGGGTATCAGCTCTCTTTCGTTATTAACTTTTGATACTCCGCAGGACGAGCCCGACCGAAGGGGCTTTACAAATAACGGGAAGCCCGTTTTAACGGCAAAGCTCAGAAGCCGGGACCTGTCCGCTTGCGTATCGGAGAACACAGCCGATAACGGAACGGAAATGCCTTCGGCGGCAACGAGCCTGTGCGCCTTGTCCTTGTCCATACACAGAGCAGAGGAAAGAGTCCCGCAGCCTATAAGGGGGATATCCGCCAGCTCCGCCAACGCCTGTACCGTTCCGTCCTCTCCGTTTTTTCCGTGCAGCACGGGAAAAATCGCGTCAATCGGGATCTCTTTTACGCCGCTTTCTTCATATACCAGCAGACTTTTTTTGCTTCTATCCGGAGAAATAGCGGCGGGAACTGCGTTTTCGCCGTAATGCCAGCCGTCCGATCTCAGAGCGTCAATGCTGCCGAAGAAACAGAACCAGTCGCCGCTTCGCGTTATGCCCACCGGAAGCGGGCGGTATTTATTCCTATCAAGATTAGTTATTACCGAATATGCCGATTCCAAGGATACTTCGTATTCGCTTGAGCACCCTCCGAAAATCACCGCAACATTAAGCCGATTCAATTATTTCCACCTCCTTCGGCAGCGTATATCCTATTTCACAGATGTTAGTATATAAAAGCTTCTCGGAGTTTTTTTCCCCGGTAGAGCTTAAGGAACGGATCCGTATCACCTCGGCCTCTTCATAAATTTTCCCGCCGATCCGCCTGTAAATAACTTTTCCGTTGGCTACGGCATAATTGCAGCCGCTTTTGCAGTCGGACAGAAGAAAGCCGGTAATTTCGTTTTCGGAAAAGTCAAAGTTCAGCTGAAAGGTCCGGCGTGTGGTGTTTTTCACTTTAAGATCCAGCCAGCCTTCAAATACGGTTGCGTCAATGCCTTTCGGCATGCCGCATCCGCATAGATCCGGGAAGTCCTTTATCTTATGGCCGTGGCGTTCCGTTACGATCAGGGGCGAATGCAAAAACAAAAGGAAAATAAGATCGGTAAGCTGACACATCCCGCCTCCGTATGCGGGCGTAAGTCTTCCGTTCATCATTACAAGGCCGTCTTTGTAGCGCGTTTTCTTATCCGCGCCTTTTACCGCCAGACTAAAGGAAAAGGTTTCGCCCGGTTTTATCAGTAAACCGTTTACGGCGTCCGAAGCAAGCTTCAGATTAAAGATCTTGTTTTCCTGATAAATCATATCGAAGCCGGTCTCGGTATTCCGCAAAGGAAGCGAAGCCGAAAACTCGGTGTTGGCAAGGGGAGGGGCTTTGGTCCTCGAATATATGTTTTTGTCAAAGCGCATGGAGGCGTAGTAGAAAAGAAGCCGCTGTCTGATCCTTATGGGGATCAGAAAGGGAAAAAGCTGGGTCAGACGTTTTCTCGGCATTTTGTGTTCTCCTTCCGGTATTTTTACAAGATATCCCGCGCATCCTTTCGGCAAATCATGGCGACGGCTCCGCCGCAAGCCTTTAAAATACGTCAGGTATCCCCGCGGACTTTCGTCTGCTCGGAACGATCCGCCGGGGAACCCCCCCATGATCTTGTTAAGACAGGTCCTACAGCAATCCGATAAATAATTCGGCGCAAAGGGGGCAGGAGCAAATTGTACGGAGCGAGACGGGGGGGCAAAGGCGGGCTGACGCCCGTAAGGGATCATAACGAGGCTATGCGTTATTTGAACTGCCGAACCGCAGCGGAACACTTACAGGATCGCTATAAGCACCGACAAGCCCGGCATAGGGAGCGTATCGTTTGATCTTAAAAGGTAGAGTAAAAAAAGATTATTTATCTAAAATCGTTAGCTTGGTTATGCATCGCGTTTTTGCTTATCGGGATCGGGAAAATAGGGCATAAAAAAATTTTGGGTTTTTTATGATCCGGCCATTGAAAGCCAGTTAAAAATGTGGTACAGTATATCATGAGGAAAAGAGAGGAGCAAAGCATACAAAAACCCATATCAGGGCAAACGCGCCGGACGCCGGATTAAAAACGTTTTTATCAAGGACAAAGACTTCGGGATATCACAGGCCGGAGGTCTTTAACGCGGTACGGAAGTTTTTTATGCCTGACGATGACGCTTTTCTTTTGTGTGTGCAGATTTCAAAGTGTGATCCGAAAAAATGGGGGAGTCCGGTTTTCCCAAAAGTATAAAAAGAAAAGGTCCTTTTACGGTACAGGCTTATTGTACCTTAAAAGGGCCTCGTATGTTTTTGTTTTTTATTGCGGCGGCATTAAGAACAGCTTAAGAAAATCTTACGTTTTTATGACAAAGGAAGAAGCACGGTAAAAATTATTTTTTCGTTTTCGCTTTCGACGCTTATGCTTCCGCCGTGCAGCTCGGTTATTTCTTTGGCTATCGCCAGTCCCAGTCCGGCTCCTCCGGTGGCGGAGGCGCGGGAGGAATCAAGACGGAAGAACTGATCGAAAATTCGGCTTAATTTTTCGGGAGGAATGGTTTTACCGCTGTTGCGGACAACTATTTTTGCAGTCTCAGGAAGTTTTTTCATGGAGAGATATATGCGGGAGTTTTCATAACTGTAATTTACCGCATTTCTTATCAGATTGTCGAAAACCCTTTCCAGCTTGTCCGGATCGCAGATTATTTCCGTTTCATCGTCTATTTCCGTTTTCCAGCTTAGTCCTTTGTCCTTCAGGATCGGGCTGAATTCATCGCAGAGCTGCTCCAGCATACGGCTTAGGCTTATCCGCTGAGTTTCCATCACCATGGAGGCAAGGTTAAATCTCGTTATTTCAAAAAATTCGTTTATAAGATCTTCCAGACGTTCCGCCTTTTCCAAGGCAATGCCGGTATATCTTGATCTTAATTCGGGGGAAAGCTCCGGCTCGTCGCGCATAAGCGTCAAATATCCGATAACGCTGGTAAGCGGAGTTTTAAGATCGTGCGCAAGGTAAACTATAAGATTGTTTTTTCTTTGTTCGGCTTCCCGCGCCATGGCCAAGTTTTTAAGGCTTTCTTCTCTTATACGGTTAAGCTCGTCCTGTATGCTTTTTATTTCCTTGGGAAGCTCCACCGGTTCCGACTCAGGGGATAAGAGCTGTTCCGCCGCATCCACTATACTGTCCAGACAGGCGGTAAGCCTGGAAATAAAGTGGTATGTTATTACCGCCAAGCCTGCCAGGACGATAATGCCGCAGATCAAAATGATATTGTCCCTTATTTTCAGAAGGAATATATAGAGAGGGTCGTCAGGCTGCCATATAATAAGCCGGCAGACAAAAGCCGACAGGAACAACAGGAGCAGCAGGGTAATCACAAATGCCCCCAGGGCAAGAAAATATTTAAAAAGAATGTTCCATGTTATGGCTTTTGACGCGGGACGCTTAATTATGTTCTTTTTATTCAATTGTATATCCCACCCCCCATACGGTTTTTATGTATTTTGGTTTTCGCGCCGGTTCGCCCAGTTTTTCGCGCAGCCTGGCTATATGCGCCATTACCGTATTGTTGCTGTCGAGATATTTTTCGCCCCACACGGCTTCAAAAAGCTCTTCCGACGAGACGACGCAGCCGCGCTTATCACACAGATAGCATAGGATATCGAATTCTATCGGAGTCAGCGTAACTTCCGCTCCGTTTTTAAGACATTTATGGCTGCTTACGGAAACGTATAAGCCCCTTATTTCGTATTCGCCGGCATTCCGGGCGGGTGCTCCGGCATTGTATTTTGTAAAGCGGCGAAGCTGGGTCTTTACTCTGGCGGTAAGCTCGAGAGGGTCGAAGGGCTTCGTTATATAGTCGTCGGCGCCTAAGGTAAGCCCCGTTATTTTATCAGCGGCTTCTATTTTGGCCGTCAGCATTATTATAGGAAAAAAGTATTTTTCCCGTATTTTTTTCAACAGGGTGAAGCCGTCGCTGTCGGGCAGCATAACATCAAGTACGGCAAGCGTTATTTTCTCGCTTTCCACCACGGACAGAGCTTCGTCCGCGTTATATGCTTTAAAAACGCCGTAGTTTTCGTTTTTCAGGTAAAGCTCCACCAAATCGGCAATCGCTTTTTCATCATCCACTATCAGTATGTTATCCATCGTATGAGGTCTCCTTCCGTTTTCGGCCGCGATCCCGAAGAAGCCAAAGCCGGGAGGCGCCGCCGGAAAATCCGTTCAGGACTTATGCCGGTCCGCAGGTACCGAATATTCAAGGACAAGGGGCGGGAACGCCGCAGTCAAACGGCCCGAAGGGTGCGGACGGGCTTTACCGCAGCATAAAGGAACGATTACAGTATATCATAAACATCAGTCACAGGCAAGAGAAGGAGTATTACGATTTTATGATTTTTTCGCAGACCTTTTTTAAGCGGCAGACCGAAAGAAGCCTAAAAGGTTATTTATCTAAAATCGTTAGTCGGGTTATGTATCGGATTTTTTCTTATGGCTGTCGGCAAAACGGGAGGTCAAAATTTTTTTGTTTTTTTATGATTTGGCCATTGAAAGCCAGTTGAAAACATGATATAGTATATTATGGAGAAGACGGAGAGAAAAAAAGAAAAAGGACAATATGCAGAGTCCGGGTCCGATATGAGACGGGTCCTAAAACCGGCATTAGACAATGGCCGCAAAAAAGGGTCTTAAAATCTCCGGTTTTTCTCATTAAGGCAGAACGGAACTGTTGCTCCCCTAAGTAACTCTTGAATTATTCTGCTTGCCCGGCTGCCTAAATACTTCGTCAGAAGCCCTTGAAATATGCGCATATTCCTGCGGTCTTCTTCCTTGTCTTTCCACAGCCCTTCGGCGCACAAATCCTTCAAGAGTTACCTGGCGGAGCAATAAAAATTGTACGAATATTATGAAGGCTTTTTAAAAGACAAAGCCCGGATATGTGGAAGCGGTGCGCAAGCGCCGCTTTTTTGACGGCTTTTTCGGGAGGGGCAGGCAGGAGAAACGTGCATTTGACGCTGTTTTCAAATTATATTACGGACGAAACGAAAACGATTTAAGGCAATACCGCACAATGATCGGGTGTGAATCGCGCAGTCAGATTTTTCGTCAGCTTGAATAAATTCGACGCGGGAATACTGACGTATTTCTAAGATGACGGAAAATATGCAAGCAAGCCGCACGCAAAGCCGTCAGGCGGTCATTGCTGGGGTGTTGCCTTAACACAGCATGCGGCAGAATCTGCTTAAAAAATGCGCGCCTTGGTTTATTGAACACGCTTTGACACAATTTCTACGGTATGCTGCGGGTCGTAAGGCTGATGGGGGCTGACGCAGATTTAATACCAATCCCTTTTTAAACTGACGTAATACCCACAGTTTTAAAATGGATTGCACCTCAAACACTAATCCAATAGTATTAAAAGGGATTAGTATAAGGCATAGATCGGGGCATATCCGCAGCACAGTTTAATCAAAGGGGCTTTCAATAAAAAGCAAACGAAAATTCAGAATTTATCGGGGGTGTTTTTATGAACGTTAAACAAAAGCGTTTTTGCGACGAGTATCTGTTAGACTGCAACATTACCCGCGCCGCCGTCAGGGCGGGATATTCGGGGAAGCGGCCTTACAGCACCGGCAGAAAAATACTTGACAGGCAGGACGCGAAAAAATATGTCGAAGGGCAGCTCGAAAAGCTGCACAACGAGAGAACGGCGGACGCAAAGGAGGTCCTGGAATACCTTACCTCGGTAATGCGGGGAGAATTCAAGGAACAGAGGCTTAAGCTGGCGGGAGACGGTATACAGAAGGTTGCAAATATCGACGTTCCCGCAAAGGACCGTATCAGAGCAGCCGAGCTTATCGGGAAGCGGTACGGGATGTTCAGGGACAGATCCGATTTTGACGGGACTCTTCCTATAGTTATTTTCGGCGAGGACAGGATAACGGATTGACAGGAAGCATATTATGCTTTTTTACAAAAACGCTTTCATTATAGGATCGGCAGCCGTCCGGAAAGCCGGAAACCGCATAATTTCTAATGACTGAGGATGCTTTGTACGACAAAGAAGGCCGATGGTTACCAAAAGGGATAACTATGAAATACCTTCGTATTTCTCCGCTTTATTTCTTGAAATCGCCATGCTTTCAGCAAAATCGTACAAACTTGCTTTGTTTTCAGATACGACCGGATAAATGTATATAAAAGCCGACGGCAGGAGATATATCGATATGAATAACAGCATGATACAAAACAGTATAGAGCTTCCGGAGATAGTCGGTTCCGGTTACGGCCGGTTCTGGAACTGGAAGGGGAGATACCGGGTATGTAAAGGCTCCCGCGCTTCGAAGAAGAGCAGAACATCCGCGCTATGGTTTATCGTAAACATGATGAAGTATGAAGGAGCAAATCTTTTAGTGGTGAGAAAGGTTTACCGGACGCTCAAGGACAGCTGCTTCAGCGAATTGAAATGGGCGGTGGCACGGCTTGGGGCGCAGGCTTTGTGGGAAATAAAAGAGAGCCCGCTCGAGATGAAATATAAGCCTACGGGTCAGAAAATTTTTTTCAGGGGACTTGACGATCCCTTCAAGATAAACTCCATTACCGCAGAAAACGGATATCTGTGCTGGGTATGGATCGAGGAGGCATATGAAATAGGCAGCGAAAGCGATTTCAATATGCTGGATGAATCGATACGGGGCGCTATTCCTACGGAAAGCGGACTTTTTAAGCAGCTAACGCTTACGCTCAATCCGTGGAATCAAAAACACTGGATAAAAAAAAGATTTTTTGACAGGCAGGACGATTCGGTCCTGGCTATGACCACCGATTATTTCTGCAACGAATGGCTTGACGAAAAGGATCGGCTTTTTTTTGAAAATATGAGAGTAAGCGATCCGCGCCGTTATCAGGTCGCGGGACTTGGAGAATGGGGCGTATCGGAGGGACTTGTTTTTGAAAATTGGGAGGAACGGGTCTTTGACACGGATAAGATCCGGGGGTCATCTTCCGTAAGGTCGGTGTTCGGTCTGGATTTCGGATATACGAATGACCCTACGGCTTTGTTCTGCGGTCTTGCCGATACTGCCAATAAAACGCTCTGGGTTTTTGACGAGCTGTATAAAAAAGGTATAGGCAATGAGGCGCTTGCGGCGGAAATCATACGGTCAGGCTACGGCAAGGAAAAAATAACCGCAGACTCCTCAGAGCCCAAGAGCATAGACAGGCTCAGAGAGCTGGGCGTCATCCGCATCAGGGGCGCGTCAAAGGGAAGGGGAAGCATAAACGGCGGAATTGACCGCATACGGGATTTTCATATTATAATCCATCCGAAATGCGTCAATTTCATAACCGAGATATCAAACTATGTATGGGCGAATGATAAAAGCACGGGTAAGCGTATAAACGTTCCGGCAGCAGGATTCGATCATCTTATGGACGCTATGAGATACGGTATGGAGGATATATGCCGATGCGGAGTGTTCAGCTTCGACTGACACGAGCGGAGCGCATGGGGAAATCAGGCTCAGTCGCGGAATCCGCGCAAAAAGGGATATGCGTGTTGTTTTAAAACCGGGGCTACGGCAACGCCGCACGATGATCGCCTTAGGGCTTTGGGCGCGCTTTGCCTGCATATTTTCCGTAATCCCGCACAAATACTTCTTAAAATACGTCAGTATTTCAGAGTCGGCTTTAAAGGATATTTTCAGCAAAAAAGATGACGCGGACGAAGATAGCGGAGAAGAGTAAGCGCCTAAGCGAAGAAAACAGAAACGGTATGTAAAAGCAGTTCGGGTATGTAAAGCACCGATTGATTTTTATTCCGTATGATCCTAAGGGGCACTATGCCTTAAGGTATGCGCCAAAAAGCAAATATCGTGATAACAATCCGACGGCGCAATCCGCACGCGATCATTGCGCGGTGTTGATCAAAATCAATATGCAGTTTTTTGGGCATAGTTATGCCGCTTGCAAGGCAAAAGTAATATTTCAAAAATCTTAATACGTCAAGCGGCAAAGCTTGCCTAAAAATGAGTGTGGAGGTTTATATGAACACGCTATAAATAAAGCTCGACGCCCGGCCGCTTTTTCGGATCGATGTGCAGATATGGCGGCGCAATAGTGAAATATGTTAAAACGGAGGATGTTATGACGGACATCGAATTTTTGGAGAGAGAAATAAAAAGCTGGAAACACAGTCCGGAAAGGAATATGCAGATCAAGGGGCAGCTTTATTACAACGGGAAACAGGACATACTGTACCGTAAAAGAACCGTTATCGGGGAAAACGGAGGGTTGGAGCCCGCCGATAATCTGCCCGACAACCGCATTGTGGACAATCAGTATTACAGACTTGTCAATCAAAAGGCTGACTACCTGCTGGGTCAGCCTTTTGTATTACGGGGAGGCGGCGAAAAGTATATCCGGCTTTTAAAACGTGTTTTTAACAGAGATTTTATGAAAACACTTCTTAATGCGGAAAAGGCGGCCTTAAACGGAGGGATATCCTGGCTATACCCCTGTCCGGACAGCGAAAACGGAATAAGCTTCAGAATGTTTCCGGCATATGAAATACTTCCGTTCTGGAGAGACAGCGCTCACACGGTTCTCGACGCGGCGGCAAGGGTCTATAAGGTATGCCGTTATAACGGAGGCAGACCGGAATCCGTCGAAAAGGTCGAGGTTTTCGCAAGCAACGGAATAAACAGATATATTCTGGATAAGAACGGCCGCCTTGTTCCGGACCGCAGCGGCGTCAAAGGGAGCAGCCGATTTTGTCATATGCTGACCACAGGCGCGGACGGGGAAGCTTACGGGTACAACCGCAGAGAGATACCTCTTGTCGCAGTTAAATACAATGACGGGGAAATCCCGCTTATAAAAAGGGTAAAGGCTCTTCAGGACGGGATCAATATCATGCTTTCGGATTTTCAGAACAATATGCAGGAGGATCCGAGAAACACAATTCTTGTGCTAAAAAATTATGACGGAACCAGTCTCGGCGAATTCCGGAAAAATCTTTCCGCCTTCGGAGCGGTAAAGGTAAGGTGCGACGGAGAATCCCAGGGAGGCGTTGAAACGCTGGAGATCAAGGTAAATCCGGAAAACTACAAGGCAATACTTGAACACCTGAAGCATGCGCTCATAGAAAACGGAATGGGATATGATCCGGAAAATCTCAGAAGATTCGGCGGTGCGTTTTCAAATCCGGGACAAATGTTTATCAGATCCGTTTACACCGATATGGACATGGACGCAAACGAAATGGAAGCGGAGCTTCAGGTATCCTTCGAACGTATTTTCGGTTTTCTTAAGGACTTTTTTTTCAATACGAAGGAGGGAGACTTTTTTGGCGAGGAGACAGAGGTGATTTTTAACCGCGACATGCTGCTTAACGAATCCGAGGTAATCGACGACTGCATCAAATCGCTGAAAATACTGTCCGGTGAAACGGTTGCGGCTCAGCATCCCTGGGTCGATGATGTAAAAAGAGAAATGCAGCTTAAATCAAAGGAAGATCAGACCGCGGCGCAGGAGCGTCAATGAACAAAAACAAAAGGGAAGGGAGAAAATATGGATCTTACGGAAAAGCTTACAAAAACGGATATCGATCAGTTTCAGACAGAGGAGAACGGGAGCCCCGAAGGAGACGGCCCCGCCGTTTACGAAAAGCTTCGTCAGGCGGAGGAGACGGCGGAGAGCCTCAGAAGGGAGAAGGAGGATCTCGAAAAAGAGCTGGGTCGATGCAGACTCGAATATGCCGCCGAAAGAGCGCTCACACAGGCAGGCGCAAGAAATGCACGCCTTCTTCTCAAAATTATAGGAACTCAGGGACTTGTGCTGGGAGAGGATGATTCGATAGAGGGCCTTCATGAAAAAGCGGAGGCATTAAAGGCTTCGGACCCGTATTTATTCGGAGATCAGAAGCCTTATTTTAAAGGATATGTGCCCGAACAGGCGGGAGACTTTTCTCCGGACGGAAGAATGGATTTTTCCGATATGACTTATTCGGAGGTGGTAGAGCTTATGAACGGATAACGCAGCGTATGACACGGGCAAAAACCGTATGTCAGGGGCGAAAACAGAGAATTTATATGACGGTATTGCGTTTTTCCGGTATACGGTCATATTTCCCGTATAGAGGGGAAGGACGATAAAAATTAAAGGCAATACCGCACAATGATCGCGTGTGAATCGCGCAGTCAGATTTTACGTAAGCTTGCATAAATTCGACGAAGAAATACCGACGTATTTCAAGGAGAATTTGTGTAAGATGACGGAAAATATGCAGGCAAGCCGCACGCAAAGCCGTCAGGCGGTCATTGTTCGGTATTGCCTTAAAATAAGTACTCTTTAGAGTACCCGTCATATTCCCCCCATAGCGGGACAAGAACGATAATATGCGTCAAAGGCGCAGGGGCGGCAGTATATGCAACGCAGGAAAAACGGAGGGGAAAGGCGCGTTACGTTACGGCCGTCCAAGCCGTCATATAACGCGGCAGACCTATTTAAAAAGAAAAGGAGAATATTCCAATCATGGCAAAATTTGATTCAAAGAGCTTTAATGCTCAGGCTTTCGGAGCTTATGTGGAACGCATACCCAACGTAAAGAAAAACGAACTGGCCGGCTCGGGAGCGGTGGGAGGCAACGAAAACGCAAAGAAGGCCCTTTCGGCCCAGGGCGGGTCTCTTTATTGCCGAATCCCTTATTCAGGCAGGATAAACGGCTCGACTTCACAGAACAACGACGGTAATACGGACGTATCATCTTCAGGCACCACGACCTATGAACAGGGACTTGTGGTCGCATCCCGCATGGATTCCTGGACCGAACGGAGCTTCAGCAGAAATATCACGGCGGGAATGGATTTTATGGATAACGTTGCGCAACAGATAGGAGATTATAAACAGGAGGTAAGACAAAGCATGCTTCTGGCGATACTGGAGGGTGTGTTCGATATGAACACCGCAGGTCCGTCCGTTCATGCCAAGGCGGCTAAGGAATTTTCCGACAGGCATACCTTCGATATTTCCGCCGAGGAGGGGGAGAATGCGTTAGTAGGCGCGGATACTCTCAACAAGGCCGTTCAGAAGGCCTGCGGCGATAACAAGTCGGTGTTCAGTCTCGTTATCATGCACAGTCAGGTAGCTACCAATCTGGAAAATCTTCAGCTTTTAAAATACCTGACCTATACCGATAAGGACGGAATTACCCGCGATCTGGCAATGGGTTCGTGGAACGGGCGCAGGGTCCTTGTCGACGACGGTATGCCGGTTCAAACGGTCAATGTTCCGGAAAGCTCGGAGGGAAAGGGAGACGGATACAGCTACAATATATATACCACTTATATTCTGGGGAGGGGAGCCATCATACTTGACAATATCGGCGACTCCGTTCCCTATGAGATGAGCAGGGACGCCAGAACCAACGGCGGAGAGGATACCCTTTATGTCCGTGACCGTTATATATGCGGCGTGGACGGTATATCCTTCGAAAAACCGTCGGATCTGACGGGATCGGCATCCAACGAGGATCTGGCAGACGGCGGCAACTGGAATATAATAAACGACGGTATCACGGCAATTCCTCATAAATCCATTGCTATAGCGAGGATAATTTCAAGAGGATAACAAGGGTAAGGTTTTATCCTATCGGACTTACGGCACGGGCAAAGGAGGAAGAGTTTTGTAAAATGTCCCGGATACAGGTAAAAACGGCTGTTTTCGTTCGCCGTTACAGGAAGCACGGCGCAGGGAGGAGCTTTCCGTATTTTTCAGCTGCGTCAACGGCTCTTCGTGGGAGCCCGGCAGCCGCCGAGAAGAAGCTTTATAAAGTATACGGGGCCGTTTCGTTATTTTAAGGGGGTGATTGATCTTATGTCTGATGAAGTTAAGAAAAGACTTGAAGCCTTCGGGTATTTGTTTAAGAAATCCGACGAAGGTCTTTTAAAATGGGCGGAGGGTAAGACGGAAAAACGTATTTTAAACCGATGCGGGCTGTCGGAGGTGCCGGAAGAGCTCGCCGACGCCGCCGCAGATATGGCGGCGGGTGAGTTCCTTTTTGCAAAGAAGACGCTTTTTCCGGATGATATCAGCTGCATCGACCTGGCCGCGGCGGTAAAGCGGATCGAGGTTGGCGATACTAACACGGTTTTCGCCGTGGGGGAGGGGAGCAGAACCGATGAGCAGAGGCTTGAGCTTTTTCTGGACAGACTTATGGAGCGGGGGGAGGAGCAGTTTTCCCGATACAGGAGAATACAATGGTAAGAAAAGAAATTTACGGGGTGCGCCGCGCCGTCGAATCCGCTTATGACGGGATCTGTACCGTTATCGAATACAGGAGCGCAAGGGACGAGGACAGCGGGATCACCCGCCAGTGCGAGATAAAGACGGCGGAAAATATTCCTTGCAAGCTGTCCTTCGAGCTCAATTATCCCGCCCGGCAGACGGGAGACGTTTCGGAGATCTCCCAGCGGGCGAAGCTGTTCGTTGCTCCCGATACGAATATAAGAAACGGCTCCAAGATAATTGTAGAGCAGCACGGCAAAACTTTTGAATACGCGTTCAGCGGAGAAACGGCGGTTTATCCGACCCACAGAGAAATAAGGATCTCTCCGTTTATAAAATGGGCTTAGATATGAAGGTGGAATTTATGACGGATTTATTAACCGACGCGATCGGAAGGGCGTTGACAAGGGAGTTCGGAGAAGGCTACAGAGTGTATGACGAGGAGGTCAGGCAGGGGCTCGAGAGACCCTGTTTTTTTATAAGCTGTGAGAACCCTTCGGAACGTCTTTTTTTAGGCGACAGGTATTTAAGGGAGAACAGATTTCGGATCATGTTTTTTCCAGAAGAAGAGAGCAGGGCAAAAAAGAGCTGCCGTAACACGGCGGAACGCCTTTTCGGATGTCTCAGACTGCTCGACGCGCAGGGAGAGCTTTTCATGGGCAGAAGGATGAACAGTAATATTGAAAACGGTATACTGAGCTTTTTCGTCAGCTATGATACGTTTTTGTATCGCTCTTCGGACAAGGCTCCCGTTATGGGCGGGATGTCCGGCAGAGTATCCGCACGGAGCCGGACACAAATCGGCGGATAAGCCGTATTGTGCGTCTGAACCGACGGCGGGCACGAAAAAAGGCGTATCAACCGCCGCCGTCGGGGACGTAAGCAGGAAGCCGAAATCGCAGCAATAACAGAGGAAGGCTTACAGACAAAGCCGCAAGCTCATGATATGAATCGGATCACAGGCGGTTCGCTTACCGCGGCGGGCGTGTACCGCCGCGCGGGTTTTAAAAACCTGTTCAAACAGAAGCGCCGCGCGGATTTACGAGCGGATTTGGCCGAGGGAAGGGCAAAGCTTAGAGAGTGTCCGCCGATGTAAGACGGGAAATCAACGCACGATGTGTTGGTCATTTGACCGAAACCGGTGCAAGGATACGCCAAAAGCAAAGTAAGCGGCGAAACGCAGGTCATCGGTAAAATATGACGGAAGGACGCGTACCGTTTCCTAATGGGGACGGGTCCCAAGAAAAGACCGCCGTTGTCAAAAACCGATAAAACAGCGGCAGGACGGGACGGGGAAAACACGTTTATAACGCGGGTACGGCGGGCAGCGGACGTAAGAGCCTGTCCGGTATCCCGAGGTATGCAGATCGCGCAGCAGATTTTTCATATTTCGAGGCGGTTTTTCTCAGACATACCTGATGCGCTTCAAGAAAAATCAACAAAGAAATACGCAAAAGGTGAAAGAAGGATGCATGCCAAGAGATGCTAAACAGACTTTAAGACAAGAAATAGCGAAAGGCGGCGGAAACAGAGTAAAAGCGCAGTTTCCGACGCCGCAGGAAAAAAGAAAAACCGCTGTTTCGCGGGAATCAGGCCATGCGGTCCCTAACGCCCGAGGCAAAAATGTTTTCCGGGGCATTCTTTACGATCGGTGAATATGCGACGGAAACAGCGGAGAATTATTAAAGATTTATGAAAGGAAGGTAAAATCATATGGCATTAGGCGGAGGAAATTTTATAACACAAAACAAGGAGCTTCCGGGAGCATATATAAACTTCGTCTCGGCGGCTTCCGCCAACGCAGCGCTTTCCGACAGAGGCATAGCGACTATGCCTCTTGAGCTGGATTGGGGCCCGGAGGAAGAGATCTTTGAAGTCGGCAGCGGAGATTTTCAGAAAAACTGTCTCGAATTATTCGGATACGATTACGGACATGAAAAAATGAAGGGACTCAGGGATCTGTTTTTAAACGCACGGATCCTTTATGCATACCGGCTTAATTCGGGAGGCGAAAGGGCCGAAAATGAATTCGCGGAGGCGCTGTACGGCGGCGTCAGGGGGAACGATCTTATGACGGTTATCGAGCAGAATGCCGACGACGATGAGCTTTTCGACGTAAAAACCGTTCTGGACGGAACGACGGTAGATTTTCAGACAGCCGCAGGCGCCGATAAGCTCGCAGACAACAGATTTGTCAGATGGAAAAGGGACGCGGAGCTGACGGTTACTTCCGGCACCGCTTTGTCGGGCGGCACAAACGGAAATCCCGGCGGAGCTTCCCACCAAAAATATCTGGATAAAATAGAGGCGTACAGCTTTAATACTATGGGAGCGGCAATTACGGACGAGGAGATAAAGGGTCTTTACGTATCCTTTAATAAGCGCCTTCGCGATGAAAGCGGGATAAAATTTCAGCTCGTCCTTCATGGCAAGGCGGCTGACAGCTGCGGAACGATAAACGTAAAAAACTTGTCCGTGGATGATTCGTTCGGTGAAACGGGGCTCGTATACTGGGTGACCGGTATTTGCGCAGGGTGCAGGGTAAACAAGAGCAACCAAAACAGGATATATGACGGCGAATTCAGGATCTCGGCGGATTATACTCAGGCGGAGCTGAAAAAAGCGGTGAAGCGCGGGGAATTTGTTCTTCATAAGGTAGGACCGGAGCTGCGCGTGCTGGAGGATATAAACAGCATGGTGACGGTTTCCGATACCGAGGGAGAGGTGTTCAAGGATAACCGAACGGTGCGGGTGATCGATCAGATAGCAAACGACATCGCGGTTTTATTCAATACAAAGTACCTCGGCGTTGTTCCGAACAACGCGGCAGGACGGGTCTCGCTCTGGTCGGATATAGTAAAGCATCATGAACGGCTTCAGGAGATCGGCGCGATAGAAGGCTTTTCGGATTCCGACATTACCGTCGAACAGGGTGATTCAAGGAAATCGGTGTCGGTCACCGATATAATTACGGTAGTCAATTCAATGAGCAGACTCTATATGACCGTAACCGTTGCATAAAAAAGAAAGAGAGGTTTCAGTATGGCAGAAAATATCGTTATGAGGGCTAAGGATACCGTGTTTGCAGGACTCGCGGAGTGCTTCGTCACTATCGGATCAAGACGCTATAATTTCATGCAGGCAATAAATCTTGAGGCAAGGTTCGAAAAGAACAAAACGCAAGTCCCGATTCTCGGAAAAACGGGAAGGGGCAACAGGGCTTCGGGCTGGAAGGGGACCGGAACGGCCACGTTTCATTATAACACCTCGATTTTTCGCGAGATGATGGTAAAGTATAAGGATACGGGAGAGGATATTTATTTTGAAATACAGGTTTCAAACGACGATCCTACCTCCAACGCCGGCAGACAGACAATGATCCTCATGGACTGCAATATCGACGGAGGCATTCTTGCCAAATTTGACGCGGACGGCGAATATTTGGATGAAAAAATGGATTTTACTTTTGAGGATTTTAAGATGCCGGAAAAATTCAGGGAGCTTGACGGTTTCGCGGCTAACTGATAAAAAATAAGGGAGAAAAGACCATGTCAAAATTTTCCATGTTTATGAAGGCAAACAAGAAGGTTAAGGAAAACGAAGGATATGCAGCAACAAAATCGCTTTGCGACGCCGGGGGGAAACCCCTGATATGGGAATTCAGGCATATCAGTTCAAAAGAAAACAATGATATCCGCGAGTCCTGCACGGGGGAGGAGCCGATCCCGGGAAGAGGAGGGATGTACCGTTCCAAGCTTAAAACGGGGCAGTATATCCAAAAGATGATAGCCGCTTCGGTGGTTTATCCGGATCTATATGACGCCGAGCTTCAGGACAGTTACGGGGCAAAAACCCCGGAGGAGCTTCTGTACGCTCTGGTTGATGATCCGGGCGAATATAATGAGCTGGCGGCTTTTGTACAAAGGTTCCAAGGTTTTGACACTTCCTTCGAGGAAAGGGTGGAGCAGGCAAAAAACTGATAGAGGAGGGGGATGCGGAGGCGAATTACGCCTACTATGCTCTTCATCGTCTTCGCATACGACCCTCCGAATTTCTCGATATGGAAGAGCGGGAAAAAGCCTTTGTGATCGCCGCCATAAAAATAAAGGTACGGCAGGATAAGAAGGAAAGGGAAAGAATTGAAAAAACAGGCGGCAAGCGATAGGAGATCATTGTATAAATTTTTTATTTAAACGGCGGCAGATAACGGAGAAATATCATGAGGAGAAAAGCCGGGAAAGCATTATGAGCCGATATAATTAAGGCAATACCGCGCAATGGCCGCCTGACGGCTTTGCGTGCGGCTCGCTTGCAAATATTCCGTCATATTACACAAATTCTCCTTGAAATATGTCGGTATTCCTGCGCCCAATTTATGCAGGCTGACGAAATATATGACTGCGCAATTCACACGCAATCATTGTGCGGTGTTGCCTTAAAAATCCGCTTTGTGCACAGGCGTGCTTTATAACATGCGTTTTTGGTTTTGCGCGAGACTGCATAGCATTTCGAGGCATGCAGATCGTGCGGAAGATCTTACGGATTTCAAGACGATTTTTGCGGGCGTATTTTATGTATATCAAAAAAATCAACGGAGAAACACATAAAGGATCCCGGCAGCCTGCCCAAAGGGATGACTATGAAATATCTCCGTGTTTCTACTATCTTTTCCTTGAAACCGCCACGCTTTTTAGCGTGACCGTACAAATTTGCTTTGTTGTCATATATGCCATAGAGCGTGTTCGCATGAAGCCCGACACACGGATCTTCGGCGGATCACACCGTATATTCGGTTATTTTTTGAAATACGCAGGCACTACCGCAAAAATCCGCCCCGGCTACGGTAAAATCCCGCCCGAAATCCGTATACCGGTTTTATGTGAACACGGTCTAAGAAGACACGGCATAATGACATTCATTAGGTATCGTCCGCAGGTTTTCCGTTATAAAGTGCAAATCCTACTCCTTAAATGCCCAGACGGCGGACGGAGCCGTGCGCGGCCGTCCGCAGGAACAACGCAGGATATCCGCCGCAGAACCCTAAAACGCCGCCGATAAGGCGAATGTTTTAGAAACAAATCCGCGCTCAAAAAGTATGCTGCACGGTATAGAAATATCATCGGGAGCTTTATTGAGGCGGGTGCTTTTGGAGGGGCGACGAAAGTAAAAACGATACGGGCCGTGCATGGAGGTTTATTTGAACAGGGAAATAAAAGAATGCCGCAGGCGGAGAGCGGCTTTAGAAAATGCGGAGACGGTTCTTAATATTCCGGCGGAAGAGCTCCAAAGATTTTTTTACGCCGCCGAAGCCGGATCTTACGGCAATGCGTGTCTGGATCCGGCGGAATACGGAGCGCACCGGACGGAAGCTTTGTTTTGTAAAAACGACTTTTATCAGTTTTGCGGCGATGAGGAAAACGGCGATATACGCGACGGAGCGACCGAATTTTATCCGTTTTTTTCGGAAAGCTTTTTTTACGGAGCACACACAGACGTATCGGGCGACGTTTATTGCCTGTACAGCGGATCATCGGGGACTGAAGAGGCTTACGAAGAAGGGGAGACCTTTTATCCCGCTTTTTCTTCCGTGGTTTCGCTATACGGCGGCGAAAGGTTTTGTACGGCAACCCGCGCCTTTATGCCGGACGATTTTAGCATCCCGGAGTATAATGCCGAAAGATGCTGTACGGGAGCGTATGCAGATGTTTCGGGCGAATCCGGATGTATTTCGGAAAAAATCCCGATTTTTTTCAGAATACGTGATGCCTTAAACAGACAATGCAGGTCGTTTTTTAATGAGAAGGCGGAGGGAAGCGGCTCTTCGGTTTTCGCGCCGGGATGCGGAAGCTACGGATATTGTACGGAAGTATCGGGAGAAAAGGATGATATCGTCCCCGACCCGTTGGATGTGACGGGAATAAAACATTTTGTTCCAAAATCGGCGGACTTCGGCCTAAAGGCGCATTTCGGAGGGATTTCCGATATCGGTCTTTCCAATAGCGCCTTTTCGGGGGATAACGTAACGGACATCGGCCGAAGCCGTTTTTTATGTTCAGATTTTATTTCGTTTCGGTATTCGGCAGCCGATCATGGTTTTAAAAATCATTCCGGATTTTTATATCCGGAACCGGTTATCGGTGAATACCCGTTTATCGAAGGATTTCAAACGGAGATCGAAGCCAAGACGAATCGTCACGGCTTTTCAGGGGGGGAAGATCTTTTAAAAGACGTGCGGGGCGATAGCTTTGTTCCGTCGGCGGCACTCGCCGTTTTTCTAAACGGAAGCCCCGCGTATAACGTGCAGACCGATAGTATCACGGGTGCTGCCGCAGGTACGACCCGCAGTTTCGTATATTCAGACGCAAAAAAAAGCTGCGGTTTAAGGGAAGATATTTTTTTCGGAAATAACGGAGAAACGCATAACCATTTCTTTATCGGCGGTTTTTCATATGCGGGCGGTTCAGGTCTTTATGAATCGCTCGGGCTTCTCCGCCTTTACGGATATAACGAGGAAGCACCGATTTTTCCGATGCCGCAGTATTGCTGCCGTGTCCATAACGAAAAGGCCGCAGCATTAATAAATAGTACAGAATGTGCCGGTTTCGTTACCGAGGCTTCGAACGGTATAAACGCAACCGCTTTAAACAGGAGCCCCGGCATGATTTTTTCCGAGGAGACAGCGGCTAATTATAAGGCTTCGGAAAAGGAGAGGGATGAGCAGGAGCGTATATATGCCAACTGTTCCACCGGTTTTGACGGCGGATATATTCAGACGGACGCGGGAGATTTAAGAGAGCTTCGGTCGGCGGTAAGCACAGGCGTCTCCGGCAAATTTACGCAAGCGGAAATAAAGGTGGATATGTCGGGTATGAGAAATAATTTTAACGAAGGCGGAAATTTTGACGATTTTGTTTCGGAGCTTACCGAAGCGATAAGCGAGGCGGTAAGCATTATTTCCGAGGGGGTGCACAGCTGATGGGCAGAGACGGATATTCGGTTTATATGGGCGATTGCCTTTTGCCGGTAACGCCGGCAAAAATAAACGTTCTGGCAGGGGGAGGCAACAGAAGCATTGATCTTGCAGACGGCGGCGAAATAAATATTTTAGCGGAGCCGAGGCTCAGACAAATAGACTTTTCATGCGTTATACCTCAGACAGAATACCCTTTTTCATCATATAGCGGAGGATTTAAGGACGCTAAGTATTTTCTTGACAGGTTCGGCGGGTTTATGGAATCAAAAAAACCGTTTCAGTTTATCGTTTCACGGCATAGACCTGACGGGAGACCGCTGTTTTCCACCAATATAAAAACCTCTTTAGAGAGCTTTACTATCACCGAACAGGCAGAGGACGGCTTTGATATTACAGTAAAAATAAAGCTGAAGCAGTACAGGGAGTACGGCGTTAAAACAATAAGCATAAGAGACGGCGGAGCATCCGCGATTATCAGCGGCTCGAGACCGGAATCTACAGTACGGCCGTCAAAGCCCGTTCTTATAGGAACCGAGGTCATAGTGGACGGACGTCTTTACGGCAGCAGCTATGGAGACGCGCCCGGACAGATGCGGAGCAATTACAGAGGCAAGGTGAATTTTATCAACCTGAAGGGATCAAAGCCCTATCATATTGCCGCACTTGACGGAGGCTGGCTCGGATGGGTCAGTAAGGAAAGCGTGAAGGCCGTATGAAAAACGGGATAAAAAACCGCGTATGATCCCCCCCCGAGGAAATCCGGGCGCAATGGCTCCGGCAACAGGATAAAATGCTACAAAAGGATATTATTCCGTTAGAGCCTGTTCAGTATCCCGAGGTATGCAGACCGCGCGGCAAACGGCGCAAGCAGGATGCATGCCGAGAGCCGTAAAACAGGCTTTTGATTTACACAGAGGGAAAAAGATTTTCCGGCTGTTCATAAAAGTAAATGCGCCGCTGTCTAAAACTTAATTTAAAAAGAGGGAAGTAGATCTTCCGGGAGGGGAAGACCGTATTTTTATGAGAGCGTGTTTATGCTTACGGTCAGAGAAAGAGCGTAGGATCCGCGAAACGATCCGGAAGGAGGAAGCATGGGAATTGAATTAACGATAATTGATCCGTTTGATAAAAAAGCATTTATTCCTACGACGGAGGAGGGCGTAATATGGAGCACGGAAAGAAGGTGCGTTCCCGCAAGGCTCAGCTTCAACGTACTTTCGGACGGAAGCTTCAAGCTTCGGGAGGGTGCGGCGGTAAGCTTTAAGGTCAACGGCAAGCCCGTTTTTTACGGATACCTGTTCGAGCAAAGGCATGACCAAAAGGGAAGGATTTCTCTGACCGCATATGATCAGCTTCGTTATCTCAGAAACAGGGATACCTTCGTGTATGAAAACAGAACGGCCTCGCAGCTAGTAAAAATGCTGGCGGAGGATCTTAATTTGCAGACGGGTACGGTGGAGGATACGGGCTTTACGATAGCTTCGAGGATAGAGGAAAACAGTACGTTTTCCGATATAATCGAAAACGCCCTTGAAATAACATCGGAGAATACGGGAGAAATGTTTGTCCTGTATGACGATTTCGGTAAGCTGACATTAAAAAACATTTCTTCAATGCGCGCGGGGGAGCCGGGCAAATATCTTTTGATCGGCCCGGACAGCGGGGAAGGATACGAATACGGTTCAAGCATAGATAAGGACGTTTATAACAGGGTAAAGCTTATTCGCAACAACGGGAAAACAGGAGGAAGGGATATATTTATTGCCGAGGATAATAAAAGCATCGCTGCCTGGGGACTTCTTCAGTACACCGGCAAGGTTTCGGATGCGGAAAACGGCAAGGACAAGGCGCAAAGACTTCTTCAGCTTTATAACGGCAAGAGCCGCAGCCTTAAAATAAAAAATGTTTTCGGAGATGTAAGGGTCAGGGGAGGAAGTATGGTCATGGTGAATTTTAACCCGGGAAATTTTAAAATAAGAAATTTTATGTTGACGGAAAAAGCCGTTCATATTTTTAAAAACAACGAACATTTTATGGAGCTTACGCTCAGAGGAGGGGATACAAATGGCTGACGCAACGGAACTGGTCATGGCGGTAAAGAAAGCGTCGGTTGACGCGGTAAACGCTTCAAAGCCCGTGGAAATCTGTTTCGGGACTGTCATAGGAATACGGCCGCTCAGAATTTCGGCGGAACAAAGATTGATACTGGGTGAGGAACAGCTTGTGGTGCCGCGTCATATAACGGAGCACGAGATCCAGATGACAGTAGATCATTGCACCGAGAACGAGCTTGACGGGCATTCTCACCGTATCACCGGAAGCGAAGCCGCAGCGGAGGAGACGGTACTCACCCACTGCCACAAATACAAAGGAAGGAAGAGCTTTATCGTCCATAACGGGTTGGCACAGGGCGATGAGGTGATTCTTTTACGCCAGCAGGGCGGACAAAAATATATAGTATGGGACAAGCTGTCATGATACCGTCAGTAAGCGGTTTTATGGAACAGGAGCCGGAAATATCGCGGCAGCCGACCCGCACTTACAGAATAAACAGGGACACGGGGCATATACGGGGCTATACGGAGGATAAGGAGGCCGTCAGACAGGCGATTTATAAGATCCTTCTTACCGAGCGTTATCAATATGTTATGTACAGCGGAGATTACGGAACGGAAACCCTCGATTTATACGGGCAGCCTCTTTCGTACATTTGTCCCGAGCTCGAAAGAAGAATAACGGAGGCGCTTATCTGCGACGACAGGATAGAAGGCGCGGAGGATTTTGATTTCAGCTTTTCCGAAAAGGGAACGCTTCTGGTCACCTTTACCGTCCGGACAATCTTCGGCGAAATCGATGCGGAAAAGAAAATGGAGATATGACAATGTTCGAAAATATGACCTATGACAATATTTTACAGCGCATGCTTTCAAGAGTGTCCGATAAGCTGGACAAACGGGAGGGCTCGGTAATTTTTGATACCCATTCTCCCACGGCGCTCGAAATACAGTTTCTGTATATCCAGCTTGAAAGAATAATAAAAGAGAGCTTCGGAGATACGGCTTCAAGAGAGTTTCTCATATTGAGGTGCAGAGAAAGGGGCATAGAGCCTTATCCCGCAGAAAACGCCGTTCTGAAAGGTAATTTTTATCCGCCCGATATAAATGCGATAGGGAAAAGGTTCAACGGCGGCGGGCTGAATTATACCGTTACGGAAAAGATATCGGAGGGCCAGTACAAGCTCAGATGCGACCAGGCGGGTACGCAGGGGAATCGGTACCTCGGCGCTCTTGTTCCCATCGATCATATCGACGGCCTTAAAAGCGCGGAGCTTGAGGAGGTGCTAATTCCCGGAGAGGACGAGGAAGAAACCGAGGAGCTCAGAAAACGGTATTTTTCATCGTTCGACGAAAAGGCCTACGGGGGAAATATAAGGGATTATACGGAAAAAACAAACGCTTTGGCAGGAGTAGGAAAATGTAAGGTCGAAAGAGCATGGAACGGCAATATACACCCCTCGGATATGATACCCTCCGAGGATGTAACAGCCTGGTACAATAATATAAAGGACTCTCTTTCAGGGAATGTGAAAAAGTGGCTCGATACCGTTTTTTTGGCGGCAAAGGAAAAAAAGCTAACTACGGGAGGAGCGGTCCTTTTGACGATCATCAATTCCGATTTCCGCGCGGCTTCGGACGCTCTTCTTCAAAAGGTCGGAGAAGCGGCGGATCCGGATATGTACACCGGGGAGGGGTACGGGTTTGCACCGATAGGGCATGTTGTCAGGGTGCAAAGCGCCGAGGAGGTAAGCGTCTTTATTGAAACCGACCTCGCGTTTGAATCGGGGTACGGTTGGAATAACCTTAAGGAAAGGATAGAAGAAGAAATTTCCGTTTATTTGTCGGAATTAAGAAAGGAATGGGCGGATTCCGCTTTTTTAACAGTCCGGATCAGCCGTATAGAGACAAGGCTTCTCGGCATCAAAGGAATCCTTGATATCGGGAATACCCGTATAAACGGAAATACGGATAATCTGATTCTCGGAAAGCACCAGATACCGGTATTCGGAGGTGTGGAGAATTGAGGAAAAAAACGGAGCTTATTTCATACCTTCCGCCGTTTCTGGCAGAGTATGAGGAGATAAGAGAGACGCTTAAGGCGCAGGATCCGGAATTCGACTCTCTTTGGGAGGCGTCGGAACGGGTGCTTCGGAACGGATTCGCGGATACCGCAGACGAGGCCGGCGTAAAACGGTTTGAAAAGCTTCTCGGAATAACGCCTTCCCAGGAGGACAGCATAGAGGTGCGCAGATCTGCCATCAGGAGCAGATGGCTTCGTTCTCTTCCGTATACCGCGGGAATGCTTATAAAAAAGCTTACAGTCCTTTGCGGCAATGATTTTAAGGTCACGGTATCACCCGACGAGTATAAGGTAAGGATCATTACCCATCTCAGGCTTTACGGCGAAATACTTGCGCTAAGGGAAATACTGGATGAAATGATACCCGCGAATATGACGCCGGAAAGCTTTAACAGTATCAGTTTTAATGCCGACGGAGCGGCTTTTGTATATACGGGCTTCCGGATCACGGGCAAGCACAGGAAAATCAAGACGGAGGTGAAAAATTATGGCATGGAATGAGGCGGTCATTACCAACGCCGGTATGAGCCTGCTGGCAGAGGGGATAACCGGCAAAGGTATAGCCATAACCCGTGCGGCGGGCGGTGAGGATATCTCGGATACGGCTTCACTACTGGCTATGACGCAGATCAGGGGAACGAATCATCCTCTTAATATTGCAAAAAAGGAAACGGAAAGCGGAAGGATCACGGTCAACGTAAGGGTCCAGAACGCGGGGAGCCCGTCGGGGTACAGGTTGCGTCAGATAGGGCTTTTTGCGCGTTTTTCGGAAGATAAGGACGAAAAAGAGGTGTTGTTTTCCGTAATACAGGACAAGGAGGGAGAGGTGATCCCGCCGGAGGAGGAAAATCCGGAATTTCTGGTGGAATTTGATTTTGTTATTCCCGTATCAAATTCGGAGCGAACGGAGGTGACGGTAACTCCCGGCACATTTGTCACGCAGAATGAATTAACGGAGATAAGGGATAGAGCGGAATGGCTCAAAGAAGAGCTTTCAGCCGTAAAGAACAGGCAGGAAGGCGCGCAGGACAATATAGAAAATACCTTTCTGGAGCTTGAAGAACACAGGGGAAACGGCATCGTTCACATAAGCAAAACGGAGAGAACAAGCTGGAACGCAAAGGCGGAGGGGAATCATTCGCATATGAACGCCAATCAGTCGGCGGCAGGGTTTATGTCGGCAGCAGACAAGAATAAGCTCGACAGTATTGCGACGGGAGCCAATTCCTATATCCACCCCGCAAGTCCTGGGAACAGGCATATTCCGTCTGGGGGGTCAAGCGGACAGATACTGAGGTGGTCGGAGGACGGAAAAGCCGTATGGGGAGCTGACAACAATACAGTTTATTCCAATATGAAGGGAGCTACCGCCGATACACAGGGAATATCAGGGCTCGTGCCCGCCCCGTCAAAGGGAAATCAGGGGAAGTTCCTCAGGGGAGACGGAACATGGCAGACGCCCGTATATCCGGCGGCTACACAGTCATCGTCAGGGCTTATGTCGGCAGCGGATAAGAAGAAGCTTGACGGAGTTTCATCGGGGGCCAATGCTTATGCCCATCCCTCCGGCTCGGGAAGCAGACATATCCCGTCAGGCGGATCAAGCGGACAGATATTGAGATGGTCGGGAGACGGCACCGCAGCCTGGGGTCCCGATAATAATACCACCTATACAAATATGGAAGGCGCTTCAGCATCCGCCGCAGGAAAAACAGGCCTTGTGCCGGCTCCGTCCGCAGGAAAGCAAGCAAGCTATCTCAGAGGGGACGGGCAATGGGCAGTTCCGCCCGATACCAAATATACCCACCCTGCGACAGCGGGAAACAAGCATATTCCCGCAGGCGGAAGTACGAATCAGATACTCGCTTACAGTGCCGCAGGGACGGCAAAGTGGAGCGATACATGCAATGCGGCAGCTATTGATATCGTTCAGGGAACGAAAAACCTGGCGTGGACAAATATCGCTTATAAGCCGGGAAGAACCAAGGCCCTTGTGGAATGCTGGACCGTTCCTTCAACCTCCAGCGATTGCTGCTCAGGTTATATAAGCTTTTATCTGACGGGGTTGTCCGGAAATATGACCGCCGTGGAGGAGACGACCGTAAGCGGTCTGCTCAGCGTTAATTCGGGTATAAAATACAAGATAAGCGCCGGCGGAACGATAAGCATAGGAGGGCACACCGGAGGGTACAGAGTCACCTGGTTCAATTAACGGGCGTAACAAGAGGAAAATGTGCGGCGAATATCCGGGAAAACAGATGAGAAAAAAGCTCAGTATTAGGTTAGTGCTTCGGGGCAGGGTATTCCGGGAAAAATGCGAATCAAAGAATTAAGGTTATATCAAAAGCGCCGCGTAAATCGCCGCAAAGTCAAAATCCTTCTAAAGGAAATGCACGGAGGCTTTTTAGCATAGCTTTTATAATAAGGGTAAAGCGAAGCAGTATAGTTCGTCCATAGCTTTATCTCATTAAATTAAAATAAAACCGATAAAACGTTCAGGTGCGGAATACCGCAGTAAAATAAAGTGGTGAATATCCGGGAAAACAGATGAGAAAAAAGCTCAGTATCAGGTTAGTGCTTCGGGGCAGGGTATTCCGGAAAAAATGCGAATCAAAGAATTAAGGTTATATCAAAAGCGCCGCGTAAATCGCCGCAAAGTCAAAATTCTTCTAAAGGAAATGCACGGAGGCTTTTTAGCATAGCTTTTACAATAAGGGTAAAGCGAAGCAGTATAGGTCATTTAAAACGGTTTCCTATAGCTTTATCTCATTAAATTAAAATATAACCGATAAAACGTTCAGAAGCGGAGTACCGCAGAAAAAAATGCGGGTTTACGGCAAGTTCTGAAAAAGCGGCGCTTTTACCGGATCTTAAAAACGATCAGCCGAATGGCAGCCGCCCGGTTTCTTAAGGCGATACAGCACAAATAATGTCCCGGAATCATACCACAGTTTTTTCCGATATTAATTTGGGCGAATATCCCGCCCTACCGCGCCGCATAAGATCGCATAAATCCGACGCATATGAAAACCGCTCTTATACCGATCCCTTTTTAAATTGACGTAATACCCACAGTTTTAAAAGGGATTGCATCTAAACACTGATCCAGTATTTTAAAAGGGATCAGGGCTTGCTTGAAAAATCGGAAACATCGTCTTTTCGCCCCTAAACGGTCATCTTCTGTGTCAAAAAGCCTCGTCAAACGACGGTTTAACTGCGTTTTTTTCCTTGAAGCTAACCATTTGGAGTCAAAAAACCGTCATTTCCTCCATTTTCAGACAAGCCCAGTATTAATACCGGAATTACCGGCGTATTTCAAGGAGGAACGGCTTAAGTTATACTATGAGAGCTATTCGCCTTTCCGTAAAAGTGAGGGCAAGCGTGCGTCATAGCCGTAAGGCGTTAGTTGCGGGACGTTGTCTTAAGGCCGGTAATTCAGAGGAAGGAACAATGACAAAATGATAATTTTTAAGGATAAAACCTGGCAGAGTGATACTTCGGCACCGGAAGGGAACTATCTTGACGGCACGGACTGCGAACAGCCGCGCTGGATCCTTTCCGATGATTCCGAGCTCGCCAGAAGGATAATGGCTATGGCCAATTGGGAGCCCGTAGAGGACGAATGGGGTGCGCTGGTCGATGTTATACCTGTCAAAGAAACCGCGCAGGATAAAATAGCAGCGCTTAAACTGCGGCTCTGCGAGGCAGACAGACAGTCGATCCGTTCTCTGAGAGCTTATGCGACGGGTGAGGATACGCAGGAGGACAGAGCAAGGCTTAAGGAGCTTGAGAAGGAAGCAGCGAAAATCAGATCGCAGCTTGCGGTTATTGAACAGGCGGAAGGATAATGTATGGATAATACGGTTATAACGGCAATCATAGGCTTTTTGTCCACGTTGAGCGTTGCGGCGGTAAATCTTTCGGCTGGACGCAGACAAAGGCATTCAGAAGAGGAAGCGGCGGTATCAGAGGGGTTGCAGTGTTTATTAAGAGCTGAAATAATCCGCTCTTATGAAAAATACTGGGAAAAGGGATTCTGCCCCTTGTACGCAAAGGAATCGATCACAAGGGCATATAACAGTTATCATGCCTTGGGGGGAAACGACGTGGCCACAGACCTTTACGATAAAATAATGGATATGAAGGAGTGTTTATGATTTCTATGCGTTCCGGATAGGAGACGGTAGGGGCGAGGGGTCAGGTTTTGGTTTTTATGATCAAATAAGTCGATCGTAAGGTTATGCGGCGGTTATCGTGCTTTGATGCAATGGCGGCGGGGATCTTTGCCGTAAAACGGGGGAATCAAGGGTATTTTGATTTTTATGCGTTTCGCAGGGGAGACGGGCGGGATATTTTTAAATATGCGCCGTATCCCCATAATGCATAAAAAACCAATTTAAACGGAATTTTTTATATTATGATTTTCCCGATAAGCTTTTATTGCCGGAGATATCATGATGGAAAGCACCGGTTTCCGAGCCGAAGGACAGATACCCGAGGACGGGCAGACCCGAAGCTTTAAGGCGCGTTTGTTTATTGGGACTCTCATATAATAAGAAGTATCATCAATGATACCTAAAATGTATAAGGCCATTTTATGGGGAACGCTTTTTTTGGCACAGACAAAACGGTTATTGTAAGTTATGATCCGGACGGGGCGCCGGAACGATAATGGCGGAAATAGCCGTAAATAATTACTGCACATGTAAAATCCCGGCGTGAGCGCAGGGGTGATAAAGCAATGTGGGAAAGGATAACGAAAATGAATAAAATTGACTGGAAAAGAAAGCTTACGAGCAGAAAGCTCTGGGTTTCGGCAGCAGGATTTATAGCGGGGCTTGTGGTTGCATTTGGCGGCGGCGAGGATACCGCAGATACGGTAAGCGGATGTATAATGTCAGCCGCCGCCGTAATTGCATATACTGTGGGAGAAGGTCTGGCGGACAACGGAAAAAATTGACAGAACGAAAAAATTATAAAAGCAGTCTGTTTCATAAAGCACGCTTCATATGAACGAAAGCGTGCACGGTTTTGTTTAAAAGGGGTCAAGAAACAATCGGGAGCATAAAAGGGTCAAAATAAGTTTCATAAAAATAAATCTTTTATTGACATCTGAAGATCATGTAAGATCCATGATCGTAATTTACATTGAGACGCAAAAAGCTTTACGGCTTTACGAACCGCACAGGCACTTGTTTTTATAAGAAATTTTATGTACGGCAAATCGGCGGATTTGTACCGTATTTTATTTTTTTCAAAGAGAGACCGGACTATATGACGGATAGGGCGGGTCATGCATGGAAAAACGGCTCGGTCCCGGAATAATATTTTAGAAAAAGGGACGGCATAAACGCTGATAAAAATGAATAATTGTGATAGTGTAAAAAAATCGGAAAGGATATTTTTATGAAAAACGGTATTGACATAAGCTATGTTCAAAAGGGCATCGATCTTAATTCGGTAAAGGCGGCGGGAAAGGAATTCGTAATTATAAGAGCCGGTATTTCTCTACGTCGGGATACCGAGCTGGAGGCACACGCACGGGGAGCTGCCGAGGCGGGAATCCCTTATGGCTTTTATTGGTTCAGCAGAGCTTTTTCGGTTGAGGACGCGCGTAATGAAGCGCGGGTTTGTCTGGACGCGATAAAGGATTACTCGCCGGATTATCCCGTTTTTTACGATATGGAGGACGGGGATCAGATAGAAGCGCTTGACAAAGAGATAAGAACGGATATTATAACGGAATTCTGCGAGAAGGTAAAAGCGGCGGGATATACAGCGGGCGTATATATCAACCCTTCCTGGCTCGAAAGCTATGTGGATAAAAGCAGGCTTACGGACAGATATGAAATATGGCTGGCACACTGGACCGGCAGTCCCGATAAAAACACTTCATATAATTACGGACAGATCATGTGGCAATGGGGCGTTGAAAATATAGACGGGTATGAGGCAGATGCGGATATCTGCTATAAGGATTATGGAGATAATTCTTCGGGGGGAGGCGGAGACGGCGATAAGATGCTACCTCTGGGAAGTGAAGCCTTTTTTTCGGGAGGCTTTCAGTACAGAGCAAGCACGGCGGACATCGGAGTTCCCGCATTTCCGGGAAAGGTACGCATATCAAATAGAGCCAAGGGAGCGACCCACCCGTATCATGTAATAAGTCTTGACGGAAGCGGAACATATGGATGGGTAAACGCTTCTGAGCTAAAATCCGATAATAACGGCGGGGGCGGATATCGGGCAGGGCAGGCCGTTATGCTGGAAAATGCGGGTCTGTATGCGGCGGCAGGATCACAGACACCCGTCAGGTATATAAGCGGAATTTTTTATCTTTACGACGGAACGGATATCAACGGATATTTCAGAATATGTTATGCTTTGGAAAATGTGGGAAGAATTCCGGTAGGGGAAAATGTTTTAGGATGGGTACGCAGATCGGAATTAGGGCGTATCTGAAAAAGGCAAACATGTACAATCTGCCAAGGCGCGGCGATTTCAAGGAAAAAAAGCGCAGAAATACGGTGGTATTTCACTTTTGTCCCTTTAAGAGCCTGTTCAGTATCTCGAAGAATGCAGAACACGCAGCGGATTTTGGGCATTTCGAGGCGGTTTTTCACAGACGTACCTGATGTACATCAAGAAAAATCAACGAAGGAATACGCAAAAGCTGCAAGCAGGATGCATGCTGAGAGATGTTAAACAGGCTCTAATACCAATCCCTTTTTAAACTGTCGTAATACCCACAGTTTTAAAAAGGATTGCACCCCAAACACTAATCCAATAGTTTTAAAAGGGATTAGTATAAGACAGCTATCGGCATTCTTTGGCGTGAAAAGTGCTCCGGTCAGCAGAAATCCCACATTTTGCGGCTTTTCGGATAGCTCCTAAAAAAGAGACGCAGTAAAATTATGATCAACTATGCATGGCACGGACGGTGCGGCGGGATAACATACTGTCGTTTTCGGTACGGTCAGAGCTTCATTTTCTTTCGGAAATTATTCATGAGGGATTTACAAGGTTTTAAGGCAATACCGCACAATGACCGCCTGAGGGCTTTGCGTGCGGCTTGCTTGCATATATTCCGGCAGCTTACACAAATTCTCCTTAAAATACGTCAGTATTACTGCGTAGAATTTATGCATGCTGACGAAAAATCTGACTGCGCAATTCACACCCAATCATTGTGCGGTATTGCCTTAAGAAGAACACGGGATAAGTCCGGTCGTTTCATCGGAACGGGTATATGTCAATGATCAAAAAAACGATCAACGACATTTTATGCGGATCATATGAAAATACGGCAGATGTAAAGCGTTATTCAGGGTTTTTCGCCTTTAAGAGCACGGCGGCCTGTTTTCCGGTCCGTCATGTCCGGAATATGAAAAAACCGGTTTACTATCTATCCTCGCATCGATACCCGATTCAAAATATAATGCCGAAGTAGCGACAACGTAAAAAATGATTTATACCGTGCAAAAAATAATAAAAAGTTGTTTTAAATATGCAGCAGAAATTAGGGAAAAATTAATTTCGCCCCGGGATATAAAAATGCCTTGATACGAGGGTCCACATAAGCAGTTTCGGTCGGTTTTCCGATAAATAGGACGGATATAGCGCGATTTTTTAAAATGCTCCGGGTCGTTCGGTTAAATACTTTTCAAAAGGTCAAAAATATGGTAGAATAAAAATATAGATCAATACCATTTTTATGAATCGAGGAGTTTTTATGATAACCGAAATATTACCGCGCAAAAGCTGCGCAAAATGCCGCATATGCTGTGTTTTTGACCGGGAGGATTCATGGGAAATGCCGCTTATAGAACCGGAGCTTGCGGCGTTAATCAAGGAAGAACATCCCAATGTTAAAATGAAAAAAACCGGAGAAAACTCCCGTTGCATGATTTTTGACGCAGAATATGACGAAAAGGGCCTGAGCAGATGTCCTATGCTTACGGAGAACGGATGCGGGCTGGGCGACGATAAACCCTTCGACTGCCGTATATGGCCTTTCAGAATCATGAGAAGGGGAGACTGCCTGCTTCTGACTTTATCGCCGGTTTGTGAAACGGTTTCAAACCTTCCGGCAGATAAGATATCCGCATTCGTAGCGGGAATTTCGGACAGGATTTTTAAAGAAGCGGAGCGCAATCCGGAAATGATAAAGGAGTATATTGACGGATATCCGGTTTTTGACGTAAGGACGGTGGATAAATAAAATGGATGAAATTTATTCCCGCACCTCCATGCTTCTGGGAGAAGACGGCGTTAAAAGACTTATAAGCTGCCGCGTAGCGGTATTCGGACTCGGCGGGGTCGGGTCCTACGCCGCGGAAGCGCTGGTCAGGGCGGGAACGGGCAGCCTTCTCCTGGCAGACGGCGATATTATCGCTCCCTCAAATATCAATCGGCAGCTTTATGCGCTTCACAGTACAATAGGACAATATAAGGCGGATCTGGCGCAAAGGCGCTGTCTTGATATAAACCCGAGCTGCTCGGTAGATTCGAGAAAGACTTTTGTTTCACCTGAAAATATAGAGGAATTTCCCATCGGCGAATGTGATTACGTTATTGACGCCATTGATGATATTAAGGCAAAAAAAGCGCTCATACTGCGCTGCGGGGAGCTTGGTGTTCCTATTATAAGCTCTATGGGAACGGGCAATAAGCTAAATCCGTCCCGGCTCAGAATAACGGATATATATCAGACCTCAGTCTGTCCCCTTGCAAGGGTCATGAGACACGAAATGAGGAAGGCGGGTGTGAATAGACTTAAGGTGCTTTATTCGGAGGAACCGCCGAGGGTAAACTGTCATCCTCCCGCAAGCGTCAGCTTCGTACCTTCGGCGGCGGGTCTGATGATCGCGGGGGAGGTGATCCGTGAGCTGACCGGAGTGCAGTAAGGAGGTTTCTTGTATCAATGCCGTAGCTGCCCGAAAAGCCGAAATTTGTACGATTTCTACCAGGGGCGTATTTAGGGTGTAACTGAAAAGCCGTAATTTTTATAATCTCTACTGACTGCGGGCGCTTTCTGCGTCAAAGAATGCCGGCAGTTACCCCAAAGGGATAACCGCGAAATACCGTTGTATTTCTTCGCTTTTTTATAAAATCTCCGTGTATATTAAGCGGAATCGCACAAAATTGCATCGTTTTCAGGCATGCCCTAACCGCAGGCGCATAGTGCGTCAAAAAACCGGAATATTGCCGTGGATGTCCCGGCGGCTTTTTACAGGGAAGGATAAAACAAAGCGTTCATAGGCCGTGAAAAAGATTTTCTTTTTCTTGCTTTTTTATGGCAAATGTAGTATAATAAACAGGTATAGCCGAAAAAACCTGACATTGGAGAAAAAATGCTTAGTTTAATTACTTCCTCCGCCGATACGGCGCAAATAGTGGCCTGGATTTTTGCTTTTCTTGTAATCATGCTGGTGTCAATGCCGCTAAATATGTATGTGCAGGGCCTTGCCGCCGCCCTTCTCGGCGATGATACCCCGGAAAGAAGCGGCAGGCTCACACTTAATCCCATGGCGCATTTTGATATTACGGGAGCGATCGCCATGCTGCTTTGCGGTATCGGATGGGGAAAACCGATGCCGATCAACGTATCCAAATGCAGTAAGGTCCGTCCGAAGGCGGCGATGCTTATTACCGCTCTTGTAGGACCTGTCGCAAATATTTTAATAGCTTATATTTCCGTTATCATACAGCAGTCGGTTTTTTACTGCAATATCGAGCTTATCCTTTCGGGCAAGGAGTCAATGGAATACTATATATTTATGGCTTTTATGTATGTGGCATATCTTAACGTTTATCTTGCGGTGATCAACCTTCTTCCGATACCTCCTTTTTCCGGCGCGAGGATACTTGCCGCGCTTCTGCCTTTAAATCTGTACATGAAAATAGCGAAATATGAACGTATTATCGGACTGGTTGTAATGGTAATGCTTTTATTCGGAATACTGAGCATGCCGATCGCTTTTCTTTCCGGTTTGGTTATGGATGGCTTGGTAAACGCATCCGGCTTTGTGAAAATGTTTTTTGTTTAACAGTCAAGGAAGGGTAGATATCGATGCAGGAGCTTAATTTTAAGCTGGAGGTGTTCGAGGGGCCTCTTGACCTTATGCTCAGCCTTATACAAAAACATAAGCTTAACATAAGGGATATTGAGATCGGCGTTTTGCTGGAGCAGTTTTTACTGTATCTCGAACAAATGCAGCAGGCTGATATTGAGACGGCGGGAGAGTTTGTCGAAATGGCGGCTCATCTTATTCTTATAAAGTCTTCGGCGCTCCTCCCCAAGCATGAAGCGGAGCAGCTTAAGAAAGAGCTTGAGGGTGCGCTTATAGAATATGCGATATGTAAGGCGATAGCGGAAAAGCTTAAACAAAGATGGACAGGCTCCGATGTTTTTGTAAGAGAACCTCTGGATATTCCGGCGGATACTGAGTACCGCCACAGGCACGATATGTATGAGCTGTACGGTGCGGTTACGGCTATGGCGGACAGGATAAGGCTCGCGGAAATCAATTCGGCCGCCCCTTCCATGAAGCCTATCGTAGCCAAAAGCTATGTTTCGGTTTTTACGAAGATAGTTTATGTTTTAAAACGGATAAGAAGAAACAGAAGAATAGAAATAAAGGCTCTTTACAAGGGACAAACGCGTTCGGAGCAGGTGGCTACGTTTCTTGCTCTTCTTGAGCTTTCAAAACACGGGTATGTGGGTTTTTCCGACGATAACAGCTTTCTTGAGTACTGCGGCAGAGAAAGCGATACTCATCCTGTTTAAAAAATGGGATCAGGGCGTATCTGAAAATAAGGCAAATCAGTTTAATTACGCTAAATCGCGGCGATCCCAAGGAAAAAGGGGGAGAAATACGGGAGTATTTCATAGTTGCCTTTTTAGGATAACTATCCGTATTTTTGACACGGAAAGCGTTTCCGATCAGTAGAAATCATGCAGTTTGCGGCTTTTCAGGTAGCTCCTAATGTTTCGGGTGCAATTTCATTTTAAGGCAACACCGCACACTGATTGCGTGTGAATTGCGCAGTCAGATTTTACGCCAGCTTGTATAAATTCGACGCAGGAATACTGACGTATTTCAAGGAGAATTTGTGTAAGATGACGGAAAATATGCAGGCAAGCCGCACGCAAAGCCGTCAGGCGGTCATTGTGCGGTATTGCCTTAACATGTGGGTATTTCGCCGGTTTAAAACGGGTCGGTATGAATCGAAGCTTATCGGCGTTCATATTTTTTCAGCATATGAAAGGTGAATTTCAGATGGATCTTGAGGAAGGAATAGCAATAATCGAAGCCATAATGTTCGCTTACGGAGATCCTATAAGCGTGGACAAGCTGTCCGAGGCTTCGGGAATAGATGAGGATACTACCGCAAAGCTGGTCAGTCAGCTTGAACGCAGGTATAATGTTCAGTCGGGTGGGCTCAGAATAATTCGTCTTGAGGATACTTATCAGATCGCTACCCGTGCGGATCTTGCTCCCTATGTTAAGGCGGCTCTGGAAAACTACAGACAGACCCCGCTTTCGCAGGCGGCGATGGAGAGCCTGGCGATCATTGCATATAATCAGCCCGTAACGAAAGGCTTTGTCGAACAAATCAGAGGTATAGACAGCTCCGGAGTTGTCAACACTCTTGCCGAGAGGGGACTTATAGAGGAAGCCGGACGTCTTGAGCTTCCCGGAAGACCGATCGCTTATCGGACAACAGATACCTTTTTGCGGTGCTTTGGCTTGGGAAGCCTTAATGAGCTTCCGCCTCTTCCCACACAGGAGGGTCAGCTGAGCCTTGAGGAAATGAATAATACGGACGGTATCAATCAGCAGGAAATAGACGAGCAGGCGGAGGAGCTGGCGGAAATGCTGAGAATCGGAGCTGACGACGATGAATAGCGATAAATAAAAGAATAAAAACGGCGTATTTTATATTATGACAATTCAGCTTTGTTTTATTTAAGGGGGGGATGCTTTTGGATGTTCTGATTATAGCGGGTAAAATCCTGCTGATCACCATAGGAACAATTTTGTCGGTAATATTGATCCTTTTTCTTACCACATCCGTCACCCTTCATGTTAAATATGACAACGGCTTAAGCCTTAAGGTAAAATACCTTTTCTTTACAATATTTATGAGTCCCGATTCGCCCGGAAGAACCAACAGAAGAAAACGTAAAGAGAAAAAAAAGAAGGCAAAGGAAGAAAAACAATTTTTAAAGCAGCAAAGAAAAACCGACAAGCTAAGGAGAAAACGTAAAAGAGCAGCACATCTTAAGACAGCCGGCGACAGAAGAGCGAAAAAAGGAAAAAGCACGCAGCCGCCGCAGCAAAGATCATCGGAATACGGAGGACAGACCCGCGACCAAGCTTACGGGAGTAAATCCGAAATACCTGATCCGGCACGGAAGGCTTCTAAGGCGGATACTGAAGGTGATACAAAAAGCAAAGCCGACCTTAAGCTTATAATGCGAATGCTCGACAAGGCAAAGCCGCATATAAAACGGCTTTTTAAGAAAATAAGGATCACCGGGCTTCTGGTAGACATAATGGTCGGAGGCGATGACGCGGCGAAAACCGCTATAAGCTACGGAATACACTGTACGGCCGTCAACGGGTTTATCGGATTCCTCGGGAAAACCGTTACGTTAAAAACGGACAGAGTCGCTATCAAGGCTGATTTCGATCTTGAAAAAACGGATTATTTCGCCAGGGCTACCGTTAAGCTAAGGCTTTCCACATTAATTCGCTGCGCAGTCTGGTGCGCTTTGGCAGTCAAAGGCGAAATGGAAGGAAACGATATTCAAAAGCAGAAACAGGATCAAAATAAGCCGCCTAAAAAAGCAGCGTAAAAAGCATGGTAATGCGGCAGGGGTCAGCCGACGCAAAAACCACAGGGCAAACGGCGTCTTTAAAGGGTATTGCATCGAAACCGCCGACAGGGTTTTTCCTTTGCCGCGCAGAAAGGACATTAATAGAGTTTAAGCGTTTCTTTGTCTTTCGTATCGCCTCGAGGACTTACGGAAAAAATATTATGAAAAAATCACGGCCAAGATTTTTAAAAACATGGTGCATCATCTTGAGATCCGTATGCGTATACAGAAAAACGATCGTTCCGTTTTTTATAAAATACGTATAGCGATTTCATATGAGCGCACTTAATATTGAAAAAATGCGGTAATCCGCTATAAGAAAGGAAAAAAATTATGGCAGAGCATCTTGAAGGACTTATGAGCACATCCATGGAGAAAATCCGCGAGCTGGTGGATGTAAATACCATTGTAGGAGAGCCTGTTACTTCTCCTGACGGCACAGTTATCATTCCGATATCGAAGGTTTCGTTCGGATTTGTTTCCGGCGGTTCGGATATCCCCTCCAATATCACAAACGATGTTTTTGCGGGCGGTTCCGGAGCGGGTATAACTATCAAGCCTCAGGCGTTTATTGTAATCAAACGGGACGGAAACGTACAAATGCTTGAGCTGGGCGCCAAGGACAGTCCGGTTGACAGTCTGATCGAAGGAGTTCCGGGTATCATCTCCAAGGTCAAGGATATTTTCAGCAAAAAAGATGACGCGGACGAAGATAGCGGAGAAGAGTAAGCGCCTAAGCGAAGAAAACAGAAACGGTATGTAAAAGCAGTTCGGGTATGTAAAGCACCGATTGATTTTTATTCCGTAGGATATATTGCGGTGATCCGGGACGGAACGGCACAATAACCCCTTACGGCTTTTTGTGCACCCTGATCGCGGGTCATTCGTCAGCTTGAACGAATACTTTTTGAAAATACGTCGGTAATTCCGGTTTTAAGATTGGCTTTATTTACGCATCGGATCTATACGGTCCGACTCCACGCGATGAAAGTTAGGGCCTATCTGAAAAGCAGTAAAATACACGGTTTCTACTATCGACTGACGCTTTCCAATTCAAAGAATACCGACAGTTATCTCTTTTAGGGCAACACCGCACAATGATTGCGTGTAAATCGCGCAATCAGATTTTTCGTCAGCTTGCATAAATTCGACGCAGGAATACCGACGTATTTCAAGGAGAATTTGTGTGAGATGACGGAAAATATGCAAGCAAGCCGCACGCAAAGCCATCAGGCGGTCATTGTGCGGTATTGCCTTAGATAACTGTGAAATACTTTTGTATTTCTTCGCCTTTTTCTTGAAATCGCCATGCTTTTAATGCAATCGTACAAATTTGTGTTGTTTTCAGATAGGCAATAATATCAAGAAAACGACCGACGGCGCAATTCAAATGCGATCATTGGGCGCCGCCTTAAATCTCTTTCTGTTATACATTCAGTATATTATCCCATGAAATTTCAGCTTTGACTGTGAATTTTGTAATTTTATCATTGTCTTCGGCATAAACTGGTTGTACAAAAACAGTTTAAGGACGAGTAGGCATATGAAAATTACTTTTTTGAAGAAATCCGTAATATGTTTCCTTACAATGATATCATTGTCCGGCTCAATTTCTCTTCCGGCTTTTGCTCAGGCGGAAATACCGTCGGTATCGGCTGTCAGCGCCATTCTTATAAATGCGGATACGGGAGCGGTCGTTTACGAAAAGAACGCATATGAACAAAGAGCAATGGCGAGCACCACCAAAATAATGACCGCGCTTTTGACCGCAGAGGCCGGAGATCTTGACAGCAAATTTACGGTGGACAGTTATGCGATAAATGTTGAAGGGACCTCCATGGGGCTTCGGCGGGGAGATATAGTTACTCGGCGGGCTCTGATTTACGGTATGCTTCTTCCTTCGGGGAACGACGCGGCAAATGCGGCGGCAGTAAATATAAGCGGGTCGATGGGAGCTTTTGCAGAGCTTATGAATAAGAAGGCGGCTTCCTTAGGACTTAAAAACACTCGGTTTGTAAATCCGTCGGGGCTGGACGCAAAGGGGCATTATACGACAGCTTATGATCTGGCTAAGCTTACCATGGCTGCCCTTGAAAATCCCGTTTTTTCGGAAATATGCCGATGTGCGGACGCTCAGGTGGAGTACGGAAATCCTCCTTATTTGCGCAGCCTGGGAAATTCCAACAAAATGCTGTGGCAATATGACGGGTGCATAGGGGTAAAAACGGGGTTTACGGATAATGCAAGAAGGTGCCTGGTTTCGGCTGCGGAAAGAAACGGCGTAAGGCTTATAGCCGTAACCCTTAATGCTCCGGATGACTGGAGCGATCATACGAAAATGCTTGATTACGGATTTTCTCAGATCAAGCCTACCGATATTGTTCTTACGGCTCCTTTAATAGTTCCTGTTATCGGCGGCTGTGAGGAAAATGTTTCTTTAAATCTGTCCGAGAAGATCATTCTGCCGCTTTCGCATCAGGAAAGCCAGAAAGTCAGTTTTCAGCTTCACACCGAACCGTTTCTCTATGCAGGCTTTCAAAAAGGGACGGCGGTCGGGACGGCAAGGATTTATCTTGACGGAGAATTTGTCTGTAAGGTAAATTTAGTGACGGACAAAGGGGTTGCTGCCGACGATCGTAAGATAGGCTTTTTTGACGGACTGTGGTGTTTTTTAAGAAGGTTTTTTGCATAGGAGACGCATAATATATGTAAGCATTCTCCGTTATTTGTGTCAAAGCAAATAGCGGTGCGATTCAGTCCGGTGTCAATATCAATACAGTTTTTGCGGCGCCGCCCGGCAGATCAGCCGGGCTTTCGGCGTGTTCTTATAAGTACGAAACGTGAACGGAGAATGTTTATTCCCATAGAAGGTTAAGTTTTTATAAACGTTTTAAGAGTATATCATAATAAAACCCGATAAGCATCAAAGCATGTTTTTACTTTACAGACCGTTTGCAGCCCGATATTTGTCAGAATCCGCACGGAGTCGGGCAGGCGGGGGCCGGTATTAAGATCCAAAGCGGGACTGTCAACTCTTTTTATTGTTATGATATCCGGCGAGGCTTTTATATTAACGGCAATGTGTTTTACGGAAAGTTGACGCCGGGCTAAAAATAAACAGCAAGGAAAGATAAAATGCAAACAAGAATACAGAAAATAATTTCCGACAGCGGATATTGTTCCCGCAGAAAGGCGGAAGAGCTTATTTCCAAAAACCAGATAAAGGTTAACGGGCATATCGCTTCCCTTGGAGACAAGGCCGATGCCGAAAAGGATATAATAACAGTATCGGGAGAAAAGCTCGATACAAAATCCGTAAAGCTAAGATATATAAAGCTTTACAAGCCGAGGGGATATCTTACGTCAATGGAAGACTCCCATTCGGACAAGCTTATTACGGATTTGCTGGACGGAATCGCCGAACGGGTATACCCGGTAGGACGGTTGGATAAAAACAGCGAGGGGCTGATATTGCTCACAAATGACGGAGCATTCGCCAATGATATAACTCATCCGAGAAAGCATATTTCCAAAACATACCGTGTCACCGTTCCGTCTAAAGTGAGCGAGGAGCAGATAGCGAGAATGACGGTGGGGATCAAGATAGACGAGGGAGTGGTAACACAGCCCTGTACCATAAACGTTCTTGTGGAAGAGCCGGAAAGAACGGTTCTTGAGTTTATCATAACGGAGGGCAAAAACCGCCAGATACGCAAAATGTGCGACGCTGTGGGGCTTTCCGTTTCGCGTCTTAAGAGGACGGGCGTAGGGGGCGTCAAGCTGGGCATGATGAAGCCCGGCGAGTACAGAGAGCTGACGCCGGATGAAATGAAAACCCTCAGGGCGGCTATGGGCAGACCGGAATCCGCCGTTAAAAGAAAAAGGAGGTAACGGAATCTATAAATGGTTGAAATTAAAAGAAACTATGAAGCAGAGGATTTTGTTTTTGAGGCAACGGAAAACGGGAAGCCCGCCGCCGTCCTGTACGGAAAAATAATTGAATCCGCATTACATATAATAAGGTATACCGGAGACAAGTATCTTTTTGATGGCGTATGCAGGGGTGCGCTGAACAATGCCGAGCATGAAGGAGCAAATTCGGCGGTCATCGAGGAGAGCGTTCCGGACTGGCTTCTGATGCTGTTTAATTATAAGCGGAGCATTACTTCCATCTCCGACTTTTTTGAAGAAAAAAATTGTGATTGCTCTTGCAATTGCGGTGACAATATTGTATAATGTAAATTGGATATTTTTTCGGAAACCGCAGATTTATTTTGCGGCGTTCTGTTGATTTTCGGCATAACTACCGAATTTATAAAAAATCAGAGAGCTGTATCAACCTTCGGTATACGGACGGTATAACGCAATACAAATCCGGATGCCGTCATATTTTAAGGTGACGCACCGGCTTTTTGATTTTTTAGAACTAAAAGATCGGAGGACTTTTCAAGGTGGCAACAAATAAAACTTTGGCAGAGCTGAAGCAGGAGGCTGCCGCAAGCGAGGCGAGAAACACTCTTTTTTCCTTTTTTGACGAAGGCGGATTTAACGAGCTTTCTCCTTATGCGGGAGAAAGTGTTGTGACCGGATACGGGCAGGTGGACGGAAGCGCCCTTGTGTATGCCTTTATGCAGGATATTTCAGTTAAAAGCGGAGCCGTATGCAAGGCCGCGGCTCAGAAAATAGTCAGACTGTATCAGTCGGCGGTAAAAAACGGTGCTCCCGTGGTGGCGATTTATGATTCCAAAGGCGGAGACGCGTCCGAAGGCGCGGAGCTCCTTAAGGCATACGGTGATATCGCATGCGCAAGCGCCGCTCTTTCCGGAGTGGCTCCTCAGATAGCGATAGTAACGGGTGTTTGCGGCGGTATGTCCGCCGTTCTTGCCGCTATGGCTGATTTTGTTATAATGACTGAAAAAGCGGAGCTGTTTCTGACGCCTCCTTTCGTATCTTCTGATAATACCGAAGGAGCCGGAACAGCAAAAAGCGCCGCATTATCCGGCGTTTCATGCATAACAGTCAAGGACAGTGACGAAGCGATAAAAAAGGCAAAAGAGCTTATCGCTATCCTTCCGCAGAATAATATGGGAGTGGGCGGAAACGATCGTTTTGCCATGCCTTCCGAAGCGTTTGACGCTTCCTTAAAGGGTGAGGCTGCGGTAAGGACAATTGCCGACGGCGACAGCCTGACCGAGCTTTTCGCCGATTTCGGCAAGGCTTCTTACGTTGCATTAGGAAGCATAAACTGGAAAACTACGGGCTTTGTTGCCACAAATAAAACCGATGACAAGCTTACATCGGAGGATGCGGCAAAGATAGCCAGATTTGTCGGAATCTGTGACGCTTTTTCAATCCCCGTGGTAACGGTAGTGGACAGCGAAGGATTTGAGGCCGGCGGCGCCGCAGAGCTGGCAGGAAGCGTGCGCAATGCCGCAAAGCTTGTTCAGGTCTATGCAAGCGCAACCACGCCAAAAATTTCGATAATAACCGGCAACGCTTTAGGCGGAATTTTTACGGCATTCTGCGGAGCAAATTCGGATATGACCATCGCTCTCGAACAAGCCGTTATAGCACCCCTTGCTCCGAAGGCGGCGGCGGTATTCCTTTATTCCGACCGGTGTGAAACCAAGGAGGAGCTTGATAAGGCGGCTCTCGATTACGCCGCCGGTGAGGCAAGCGCATTTAACGCCATGAACAAGGGATTGATCGATATACTGGCTGCTCCCGAGGAGGTATGGACCGCAGTAAATTCCGCAATGGACGCTCTTTCTGACAAAAGAATCATAGCTCCTTCGCGTAAGCATATTAACTTTGTATATTAAGAGAAAGGAAGCTTTAATCTATGAAAAGATATAACATTACCGTAAACGGAACGGCTTACGACGTAGCCGTTGAAGAGGTCTCAAATGACGCATCGGCTCCCGCCGCAGTTCCTTCCGCCGCACCCAAGGCCGCACCCAAGGCTGCCGCTCCCGCCGCTTCGGGCAGCGCGGGAAATGTAAAGATCACCGCTCCTATGCCGGGAACCATCGTTGAGGTAAAGGCCAAGGTCGGAGATGCTGTCAAGAACGGTACGGTTATCGCCATACTCGAAGCAATGAAAATGGAAAACGATGTTGTTGCCGACAGGGACGGAACTATCGCCAGCATTAATGTTAATAAGGGTGACAGCGTTTCTACAGGTGCGGTCATTGCGACCATAAATGCGTAATTATCCGAAAGGGGACTGATAAATATGGATAACCTCAGGCAAAAGGTGGGTATAACCGAAACGGTGCTTCGTGACGCTCACCAGTCACTTATCGCTACCCGTATGACAATGGATGAAATGCGGCCTATTTTAAGCACGATGGATAAGATCGGATATCATTCGGTAGAATGCTGGGGCGGCGCGACCTTTGACAGCTGTCTGCGTTTTCTCGGAGAGGATCCTTGGGACAGACTCAGGATACTTCGTAAGGAAATGCCGAATTCGAAGCTTCAGATGCTGTTCAGGGGTCAGAATATGTTAGGCTACCGTCATTATGCTGACGATGTTCTGGAGTATTTTGTACAGAAGTGTGTGGCTAACGGAATCGACGTGATAAGGATTTTTGACGCACTTAACGATATCCGTAATATGAAAACCTCCATTAAGGCGGCAAAGAAGGAGGGCGCGCATTTCCAGGGCTGCATAAGCTATACGTTAAGTCCTGTCCACACCAATGAAAAATTCGTTGAATTCGCAAAGCAGCTTGAAGATGAAGGCGCGGACAGCATTTGCATAAAGGATATGGCGGGATTGCTTAAACCCTATACTACTTATGAGCTTGTAAAGGCTTTGAAGTCGGCGGTTAAGATCCCTGTTCAGCTTCATTCTCATTATACCTCCGGATTAGCCTCCATGTCCTTGTTAAAGGGCATTGAAGCGGGAGCCGATGTTATAGATACTTCTATTTCGCCTCTTGCTATGGGAACGAGTCACCCTGCTACGGAATCGATGGTGGCTGCGCTTCAGGGAACGGAATATGATACGGGACTGGATCTTCACGCACTCAACGAGGTTCGCGATTATTTCCAGACCTTAAGACAGAAATACCTTAAATCAGGACAGCTTGATCCCAAGGTTATGGGGGTAGACGCAAATACGCTTCTTTATCAGGTTCCCGGAGGAATGTTGTCCAACTTGGTTTCTCAGCTTAAACAGGCGGGGAAATCCGATAAGCTTGACGATGTGCTTAAGGAAGTTCCCAGGGTCAGAGAGGACGCGGGTTATCCGCCTCTTGTAACCCCCACAAGTCAGATAGTAGGTACTCAGGCGGTATTTAACGTTATTATGGGCGAGAGATATAAGACCGTTACAAAAGAATTTAAGGGACTTGTACGCGGCGAATACGGAAAAACACCGGTAGATATCGATCCCGAGTTCAGAAAGAGGATAATCGGAGACGAAGCCCCCATCGATTGTCGTCCTGCCGATCTCATTGCTCCGGAGCTTGATAAGCTCAAAGCCGAGGCGGCAAAATGGGCTGAACAGGATGAGGATGTTCTCAGCTATGCAATGTTCGGTCAGGTTGCCGAAAAATTCTTCGAAAAACGCAGAGATAAGGAAAACGGAATAGATAATGTTCATGCCGATAAGGCGAATAAAGTTCTTCCGGTTTAATAATAGGGTCTATCTGAAAAACGCAAATTTCAGATAGACCCTAATTTAATTTAACGAAGATATCAGACATTCAGTATTTGCTTATCCTCAAGCCGTACCGATCTCTTGCATCTTTTTGCAACATCTCCGTCATGGGTTACGATCAAAACGGTTGTTCCTTCCTTATTTAAATCAAAAAGAAGGTTCAGTATGGATTCCGCCGTTTCAGAATCCAAGGCGCCGGTTGGCTCGTCAGCGAGTATAAGCTTGGGGCCGCCTACTATAGCTCTTGCTATTGCCGTTCTCTGTTTTTGTCCTCCCGAAAGGGTCCTGACCTTCTTTTTGGCAAGCTCGGATATACCTACGAGATTCAAGGCCTTCATGGCGGCTTCCTTAGGCTTTCCAATATCGGAAGGCTTGTTGAAAAAAATGGGTGTCAACACATTCTGTAAAACGCTTTCCTCTTCGATAAGGGCGTAATCCTGAAACACAAAGCTTATCTGCGTCCCTCTCAGCGCCGCCCTTTTGCTGTCGGAAAGCCCGGAAATATTTGTGCCGCAGAATAGATATTCACCGCTGTCAAAGCTGTCCACGCAGCCTAAAATGTTAAGAAGAGTGGATTTTCCGGAACCGCTTTTTCCGATAATAGCCACAAGCTCTCCCTCGGATACGGTAAAGTCCGTGTTTTTTAAAACCTCAAGTATCGTGCCGTCTCCGTTTTTATAGCTTTTGGACAGATTTTTTATTTCAATTAAATTTCCCACGTCAGGTCTCCTTTAAATTTTGGATGACAGTTCTTCTTTTCATTATGAGAAACGGAACTGCCGTTGATATTATAGAAACGACCACTCCCGCCAAAACCGCCGCAAGAGCGACCTGCGGGTCGATCGTATATAGCTGCGCGTCATCGATGTTATATCTTGGGTTATGCGTATTAAGAATCAGCGTTTGCTGAATTCCCATTGCCGCCAAAAACAGTAAGAAAGACAGTCCGTACATGGATATAAAATATGTAAAGTAGATCCCCAAGGATTTTATAAAGCTGCATCCGTTCAGATAATAGATCGAAAAGATCTTTCTTACCTTCTTTACGTTCAGGAAGGAGATACAGATTATCGAGATAAGCGTAAGTCCCATAAACATATAAATTAAGAAAAAGCTTTGTTTAAAATGATCGTCAGCCGCTGCTTTGGTCTCATTCAGTATATCTGAGCCAAGGTTGCAGTAGCCCAGGCCCCTCGCATAGGTGTAAAAGTCTTCTATACTTTCTTTGGAAGCGTCCTCGTTAAAATAAATCAAAACCGTATTGTACGGAAACTCATAGCCCTTAAAAAGCTCTTCGTCATAAGGAAAAAAGATTATTGCATCATCATTGATCATTTCGTCCGCAAAGGTGTCGCGTACCGTTTGGACTATGGTTCCCCACTGCGCGCAGGGCATAAAGCGAAAGGGTGTGTTTTCTTCGGCTGTTCCAACGATCTCCGCCTTAACCTTAACATCCTTGGAAGGCACCTTTCCTTCAAGAGGATGTGATGATATACTCATACTGATATCCAGATCAAGAACGTCTCCGATATTAAATTCATCGCTGCCCATCATAACATATTCGTTTGGAAGCATTCCGGTTTCCGGGTCCGGCTCGCCGTCCTCGTCCACAACATAATGCAGCCCCTTATGTATTACAACCGGATAATATCCCTCGCCGGTCATTTCATCCTCAAAGAGCCATTTTCCCGAACCGACAACGCCCTTTCCCAAGTATGAAGCGGTGATCTCATCGTATATCCAAACGCTGCACTTGCTGTTTTTATCATAAAAATCCATCAACCGCGCAATTCCGCCGATTACACCCTTTTCCTCGCCGTAGCTTATGAGCTCATCTCTCAAGCCCGTGTCGATAGCAGAATATATGTGCCCCTCTTCGTCCTCCTCCTCCATATTTCCTTCTCTCCCCATAAAAAACAAAGAGCTGTTTAAGGGAGTATCCTTAAAGAAGTTATATTCATAGTAGAACCGATAAATCCGATTAAAGACAAGAGCGGTCATACAGCAGGTAAGAAAAATCATGACCGTCACGGCGATGTTTGAGCCTATGTTCTTTGTCCACAGCCTTTTAACAAAAATAAGAAAACCTTTCATCATTCACTCCTCCTGTAAACCGAAACCGCCGAATTTTTCAGAAAGTCGAAGACATAAAATGCGGTCACGATAATATAAACGGCGAGGAACAAAAAGAAAAGAAGTATCACGTTTTCAAGGTCTATATCCATAGTGTCATATCCTAACAGCGGCTCAAAAGCATACCTGTTCATAACCGCTCCCAAAAGCAGCGCCAGACCGAAGCTCACCGTATAATTTAAGACGCCGCCTATGACCGTTATCGCCGTAATCGCTCCCTTGGAGGCGCCGCAAAGAGAGCACACCGAAAATCTGCGCACCCGCCTTGACAGAATATATGAATACATAAACATAATACAAATCATCCCTATGGAAAAGAAAACCGCCGCCATCCCCCTTAAGGAGTTTATCTGTACAGAAAGCACATCGTCAAAAACCGACAGATTTGTAACGTTCCCGAAAATGCTCTCCGTTTCCTGGAGCACACTGTCAAAATCTTCGTCGTTAAGCTGAAAAACATCAAACCACATTTCGGCCTTAACGGGTTTAAAATGCTTGAGCACGGTTGGAATCGGAAAGACAAGCGCCTCTCCGAGCCGTAAACCGTCGCCGAAGGTTCCGGATACGGTAAAGGAGATAAACTCAAACTCGTCCGCGCTTTCGGTTCCGTCGGAAATAAAGAATATTCCCGTTTCCCTGTTCTTTTTTAAGACAAGCTTTTCTCCGACCTCCGTCCCTAATTTTTTCATATAAGAATAGGGAACATAAACGGAATCCGTATCGGTATTTTTTTCTATGGCGATGTCTCCTCCGAACATCATATTATCAAAAGGCGTTCCCAACAGACCGATCAAAGCGATACCGTTTCTGCTTCCTGCGATATAGCCGCAGTCGAGCTGAGCTAACTGAAATCCCTTTATATCAGACAGCCGGTTAAATTCATTCTCCCCAATATCGTCCCCGATTTCCGAAGACAGAATATAATGAGGATTTTTATCGTAACCGTAAGCCAGTACTCCCCGGTATGAGCCGAAGTATTGAAGAATAAAATAAATCACCAAAACGGTGGCGGTAAGATGCACCGCTAAGCTCGTTTTGTTGGACAGCTCGGTTTTTATTGCATATATTAAGTACTTCATCATTAATATGTAACCCTTAGGTAGAAATTTTCACCGTCACCCGATGAGTGGGCATATGATAGGGGCTGAAGCATATCAACTCCAATTGGATTGTACTTTACTTCAACTTCTTTTTTGGTGGTTGTTTTGCAATCTGTTAAGAAATCGTTCGAGCCGTAATTTGCATACCTTATATAAGCCATAGCTTTGTCTGTTCCATTGCTGCTGACTCTTGAAAGTATACAAGCGTCGTCAAAATACCATGTCGTTCCGTAATCGTAAAAATTATACAGTTCCACACCTCCTGTCTTGTAGTGCTGCTCGTCCTGCTTATTACAGCTTACATACGCCGTATGAGTAACGGCGGAAGCTGTAACCGCCATAGCCGAAAGAACAGCTGCCCCGGCTGCAAATGACATGATCTTCATAAAAATATTCATTCTGTCTTCCTCCTATTGCCGAAATTCTTATAATATCTTTGATTACATTTTTCATATGACCGTACTCATCAGCATTTAGATTGTAAATATGCTTTTTCGCTTCGGGTTAAGGGGCACAAACATAAAAAATGCTTTGGTTCCGGTACATCCTTAAATAAAACCAATATACATATTTACCGGTATATTTTTTTCATTAGACCCTGTTTAGTATCTCCCGGTATGTAGATACGCAACAGATTTTTCGTGCTTCGAGGCGCTTTTTCTCAGGTGTATTTGAGTACATAAAGTAAAATCAATGAAGAAATACACAAAAGGTGCAAACGAAACGTATGTTGAGAGATACTAATACTAATCCCTTTTAAAATTATTGGATTAGTGTTTGGGGTGCAATCCCTTTTTAAACTGTGGGTATTACGTCAGTTTAAAAAGGGATTGGTATAAACAGGCTCTTGGATCGAGTGCTTAGCACCTAAACCCTGCACAAAAAATTAATAAAATCATACATATTGGATTTATATGGAAATACTGTAATCATATAATAATTATATCTCACGGGAATAGTTTTGTCAATAAATCAATAACGTCATTGGGGAGCAAAAAACGTATTTCGGGAGGCAGATTATGAAAATTAGGTGATCAAATGTGTAAAAAACGTGAAAAAGCGTGTTTATGATAAATACATAAACACGCTTTTTTGTATTTAGGGGTCGTCTGAAAAGCCGCAAATTTTACGATTTTTACTGACTGCTGACGCCTTCAGCATAAAAGAATGCCGACAGTTACCCCAAAGGGATACTGCGAAATACCCTTGTATTTTTCGCTTTTTTCCTAAAATAGTTTCCTTCGGCGTAACTGTACGGATTTGCTTTGTCTTCGGATACGCCTTAGCTTGACGTCTTTATTTTTTTTCGGAAAATCCTGTTTTTTAACTTTGGGTAAAGCACAAATATGATACCCGCGCCCACAAAGGAAATTATTGAGACAAGTATAAAATGTACGATCCCGTTGCCGACCAAAACCGGTGTTATTCTGAACAGCCGTCCCATTTCTCTTACACCCATTATAACAATAGGATGCAGTATATAAACAAGCATCGATATCCGTCTCAGACCCGGCCTCGAGGGAAGACTGCCGGAAAGCAGCAGCCTGTAAAGAAAAAACATAAGTACAGGAAGGAAGAAATACATGCTGTCGTGCCTCTGCAATCCTGCCAATGCTGCGGTAAACCCTTCCGCCGACATAAATATCAGGGATATCAGGAACATAACAAGACTTGGATAAGCCTTCGGCCTTTTTTTGCGCTGACCGAGAACGGCACCCAGTGCAAGGAAAAGCGGAGCAAAGAAAATTCCGTTTCTTGTGTATGAAGAAACGGCAAAAAAGCCGTTGTATATGTCCGTAATAACCGGAATTTTTTCTATAGCGCCGTACCAGCTGTCTCCGAAAACTCCTATTATATAAAGCACGGAGGTAATTGCGATTACGGCATTCGGCTTAAGAAAACGACTGAGCAGCGTGACCGCCAAAACGCCCCATATACATGCCGGGAGATACCACAAGTGATAGAAGGTTCCGTCAAAAAACAACATTTTCAGAAGCATTCCGAAGGAAAAGCCCTTGTAATGCCCCAGATAAAGTCCGAAAGGAAGAAATACCGCTATAGCTGCCAGATATGTGATCGCCGTTTTTATAATAAATCTTTTGATTTTGATAGGATTATCCTTACGATACATTACGTTACCCAGAACAAACTGTCCTGTTACCATAAAGAAAAAGGGCACGGCAACGCGGGCAAGCAGTCTGGTAAAAAAGAAATCCGCTCCGGGGCTTATAAATTCCAAAGGAGACGTATGTATTGCTATGACCAGAATGGCTGCGATGGGGCGGAATATGTCCAGACCGCCGTAATTATCCTTATTCATTTAAGACTCCTGATTTTTCGTTCTTGAGCGCTTACGGCCTTAGAGTCTGTTTAGCATCTTTCAGCATGCAGCCTGCTTGCAGCTTTTACTTATTTCTTTGTTGATTTTTCTTGATATACATCAAGTTCGTCCGCGAAAAAATCGCCTTGAAATACGCAAAAGCTGCTGCGCGATTTACATACTGAACAGGCTCTTAAAAACATCCGTTTTTTTGAACTTCGTAAGGTTTTCTTAACGCATTTTTTTAATGTCATTAGCGTCATAAACCACCTGAGCATATATAGCTGCTACAACCTGATAAAGCTCCGGCGGCACATGTTCTCCCGCTCCCAGCATTACGAGAAGAGCCGCCGCGCTGTCGTCCCGGTATATGGGGACGCCGTTGTCGTCGGCTATATTAAGTATTTTTTTAGCCAGCTCTCCCATTCCGGAGGCTACCACTATGGGAGCATAGTTAAGATCGGGATTATATTTAAGCGCGGCCGCGGCGGTTTTTCCGAAGGTCTTATGCTTTGACATCGAAGCTCCTCCTGTTTTCGTTTATTCTTGGAAATGTTTCCGCAAGAGAATGAGGCTTTATCAATATTCCTGTCTTGAAATTTTCAACGCTGAATCCGACTCCTGCGGCGATCTTGGTTATCTTATCGGTAAGTGACGATACCCTGTAGCGGTAGCTTTTGGGATAGAGAACGGAGAGATTGAGCCTGTTGCCCATACTGTAAGCGTCGACCTCAAATCTTCCCACAGCCTCGACGTCAAAGGTAAGGAATAAATGATAGTGCTTTTCCTGATTTTCTCCCCCCTTGTTTGAGGAGCTGTTGTCATTGTCCACCCAAAGCTCGCCGAAGGCTCTCGTATCCTCTACCTGAAGCGGTATTATATAATGCGCAAGCGGAGTAAATACTCCCGGAGCGTTAAGCATGCTCTGAAGAAGATTTGAGGCGTTAAAATTATCTATCCCCCTGATGGCCGGGTGGTTTACATTTCTGTCAATAAATGCGGTAAGCGCTTTCATTGTTTCCGACTCATAGCCCGTAAATTTTTGGGTAGGCATTTCCTGGTTTTTCGCCATCGCTCCTACTATATCCTCAAAGGCGTCGCACAGAGTTTGCCGCTCGGGCACATCCGGGGTGTTTTCCAAAACCTTATTAAGAAAATTTACCAGATCGGAAAGATTGTCCGTGCCCTTTACGACCGTCTGCATAACCTGGGCGGCATCCGGTGCGTTTCTGGGAATAAGAAGAGAAAGAAGCTGTCCGATCGCGTCTTTTCCTTTAATAAGCCCCCCGTTAAAATTGTTGAGGACATACGATATCCGGCTTTCGCTTAAAGGAACAGTGCTGCGGTATTTATCGATATTATCGTTGTCGGCTTCGTCAATGATCCTGTTTTGAATATCGGTATTGTTTTTCTCTCGGAGGTCATTTTCCCTGATTCCGTCGGTTTTAGGATCGATGACGTTTCCGTATTCGTCTACTGCGGCAAAGCGCTGTCCGCCTAAGGCGTTACCGTTTTCATCGGTGGTGATGAATTGCTGATCTCTTATGACATTTCCGTTTTCGTCTACCGCCGCAAATTTCTGTTCGCCTGCAACGCTGCCGTTTTGGTCAAAAATTAAATTTTTACTGCCGATAATATTGCCGTTTTCGTCCACGGGAACAAATCTGAGTCCGCTTAAAGCGTTTCCCTTTTCGTCAATGACCGCGAACAGATTTCCGTTGTTGTTGCCCCCTTCTGCGGGGATCTGCTGCGGATCCGTATCGCCGTTTGCAATACCGGAAGCCGGAGCGGATTCGCTGCCGGTACGGAGGGAATTGCCGGAAGAAGGCTCGAGGCTTCCGGACAGCTTTGAAAGATATACAAGTATTGCAGCCTTTTCGGCTGAAACATCCATGCCGCCGTAAGCATTCTGTCCTGAGGCATTCTCCCGGGCGTCCGTACTGTGCGCTTGCGTCAGCAGTTTTGAAACAAAAGCGGTAAAAGCCTTGCTCAGTTCGTCGCGCATGGAGGATGACGGAACTTGGGACATAAGCTGTGAAAAGGCTTCCTTCATCATATACTCGTTGGTATTGTATCTTGAAAGGTTGTGTGTCACCAACGGCACGAGGACTTCCGTGCGGCTGTCGTTCTGAAGACTGCCCTCTATGGTTTTCATAAGCGCTGCGGTTTCGTTTTTGAGCGCCTCAAAGTTTTCCGCGGCATTTCCCGAATCCCATTTCTGGAACAGCTGATTGAGATTGTTGGAAAGAGTGGTGCCTTTTCCGAAATAATCCGCCAGAAATTTGATGTTGGATTTTACCGCAAGGATTATCTCGTTTCTGCTCATGGCATAATTAAGTGACTTCAGAAGAATGGCTACAAGCTCCTTTGTATCTTCTCCCGATTCTGCGGAAATGCTGCGCAGAATGTCAAAAAGCGGATCTCCCGAAAAAACGGTATTGTCCTTTTCCTGAGTCAGGATTTCGTTCATAAGCTTATCGGGATTTATATAAATGGCTTTCGTCAGATCGTCTATTTCTCCCACAAGCTCGGTATATCCGTTAAGCTTTGCGTTTTCCAGAAGATCCCCGGAAAAAACGTCGTGAAGCGTTTCCACCGCCATGGAAGGATCCTTGGCAATGGGTACTCCTACCGATCCGGAGGGCTTGCCGGATACGTTTTGATTTTCCGCTCCGCCTGGGCCGCCCTTTTGAGTAACACCCGCAGGTCTCTGTACGGCGTTGACTCCGTTTATGGAAAAAGGCTCGGCTCCCTGGGGAGCGCCGTTGTTGCTGTTGCCGGAGGTTAAGGTTTTACCGCCGGTAAGGGGTCCCGATATTTGAGGAATTTGCGGCATAGGTACTGATTCCTTTCCGACGGTTTCCCGACAAGGATCCGCCTGTCTCCGATGATGATTATACACAAATATTGTAACATACATTTACGGAAAATTCAACACGAATGTTACGGAAATTTTAGAGCGCCCTCACATAAAGGCCGTCACACGTCTTTTCGGCAATTTTCACCGCATATTTCGTTATTTTTTTAAAACACGCAAGTGTTCCTGAAAAAAATTGCCTCATCCGCGGTAAACTTTTGACGATCCGTATATCGGCTTTATATGAACGCGCTCTTGATTTGTCCGCCGTCGGTAAGCGCCCGGATTTTAGCCCAATTGTAAAAGCTTGCATTATTTTCGGCTGCGCCTAAAAAATGTAAATTTATACTTGACAAAATGTATATTATATATTGACAAATCCCAATGCCTTGTGATAGAATAAAAAAGAAGTATTTATATATAACGGCAAAATCGGAGCTTACGCTCAATAAAAACAGAAAGGAAAATGCTTATGAAAATGAAAAAAGTGTTATCGGCGCTGTGCGCGGCGGCAATCCTGATATCGGCGCTAACCACAGGCCTTTACCGTTCATTATCGAGAGCGATTTACGCCGAGGAAGGAATCATAATCTCCTCAGGAACCGTCAGCGAACCAGAGGATCTCTGGGAAGAAACAGATTTTCTTCCAATCCCCCAAAATCTGCGCTTTGAAGACGGGTTTATCAAGTGGGACAAGGTAAAAGAGGCCTACGGATATATTATTCGTATCCATACAGGTGATGAGGAACGAGAATATAGAGAAATTACCAAATATGTTGATTACTATGATCCTGACGACGAAGCGCAGCTTGAGTTTGACAGACTGTGCTATGAGCAGTCTCTCGATTTCGGCAGCTATGACGTTGATATCTGTTCCTTTGACGAAGGCGAAAACAGAACCGAGTGGTCGGAGACAATTACCGCCGAATATGCGCCTACCCTTGACGCTCCCGCTAATGTAAGGCTAAGCGAGGAAGAGGAAGAAACGCTTCTTTGGGACGAGGTTGAAGGCGCATACCGATATAATATAAAAATTTTCAATGATGATGAAAACCGCACATTGTATTTTACTACATATAAGAGATATCCTAATTTTTATTTTTATGGGTATCTTGACAAGAGCGGAAACTATTGGATATCCCTTCAGACAATGGATCGGGATTACAATGTCAGCGAGTGGACAGAACCCGTATTGGTTTCCCATACTCACAACGAAGTTACACTCCCTGATACCCCCCAAAACATTCGTTTTGATGAAACCGGTGAAAATATCTTATGGGACGAGGTCGCTGGTGCGGAACATTATCGAATTCAATTTGATATATATATTGATGTAAACGGCGATTTAAAATACGTTACTTCTGAAACCGATTTTCCGACAGAGCCTTGCTGCATTAACTGGAAACGCTTTGCTGTTCCTTTTTCGAACACAAAGTACAGAATTAATGTATGGGCTTATTTTAATGGGGAATTCGGCAGCAACGGTGAATCTATAGAAGTTTCATTTGATGCGAATATCGACGAGAGTATAGAGGTTCCGGAATTACGGCTTGAGGATAACAATTTGCTGTGGGACAATGTGGAATGCGCCGAAAGATATTTTCTAAACTTTACAGTTAACGGTCAGGACATAATCAATAATTACATAAATGTTTTTGATGCGTATTCCGATGGCAACGGTGTCTGGATAGGCGATTACCCCGCCGGAGATTATGAGGCAACATTATATGTTATGGACAAAAATCATAATTATAACAAAAAGACATATAATTTCACCTTTGGCAAAGAACCTGATGAATCGGTATGGGTTCCCAAGCTTTACTACAAGTCCGATTCCCTTCTGTGGGATTGGGACAGAATAAGACATGATAATACAGACAGCTTCTGGGTTCGTATTACCGATAAAGCGAGCGGAAAAGTTGTTAAACTGGGACATATATGGAGCGAAAACTTTTACGGCTTCCTTAATGATCTTCCCAACGGCTATTACGATGTGGAGGTCTGCGTCTACGAATATGACGGCAAATTCGGACCGTGGGCTAAACTAACGAATTTGGAAAATCATGACGGTTCGTATTTTGATGATAACAACGAAATAAAAGGCGAAATAATCACCCCTCCCGAAGCCGAGGAAATTCCCGAGGAAGAAAGAGTTACCGAAATTTACGTAAACCCCGCCTTTAATATGAAACACAAGGACGGCGACGACGTTGAACTGGATCTTAGTAAAATAGAAATAAAAGCGAAAGAAATCTATGACGAAGAAGGCCTTAAAAGAGTTGAGGAGGCCCTCGGACACAAAATCAAGAAAAATCAAAAATATAATCTGTTAGACCTGACCCTTCTTTATAAAGGCGAGGATTTCTCCAACGGCTATGAAGGCCTGGTTAAGGTTATTATTCCCATTCCTTCCGGTCATAGGGACAAAACCTTTACGGTATACCGTTTGACGGAGATTGACGGACAAACCGTCAAGGAAGTTATCCCCGGAGAACAGACCGAGGACAGCTATATTATTTACCTTGAGCATTTCAGCGAGTATGTTCTGTTCGGTGAAGGCGAAGATGAACACACCCATATATTCCCCGAAGAATGGACGTCCGACGAAACCAACCACTGGAAGGAATGCGAATGCGGCGAAAAATCCGAAGAATCCGCTCATACCTACGGTGACTGGACGATAACCAAGGAAGCCACCGAAGCCGAGGAAGGTTCTAAGGAAAGAGCCTGCGAGGTATGCGGCTATAAGGAGACCGAAACTATTCCGACACTTTCCCACACTCACATTTTCAAAAACAACTGGAGCACCGACGAAACCAACCACTGGAAGGAATGCGAATGCGGCGAAAAATCCGAGGAATCCGCTCATACCTACGGTGACTGGACGATAACCAAGGAAGCCACCGAAGCCGAGGAAGGCTCTAAGGAAAGAGCCTGTGAGGTATGCGGCTATAAGGAGACCGAAACTATTCCGACACTTTCCCACACTCACATTTTCAAAAACAACTGGAGCACCGACGAAACCAACCACTGGAAGGAATGCGAATGCGGCGAAAAATCCGAGGAATCCGCTCATACCTACGGTGACTGGACGATAACCAAGGAAGCCACCGAAGCCGAGGAAGGCTCTAAGGAAAGAGCCTGTGAGGTATGCGGTTATAAGGAGACCGAAAGCCTTCCTAAGCTTTCTCCCGTTACTCCTTCCGAAACCGAAAAGCCCGATGATAAAAATCAGAATACCGGTGTTGCCGCGTCGGTATCTTCCGTATCGGCTTTGCTGATTAGCGGCGGCTTGATCATACTTTTATCAGGAAAAAGAAAAGTAAAATAATGTATTTAACGAGTGTCAGCGTCCCAGGTTTATGATAAAATACGGGACGTAAGCCCCGCCGAAAGAACGATAAGTAAACCGGCGAAAGGGTACGCCGCTATCCTGCTGATGGATCGGCATAAACGCCGGGGTCAAAAGCGGATAACCGCCTGAGGGACGGTGAACCGGGGCTTTAGGTTAAGAGGATTTAAGGCAACACCGCACGCAAAGCCATCAGGCGGTCATTGTGCGGTGTTGCCTTAATATTATCCGAAACGCAAGGTTTCCGTGCTTTTAAAAAACGATTCCGCTTTCCCGCTGGCGGTCATGCGGCGGTTTTGATCGGGCTGCTTAGCTTCCCGGTGCAAAAACGAAATATTGTGTTTTCGTTATTGTTTTCTTACATTGCATAAACCGGTCGGATAGGTTAAAAAATTTATCGGCTTGTCGGCGGATTCATTTTCATGAGTCTGCGGCAAGCTGATTTTTTTGTCCGAAAAGCCTGATAAAAAAGTTCAAAAAAATCCATATCCTTATCCCGTGTTTTATTATTGCTCCTCCAAGTAACTCTTGAATTATTCTGCTTGCCCGGCTGCCTAAATACTTCGTCAGAAGCCCTTGAAATATGCGTATATTCCTGCGGTCTTATTCCTTGCCTTTCCACAGCCCTTCGGCGCACAATTTCTTCAAGAGTTACTTGATGGAGCAATAAGGTGTTCGTTTATTTCCGTTCATGCTGTTTTTAGGCGCGGACTGACGGTTGAAGCCTTTAGATTTTACAAGCCTTCCGATATTTTTCGGAAGTCGGGATATATTGATTGATGCTTTACGGTTCAGAACCTGTCCATATGGGAATGCTGCGTGGATTTTTAAGCAAATTTTCCGAAGACAAGTCAAAGTTTCGCAGACTGAGCTTGCGTAAAAAGCAAGTCGGGAAATTTTAACCCGGTCATCGGTAAAATATTCCGGAAGTACGCGTGCTGATTCCTATGCGGACAGGTTCTTGCTTCTGAACATTATTTTCTTAAAGCGGCGAATGAAATTCGTTTAATGCTGTGAAAGAATATTATTTGAATACGGTCTGAAAATCGTTTTTAACCCGCTTACCTTTTATATTATTATAATTTGTCTCCTCTTTTAAAGCACCGTGCGACTATAAGACCGAAAACGACCGCCGCCGTAAGTCCTGCGGCTCCGGCGGTAAAGCCTCCCGTAAAGGCTCCGAGAAGGCCGTCCTCTGAAACTGCTCTTTTTACGCCCTCCGAAAGCGTGTATCCGAAACCGGTGAGAGGAACCGTAGCACCCGCCCCCGCGAATTCCACCAGAGGCTCATATACGCCGCATCCTCCGAGAATTACTCCTGCGATAACATAAATTACAAGTATTCTTGCCGGAGTAAGCTTTGTCAGATCAATAAGAAGCTGTCCGATCACGCAGAAGCCGCCTCCTATTACAAAAGCCCAAAAATATTCCATAAACATTTCCATAGATATATTCCTTTCAAAACAATTAAGACTTGCATTATTAACCGAAACTTCCGTTTGAAATGCGGTTGTTATACGTATAAAATTTTTTCGGAAGCCTGCGTCTTTTCGGATAGACCTTAAAATCAACGAATGCCTGTTGTTTTATGAAATAAAAAGCCGTTTTGCATCAAAAAGCTGTTCCGATAGGAAGCCGTGCGGGTTTTCGAGCGGATTTCATTGCCTGACAAGACATAATTTCACAGGCGGACTGTCATCCCTCGGGAAATTTTAACACAGTCACGGCAAAATATTCCGAAAAGACGTGCGCTGATTTCTATTGGAACAGCATATGATAAAAGCGCAGGATTTTCGTTATGCTCTGTCGGTGTCGGGTCGTGTCTTAGAGCCGGTTTAGCATCTGTCAGAATAGGTCTTGCTTGCATCTTTTGCATATTTCTTCGTTGATTTTTCTTGATGCACATGAAGTACGTCTGCGAAAAATCGCCTCAAAATACGAAAAATCTGCTGCGCGATCTGCATACTTAGAGAAACCGAACGTACTCTTAAGGCAATACCGCACCGATGACCGCCTGACGGCTTTGCGTGCGGCTTGCTTGCATATTTTCCGTCATCTCACACAAATTCTCCTTGAAATACGTCAGTATTCCTGCGTAGAATTTATGCAAAGCTTACGAAAAATCCGACTGCGCGATTCACACCCAATCATTGTGCGGTGTTGCCTTAAATCTTTGCCGCCGTAAGCTTCCGAACGCTTTATTCGGCCGAAAGCTGTACCGCATGGCTGATGCCCGGTATGCTTTCCCCCTGCTGTATGATTGTGGGAGACATCAATGCTCCCGTAGCGGCAAACAAAACATTTTTAAGCTTTTTCTGCTGTATTTCCTGTAAAATATAACCGCAGAGCACCGAAGCGCTGCATCCGCATCCGGAGCCTCCTGCGTGTACGTCCTGCTTTTCCGGATCGTACAGCATTATGCCGCAGTCGTTGTGACGGCCGGATATATTTACTTTATCCTTGAGAAAAAGCTCGGCGAGAATATCGCTCCCCACCGTACCAAGATCGCCCGTAAGAATAAGGTCAAAATCCTTTATTTCCTGTCCGGTATTGGCTAAGTGACGGGATATGGTATCGTAAGCTGCCGTAGCCATTGCCGCTCCCATATTGTTGGCGTCGGTGATGCCCATGTCCTTTATTTTGCCCATTGTTACTGATTTGACATAAGGCGGCTGAGCGTGTGGAGAGACAATGGCGCATCCGGCAGCCGTGGCGGTCCATTGCGCGGTGGGGGTACGCTGTCCGCCGTAGTTTACGGGAAGTCTGAACTGTCTTTCCGCCGAGCAGAAATGAGAGGACGTGACGGCGGCGGCATTTACCGCCATTCCGCTGTCTACGAAAAGAGCTGCAAGAAGAAGTCCCTCCGCCATTGTGGAGCATGCCCCGAAAAGTCCCATAAAAGGAATTTCCGTATCTCTTGCTCCGTAGCTTGAGCTTACGCATTGATTGAGAAGATCTCCGGCAAAAAGCACGTCGATATTTTTTTCGGAAAAGCCGCCCTTTGTGAGCGCGTTGCCGAAAGCCAGCTGCTGAAGCTTGCTTTCGCTTTTTTCCCAGCTGTTTTCGCCTAAGGTAACATCCTCCGAAATATAGTCAAAACAGTTTCCGAGGGGACCTTCCCCCTCCATTTTTCCGACCGCCGCCGCAAAAGAGGACACCGAAGGAAATGTATCCAGACCGATGGTTCCGTCTTTGATCAATTTAGCCATAAACAAAAGTCCTTTCAGAGTTTATTTTTACTGTTTGCAGAGGCCTGCATCAGCCCGCGCCCAATTGGAACAGATAAAGGATGATACCGTATACTACCGAAGTCAGTATTCCGTAAACGATAACGGGACCCGCAATAATAAACATCTTGGCTGCTGTTCCGAGAATGAAGCCTTCCGTTTTGAATTCAAGCGCCGGCGCCACTACCGAATTGGCGAATCCCGTTATAGGCACCAGAGTACCCGCTCCGCCGTGCTTGGCGATTTTGTCGTATACCTTCAGACCGGTGAGCAGAGCGCTTAAAAAAACAAGTGTAATGGAAGTAACGCTTCCTGCGTTTAGCTCGTTCATTCCCAGATACATGTAAAGGTTACGGAGCGCCTGACCGAGACAGCATATAAGACCGCCTATAAGAAAGGCCTTCGGAAGAGTAAAATAAAGCTTGGTATTAGGTGACATTCTTTTGGTTAGTTTGTCATATTCGGTATTTGTCATTTTCATATCAGAAACCTTCCTTTCGTTTTTAAAGAAGCCTGGTTTTAAATTATTTTGCGGTTTTTGCGCAAAAATATACAAAATTTGAATGAACCTGCTTGAAAAGGCTGTTTCCGATGTATATGTTTTTTAAAAAAGTTGAAAAACGGAATTTTTAATAACCTGTTTTGCCACCCCGGATCTGCTTATACGTATTATTTTGTCATTTCCTCAAGACCCTGCTTGTGTAGCCTGAACATCCATCTTTCGCATATGCTGTTTTCCGAAGCTATTTCGTTCCAGTCCTTGCGCTTGATATACCTGTCGGTAATTATCCTTCTCTGGCGCGGATTTTGAAGCCTGCTTACTTTTCCTATAATATCCTTCCTGAGCGATCTGAGCCGGATTTTTCTGCTTTGCAGTTTGGCCTCCAGATCTGATATTTTTGCGGCATTTATACCTACCCTGTCGTAAAAGCTGCCGCTTCTGCCGCCTGCTTCTGCCGACGGCGATCTGTATTCGGCGGTGCTTTTCAGCATCGTCAGCTGTTCTGTGATCGACTCGGCTTCATCGCACAGCTTGCCGTAGCTGTTTAGGTATTTTTGTATATCCGTCATTATTTTCCTCCCCTTCGCTGTCCTTGTCATCTGCACGGACTGTACATTCCCCCGCGCAATACCCGCAGCTTATGTACAGCTCTCCGTATACTTCATCGCTGTATTTGACGGTTTCCGTGGGATGCAGCCGCCTTGAGCAGCAATCGCAATAGTATTCCAAACCCTTTCTCCTTTTTACGGATATCCTTTCGGACTTTAATATCTTAAAAAGATACAAGAAAAGCAAAAAAAACTTGTTTCCATGCGGTTTTTTTGAATTTAAAATGCCGTTTTTATAGAAGATCACCATGTTTTAACGGCTTTGATGCATGATCGTACAAATTACGGTTTAGCGTCCGTTCTAACGGCCGATTCCGATGTGTGAAAGCATTTCCGACCGTCTTGTATCTTATCTCGATACTGAAATAATATCATATTTTTTTGGGCATGTCAATAGTTGGTATCTATTTTTTATGTTTTGCACAAAAGAGCTTGACATAAGTCTAAAAATATGATACACTGTATTTAGTAAAAACACCGCATTAACATAATTGAAACCGTTTAGCGGTGTTTCGTCAATTTGCATAAATCTTCGGAGGCTATCTTCGGAAAATAAAAAAGAAAGGTGTTAATAAATATGTCAGACATAGGCGGGTACATAAAGAAGCTAAGAAACGAAAGGGGAATGACCCAGGAAGAGCTGGGGGAAATACTTGGAGTGAAGAAAGCGGCGGTTCAGAAGTGGGAAAGCGGTACCGTGAAGAATTTAAAACGCAGTACTATAGTAACTCTGGCGGATTATTTCGGTGTTTCTCCCGGTACGTTCATATCCGATACCGATGAGTCCTCCAATGTAAGGGCATTGTACACCGAGGATATATACCGCATACCGATATTTGAAAGCGTTTCTGCGGGCTTCGGCGCATATGCCGATTCCCGGATCGTGGATTATATTCCGATGTACATAAAAAATCCGTCTGATGTTCCGGTAACTATGGCGATAAGGGTACAGGGGGACAGTATGTATCCTAAAATCGAGGACGGTGATCTTATAGTAGTCCGCAAGCAGTCCTCCGTGGACAGCGGAAGCATTGCCGTAATGCTGCTGGACGGCGAGGAGGGACTGGTAAAGAAGGTAGAATACGGAAAAAATTGGATAGATCTGATATCTATAAACCCCATGTATCCCGTAAGACATTTTGAGAATGAAGAGGTTTCCCGCTTAAGAGTGGTAGGCTTGGTGAAGCAGGTAATAAAAGAGATCTGATTTTTCGGTTCACAACCCGGTCATATTATGAACGATCTTAGTGTCCGCATGCTTTAAAGCGTATGAAGCCCTATATGCTGAAAGCATGTGAGATACTTTCCGACAATGCTTGCTATATAATGATCCCCGCGTCAGGCTAATGCGAAATCGGCACAGGCTTGGCGCGGGAATTTCTTTATCCGTTAAAAAATGCTTTGAACCGCCGATCCATACGATACATCGGATCGACTGTTCCGCGACCGCAATTTTATCCTAAGATCTGCAATCATCTGCCGTTAAAGCTGCGGCGGATTTAATGACATGTCCGTTGCTGAAAACCGCCAGATTTCAAAGGAGAATTCGGATAATGTATGTATATGATATCATTGATAAACTCAGACGGCATTCTCATACTCCGAATCATTTCCGAAAAGTAAGAACAGCAATAGCTTGATCTGTCAACACACAAAGACTTAGCAAAGCGCTGCGGTTCGGTAGCATAACAAAACCGTGTCGGACGCATTTTTATTTTCTGCTTATACCGGAGTGATGCTCCAAAGCTGGTTGCTTTGTCCGTTGTAGTTCCACTGGATCACGTTTGCGTTGTCTGAGGATGATTTTCCGTAAACATCCAGCGCTTTTCCGCTTCTTCTGTTTATGATCTTATAATATCCGCCTACGTTTTCAATGCTCCATTCTTGATTTGCTCCTCCGAGATATTCCCATTGCTGAACGTTTCCTCCGTTGTCGCAGGACCATCCCTGAACGTCCAGGACCTTTCCGCTGGCAAAGCACTTTATGGTATAGTATCCGCTGGCTTGTTTTTCTATATACCATTTCTGGTTTGCATATCCGCAATATGAATATTGAAGTACGTTTGCACCGTTATCCTTTGAACCCCAGAAAACGTCGAGAGCCTTTCCGCTGTTTTTTGAACGTATAACATAAAGCTGCCCCTGATTGAATGATGCGTCGGAACCGCCCGAGGCGCTGTCCGGGGAGGAACCGGGCTTAGTATATGACATCCAGTCGTAGCTCGCGGTAAGAGGTGCAACTCCGTTATATCGGTTAAGCCATTCGTCTACTCCCGTTCCGGGCCATACGTTCATCATGATTTTTCCCGGTGTTGAAGGAATATCCTTGGTTGCGGTATAAACGGGCTTTGTATCCACGTACCACGTAATGCTGTTTTTATCCCAATAAAAGCCGTACTGGTGGTAGCCTTGGGATGCGTCAAAGCCGAGGTCATAAACATACTCGTGATTTCCGACGCCGTTGGTGTAATAATTGAACTGTACTTTAGTTGTATCCTTGCCCAAAAATTCTATGTCTATTTCGTCCCATACCGTTCCGTCGGAGGGACCTGTGTAGGTAAAAAACGAAGTAACGACCCCGTCGTTTTTTACAGGCTTCATACTCACGTCATACATTCCGTAGCCAAATGTCTGTCTTGTACGGTATTCCCCGCCTGTGTATCCCCCCCGACCGTCGCTGTAGATCGAAAGGTTCATTTTGCCGTCGTTAAAGCTTATATTGGAGGAATTCCATGTGCAGTTGAACATGCCTCCGTTGGACCATCCGTTAGACATTTCAGTTTTATCGTTTTCATGTCTGTCAAAGCCGAGCCCGAAATAATCACCTGAAAAGCGCGGCGAAGCTGCGAGGGTATCGACCGAGCAGATACCTCCGGTGCTTAAGACTATGGCAGCGGAAAGAAAAACGGCTGTCAGATTTTTTTTCATAAGACATATTCTCCTTGTTTAGCGTTATGCTGATGTTTATCCTCTTTTGGGAATTTCTTTTGTGTATTCCGACAAATAAAATTTACCATTTTTTTCATCAAGGAAATATCAGGATTTTGTCATTTATATCAAAAAACGGTGTAAACCACAAGGCTTACACCGTAAATTAAGAACAAGCTCTAATAAAATAATGGTCTTATTTAAACTGTGACTTTCTATATTTCTTTTCCGCGTACATAAGACCGTCGGAATTCTTGACAAGCTTTTCAAAGCTGAGACGTTCTCCCTTAGGAGTGATGTAGATTCCCATGCTTGCCGAGACGGTATAGGGCTTTCCGGATCGGGAATTGTATTTGTTAAGATATTCTTCAAACAGAGGACGGACGTTATTGCCGCTTTCCTTATACGGGTACACAGCCATCATTTCATCTCCGCCGAAACGAGTACACACCGCGTTTGTAGGGCAGGCGTTCTTTAGTGCTAGAGCCACCGTATGAATGGCGTTGTCACCCTCCTCATGACCGAAATTATCGTTTATATGCTTTAGTCTGTCAAGGTCGCACATTATGACCGCGAAGGGTTCGTCCGGGTAGTTTTCAAGAAGTCTGTTATACTCCGTACAGAAGCCGCGGCGGTTATAAAGACCTGTCAACGTGTCTGTCTCCGACATTTTTTCGATTCTTTTGAGAAGATAATGTTTATGTCTGAGGTTTATAAGACCGCCTAATGCATTGTTCAGCATATTTACCGTTTGAGGTATCTTATAATAATTTCCCGGTATATAATCGCTGAAGTGAAAACAAACATATCCGAAGGAGACGCCCGTATAGTGAAGCGCGGAAAAAATCAGGCAGCGGCCGTCTTCAAGATAGTAATCAAGTGTGGGTATTATTTCCTTTTCCGTCATGTAGTAGGGTGTGAACTGTTCATTATGAAGCTTTTTATAATCGATCATATCGCTGTCGTACAAAACATAAAGCTCATTATTTACCGTGTTTGTATCTTTTACTTCGGGATTTACCGTTTCATCCGTAAACTCGCGTTTTATAAGACAGCACATTGCATACATCAGGTCGTCCTTGCGCATTATTTGAGCGATTTCTTCAAAGCTGCCGCATTGCTGTATTTTTTCCGCGACCCTGGAGAGGACTATATTTTCGTCCTGAAATCTGTAAAAAAGATTGGTCTGTTCATTCAGCAATGCGGCGGAATTGATCCTGTAACTGCATTCACAGCCGCATGATTCATTGAATACCGGCTCCGGGAATACCGATATTCTGTCTGCGGGTTCGTTTCCCTCAAATATATCCGTAAGGGTGTCATATATGATTTTTGATACTGATTCATGACTGATGGATGCTGAGGCTATGGTGGGCGAAGAGCTGTAGATAGTTTCGATCCGGTCATATCCGGTAACGGCTATGTCCTCGGGCACGGATATCCCGTTATTCTGAAGAAAATCGGACACGGCGATGGCCATATGATCATTCGCACATACAAATGCTTTCGGAAGTCTGTTTTCTTCCATAAGCCTTTTTGCTGCTGCAATGGTGGGACCGGACCAGAAGTCTCCATAGCTGATCATGCTGTCCTCAAATGGGAGACCGTGTTTTTCAATAGTGTTTCGGAATGCTTCTATGCGTTTTTCCGAATAGCTGTTTCCCTTTGATCCGGCAATCATATGGAAGTCGGTTATTCCGTGGGAATTTATAAGATGATCGACCATGTCGCTTATGCCGGACTGATGCTCATATTCGATATTTATGCAGCCGGGGAAGCTTTTGCCGAGAGAGATTACATGAAGTCCTGAGTCCAATGCACGTGTGATAGCTCTTTGACACAATATATCGTTTTCAATTCTGTTGGCGTGCACAATGACTACGTCGGCAAAAGACGGATCTATTAAATTGCAAACGGAGGTCTGAGGATCGTTATCCTCTGTTCCGTCACTGACCTGTGAATAGCTGTTGTAAACGAAAAGACGCGTGTCGGTTTCCGAAAGCTGTTTTTGCAAAACGGAAATAAACTCGTGACATTCTCTTTCATGAATCCGACAGGTTATAAATGCAATTATCTTATATTTTCCTATCATACCGCACCCCGATGCAATCAGAGCCTGTTAGGGTAAAATCATTGTCCGTGTATCAACAACCTTGTTCCCGGAAAAAATGAAGCAATATTTTCATGCCTGCGGGGCTTAATAAGGATGTGCCGATACTCCCGAAGGAAAATTGACGGATCACTTGATTTAAACAGACCTTAAACGATTTCCCACTATATTTATTTAAATTTTATCATGGTTTTTTGAGAGGATATATCATAATTTTATTCTTTTTATCACATTTTTTTTCGGGCTGAACTATAGCGTATTCACTTAAAGCTCTCCACAGGTCTTTTCAGCAGGATCCACCGTATATTTAGCTGATTTTTTTGAAACATCGAAGTATTTCCGAAAAAATTGCCTCATCTACGGAAAACCTTGCTCTAAAATCCGCATATCGTTTTTATATGAACATGCTTTAAAAAATAACATTATGCATTATGCGAGCGGAAAAAATATTGGTTGTTGTCGGAGTAGAGCTCAGGCTTTTGACTTAAACTATCCGTCTCTTCGAACGGGGCGGCATGAGCTAAAAAGAAGCGTATTATCAAATGGCTGTTCATTATATTTGGCTTACACCGGTACGCCATTATAAAGCTTTTCAAAAATCAGATATCGCTGTTGCTTATGCCTTGCCGGACGGTATGCCCGGATAAAAGCAGATATTTTTTCGGGGGGATCTAAGTTTTTACTCGTTCAAAAAAATCCGGTAAATTTTATCATATAAGACTTTAAAAGTCAATTGATATCGGCTTTTTTCTGCGGTGTAAAAATAGCCAAAAAAAAGTGGATTCCCCTTTAAAATTGGGTTAATTTGACACTTCCGTTTTTGTTGCGGTTGGTGTATTATTATCTTTGCTTTTAGCTTGGGCAGTTTGTGATCGAAGAAGGATGTAAACTGCGGTGATATGGGAAAAGGAGGATAGGGAAATGTTTCTTTTCAGATGGCTTTGGAGTAATATGAGCGGTTATCGCGGCAGGTATATAATAGCGATGCTGCTTTCTGTATGCTGTCAGTCTATGTACATATTGACTCCGCTTATGAGTCAGCGAATTGTCGATACCTTTATAACGGCGGATAATGCGGTTGAAATGTTAAGACTCCGCTCTGATCTGCTAATCTGGATGGTGGGGGCAATGATAGGTTTTACCTTTTTAAGGTCGATTTTTCAGTATTGCGCCGCCATGCTGTACGAGACCACGTCACAGGCTGTGGTTTACCGTGTCCGGAAAAAGCTCTACGAAAATATTAACCTTCAGGATGCCACATTTTATGATCATTACCGTACCGGCGATATCATGACCCGTATGAGCGGCGATATCGACTGGGTGCGTCACAGTATTTCGTGGATAATCAAAAATGTGCTGGAAAGTCTTGTGCTGTTTGCCGCGTCTGTAATTTATTTCTTTTCTATGGACGCGCTTATGGCTGTTTGTCTGTTGGGGCTTACTCCCGTTATCTTTTTCGTTTCCTTCTTTTTTAAGAAAAAGGTCCGTCCGATGTATGTAAATCTTCGTGAGCGTCTTTCCGAGCTTAATACCGCGGCGGAGGAGAATATTTCCGGCAATCGCGTGGTAAAGGCATTTGCAAGAGAGGATTACGAAATAAAGCGGTTTGACGAAAAAAGTCTTGAGTATTCCGGAGCAAATAAAAAGGCTGCTTTGACATGGCTCGAGTTTTATCCGATAATAGAAATCACCGCTCAGGCTCTGACAGTTGTGCAGCTTGTGGTAGGCGGAATATTTGTTATCAACGGACGTATATCCATAGGAGAATTTACTGCGTTTGCCGGACTGATCTGGACGCTGGCAAACCCTATGAGGAATATAGGAACTATCATAAACGACTTTCAGAGATTTACTGCTTCCGCCAATAAAATAATTGAGATATATTACGGTAAATCCAAGATAGCCGATCGCGAGGATGCGGTTGAGCTTGAGGGAAGGATCAACGGAGACATAAGCTTTAAGGACGTTTCCTTCAGCTACGGAAGTACAAATGTGCTCCATGATATAAATCTTGATATAAAGGCGGGAGAGACGGTTGCGTTAATGGGTGAGACCGGTTCGGGAAAAACCACTCTGACCGAGCTGATTGCCAGAATCTATGATGTGGATAAGGGGCAGGTTACCGTTGACGGCAAGGATGTAAGGATGCTTAAGCTTAAACAGCTCAGAGGCGGAATAGGTGTTGCCACACAGGATGTCCTGCTGTACTCCGATACCGTTGACGGAAATATAGCTTTCGGAAATACCGGAATGCCGGAGGAAGAAGTGGTAAAGTGTGCGGATTATGCGGATGCCGACGGTTTTATCCGTAAGCTTTCCGAAGGCTACGATACCATTGTTGGCGAAAGGGGAGTAGGTCTTTCCGGCGGACAGAAGCAGCGTATCGCCTTGGCCAGAGCATTGGCGGTAAAGCCATCCATTTTGATTCTTGACGATACCACCTCGGCGGTGGATATGGAAACGGAAAAGCATATACAGAAAAGCCTCCGTAATCTGGATTTCCCTTGTACAAAAATCATAATTGCTCAGCGCATATCCTCAACTAAGGATGCTGACAAAATAGTTATCCTGAAGGACGGAACGATCTCCGATATAGGCACTCACGAAGAACTTATACAGCGTGAAGGCTATTATAAAGAGGTCTACCAGCTGCAATGCCAGTGAAAGGACGGTGATATAAATGGCAAGAAATAAATTTGACGTTGATGAAAGTCTTGAATCTCCGTTTGACATTCGTCATTTGAAGAGGGCTCTGGTATACTGCGGGAAATATAAGGGAAAGATATTCCTTTCGCTGTTTCTAAGCGCTCTTTCTGTTGTGGTAGGATTGTTCGGTCCTTTGATCACTCAGTATGCGCTCGACAATTCTATCCCTAAAGGCATGGAAAACCCCGGAGAGGGAATAAAGGAGATATTGATTTTAGGAGCGCTGTTTTTGCTGACTATAGTCGTCAGTGTTTTGCTTTCCGTAAAGCGCTCAAGAATTATGACCAAGGTCGGTCAGGATATAGTTTACGATATAAGAAAGGATTTGTTTGAGCATTTACAGCGGCTGTCCTTTGAATATTACGACAGCAGGCCCCACGGAAAAATACTCGTTCGTATCATAAATTATATAAACAGCGTTTCGGATCTTATGACTAACGGACTTATAAACTTTGTCCTTGAAATTTTCAATCTGATATTTATTTCCATATTTATGTTCTTTGTTTCATGGCAGCTGGCATTGGTGATACTCTGCGGTCTCCCCGTTTTTCTGGGGATCATGCTTCTGATAAAGAATAAGCAGCGTCGGGCATGGCAGCAGGTCAGCAATAAAAGCAGCAACCTTAATGCCTATACCCATGAAAGCATTGTCGGGACAAAGGTAACTCAGCTTTTTATACGTGAAGAAGAAAACGGTGAGATATTTGACAAGCTTCAGCAAAATTACAGAAAAAGCTGGATGAAAGCCGTTACTTTCAGTAACCTTGTTTGGCCGGTGGTGGATGATATCGCTATAGTTGTAAGAGGAGCGATATTTATAACGGGACTCATGGTATTCGGAACGGGCACGGTTTCATTGGGAAATATCATCGCAATGTGCAGCTATGCCTCAAGATTCTGGCAGCCTCTTTTAAATCTTTCCAATCTTATGAACACCTTTATTAACGCTGTTGCATATCTGGAACGGATATTTGAGACGCTGGATGAACCGATAGCGGTGGATGATGCACCTGATGCGGAAGAAATGCCGGAAATAAAAGGCGAGGTTACCTTCAGAAATGTTACCTTTGCTTATGAGACGGGACCTAATGTGCTTGAAAATCTCAGCTTTACCGCCAAAGCGGGAGAAAGCATAGCTCTTGTGGGTCCTACGGGGGCGGGAAAGACCACGATCGTAAATCTTATAAGCCGTTTCTATAATTTAAGCGGCGGTGAGGTGGATATTGACGGAACGGACATATCCGGAGTTACGCTTCATTCGCTGAGAAGCCAGATGGGAATAATGCTTCAGGACAGCTTTATTTTCAGCGGCACCATAATGGATAACATAAAATACGGAAGACTTGATGCAACCGATGAGGAGGCGGTCGAAGCGGCAAAAATAGTTGGTGTTGACGAGTTTATCTCTACGCTTCCCGACGGTTATCAGACTGCCGTTAATGAAAGAGGATCAGGACTTTCTCAGGGGCAGAAACAGCTTATTGCATTTGCCAGAACGATTTTGGCTGATCCTAAGATACTTGTTCTGGACGAGGCTACTTCTTCCATAGACGCTAAAACCGAAAGGTATCTGCAAAAGGGAATAGATCACCTTCTTAAAGGACGGACCAGCTTTATAATCGCACACAGACTGTCTACGATCCGAAATTGCGATAAGATAATGTTTATCAGCGATAAAGGCATAAGCGAGTGCGGAAATCATAAGGAACTGATGGAAAGAAAGGGAAAATATTACGATCTTGTGACCAGCGGGGATGTAGGCTGAAAAAAGAATATACCTTTTTGATTGAGACACGGGATCGTTGTATGAAGGTTATTCCGCTTACTGATAAGATCCTGTATTAATGATACATTCCTTTATTTTACCTTACCCAGACGCAAGTCGATATTTTAAGCTTCGTATTCGGGAAGGATTCCTTGAATTATTTATTTTAAAGTGCTATACTATTAGCATAAAAGGCTTAGGCTTTTGTATTTTATAAAAATGTAAAGGAGAATGCTTATGCTGTTAAAAAACAAAATCGCTGTTGTTACGGGCGGTACAAGAGGAATAGGATATGCCGTTGTCAGAGAATTTCTTAAAGAGGGCGCATCCGTAGTACTTTGCGGCTCCAGACCTGAGACCGCGGAAAAAGCGGTCAATTCCCTTAAGGAGGAAAATCCTCAGTGGGATGTGATCGGGATTTCACCTGATCTGACGAAATATGATGATGTCAGAACTGCCTTTGACGCCGTTGCAAGGGAATTCGGAAGAATAGATATTCTTGTGAATAACGCGGGTATTTCCGCAAAAGAACCCTTTACAGAATATACCGAGGAAATGTTTCAAAAGACAATGGATTTGAACGTAAAGGCGGTTTATAATTGCTGCAGGGCCGTTGTCGATGGTATGAAATCCAGGGGAAGCGGCGTTATTCTGAATACCAGCAGCATGGTAAGCATGTACGGTCAGACATCCGGAATAGCTTATCCCACCAGCAAATTTGCGGTAAACGGATTTACTCTTTCCCTTGCCCGTGAGCTTGCTCCTTCGGGAATACGCGTTAATGCGGTGGCTCCCGGAATAACCAATACGGATATGGTTAAGGCTCTTCCTGAGGCAATGATCAATCCTTTGATAAACACGATACCACTTAGGAGGATAGGAGAACCGGAAGATATAGCAAATGCGTTTGTCTTTCTTGCAAGCGATAAGGCAAGCTATATAACGGGAGTTGTACTCAGCGTAGACGGATTGGCTCGAAGCTGATCTTAACCGCATAAAATGAGGTTGGGATAAACTGTGTAGTTTACGGATTATGATCTTGTTTTTCAACAAAAAAGGCTTGTAAATCGCAGAATAATGTAGGGCAGGATCGGTGTGCTTTGTGATTTTGTTTCAGTTTCATGACCTCTTGGTTCGGAATTGATTATTCGGTACGTCGTTATTTTAATGCCTCAGTGAAATAAAAACGCAAATACGCAGGAATATATCCGGATCGTATTTGCGTTTTTTATTTTACCTTAAGAAATCGTGAGTATCACATAATGCCGGGAATCCCCTATCTTCATGATTTTTTTCAAAAAGATGCGGTGATTGGGAATTATCGAGAAAATAATTGCAGTTTTTTCTTAGGGCTTTGCTAAGACTTATTATAAATTGTGTTTTTTAATTTTATATTGATGTTCAATAATCCGTAAAGTGATATCTGATATAATCGGAATATAGTTTGCTTATATTATCTCCGCCCTCTTTTTTCACACAGTTTTTTAGCAGCGGCTCTCAACTCTCTATATATAGCTTTCCTACGGTATTTTGGTGCAAACACCATGCGGCTTCACATCCGCATGTTGAAAGTTACAATATTTTTTTCATATGCCTGCTGATGTCACCATTTATGTTCACATAACAGTAATGCGGCGATGATACGGCTGCAAATCCTTTACCGTTTACCGTAAAAAGCTCAGAAAAGCGGAGCTGCTCCTTAAAAACTATAAAAATACCTAAGTCATCAAGATCTATTCTTTTTAAATACTTTCTCCGAGGTTATTATACCGAAAGAAAAGTGAGTAAAGCAAACGCTTCCGTTGAAACGGCTCAGTGTTCTCAGACGTTGAAATCAAATTTCCCTCTATATTTGTCTGAGATTATTATATCATAAAAAGAGTCCGGGAAAGCAAAGCGATCCTTCAAATACGATAAAATATCCTGAGACGTTAAAATAATCTTTTCTACTTTTCGTAGTTTGAGATTTATTTTAACATATAGGAGCTTTTTATTTCGTTAAAGCTTTTTATTCCGCAGGCTTAACAATTACCTTTTGCTAAAGCTATAAGAAAAAAGCGATTAAGATGACTCTTAATCGCTTTTTATTGATTTTAATTATTTGAAATTCCGTCAGCTTAAGAACTTGAACTGAGCCGTAAGCTCCTTAAGGATCTGAGACTGACCGGAAAGCTCTTCAGATGCGGCAGCAGATTCTTCGGCGGTAGCGGAGTTTGTCTGTACAACACTGGATATCTGATCAACGCTGGAGGAAATCTGAGCCATGGATTCTGTAGCCTGATTTGATGTTTTGGCAATTTCGTTGTTGATGACCAGAATGTTTCCGGCAGCTTCGGTGCTGGCGTTCATTTCTTCTACTGCCTTATCCGCAAGGTCGCTTCCTCTTTCGATGGCAGCAACAGTGTTTTCAATAAGGACAGTGGTATTCTTGGCAGCCTCGGCGGATTTTCCGGCAAGGTTTCTTACTTCATCCGCAACTACCGCAAAGCCCTTGCCCGCCGATCCGGCACGTGCAGCTTCAACTGCGGCGTTAAGTGCGAGTATATTTGTCTGGAATGCAATGTCCTCAATAGTCTTGATGATCTTTTTGGTGTCTTCGGAGGAAGCGCTGATTTCCTTGATCGCATCTGCAAGTGCATCCATTTCCGATTTAGCTTCGTTAAGCTTTGATACGGCGTCGGAAGTATTGTCGCTGGCGGTGCTCGCCTTAGCGGCATTAGACTTGATTGCCTCGGATACTATGCTGATTTCGGCAGCAAGCTCTTCGATAGATGATGCCTGCTCCGTTGCACCCTGTGAAAGTGACTGTGCTCCAAGTGCAACCTGTTCTGAACCGGAAGCAACCTGATCGGAGGAAACGGTGACCTTCTGCATGGTTTCATTAAGCGCAAGTCTGAAGGCGCGGAGGGAAGATATAATCTGCTGATAGCTTCCCACATACATTGAAACATCCTTTGAGGAAACGGTAAGATCGCCGTCTTCAAGAGTTTTAAGAATATATGCTATATCTTCGATTATAAGATTTGTACGGTTTGCAAGAGCTCTCATTGCACCTGCGAGCTCGCCGATTTCGTCCTTGGATACATAATGGATCTGAATATCCATTTCGCCGTTTGCCATTTTAAGGGCTGCGGCCTTAACTTCATTTGTTCCCTTGACGATAAGCTTTGTTATGTAGGTGGCCATAAGTATAACCACAATAACCGCAGCAACGGAAATGCCTATGATTACCGCAGTACCTACGTTAACATAGTTGTATGCGGAGGTGTATTCCTCCTCCATGAGCTTGTTGGCGTAGGATTGTACTTCCTGCGCTTCGGTATACAATAGCGTGATGTTTGGCATCATGTTATTGTCATAGCCGTTAATGGAATCTGCAACGCTGCCGCTGTTTACAAGAGTCGTAAAATTCTGGTATTCTGTCCAGATGTTGCTTATCAGCGTTTCCATGCTTGTGATATCCGACTGATCGCCGGAATAAATGAGTTTAAGAGCCTCAACGTCTTCCTTGACCTTATTATAGCAGGTCTCGGCAGTGTCAAAGTATCCTCTTACATATTCTGCGTCATCGGCTTTACCAATGGCATGGAGCAAATTCTTTGCCATTTCCTGTGTCTTGGCGTTGATGTTGTCCGCCAGCAAAACACTTTGAACGGCATTGCGGTAGAATGTATCAACAATACCTCTTAAGCTTGTAAGTGTGGAGATGCCGAGATAAACAACGACAAGCATTAAAACAAGAACCGATCCGAAGCCTACTAAGAGCTTCTTTGAAATCTTTAAATTTTTCATACCCGTGTCAATACCCTAACAAGGGCATTTTCTCCTTTCAAGTTTGGTGTAAGATTTATACAAACTTCCGTATAAATATTGCGGACAACCGTAATAAGATTATTTTAAACTATTCGTCGGATTTTGTCAACAGTATTTGAAACAGAAGTAAAGGCGAAATTTAATTTTTTCGGGTTTACCATCCGTCAGAGAGTCGTTTACAAATGGTTTTTCCAATATTTGCCAAAGATTGCTGCTCGGAGCACGCCCCTAATTTATATGCTTCCATAGGCATTCCGTAAACGATGCAGCTTTCTTTGTCCTGTCCGATTGTGTGAGCTCCGGTATTATGCATTTTAAGAAGTCCCTTTGCGCCGTCGGCACCCATACCTGTCATAAGTGCGCCGATACCTTTACTTCGGGCAACGTCGGCTACACTGGAAAACATTACGTCTACCGAAGGACAATGTCCTGATACCTTTTCGCCTGGGGTACATCTTACATAATATCCTTTTGCGTCCTTTTTAAGCTCTAAATGAAGACCGCCCGCTCCTATAAGACAAAGACCCTGAGTAAGACGATCCCCGTCTTCCGCTTCCTTCACATGAACGGTACAGCATCTGTCCATTCGTTCACTATACAGTTTTGTGAACACCGGGGGCATATGCTGAACCACAATTACGGGCGGCATGGTTTCGGGAAACGATTTTATAACACATTCGAGGGCGTCGGTGCCGCCGGTGGATGCTCCCAGCGCTACGATATATCCCTCGCGGCTTCGTTGAGTAAGCTTTGAAATTTCATCGGGCGTAGGCATATTAGGGGTTACTCTTCCGTGTTTAACCGTAGAACCGCTCAGGGGAACCAGACCGTCGACCTTTATTTCTTCGGGTGATTTTGCGGCCGCGGCCGGAGCACGTCTTTTAAGAGACGAGGCGATTGCTATTTTTGTTCCCAGAAGGGTAATAAACATATTTCTGTCTGAATTGGTTTTGGGCTTTAAAACAAAACCCGCTGCTCCGGCAGCCATAGCTTCTTTTTCGCTGTCGGTGCCTGAAATCATGATACAAGGCAAGGGATATTGCCCCATAAGCTGTTTTAAAAAAGTGAGTCCGTCCATTTTGGGCATTACTATATCCATTACAATGACGTCGGGCTTAAGGTCGAGTATTTTGTCCCTTGCTTCAAAAGCATCGGATGCTTCACCGACTATTTCAATATTTGGCTTCGTTGCCAGACCGGCTTTTACCGAGGCACGAAACATTGCCGAGTCATCTACAAGGAGGACCTTTACCTTTGAATTTGTTGATGGATTTATCATAATGGGATTGGAATGCTCCTTCCTGTTTTAAGGGCTTGTTGTTCCGGTTATTAAGGATAGTTATTTTTTATCCTTGTCTGAGAGCTTTCTGTAAATTGCGGGCTGGATATATGTATATCTTGTATCTCTTCCTACGCTTTCAGCATGACCGGTAAACAGATAACCGCCCTCTTTTGTAACGTCATAGAAGCGTTCCACAAGCTCGCTTTTTGTTTTCTGCTCAAAGTATATCATAACGTTACGGCAGCTAATCAGATCGTAAGGCCGCTGAGCCACTATTTTATCCATAAGATTGAACTGCTTGAATTGTATCATGGCTCTCAGCTTATCGTTTACTTTGAATTTGGTTTCATCGATCTTTGTAAAATATTTTGTCAGCCATTCTTTGGGTACGTCCTTCAGAAGAGGTGTTGCATACACTCCCTGTTTGGCGAAATCAAGAACCTCTGTATCAAGGTCGGTGGCAATATAATTTATTCTCCATGCGGATATCTTCGGTCCGAAATAATCCAGAAGTGTCATAAGGATCGTATAAGGCTCCTGTCCCGTAGAGGATGCCGCACACCAGATGTTGAGAGAGTGATCAATGTTCTTTTGCTCTATATAAGGGAGAAAGGTTTTTTTCAGAAAGGTAAAATGCTCCGGTTCACGAAGGAAAAAAGTGTGATTTGTAGTAAGCTTGTTAACAAGCTGGACCGTTTCTTTTCCGGTTTTATCCGCAAATGCAAAATCCAGAAATTCGGTAAAGCTTTTAAAGCCTCTCTGAGAGATCATATTGCCGAGTCTTCCTTCAATAAGCACGCTTTTCTTCTCAAGATTTATTCCGTAGTTTTTTTTCATGAAAGCTACGAGACGTTCAAAATCGTTTTGACTCAACTTCATCATATGATCATACCTCTATCATCATTGATAAGCTTATTGCAGTCGATAAGCAATCTAATGTCGTTGTCGAGATGGATTATAGATTTAATGTATCGGTTGGCGTTTATATTTTTGGAATCCGGGGTTTTACTTATATCACCGGGTTTAACGTCAACTACCTCCTGAACTCTGTCAACGATGATTCCTACCTGCTCTCCATCCTCGAATTCAAGGACTATGATACAGGTTCGGCTGTCGTAAGGAATTTCATCCATATCGAAGCGCCTTCTTACGCTTATTACGGGAACTACCTTACCTCTTAAATTTATTACGCCTTTTATATAATCGGGGATTTTGGGAACGATTGTAATCTGATCAACTCCGATTATTTCCTTGATGTACTTTATTTCGATTGCATATATCGCATCGCTTATTTCAAAGGAGAGCATCTCGGTAACATCGGCGTGATCAACAGCGTTTACGGTGCCCGTAGCACTTATTACATCGTTTTCTGCCATTTATATCATCCTTTCTGTAATATTGTACAAGATTAAACAGGAGAAAACTCCATTTGATTTTAGACCGTTTGTTCAAACCAAACCGGAAGCCCGGAAGCGTTTGACCGTAATATCCGATTATTTTCAGAAATCGGTAATAATATTGTTTACGTCAAGGATGATCGTTATAGAACCGTCTCCCAATATTGAACAGCCGGACATGCCCTGCTGCTTGATATTATAATTGCTGAGCAGCGGAGAGAATGGCTTTACGACTACCTGATGCTCGCCTATAAGCTTGTCGGCAAGCAGACAAGCGCATTTTCCGTCAGATTCAACGGTAAGAACTATGCCCTCAAATATATCGTTTGTTTTGGGATCCAGATCATAAAGCTCATAAAGTCTGATAAGCGGGAAGCACTCTCCTCTTATCATGATCATTTCCCTTCCGTTGGTGTCCTTTACGATTTGGTCGGGTTTTACCTTAAAGGATTCTCTGATAGAGTTTATCGGAATAGAGAATATGGAATCGCCTACCGATATTTCCATGCCCTCCACGATTGAAAGTGTCAGAGGGATCTTGATAATAAAGCTGGTTCCTTCACCGAATTTTGATTCTACGGATACGCTTCCGCCTATTTTTTCGATGTTCTTGCGGACAACATCCATTCCTACGCCTCTTCCCGAATATTCCGTGACCTCTTCGTTGGTAGAGAAGCCGGGAAGCATTATCATGTTGAGAATTTCCTTTTCGGAATATTCATTTGCGGGTCTGGTGAGCATTCCGTTTCTTTCGGCCTTTGCAAGCACCTTTTCGGGATTTATTCCTTGTCCGTCATCGGCAACGACGATTATTACTTCACCGGATGCGTTTGATGCGGAAAGCGTTATTTTTCCCTTTGGAGACTTGCCTGCCGCAATGCGGTCTTCAACGTTTTCTTCGATTCCGTGATCCATAGAGTTGCGCACCATGTGCATAAGAGGATCGTTAAGCTGGTCGATTATGGATTTGTCGACCTCTGTTTCCTCGCCTTCAAATACAAGATCAACGTCCTTATTGAGCTTTACCTTCATATCCCTTACGATACGCGTCATTTTATTAAAGGCGCCGGAAAGGGGAACCATTCGGATAGACATAACCGCATCCTGAAGCTCCTCGTTAAGCTTTCTCAGCTGTCTTGCGGATTTCTGGAAGTTATCCAGCTTAAGACCGTTAAGGTCAGGGTTTGAAGTTACCATTGCCTCTGTTATAACGATCTCGCCAACCAGATCAAGAAGTGTGTCAAGCTTGTTAAGATTTACGGAAATAAGCGATTGTTTTCCGCCTCCGGCTTTGGCGGCAGCAGTGTTTGCAGGCTGTTCCGCAGTGGGTTTTGCTGGTGCCTTTGAAGCGGGAGTCTTGGGAGCCGCAGCAGGCTTTGCCGCAGGAGCGGACGGAGCCGCCGCTTCAGATTTAACCGCCGTTTCTCCCGTAGGTGCGGGAGCAGTCTGAGATGCCGGCGCTGCGTTTTCCACAAATTCGTAGAATTTGACGCAGGGAGTATTTTCGATCGCCTGAATGACCGCAGCGGTTTTATCCGCATCAAAATGAACTATAAAGCCGTCCTCGACGATCACCTTCGCTGACTCGGAATTTTCTTCTATATCTGCGGGTTCATACGTGATATCATAGCATACGTCCTTTATGTTCGTAACTACCAAAGACGCGCGCAGATTTTCCATTTTGCAGTCATCGTCAAAATGAACCTTGACCGTAGCCATATTGCTGTCAGCTGCGGAACTGGCTGCTTCGGCCGAGCCTCTGTGTATAAGATCATATCTGTTTACATTTGAAGTAGAAGATATGATACCGAGAATGTCATCGATAGTCTTTCCCTTACCCGGGCAGAAGTTGATCTCAAAACCTTTATCAACTATGGTTTTAGCCGTTGCGCTGTTGGTTTCTATATCGGAGGGGAAATAATTCAGTTCGGAACAAGCCTCCGTAATTCTGTTAATGACCAAGGATGCGCGGAGGTTCTCCATTTTGCAGTCTTCTTCAAAGAACACCTGAACCTTTGTAAGTCCGGAATTATTGCTGTCCGAAGAAGCTTCCTGGGTCTGGGCCTGCGGCTGGGTTTCCGCCGGAGCGGAAGGTGCAGCGGTCTCTCCCTTAAGAACTGCAACAAATTCTTCGATTTTCTGCATAACCTCGGAGAAATCCGTGGGTTCATAGTCATCGCCGCTTATAAGCTCTATTTCAGCCTTCATTAGGTCGGATGCGGCGAATATCAAGTCGTAGAGCGCTTCTGGGGACGAAATAACAGGGTTGTTCTCACGAATTATGTAAAACATGTCCTCAATTGCATGGGCAAGCTTGGACATATTTTCAAGCCCCATCATTGCTGAAGAACCCTTGATCGTGTGCATGGTACGGAAGATTTCGTTTATTTCTTCCTCGCCAAATCCACTTTCGTTTTCGGTTTTCATAAGAATTTGATCCAGCTCATCCAGAAGGGAAGTCGTTTCGAACACATACATGTCCGCCATTGCTTCCATTCCTGCTTCAAATTTTGCCATAAAAACACCTACCTGTCTTTTATGTATGTTACATTGTCGGGGGTTCCGCCCCAATTTGTGTTCCGTGATCTCTGTTAGTCCGGTCGCGGCGGATCGGCTATATTTCCCGGTTTATGATGTAAACGGTCGGGAAATGACACAGAGCTGATTTACGACGATACCGCAACGACGAACCGGGGATTGATGCTGCTACTTTGACGTCCGGTGACCGTAAGTCTTACACAGATCTTAGATCCGACGCCGCAGGATATCATAGTATATTGTCTATTATATCATAAAAATTTTATCGCTACAACCCAAAATCGAAGGTTAAAAAAATCAAAAATGAAGAATTTTTTTGTGTTTTTTTGTCTATTTTCAACAAATGCCAATGCCTTATATTTTATTTTGGTAATTGCCGAAAAACCGAAACCCGCAGTTTTTACGTTAATTTATCGGATTTTTGTTTGGGGAGCTTAATGGCCGCCTTTGTCATTTCCATTATAACGCGCTGTCTTAAGCGCGCACATTTTTCCTCATACTCGGCTTCGTTCAAAGAAAATTCGGGTTTGACAGCCTCCAATGCAGCTCTTGTAAGCTGCCACAAATTGTTGTCTGTTGGAGAAATATTGAATCTTTTTACTACGGTTTCCAGCTCCTGATTTATAAGCTCGGGAACGATCGCGGTTATGGCGGGGTGTTTAAAAGAGTGGGCTTTATTTTCCTTTTCTTCGTTGATATGAACGCTTTTTTCCTTTGAGTCATCCGAAGCTTTCGCTTCTTTTTCCGTATCGGTTTTTATCACCGACAGCGCGGGATTTGAAACAGCTGCGGTCACATCGGTTTTTTTAGGGCTGATAAATGTACGATTGGTGTTGCCGTGTGACTGTTCGTGTGATTCTTTGCCCACCAGACTCATTACGTGTTTTGTTTTTGCGGTTCTTGACATTGCGGTTTCCTGTATTTTTTCTATCGGACCGGATTCGCGGTCCGGATTGTTTTTTGAATTTGTATAATAATGACAAAAATTTAATTTGTTTCATGAAACGAATTATTCGGAAGATTCAGGAGACATATCGGGAAGCTCAAGAACTTCGGGAAGAGGATGCTTTCTGGGTCTTCCCCTTCCGAGCTTTTTTTCCGTACGTACGGGTTTTTCCATACGTAAAATTTCATATATCAGATCTATATATTCCTTAGCGGCTTTTGAGCGGGGAGCATATTCTATGACGGTTTTGGCATGAGCAGGTGCTTCGGCTATTATAACGCTGCTGCTTATTTTCTGTTCAAAAACATCGGTATCAAGCTGCTCGGCAATAAGGTTGGCCAGATCCTCGACCTCCTTTGTCAGGATAAGGCGCGGGTTATATTTATTAAGCAGTATGCCTCGTATTTCCAATGCTTTATTGTAGTATTTTTTTACGGCAAATATAGTTTCTTTAAGCTGAGAGATTCCCTGAAGTGAAAGAATTTCGGGAACCATTGGTATAATCAATTCGTGAGCGGCGGTATAAGCGTTTATAGTGAGAATTGAAAGCGCGGGAGGAGTGTCGATTATAATAAAATCATAGTTTTCGGCAACCGAATTTAGCTGCTCTCTGAGAATGTATTCTCTTCCCACGTTTGTAAGCTCGAGCTCACAGCCCGAAAGCATTATATTTGCGGGAACTATATCGCAGCATGCCGCATGCTGCACGGTATCATAAAGAGTGGTATTACCGTGAAAGACATTATAGATCGTGTAGCAGTTTTCCGTTTCGGCACCTAAACTGAAGGAAAGGTTGCCCTGCGGGTCAAGGTCTATGGCCAAAACACGGTTATTCATCGCGGAAAGGCATCCGCAAAGGGAACTACACGTTGTTGTTTTTCCCACGCCGCCTTTTTGATTTGTCACAGCTATTATTTTTGCCATTTTATTGATGCGTTGAGTCAGAGACTTTGAACGCTCTCCTTATTTTTCTTTGAAGCCGCATTTTGCGGTAATATATGTGTGAATCATGTCTGTGAATAGCTTTAAAAATAATTTCCCGAAATAAGGTTTTCGGGAAATTGTTTTTATCAGGTCAGTGTATTGCCTAAGTCGAGATCCGGAGCCGCTTCGGGGTCAAAAATGTGGTAATTTGACTTACCGTTTTTCTTTACGAAATACATCGCTTCATCGGCTGCACCCACGAGCTTTTCAGCCTCGTTTCCGTGTTCAGGGGCAAAGGCTATGCCTATGCTTGCGTTAATGTTCAGTATTACACCGGCGGATTCACAGTTGTAGCCGGAATACAGATTGTCGATGATATTCATGGCAAATTCGTCGCAGGCGGCTACTTTTTCCGCGCCTGTTACGCACAGAACAAATTCATCTCCGCCGAAGCGTCCGGCTATACCGTCTTCGCCAACGCAGTTCTTGACGGTATCGGAAACATATTTTATGACCTCGTCTCCTACATTATGTCCGTATCGGTCGTTGATAAATTTAAAATCGTCAACATCTATGAACAGAACCGCATAGCTTTCGTTAACCCGCTTAAGATCAAGGAGCTTCTGCAGCTCTTTAAGGAATGTGCTTCTGTTATACAGCTGTGATAAGAAATCGTAGCTTGCTTTTTGGGAAAGCTGAAGACTTGATTTTTTCTTGTTGTTTATATCCGTCACGACGCCTATAAGCTTGGTGATCTCGCCGACACGGTTTAAAACCGCGCTGGTCTTTATATTTACCCAGATTTCGCTGTTGCTTTTGGTCTTGACTTGGAATTCGTTTTCCACATATTCGCGGTTTCCGCTCATGAGCGAATCTATATCCTTATTGAAATGACGTGCGTCAACTTCGCTCATCAGGGAATCTATGAAGTTACCGCTGCTTATGCTTGCGTTTTCGTAATTCAGATCAAATCTGTCGCGGAAATTATCCGAGACGTAAAGGTTCTTCTTTTCGGCGTCCCATTCGAACAGCATGCTTTCCGACATGGATGCAATGGTTTTATGGACTTCTTCGGAAATATAGAAATTATCAAGAAGATCGTTAAAATATTCGGCGATAATCTGAAATTCATATGCCTTGAATTTGGGAAGCCGCTTTGTACGGTCTTCGGGGTTTATCTCGTCCATTACTGTAAGCAGCTTTGCGATAGGAGAGATCGCACGGCGATATATCGCAAAAGCCAGAACCGAATCCAATACGATAAATACCGCAAATATTATCAAACCTACGATCGTAACCGGCATAACGTTGAATGATGCGTCAGAGGCGGGATAGACGCCGTACCACATCCAGGAGGTGTCTCTTATTCTTCCGTAGGAACCGTAATATCCGTCGCTGCTGAAAGCCGTATATTTAACGCCCGACATAGAGGTCATCGAGTCAACGGAGATGCCTGAAGGCATGGTCCATTCGTTTTCGCGCATTATCTGTCCGTTATAATTAATGGCGTTACGGTTGCCGTCAACCAAGACTATACTGCCCTTTCCGCCAAAAAACTTTGAGCCGTTTAATGTGGAATTGATATTCGTGGCGGAGAGGACGGCGGCTATATAGCCCTTTGAATTGTTTGACGCAGTCATGGGCTTGATGATATAGATAATGTCTTCAAAATATCTATCGTTTCCGATAGAAATACTGCTTATGTATACGCTGCTGTCGGAAGTCTGCTCCAATTGCCCGAAATCCTTGTAGGTTTCCTTTATGACCAATTCATTGTTTGAAGCGACAACAAGCCCGTTCCCGTCCATGACGGTTATATCCAGAAGAAACGGGTCTTCATCTATCTGTGACTTTATAAATCCGTCGACCTGATCCTTGATGGCATTGTAATCGCCGCCGGCAGTACGTTTTATCATATCTGTCTGCGCCATTACCGAAAGCTTTGCAGAATAGCGGTCGAAGATCATAATATGAGATTTCGCCTCGCTGAATGCTGCGGAGGCGGCTTCGTCCGCAACCATTTCTCCGTAAGCATTGTTGTAGGTCAGCATTCCTATCGAACCCACAATTATGGCGGGCAGCAGGATAGACGAGATGATCAGAATTTTGAAAATCGTTTTGAGCTTCATTTTTTTACCTTCACTTTCCTTTTGTAAGGATAAAATATTCTTAGAACCGGTTTTGTTCCGGCAAAATGATTCCCGGTGTCATAAACCTTATTCTTCGCTTTGGTTTTCTTTAAGCAGCCGATCCCGCTGGAGCTGGAATACAAACTGTGAAATAATATCTTCTTCGGCGGCCGAAATATCCACGAATTGGCATCCGTAGCCCGTAATATCGCCTGCGGCATTTTTTTGTACCCGAAGGATAGTGGCGTCAAGATCGATAACGTTTTCGCCGAGATCTATGGTAAGCATGAGCTTATCATCCTTTTCCAAGGGCTCGGAGCATATGCAGAGGAATATGCCTCCGATATTGAGATCGCTTATTTGTGTTATGTAAGGTTTGTCGAGAACAGAACGTTTACCGTTCCGTTCGACACAATTTATCACACATGGAATATTTACGTCGATTTTATAATATCTTCTGCGTTCTTCAAGAGGCTTGCTCTGTCCGGATTTAATTACAATGTTCAACTGAAGATCCGTTGATACGCTGACATATGAGGGGAACTTTATCCGCTTTCCGTTTCTCATTGAGGCTACGACGGAAACCGAAGCATAGTGCTCGATTTCCGGGAGCCCTTTACCTTTAATTATAAGCATTGTGTCACTGCTGTTTTCGGTTCCGTCCGTGGACTGAAGCGAAAACTGCTTATAGCTTGCAGAGAGTATCTTTGTATGATCAGGCGTCAGAATATCTATTTTTAGGATTTGATCTCTTGAGAGCATATGAATGTCTTTCTCCTACAATTTAATCCATTTATTTTTCCTTTTTTATGTAAATCCAATGCCGTAAATCCCTTAAATATTACCGAGAGGGGATTAAGCCTTCTAAAAATCAAAACACACCGCCGCGTTTTCCGCTCCGGAAAAAATTTTATTATTCCGGAAAATCAAGATTTTTACGTCTGTGACAAAAAAGAAATGACAGTCGCCCCTGCTTTATTCGATAACGCAAAAGCAGTCTCATTTTGAAACGGTGTGCTTCAATTATACATTATAACCGCGAATAAATCAAGAGAAATATAAAAATTTAATTTCTTCCGTCATGCTTAAAAAAAAGACAGTCAAGGTCAAAGTTGGCTTTACAAAAGGGTTTTATTGCATTGAGACGTCAAAATTACCAAAATTCCATATCCTCGTTGTTGAAAAAAGAGAAAAAATTTGTTAAAATTGACGAAAAACATTACGGGTTTTTTGCACAGTTTCTTGTAAAATACAAAAAAATAAAATTTCTTTAAAACTGTTGTCAGGAAATATGGAATTGTGGTATTATAAAATACAGCGAACTTCATCGGAAAATCGGAAATCCTTCTGATCATAGATTATTGATATGCCGGCAAATATCTGATCAGCCGGGGCTTACGGCAATTCGAGCGGTGCTGATAAAAAACTTATTTTAAAATTTTATGCAACTAAGATATACATGGTCGACATGTATGCTTCCATGCTTTCTTTTGACGGATTTTGCCGCGCCCCCCTTTACGTTTATACTTTAATAAATTAAGCGCAACGCCTTTTCAGAACCGAAAAAACTGTACAAAGTAAATTTTCGTTCTGCTGAGGAAGACGGCCGGTCTTATTTATGCAAGCGTAAATATTGTGGTTTTGTATCGGAAAAAGCGGAATACGTAAGGTATTGCATGAAGATGCTTGGATCGGTCAGGCTTTCGATAGATGTAACACAAGGCTTTTTACTTTTTAAAAAAACAATATACCCGGATCGATGACCGCATATTCCGCATTGTGAGATTATCTGCATTAGTTAAAAAACATGCGGACGATATGCTCCATATAAAAATCAAAAATATTGATAGTCGGAAAGGTCGGAGCTTATTCAATATACGGAAAATCATCTCTGTTAATATAAAAACCGGATCTCTATGTTATTTGTTATATTTTTGTTAAATTGATATAAGTCCTAACGGCATGTAAACGACGGATTCGAATATGAGCCGGAGAAAAATTAGCGGTTCGATAAAGAGGAAAACATATTTATTGTATGTTGACAAAACGGCGAACGGAAACCAAAGGGATAAAATCATACCCGTTATTGTCTTGTGTTAGGATGCCGCGAAGATCAATCAACTGCGGATACGGATGAGATTTTCGGCGGATGTGTAAATTTTTTCGGATAAATACAAGGCTGAGTTGCTTGCGGCCGGCGATACGGTATTTGGGGCGGTTTATGAAAAAGACGAAGCGAATATTTATAAATACCCTATTCATTATGAGATTTCTTACCGGGAAAAATCGGGCGGGACAGGCTTTTTGATGTCTGCTTAAATATTATTGAATAAAAACATTGCTTCGGGCTTTAATACTTTGATGATCCTATGTTTTATCGTAGCATGTTTATCAGCGGCTATCTGAAAAGCCGTAAATTGCGCGACAGCTACTAACTTCAGACGCTATCCACGTCAAAGAATGCCGGCAACTGCCGCAAAGGGATAACTGTGAAGTACCCTCGTATTTCTCCGCTTTTTCCAGTAAACCGCCATGCTTTAGCATATTGCACATTTTGTTTTGTTTTCGGATATGCCATAGTTGATCGGACTTATTTTCCGGCATGGAAGAAAAAAGAGGAAACCCTTATGAACAGATATTTTCATGCTTATACAAAAAAATACGTCAAAAGGCGCAACAGGGCAATGATCCTTACTGTAACGCCTTTGGCTGAATTTTGCATGATGATCATATGGGCGCTTATGTTTAACCTTAAAAGCGCGGTAAATTTTGAATTTCTGACATCCTACGGCGCGGCGGCTGGGATCAGCGTGTGTGCCGGCATGGGTTTATGCTGGATTTACTGGGCGGTATGCGACAGATTTGTCAGAACCAACAGAAAATATACTTATTTTGAAATATGCGAAAAATGCGCGGTGTTCAGCAAATATAAGGGAAGCTACAGGCTTTTCGGAAAAAGAACGTTTCTGAGAATGGTATGTGTGATACCGTTGGGCAGTTATGAGAGCGCGTATCTTGACGAAAGAAAAAAACATCTTATCCTCACGGGCGAAATAAGAATTTATGAGGGGGAAAGCGACAGGCTTGGATATCATATTAAAGACGGGTTTCCGCTATTTGACAAATGGTGGTACAACGAGGCGGAAAAATCATACAAAACAGTGGATATGATAAGACTTCCCATGGACTTTGAACACCCCGGAGAGATAGCCTGTGCTCTTGACAAGGCTAAGATGAGCTTTAAGGCGATACCGCCAAAAAAACAATATGTGTTCAAGGAATCGGACATTGTCAGAAAGAGAAAGGAACTCAAAAAAATAGCAGAATCCCGGAGATATGCAAGATACTGGTAGGATAAACGAAGGCATAATTAACGTCAAATCCATATTGTTGCTCCCCCAAATAACTCTTGAATTATTCTGCTTGCCCGGCTGCCTAAATACTTCGTCAGAAGCCCTTGAAATATGCGCATATTCCTGCGGCCTTCTTCCTTGTCTTTCCACAGCCCTTCGGCGCACAAATTCTTCAAGAGTTATTTGGTGGAGCAATAAATTCATCTGTTGTTTTACAAATCCGGTTATGAGCCATGTTAAAAGTCGCAGCATTCAAAATTTCCACTAACTGAGGGCGCTGTCCGCATTAAAAATGCTCAAAATATTGCCGTATCTCTCCGTTTTTTTGAAATATTCACTCGATCGGCGTAATATTACAAAATTGCTTAGTGTTCAGATACGCCTTAGTTTTTATGTAAGAAAAACCGAATTTTGTTTTTCTATATAGGCAGACCATGACCGAATCCTTTTCTGTAACACTTATATGCGCATTGTCTGTTTTATCCGGAATCGGGGAAGAAAACACAAGCGTTTAAAAACGAATATTTAAAAACGGTTTTGACAACAGACGAGAAGCATATATGACTTTTAATTCGGATAACATATCGCTAAGTATATCAACTAATCATATTGAAGAGCAAAAAATATGGTGTAGGGCTTTAATCTTTCTCAAAACCGAAGTCTTCCATTATTTTCAAAAATAATTCGGAGGAGCTGAAAAGGCTTTTGCAACGAGGATATTTTTTAAAGAGGATGATGTTTTTTTAACAGAAAAATGAAAAGAATGAAAAATTTAAAAAAAGAGGTTGTTTTTTTTGGTTTAATGTTGTATAATGTTTAACACGAGCATATAGTCTGCTTTTCGGTTGAGGTCTTTCCGGCTTCGACTTTATCGTTGTTTTTATTTCTTTGATCTGAAAGGAACGGAACGAATGGCTTTATTTGATACCACGGGATTTCGTATTCTTGAACAGGGTCTCGCCATTGTTAATAAAAATAAGGCGGTTATCGGAAATAACCTTGCTAATCAGGATACGCCCAATTTTAAATGTAAATATCTGAATTTCAGCGCTGTTCTGAAGGATAAGCTGAATGTATCCGAAAATGCCAAATACAAAAAAGAGCTGCATTTGTCAAGCTATTTGGTTACGGATACAAATACTTTTGATCAGCCCGACGGAAACAATGTGGATTCCGACACCCAGGAAGCTCTTTTTACAAAGAACGGTCTTCTCCAGGAGGCTCTTATCAATCAGATGAACAGCGAGTTCGTCTTATTAAGATCGGCTATGAGGAGAACGTAATTTTTCGGCGGATACGTTTGTCGTTTTTTGATTACGGGATAGGATACAAAAGCAGGACTGCATTTTAGGCATGCTTTTTTCAGTCAGCTGTATGTCCTATCCGGATTGACCGGTTTTAAATCTCAAATGAAAGGAAAGAGTAAAATGGCATTTCTCAGCAGTCTTGATATACCTGTTTCGGGAATGACGGCACAGCGTCTCAGAATGGAGATAATCGGGCAAAACGTTGCTTTTTCCAAGGTTACCAGAACCTCGGAGGGCGGTCCTTATACCCGCCAGGTAACGGTTTTTTCCGAAACCAAGGAATACGACAATCTTGACATATACGGATACATAAACAGGAAGATAAACAATCTTCCCAACGGAAACGCTTTTTCAAGCGTTCTTGAAATGACGCTTTCTCAGCGCAACGCTTATACGGGTACAGGCGTCGTCGTATCCTCTGTCGTGGAGGACGATACTCCCTATACTCCCGTTTATGATCCGTCTCATCCGGATGCGGGAGAGGACGGTTATTATTATCTCCCCAACGTGGATGTGGAAGAGGAGCAGCTGGATTTTGTAGCGGCCTCCAATTCCTATGATGCTAATCTTACAATTTTCAACAGCATGAAGAAAATGGCTCAGAAGGCTCTTACCATCGGTCAGACTTGATCTGTGCAGACGGTAAGCTGACCGGTGATCCCGTATTACGGATCAAAACAGGATCTATTGTATTTGAAAGGAAGACGCATTATGTTTATTGTTCCCATTTCTTCCGCCATAACGCCTCTCGAATCTGTAAGCAGAGTCTTTGACGAAGAATACAGAGAAAAGAGCGGAGATGACGGGAAGGTCTCAAACCCATCGTTTTTGGATGTTTTTTCGGGTATATTCAATAATGCGGTAGAAGCCAATCAACAGAAGCAGGACGATATTCTCCGCCTTATGTTGGGAGATACCGACAATCTTGAAGAAATACAGGCCAATATCGCTAAAGCCGAGGTGGCTACAGATTTGTTGGTGACAGTTAAGAATACTGTCGTTGACGCATACAACGAAATAGTTAAGATGAGTATATGAATCATCGGCGCAGGAACGTTAAATGTTTTTAATTCCGGCCGGCTTTTGCGGAGATTGATAAGGTAACGGTCAGGGCACGCCATACTGAGCGTTAAACCCGGAGCCGCCGGTTTTTGATTATTCTTCGGTATTTTGCCGACACAAATCGACAGGAAGGGTTCGTCAATAAAAATTATCCTTTCCGGGTCTGTTTGTTTCCGGGATATTTTCCCGGTTTTGTTCATCGCACAATTATGATCGACGCCGCTCTTAACACGGCAGAGGCAAGTCTGCGGAGCTTTTACGGAAATATCGCAGCTTTCGTATTTAACGGAAAGACTTTCCGGAAATCGCTGTTTCGTGTTGAATCGATGGTGACGCCTTTAATAAAACCAAATTGAAATCGAGGTCAGTTAATGGATAAAGTAAAAAATGGATTTCTTAAGGCGGGTAACTTCCTTAAGACGAAATTTTCTTCGCTCGGCAGAAAGGTAATTATCGGGATAAGCGCAGGAGCGGCGGTTCTGGTGGTCTCAATAATTCTTCTGGCGGTCATTCTGGGACAAACCCATTATGAGGTTCTCTACACCGGAGTTTCATCCACAGAGGCAAGCGAGATACTTACATATGCGAGAAATGAGCTTGGCATATCAAATATAAAAATTAACAGCAACGGTGATATCCTGGTTGACAGAAATCAGGTCGAGGAGGCCAGAGTTCAGCTGAGCATGGCTAACTACCCCAGCACCGGTGTAAATTATGACGTGTGGAAAAACGGCGTTACGCTTTTTTCAAGCAATACGGAAATAAGGGAGATCCAGAAGCAGCAGCTTGAGGTGAAGCTGACTGCTACTTTCCGCGCTTTCGCCAATGTGGACAATGCTATTGTCAACCTGAACATACCCGATACCAACGATTACGTTATCGCCGGTACGGAAAAGGAAAGCTCGGCGGGAATAGTACTTACTTTGAGAAACGATCTTAATCCCGATCAGGTGGACGGTATGTACAATCTGGTATCCAATTCCGTGCCCGGTCTTAAAAGAACCAATATAACCATAACCGACGGAACGGGAAAACAGCTTTCTCCGGAATATTCTTCATCCTATGCCGAGGAGGAATCCCAAAGAATCGAAATCATGTATCAGAGGATGACATACCAGGAGAAGGTGAAACAAAGCCTTGAAAAACAGATAGAAGGCGTATTGTTAAACGCATTTGACGACCTTAACGTTTCGGTCGGTTTAATGCTTAATTTTGACAAGGTCGTTACCGAGAAGCTTGTATATTCTGCTCCGAACAGAGATGAAAACGGTAATCAGGTAGGCATTATAGCAAATGAAATCCTTAAAAGCGCGGCGGGAGGAGTAGCCGAAGAGGGAGGACTTATAGGAACGATTATCAATTCGGATATAAGTCCGAATTATCCTACTCTGAGCGTAGGCGAGGACGGTCAGTTCTATCAGGAATATTCGAGAGAAATCAATTATAAGGTAAATGAAGAAAAGCAGCAGATCGAAAAGGACGGTTGCAGCATCGACAGACTTTCCGCATCGGTGGTCGTAAAGAGCAACAACGATTTCACCGTCGAAGAGGAAACTCGTTGGCGCAATACGATCGCAAACGCTATCGGCGCCGATGTAAACAACGTTTCGATCAAGACGACGCCTTTCGTCGAAAATACCGACGGAGTTATCGGCGAAGGTTCCTTTAATGTAAATAACATCAGCGGCGAGAATATGGCGCTTCTGGCTATCATTATAGTTTTGGGCATAGTTCTTATCGTACTTCTTATTCTGGCGCTCAATGCTCCGGGTTCAAGGAAAAAGCGCCGTTCAGCCAATCGTCTTGCTCCGTCTGCCGTGCCTGCGGCGGCCGGCGCAAACGGAATGGGAGAATTTGAATTCAGCGACGGCGGTCCGTCCTCTGAGGAAAGCAGCGAATTTGAATTGGCAAGTCTTAATGAGGAAACGCCGGAAACAAGAGATGAAGCGCTTAAGAGAGAGATTCAGGACTTCTCCAAGAATAATCCCGAAATAGTGGCTCAGTTGATCAGAAGCTGGATAAGATCCGACGAATGATCCGTTCATGACAGTTTTTTTCATCCGGAGTCAGACACGGCCTTCGGAACGGACCGGAGGGGCAAAGAAAAATATTTATCCTACAAAGGAGAGGGTTTAAGTTGGCAGACGTAAATCAGATCACTCCGATACAGAGAGCCGCAATGGTTTTGTCTTCAATAGGCGCGGACAATGCCTCGGGGGTATATAAGCATTTTTCCGATGACGAGATCGAGAGGATAACTCTCGAGGTCGCCAAGATGGATTATTGGTCTGCGGAAACCGTAAGCGGAGTTCTTAACGATTTTTACGAGCTTTGTCTTACACAGAAGGTCATATCCGAGGGCGGAGTAGAATACGCCCGGGAAATTTTGCAGAAGGCCTTCGGCGAGGACCGGGCGGAGGCCTTATTTGAAAGAATCACGAAGCAGCTCAAGACGAAGGCCTTTGCTTTTATAAGAAAGGCGGACTATAAAAACCTTTTGGCGGTAGTTCAGAATGAACATCCGCAGACGATTGCGCTTATCCTTTCCTATTGCCGGAGCGATCAGGCGTCGGCAATACTTTCAGAGCTTCCCAAGGATACTCGGATAGATGTTGTTGAGAGAATTGCGAAAATGGAAAGCGCAAGTCCGGAATTCACAAAATCGGTCGAGGAAACTCTGGAGCGAAGGTTCGCTATGCTTGTTACTACCGGAGATATGGAGGTAGGAGGCATCAATTACATTGCAGATGTAATGAACAAGGTAGATCGCTCCACCGAAAAGTTTATCTTTGACGAGCTCACCTTGAGAGATCCTAAGCTCGCGGAAGAGATCCGTCAGAAGATGTTCGTATTCGACGATATCGTAGGTCTGGATTCCATGTCTATTCAGGCATTTATCAACGAAGTGGACGCAAAGGATCTTGCGGTCGCCATCAAGGGAAGTACGGCGGAGGTTGCAGAAGTTATCTATGCGAATATGTCTACGCGTAAGCGTGAGGCAACACAGACCGACGTTGAATATCTGCATAATGTGCGCATGCGTGACGTTGAGGATGCACAGCAGCGTATAGTTGCGGTCATCAGGCGCTTGGAGGCAGAGGGAACCATTACCATTTCCAAGGATACTCAGGACGAAATAATTGCGTAAAGAAAATTACAGTGAATAGCGGCACCTGCGGCTATTCACTGTTCATATGTGTGCGGCTGCGGACGGATGGACAAATAAAGCCGCAGAACATGCGCAAAGGGTGCGCGGCCGCCGGACAATGATCTGAAAAAACGGTTTTTACGGCAACGCGTATCGGGGTAAAGACGTTGGTATTTTAATAAATTATTATCTGCTCCGGTTTTCGGATTTTAACTATATTTTTAGTGAAGGTAAGGTAATTATGGCGGAGATTATTAAGGGGAGCAGCCCTGTCAATACGATAATCATAGACGGAGACGTTAAGATAGATAATGAAATAGTTTGCAGGATACCCCCTGAGGAGGAGAAAAATGCCGATTCGTCTGAAAACTCGGAACAGGAAGAAGAGCTTCAGAAGGAAGAGACAATAACCGTCACTCAGAAGGAGCTGGACGAAATAAGGGCTCAGTATCGCATGGACGGACAGCAGTATGAGCAGGAGACCCGTGCCAAATGCAATATTGAGCTGGCTATGGCCAAGGAAGAAGCGGAAAAAATATTGGAAAGCTCGCGTGCGGAGGGCGACAGGCTTTTGGGGGAAATCGAGGAAAAAACCGCAAAAGCCATTGACGACGGAAGAGCTCAAGGCTATAATATGGGCCGTGAGGAAGGACTTAAGAAGGGCGAAGAGGAAGGTTATGTCCAGGGACTTAAAAAGTGCAGGGAAACGCTTCTCGAGCTGAAAAGCCTTTGTGAGGGAATCGAGAGGGAAAAGAATGAGCTTATGGCGGAAAACCGCAGGGCGATCTTCGATCTTGCAATGGAAATAGCACAGAAGATAACCATGACTACTCTTAACCAGAAGGACAAAAGCACCTTGCAGAGAATGATAACCGCCGCCGCAAAGCAGTTCCGCAATGCCAAAAATATAAAGGTAACTTTATCAAAGCTTGATATGAGCGAGGATATGGAGGCCGATTTCAAGCTATACGAAAAATGCTTTTCCCCCACCGCCAACGTGGAGTTTGAAGTGCTGGAAAACGGGGAAAAGGGCACTCTTATGCTGGAGACCGAGTCTGAAATTCTTGATGCCGGGGTTTCTACCCAGCTTAAGATGATCGAGGAGTTAGGCAGCGGGAAATACAGAGACAAGGAAGTTGAAAGGTCGGACAAGGAGGACAGGAGCGATAAAACCGACAAGACCGAAAAGGCCGCCGTTGAAGGCGCGGAAGACGGCGATTGATTTTGCCGATATTTTGCAAGGGGGTAAGGCAATGCTGTGGATTGGCGACATAACACGGTTTTGCCTTTTTTAATTTTCTAAGGCTTATGGTCATTAGCATTAGGAAGTATCAGAAAGGTGTGAGGCGCCTTTAAAATGAAGAAAAACAGGCCGCATCCTATTCGAATCGGATGAATTTTAAAACACCCGGGGGCAGATCCTCCGGCGCACCGTAAATGCGGCAGAATATATTGACGGAGTAGATTTATGGATTTAAAAGGATTTACCGAGGAGCTTAAAAATTTCGAATCAAGGCGAAGCATGGGCAAGATCGAAAAGATTATAGGGATGACGGTGGAGGCAAGCGGCCCACAATGTAATATAGGCGATGTATGCCGCGTTTACAAAAAGGGAAACAGCAAGGATTATATTTATGCCGAGGCGGTAGGATTTCAGTCAGACAAGGTGCTGCTTATGCCTTATACCGACATTGAAGGAATAGGACCAGGGAGTATCGTGGATAACACCGGTAAACAGCTGATGGTCAAGACCGGCAACGCACTTGTCGGACGGATAGTCGACGCGATCGGGAACCCGCTGGATAACGGCGGAGAAATAGAATATACCGGAGAAATGCCTATTTCCGGTATTCCCGTCAATCCCCTCGCGAGGCCTAAAATATCCGAACCTCTGGAGCTTGGAGTTAAGGCTATAGACGGTTTGTGTACTTTGGGGAAAGGGCAGAGAATAGGGATATTCGCTGGATCCGGCGTGGGAAAGAGCACGCTTATGGGAATGATTGCCAAAAAGGTAAAGGCGGATCTAAATGTCATTGCTCTTGTAGGGGAACGAGGCCGTGAGGTTCGCGAGTTTATCGAAAACGATCTCGGCGAAGAGGGCATGAAAAGGTCGGTGGTGGTGGTAGCGACCAGTGATCAGCCGGCCATGATGAGAAGCAAGTGCCCGTTGACCGCCACCGCTATTGCGGAGTATTTTATGCAGCAGGGGAAGGATGTTCTTCTGATGATGGATAACCTTACTCGTTTTGCAATGGCAAGAAGGGACGTAGGGCTATCAATAGGCGAGCCTCCTATTATGAGAGGGTATACAAGCTCCATTTACAGCGATATGCCGAGGCTTTTGGAGAGAGCCGGCTGTTTTGAGGGCGGAAGTATTACGGGAATATACGCGGTGCTGGTTGAGGGGGACGATACAAACGAGCCTATCTCCGATACGGTAAGAGGTATTATTGACGGACATATCGTGTTATCAAGAAAGATTGCCGCGCAAAATCATTATCCCGCTATAGACATACTTCCAAGCATCAGCCGTCTTATGAGCATAATTTGCGATAAAGAGCATAAGGATGCGGCAGGCAAGCTGAGGAACCTCCTTGCTTTATATACCTCCAATGAGGATCTTATAAATATAGGCGCTTATAAAAGCGGCACTAATCCAAAGCTTGACGAGGCCATTGCAAAGATAGACAAGATAAACGGATTTTTGATGCAGGCGGTAGACGAATCATTTGATCTGGATGAAACGATACAGCTTCTTGAGGAGGCGGTCAAGTAATTCTTTCGGCTTAAACGGCTTAAAAACATTTAAGGTTTTAAAAGGAGAATTTTAAGATGGGACTTTTTGATAAGCATAAAAACACTGATAAAGAAGAGGGGAAAAACGAACAGGAGGAATTCGCGGCACCGGGCTGGGACGCCATAACGGAAGAATTTGACAGAATATATCCCGGTCAGGAGCCCAGGCACTACGGGGTCCTTATAAAATGGCAGCTGGGCGGTCCGGATCCCTTGGACGGAATAAGTATATATGACGGCGGAGATTACTGGCATTTCGTTACCTACGGACTTTCAGAGCTTTATGAAAAGGAGTCCGAGGACAAGGAATACAGCGGCTATGGTATGGAATTTACCTTTAAACTGAAAAAGGGATGTTACGGCGAACAGAATGAAGAGGATGAATTCCGCTGCATTTGCGGAAATTTACAGAATATTGCAAAGCTTACATTTGAAAACGGAGAGCTGTTTCTGCCGAACGAATATGTGTATACGGGTCAGACAGCGGGCATTGACCGATACCAGAAATCAAAGCTGACAGGCTTTATTACAGTTTCCGATCCCTCGGTAAATACTCTTGACACCCCTAACGGAAGAGTGGAGTTTGTGGAGTTTATCGGTGTTGCAAACAGCGAGCTTCAGGCAATTATCGACGGGAAGATCAGGGTAAGAGAGTTGTATGATAAGCTGGGAAGCGACATTACCGATTATGGAAGAGACAGCGTTGTGTGATATTCGTTTGGCTTAACACCTTTGGTTATGCGTACTTCGAACCGCGGATGCGCTCCGGTTCAGGACGGCGACCGGCGGGATGCAGCCTGAGGGCTGATCATGCCTGAATTTTGCCTTGACCGTGCATATTAAGCTGCCTGTCCTATTTTCGGCCGGATAAGTTTTATTTATGGCGATACCGATCCTTGGTCAAGTTACAGGAAATAATATGGATCGCCATAGATCAGTGCTTAGGGTACGATCCTTAATCAAATCTATGACCTGATTAAGGATCGGCATAAGGATTTCGGCGGATGTAAAGAAAAGCAGATGGTTTTGAGATATGAAAAAGTTTCAATTTACACTGGATAGAATAAAACAATACCGTATTCAGATCGAAGAAATGGAAAAAAACGATCTTGCGGCTTTACGGTCGCAGCTAAGTCTGCTCGAGGAACAGGCCGAGGAGATAAGAAAAGCTATTGCCGCCAAAAGCGAAGAGCTAAGAAGACTTTATCGAAAGGGAGCTTTTCCAAATGAAATTTCGGTTGCAAACAGATATCTCACATTCAAAAAGCAAGAATTAGAAATGAAGTTTGCGGAGATCGATGAAAAGAACAAGGAGATAGAAAATAAGTTGCAGGATGTTTTGGAGGCTACTCAGGAGGTCAAAAAAATGGAAAAGCTTGAGGAACACCAGTTAGAGGAGTACAAGCAGCAGGAAATAAAGGAGAATGAGAATTTTATTGAAGAGTTTTTCGGAGCAGGAAAACAACAGACGGCAGAGGAGTAAGCCCATAAAATAATTTGGAGCTTAAACGATTAATGCCTTTTGGAACCGGAAGCTTTTAGTATTAAATTCCGCTTGTATCCGCATGTGGCTATTGAGACATTCGTATCAGTGATAAATTTACGGTACAGCTGTACGGCAAAGGACAGCATGAAAAAAGGCCAGTTATTTAAATAATACGTATCCGAATGGTAATTAAACGCCGCAAAAATTGCGTTTTAAAAGGGATAAGAAGGCAATTTACCGTTTTAGGGCTTAAAATAACATATGGTATAAATTTTGTTCATATTCAGAGCCGATACCGATGTGTTCGGATTAACGGCGGACTTATGATATTTTTACGCTAAAGGAGAAGTCGGAGCTGTTTTGATATTTATCTACAGGCAGCAGATCGGCGGATTCATAAGAAATCACAGGCTGTGCCGCAAAAATATCTTCAAATAATTTTATCATAATCTTTTTTACTTTCGGTCATCTATTGAAATCGAAGCCTATTTTAAAAAATTTGTCAGGCGTCGATCGGACAATGTGAAATATAAAGTCAAAAGAGCTATAATGGCTGAGCGGCGCTTAAAATCCGTTTAAGCTATTTGTTTATACAGGATCCGGCATACGGTCTTATCATAAGCGGAAGATGATCCTGAAAAGCCACAGATTTATTTCAGCTATGTTATTATAACCGATTTATGAGGGTTTCTCCGAAAGGAACTTATATGCTAAGTAGAAAAGCCCGTAAAAGCCTTTGCTGCAATTTTAATATCCCGTAAAGCTTTATGTGCGTCAATATGGGTCTTCAGCAGAGCCAAACGGTTGCGCCGCTTTTTTGCAGCAACCTCAAAGACGGCAGTTTATACTGATCGGAGCAGCGGGCCGCCGTATCGAAGCACGGCTTTTTGATAAAGTGCAGGCTGATAGCCGGAAGGTGCGGTGTCATTTGCAGGACGGTTTAAGAATATATTTTAACCGGCTCTACAAAATCACCTGCTTTGTTTGCCGGATTTTTAAAATAACGCTGACAGAAAGCGTCCGATTTTAAATTTTGCTTGTAAATTTTCGCCAAAAAAGAAGCCTTAAATGTAATCGGAAGGCTTTGTTTTTTCTTTTCGCAAGGAGAAAATTCAGATTTTTTTATTTGTTTTTCCCGATTCGCCACGAAAAAATTTGTCAAAGTTTACATTTTTTTATCGCGTTTTTGTTGACTTTTCCAAGTGATATGTGTATAATTATAGGGTGGTTTATTATATTTTTGCTTGAAAAGGGGATCATCCCCTCTTCAATATATTTCCTTTGACGACAGGGAAAATTGCATTTTGCAGCATTGCATACAAGATGTGGACGGCGTCTTTAAAAGGGCACACTATGTTGTGTTTTTATACATATTTATATGTTATAGCTGTCAAAACACATTTTGTTCATATGCGGTGAATAACCTGTTTGGAACAATTCCATTGAAAGGAGGTGAAAAAAGTATGACAGACATAAGAGTTAATTCGGCTTTTTCCGCAGCGTCGGCCGGAGGTATAAAAAACGACTTTGCACAGGTTGATTTTCTACATAGCCTTCAGGCCGTATCCGTAACGGAAAAGGATTCTACAGATGTTTTTCCGGACAGTCAGATCGTTGTAAGTGATCAGAGCGTTAACAATAACGTTTCGGGATCGGTTTCCCCGGAAAAAAACGCGGAGAGCTTTAAAAGCGATAACGATGTCCGCGGGGATATAAGTTCGGATCGGGATGATGTAAAATTCACGACCGAAGAACAGAAAGGCACGGATGATTTCTCAGAAACAGTCGATATTCCCGATATAACGGATGAAGAGTATCAGAACGGATTGTTTTGGTCTGTTCAGAATCCGTTTGGCATAGGTCAGGAACAAATTTTCGACGGTACGGATATTGAGTTCGGAGAGCTTCTGGAGACTCCGCCGGAGATATCCGATATTCCGCAGACTGATACAGTCGAAGCAAAAAAACCGATGCTGGATCTGGACAGGATATTGGAAAAGATCGGCAATTTGCATGAGGAAGGCGATCTGTCCTATGTTTCCGGTAAAAACGACTTGCAAAGACCGTCAACCGAAAATGTCAACGTCTCGGCAATTGTTGAGGAGCAGGAAATACAGAAAAACGGAAAAGCTCCCACGATCGATCTGGAAAAAATATTGCAGGAAATCGAGAACGGATCAGACACAGTCGAAACCATCATACCCGCTAATGGTCCTGACGCCGAAAAAGGCAATGAAGAAGTATCCGACAAGATAAGCATCATAGCAGGAGAAATTTACGACAAGCTAACGGACGCGGTCATGAAGCCTGACAGGGGTGAAAATCTTGAGGAGCTGAGAGAGAAGCTTGACAACGCCATAAGGGCCGCTGTTGAGGAAATGAACGATCCGGATAAGCAGGATGAAGAGCTAAGGGAAAAAATAATCAAGTTCCTTTTGGAGTTTATCGAAAAGATGAACGAAAGAGAGGAAAAAAGAAACAGGAAAACCGCTCTTGAAGACGGTAAGGAAACCGATCTGGGGCTTCTTACACAGATCATTGAGAATATGGTCAAGGAAACCGACGGTTACTCCGAGACAACTTCCGTTGTTTATTCCAAGCCCTTGGATACCGCACCCGTGCAGTCCATAGAGAACGAACCTCAGACAAATCCCGAAATGAACGGCAGGTCGGATAATAACGAGTATAAGGTTCCCGAAATCAAGGAAAAATCCGCCGAATCCGTATTAACGGATAATCCCGAGAATGTCCGCAGGACCGAGATCTTCGGGAAAAGCGTTCGTAAGGATCATATGGTCATAGGCGCTGTAAGCGCGGATGAAAGCGTTACGGAAGGTAATGAGAACGCTCGTATGATAAGCAGTGCGAGAAAGGTTACCGACGCTCCGGAGCGTGACGGGACCATAAAGGATCCCAAGCTGCCTAAGGATGAACTTAAGGAGCTTCAAAGGCTTGTTGGCGGAAGAAGAAGGCTTAAGGATTTTGAAGAGGACCTTGAGGACGAAAATACGGAAAAGAGCGGAGAAAGCACAGATGTGTACGGCACGGAAAAAGCACTGAAGAACGAGGCCGTTGAATCTATATTCACTTCGTCTTTTAAAACGGAAAGCGCTCCGATCGCTAAATCCTTTGAGCCGGGGGAAAACGGCGCCAAGCAGATCTTGACCCAAATAGTTTCCGAGGTATTGAACAATATACCTAAGGATGAGAGCACAAACACAATCGTTATGATGCTTAATCCCGCTACTCTCGGAAAGGTAACGGTCAAGATTTCGGAACAGGCCGGAAGGATAAGCCTGATGGTAACCGCTCATAACAAAGAGACCGCCGACATTTTAGCATCAAGACTTGACGGAATGCAGGAGGCTATGAAAGACAGCGGGACACAGCTTGAAAAATGCCAGGTGGTGTACAGTCCCGAAAGAAATGACAGATCCGCAGATCAAAACTATGACGGAAGCAGCAAGAATCCCTATGTAAGACAGGATACGGAAGAAAACACCGATAAGGACGGGGAATTCTCGGAGCTTCTGAGGCAGGCGGTATGACGCCTTGCGGTAAAATCGATCAGCACGGCGTGACGCAGTGCGGAAAGGAGAAAAAATGGCAGGAATAAATCAGGTTAATAATAATCCGGGTCAGAGCCTTAAGCCCACGAATCCCAATGCGGGAAACAACAATAATCCTACTACAAGCGTTCAGGACACTTTCAGCAAATACAAGGATTATTTCGTTGAGGATAAGAACGGCGCCATTGTTTCCGTAGATACCTTCTTTCAGCTTCTTATGGCGGAAATGACAAACCAGGATCCTCTTGAGCCAACCAGCAATACGGAGTTCGTATCGCAGCTCGCTAACTTTACGGCTTTACAGACAAATACCGACAGCTTGTACTATAATACCATCACTTACGCTTCAAGCCTTGCTGGTAAAACGGTTACCGTGGCAGTCAGCGGAAAGGGCGATGAGCTCAAAATCGAGACCGGAGTTGTTACGGGTGTTGATATAAGCGATGAAAAGAAGATAGAAGTAATCGTAAACGGAAACCGTTATTCACTTAAAAACGTAATGAACGTAGGTTCGGGCAGCGGCTCCTCATCAGGCAGCACCGGAAGCGGTTCGGTTAATTCCGACGGTGCATATGCCGTAAGTCTCATAGGAAAAACAGCTACCGTAAAAGCAACCAACGACGACGGAGAAACCATTGTAGACGAAGGCGTTGTTGAAAGCGTTGAGGTGATTGACGGAGAATATCATGTTGTGATAGGCAATCTTGCTTATGCCCTGGACGAGGTCGTAAGGGTAAAGGGAACATCGTCGACGGTAACTCCTCCGGCAGATAAGGACGAGTCAAGCGGCGGAGAAACGGAAACCTCGATCATGGAAGAGAACGAGGAATTAAGGAAGCTATTTTCATAACTTAGCGGAACGGAGGCGAGAGTTATGCTGCTTAACGAATTTCTGCAAGCCAGAAATCAAAGCATTATAAGTCAGCCTGTTGAAACAAATGTAAAACCGCAAATAGATTCCGAGCCTAAGGTCAATGCGGAGGGAAAATCCTTTGCAGACGAGCTTAAGGAAGCGATTGCAGGAAAATGTCAGGTACAGTTCAGCAATCATGCGATCAAAAGGCTTGAAAGCCGGGAGATAGACGTTACGGAAAACGATACTCTCGAAAGGCTTAATAAGGGCGTTGAGTTAGCGGCACAGAAGGGCTGCGGTCAATCGCTGATACTTATTGACAGCACGGCTTACATTGTAAGCGTGGCGAACAACAAGGTTATTACTACAGTATCACAGGCGGATTTAAAGCAAAACGTATTTACAAATATCGACTCGACAGTTATAGTATGATGTTGGACCGAAAGGAAACATCGCCGTCCCGAATGACGGAAGGGCGGCTTTAATAACAGATCGAGTCCATGAAGAAAGGACTATAAAGCTATGATGAAATCACTTTACTCCGGTGTGGCAGGTCTTAAGGTTCACAACCAGAGAATGGACGTTATCGGTAACAATGTATCCAACGTAAACACAACGGCATTTAAGGCAAGCTCGGTTACATTCAAGGATATTTTTTATCAGAATAAATCCTACGCCTCTACGGGCGACATCGTAAAGGGCGGTACCAATGCCAATCAGGTAGGTTACGGCGCTAATCTGGGAGCGATCCAGCAGATCATGACCCAGTCGGGACTTACTTATTCCGATACGGCTACAGACTGCGCTATCCAGGGCGAGGGATTCTTCCAGGTAATGGATCAGGCCGGTAATATTTACTACACCAGAAACGGTGCTTTTCACATTGATAACTACGGCAACCTCTGCGACCCCAACGGAAATATCGTTCTGGGTGTAAGCGGAGATCCTACGGGGGTTGACGCGTCAAGCCAGAGAATCAATCTTTTTGTTCCCCCCGTTGACAACAAGTATGCAAGCGTAACTAAGACATATAAGGATAAGACGGACGGTGTTGAGTATAATTACACCTTCTCTTCTTCAGAGTATGGCGAGGACGGAAACATTTCTCTTACAATCCTTGACATTGGCGAGGGAGAGGTTCCCTTTGCTACCGTAAACGGTACGGTTGTTACCGTAAGAATGGATCTTTCTCAGGAATTTGCAGATGAAGAGGAATTCCTTGACGCCATGCATGCCGCTCTTGACGCAGGCGGTGTTGAGCTTCCCGGCGGAGATATAAATCTCGAGTTTGAGAGCGTACCCGCCAATGTAGCTTCGGTTGCGGCAAGAAACACTCTTACATGGGCAGGCGGAGTACTTAAAAATGACGACGGCACGGAAACCACGGTTGCGGGAATCACCGACCTCGAATTTGTTGCAGATACTACGGGAGCGGTTCCTAACGGATATGAGATCAATCTGGTTGCAAATAAAAACGCCACCGACGTTAAGGCAAGATGGTATGACAATGTTCTTACGATCACCATTCCCGAAGCCGGAGCGAGCATTGCGGATATCCAGACGGCTATCGAAACCGCAAACGGAACCAATGACAAGAGACAGATCACAGTTTCCGGAACGGATATCACGGAAGATCAGGCTAAGCTGATGTTGCAGGACGATATGAGACTCAGAGTCGGACTCCAGGGCGGTAAGGACAATTTCTTCAGAGCGGTTGCGGAAACCATGGGTACCATAAAGCTTACCGACGGACGTGTTGCGGCGGATCAGACCACAAAGGATCTGGAATCAATATTTATCGATGACGACGGAGTAATATACGGTGTACATACTGTTCACGGAACTATTGCGATGGGACGTATAGATCTGGTAGTATTTGAGAACCCCATGGGCCTTGATCAGGTGGGCACATCATATTGGAAAACATCCTTAAGCTCAGGCGATCCCGTGCTTAAGAAGGCTAACGATACAGGCTCCGGTGCCATTGTCTCCAATGCGTTGGAAATGTCAAATGCCGACCTCGCACAGGAAATCTCCGATATGATCATCACTCAGAGAGGCTTCCAGGCTAACTCGCGTATTATTACCGTAACGGATACGATGCTTGAGGAGCTTGTAAATCTTAAGAGATAACATTCGGGTTTAAGTTTGTAATTCTTCGGACAGCGATTTTCACATTCGCATAGGCATTTTCGAAGATAAGAACGGTATTAACTCAAACATAATTTATCGGAAGGACCGGTACTCTCCGCATCAGGAGAGTATCGGCGGTCCGGTAATTATAAGTGTAAATCCTTAAAAAGGAGCGAATACCCAAGGGTATTATTTCGGTTATGATTTTTTTGACTAAAATAGGCGGAAAGCAGATAATGCTTAACGAGGACATGATTGAATCGGTTTCGCAAAATCCCGATACAATAGTAATACTTTCCAACGGTCACAGCTATATTGTTCAGGAAAGCATGGATGATATAATGGACAGAGTGATAGCCTTTAACCGCAATAGCAGGCGTTCGGTGGGACGCAGGAACGGCGAAGGTTTTTCCGAATAGATCTGAGGGAATTGTTATTGTAAATAAAGACAGCAATGTTTTTAGGCATTGTAAAGGCAACAGCGCACAATTAGCAGCTAAAGCTTCTGGTGCCGGCCGGGAATGTGTTAAATTTCACAAGATGAGTGAGCGGTCTGCATCAATAATTGTGCGGTGCTTCCTAAAAAACCTGTAAATGGAGGGTCTTTCTTTGAATATCACGATTATTATAGGCTGGGTTCTGGCCTTTGGCTTAACGGTATTCGGCATCATGAACGGAGGTCAAATAAGCAACTTTATAGATCCCGCCAGTATCATGATCACTGTGGGCGGTACTTTCGGCGGTCTGATCGCCAGCTTTCCGATCTCCACACTCAAATCTCTTCCGACACTGTTCAAAATAGCTTTTCTGCCGCCTAAATATAATCCTCAGAAGTATATCGACGAAATAGTCGAGTATGCAAGGGTAGCGAGAAGCCAGGGTATTCTTACGCTTGAGGACAGCGCAAACAAGGCTAAGGATCCCTTTATGAAGAAAAGCCTTCTTTTGCTGGTAGACGCAAACGATACGGAGAAGATACGGGAAATGCTTGAGGAAGCCATCAGCTTTACCGATGAGCGTCATGCAAATAACCGTGCTTTCTTTGAAAAAGGCGTTGCTTTGGCACCTGCCTTCGGTATGTTGGGAACTCTGGTAGGACTTATAAACATGCTGGCGGTTATGAATGAGAACCCGGAAGGGTTAGGTCAGTCAATGGCAACGGCTCTTGTTACGACCTTTTACGGTTCTCTTCTGGCAAACGTTATTTTTGCGCCGCTGGACAGCGCCCTTAAATCCGCCAATGATGATGAGATACTGTGTATGCAGATAATCTGTCAGGGCTCGATGGCCATTGCGGCCGGCTTTAACCCTGCACTTATCAGAGAAAAGCTTGAATTCATGCTGGCGGATAAGGATATAAAGAAGGAAGAAAAATCTGAAGGATAACAGAAATAATTGCCATTTGCAAATAAGAACAAAGTATGATATACTGATAGGAAGGAGGAACACATATGGCTAAGAAAAGGGAGCGCAGCAAGATAGACCCCAATGCTTGGATGAATACATATGCGGACATGGTAACGCTTCTGATGTGTTTCTTTGTAATGCTTTATGCTGCGTCTACTCCGGATGAAACAAAGTGGCAGTATATATTCCAAAGCTTTACGTCCTCCGGTAAGTATATAAATCCCTTTGTTATGGATAAGGATCCTAACAGAACGGATAACCCCAAGGACGATGACGGAAACAGCCCTATTCCTCCCGGCGATGATAATCAGGATCCGAGCAATGAAATAGTCAATAATCCCGCCGAACTGCCTTCACATTTCAACGATCTTTCAAGCTGGCTTTCAAGCGTTGCGGAAAACAGCGAATTCAGCGATGATATAAGTATAGAGGTAAGTTCAAGCGGTAAGATAACCATTCGGTTTACCGATTCCGTTCTCTTCGAGCCTAACAGCGTGGTACTCACCACCGCGGGCCGCAGAGCGATAATGCAGTTCGAGCCCGGTTTAAAGGCCATAAAGGATTACATAGGTAAGATAGAGATCTCAGGACATACCGCAAAAGCGGTGGGAGCACTTAACGATTGGGATATTTCCGGAGGAAGAGCTTCGTCGGTAATTCAGTTTATGCAATGGCGTAATTTTGTTGACGCAAATATTTATGACGGATCTTTTCACGGACCAAACCAGCCTATCGCCGATAACGATACGGAAGAAGGCAGAAGACAGAACAGACGTGTTGAGATAATAATTACAAGAAACAACAACAATACTGTAAGTAATGCCGTCATTCAGGATATACTTAAGTACGACTATGCTTTAGGACAGGGAGGCCCCGTTCAGGGCGGAACAAGTACCGAGGATTATATCAAGCAGATTCAGGATGATCTGATGAACAAATATAATGTTACAATAGGTTCGGACAATAACGTACTGGGGAGCGAAAGCGGCCCGTCCATAAACAAGCCGATCACGGGAATCCCCGACTCGGTAATTCACGATGTGGACGAAGAAGGAAATATTATAACGGACGCCCCCGAGGAATAAGAGTTAAAACAATGAAGCATCCGGAAGGCGCCACAGGTCAGCAATACAGGAAAAAAGGCAGCGCTCGCCGGCAGCAGAGCGGATGTACGTTGACAATCAAATCATAAAAACGGTAATTTATACCCGGTGCTGCATTAAAAGCATATATCAATGAGGTTTTTCCGATCGTAAAACGGCTGACAAGGGAAAAAAACAAAACTGATCGGGAAAATGAATTTCAATAAAAAACGGTAGATAACCGTGAGAACGAAAGGAGCGATAGGATTTGGCGGATACCTTAACGCAGGAACAAATAGACGCCTTACTAAATCAAGCTCTTTCGGGAGAGGTCATTGAGACAGCCGCTGAAACAGACAATGACCGGATAAAGGAATATGATTTCCGGTCGCCGAAAAAGTTCACCAAGGAAAAAATACGCAGTATAGAAAGTATATTTGAGGGGTATGCGCGCAAGCTTTCCTCATACTTTACCGGCTTACTGCGTCTTTACTGTCAGGTGAATCTCATGTCAATTGAGGAGCAGCGGTATTTTGAGTACAATAACGCACTTCCCGATTATGTAATGATGGGACTGGTGGATCTGGGAATAGACTCGGAAAATGTTGAGGAGTTTACCACTATCGTTCAGCTTTCCAATTCACTTACATTTACAATGATAGACCGTCTTTTGGGCGGACGCGGTGAAGGCAAGGAGATGGACAGGGACTTTACCGAGCTTGAAACAAGCGTAATGAAGAAGGTCATTATCGATATGACCAAAATGATGGAAGAGCCCTGGAGCAACTACTTGCAGCTCAAACCTTCGCTTACCGGTCTGGAAACAAACTCGCGCGTTATTTCTACGGTAGGCTACGATGACACGATGATAATCGTAGCTTTGGAGGTTACGATAAACGACGAGAGCAAATCGATAATCTCTATCTGCATGCCTGCTATAAATCTTGATGAAATAATGCAGAATTATGTCATGAAGACTCAGAAGACAGGCAGAAAGTATTACGATCCAAGACGTGAGACAGAGCGGCGCGAGTCAATTATGACCGCACTAAATCAGTCTTCGCTTACAATAAAAGCCGTTTTGAGCGAAACTCAGCTTCAGATGTCAGATGTTCTTCATTTACAGGTAAACGATATTATACCTCTTGACAAGAAGATCAGCAGCAATGTCGTTCTCAGAATAGGAGAAAAGGATTGGTTCGACGGGAAGCTGGGAATATTTAACAACAAAAAAGCTGTTAAAATCGAAAACGTATATAGAATTGAGGTTTAGTGTATGGAAAATGTTGAATTCACCGAACTGCAAAAGGATGCGATAGGCGAAATACTTAACATAAGTATGGGCAGCGCAGCCACAGCGGTTTCCGAGCTTTTGGGCGCAAAGACATGGATCACCACTCCCGTCGTTGAGGTAAAAACGGCGAAGGAGATGGAGTATCATAAGCTGGAGCCTGCCGTATGCGTAAAGATCCAGTACGTTAAGGGCCTTAGCGGAGCAAATATGATGGTTTGGAAGCAGGATGACGTACAGCTTATTCTTAACCAGCTTATGGGCCAACCGTTGGTAGTTTCCCCGGATTTTGAATTCGATGAGCTTAATATAAGCGCAGTATCGGAAGTAATGAACCAGATGATGGGAGCCAGCGCAACGGCTTTATCCAACTTTCTGGGATTCACGGTAGATATATCCACACCTAAGCCTATTATAATGGACGAGGTCAGCAGTCATTTTGACGTTACCGAATTTGAGCCCGACGATGTGATTGTTTCCGTAAATTTTGATCTCACGATTGACGGTGTGATCAAATCGGAATTCGCATCGGTCATGGGTGCGGATTTTGCAAAGACCATTGCGGATAAAATGCTTGGCGGAGGGGATGATGATTCCGCCGCAGAGGAGGCACCGGCGGCAGCACCAGCAGCGGCGTCTGCACCTGTTCCGGAATCCGCACCCGCGCCAGCACCTGCACCGGTTCCTTCCCCTGCTCCCGCTCCTACTCCGGCGCCAGCAGCAGAGGGAGCACAGATGCCCGCAGGCGAACAGGGATATCCGTATCCATATCCGCCTCAGCCGTATCCGTATCCTTATCCTGCGCCGGCTGCCGGCTACGGATATACAGCACCCGCACCCACGCCAATTAATATACAAAACGCACAGTTTCAGAATTTTGGTGAGCCTTCGGTACAGCTTTCCGGCGATCAGAAGGATAACCTCAGTCTTCTGATGGACGTTCCGCTTCAGATCTCCGTTGAGATAGGAAGTGCGAGAAGAAAGGTGAAAGACATTCTTGACTTTTCACAGGGTTCAATTATCGAGCTTGAACGCCAGGCCGGCGCACCGGTGGACATTGTGGTAAACGGCAATTTAATTGCGAAGGGTGATGTGGTTGTTATCGACGATAACTTTGCGGTAAGAATCACGGAAATAATCAAGTCTAAGCTAATCGATACATTAAGCAAAGAATAAAAGGAGATTAAGGGATTATGGACAAAAAAATTCTTTTGGTTGACGACGCAGCTTTCATGAGAATGCTTATTAAGGACGCTCTTACAAAGAACGGCTACACAAACATTATTGAAGCTGCCGACGGACAGATAGCGGTGGATACCTACAGCGCGGAAAGTCCCGCACTTGTTATCATGGATATTACCATGCCCAACAAGACAGGAATCGAGGCTCTTAAAGAGATCAAGACAAAGGACCCCGCCGCTAAGGTAATTATGTGCAGCGCCATGGGCCAGGAGGCAATGGTAGTAGAGGCTATTAAGCTTGGAGCTCTGGACTTTATCGTTAAGCCCTTTAAGGCTGACCGTATCATTCAGACCGTTTCAAAGGTTCTCGGTTAAGATAAGGATAGGTAAGCTTCCCGATGGATTTTTGCCGTTTTGGCGAAAAGGCTTCGGGAATTTTCCGATTTTTTGAGATAAGTGTAAGATTATTCCAATTTTAAAATTATGTTTGAACGGAAGGCATTTATCGGCATATGAGTTAACGCACAAAACATGAATAAAAAGCCGTACCGCAATCAAAAAGAATAAAATCACATGAACTGATGCGGCAAAATTGCATATCTGCTTACGTTTAAGGCGGATATTACATTTTTGGGTGCGCTTTGTGTCAAGATCGGAAAAAGCATTCAGACAAATGAAAATAATAATGACAAATATCGGGGATCGCATATTGACAAATTTCAATAATATAACGAGTGCCGCAAAAAGCATACGGATTCTGGTAATTAAGGAGTATTAACGTTGGATTGGGTACAATGGCTTTTGTCCTTTATCGGTGTTCTTGGCCTTATATTTTTCTTATTTTATGCCTTAAAAAAGCTTAATAAGGGTATAAGCGTAAAATCGGGGAACCGGCTCAGGGTGCTCGACAGAGTAAGTCTGGGAAGGGACGGTATGCTTTTGATCGTAAGCGTTTGCGGTAAGCTTATGCTTTTAGGTGTTACGGCTCACAGAGTGGAAAAGCTGTGCGATCTGGACATTTCCGAGGAGGAGTATTCCGCCTCGCTTCAACAGCAGGGAATCGATTTCAAATCTGTCCTTTCGTCGGCACTGAATAAAAAAGAGCAGGAAAAACAAGGAGAAAATGCTGATGACGACGCTTCTGAAAAAAGCAATAAAACAGAATAGAAGATTATTTGTCAGGTTTTTTGTATCCTTGGGACTTTGTGCTGTTCTGGCGATCGGCGGATGCCTCGCGGTAGGAGCTGCGGCTCAGGGCAACGAAACGGCGCCGATCATTACAACGGGAGCGGAAACTACTCCCGGAGAAGGCGACCGGGTGGACGGAGGAGACAGATCTGCTTTATATGAACTGATAGGCATCGATGCATCCGAGCCTATAGAGGTCATTATACTGGTGACTTTGTTGTCGGTAGCACCGTCGTTCCTGATAATGCTGACCAGCTTCACACGGATCATTATTGTGCTGAGTTTTTTAAGGTCGGCTATGCAGACGAACACCACTCCCCCTAACATGATACTTACCGGACTGGCACTTTTTCTGACCGTATTCATTATGTGGCCGGTGTTTGCTGAGATCAACGAAACGGCTTATGTCCCTTATTCAAACGGGGAAATAAATACTCAGGAAGCAATAGAAAAGGCCGGCAAGCCTCTTAAAACCTTTATGCTGAAGCAGACGTCAAACAGCAATATGAAGTTTTTCCTTGATCTTCAGGACATCACGATATATACCGAGGAAAGCTATGGTACGCAGGATCAGGTGGAGGCCAACGTTGAGGAGATAACGTTGGAAAATTATCATGAACAGTTAGGATTCCAGGTAGTAATCCCCGCATTTGTAATAAGTGAGCTGACACGGGCTTTTCAGATGGGATTTATGCTTTTTATCCCGTTTCTTGTAATAGATCTTGTGGTATCTTCAACGCTAATGTCGATGGGTATGATGATGCTGCCGCCGGCTATGATTTCTCTGCCGTTCAAAATACTTCTGTTTGTTTTGGTTGACGGATGGCAGATGCTGGTAGGATCTTTAATTTCTTCTTTTAATTTGTAGCTTGGCATGCTGTCTATCAATAAATACGGACGGGAGGTGACATCCTTATGACTCAGGAGCTTGCAATGACTATTTTTACCGAGGCTGTCTGGCTTGCATTCAAGCTTGGCGTTCCGCTTCTTATAGTCGGCATGTTGGTAGGTCTTATTATAGCGATACTTCAGGCTGCGACTCAGGTCCATGAACAGACCCTTACGTTTGCTCCGAAGGTTGTTATTGTGGCTCTTACTCTGCTGGCATTGGGTCCTTGGATGATAAACTCCCTTATAGATTTCACAAACCGCATATTTACTCTCATGTCGGGTACGCCCATAGCATAGAGTTCGGCGGCAATACGTAAATAACTTACGCCTATGAATAAAATGCTGATGAGAGGTAAAGGATTTGAGCGAGATTTGGGAATGGCTTGTAAACAATTTCGTTGCTTTTCTCATGGTAACGGCACGGATCTCGGGGATTTTCACATTCAATCCGATCTTTTCAAGGCAAAACGTTCCGATGCGGGTAAAGATTGGTATGACAATTGTTTTGTCAGTCGTTACAATGAGCTATATGGGCAACAGTCTTGTGTATACCGCCGAGGGTATACCGTCATTTGTTTTGAACCTTGGCAAAGAGCTTATTGTAGGACTTGCACTGGGCTTTTTCGTAAATCTTATAATTACGGTTATCATATATGCGGGCGAGGTAATGGATACTCAGATAGGATTCGGTATGGCAAAGGCAATGGATCCGATGACGGGTGTTCAGATGCCCCTTTTTGCAAATTTATTCTACTACATTTTTATTCTTTACTTTTTTATAGTCGGCGGGCATTTAAAATATATTCAGCTTTTTGTTACATCTTATGAGATTTTGCCCCTTGGATACGGCTTTACCGCCGACAGCATAAATTTAGCTTATTTTATCGTCAACTATCTCGGCGTCGTTCTGACGCTGGCCGTTAAGTTTGCGGCGCCTATACTGGCTGCGGAGCTTATAACCGAATTTATCATAGGCGTTATGATGAAAGCGGTTCCGACGATTCAGATATTCGTAATAAACATTCAGCTCAAGATAGTTGTGGGTATACTGGTGCTGCTGGCAGTGGCAAAGCCTATGTCGGATTTTCTTGAATACCTGATGGGATTGTTGTTTCAGAATCTTGATAATATTATCAAGCTTATCGGAACATAAAGCTTTGACCGCAGATCTGCGGCAAAGGCTGCGTTTAACGGCACTGTATATATAAGGCTTGGAGGTTTTTATGGCCGGTGAGGAAAAAACCGAAAAAGCCACTCCGAAAAAGCGGCGTGATATGCGTGAAAAGGAGGGCATGGCGCTCCAGAGCAACGAAGTAATGATAGCGGTTTCGGTAGTGGCGATGTTCGTCGGGCTCAGGGCTTTGGGCAGTCATATGCTTGGCACTCTCGGGGATATGCTTAAGCAATATATAGGCAGCATCGGTGAAGAGACGGAGTTCAGCATATCCTTTATACAACGCAACGCACTTGAAATTGTCAAGTATGGGATCATTATAGTAGGTCCTATCGCAATGGTTATATTTGCGGCGGTAATACTTACCGTAATGGCGCAAACAAGAGGATTGTTCAGCAGTAAGTCTATCCGGCCGAAGTTCTCGCGGCTCAGTCCTATACAGGGGTTTAAGCGTCTTTTTTCTCTTCAGTCGGCGGTAAACGTAGTCAAGGGTATGCTTGAGCTGACGATTATCGGGCTGATCGCTTATTTTCAGATACAGGCAAGGCTTGTTGAGTTCGGAAAGCTTCCGGATATGGAGCCGATACGGGTGGTTCATTACATAGCCGTTTCGGTCTTTGACATAGTTATGCTTATATTTATAGTCCTGGCATTTGTGGCAGCTGCCGATTTTGTGTTTCAGTGGTGGCAGTTTGAAAAAAAACTTAAAATGTCCAAGCAAGAGGTCAAGGACGAATATAAGCAAATAGAAGGAGACCCTCAGATCAAGAGCAAGATCAAGCAGAAGCAGCGTGAGATATCCCAGAGGAGGATGATGCAGGAGGTTCCCACATCGGATGTGGTTGTGAGAAACCCCACTCATTATGCGGTCGCTTTAAAATATGAATCGGAAAACGCTTTCAGCGCGCCGAAAGTAGTCGCTAAGGGAATGGATGCTCTGGCGCTGAAAATCGTTGCCGTTGCAGAGGAAAACGACGTTTATGTTACGGAGAACAGACCTCTCGCAAGAAGCCTTTATGATAACGTAAAGCTCGGCGCGGAAATTCCTCCGGAAATGTATACGGCCGTTGCGGTAGTGCTAACAGAGATGTTTAACGCAAAGGGCATAAAACCCGCAATCAAAAATAACGTTCCGGATGAAAGCAGCCGTATTCGGCGCAGACGCGGAAGCTTGAGCGGTATAAGATAAACGGCCGGATCGGTTCTTAAGGTGAAAAAACGATCGGCTTTTCAATACAATTGCGGAATGCCGGGCTTTGATTTAAGCAGTCGGCAAAAAATACCTTAAAAAAATAAAAACGGAGGACGGAGAATGCTGAAAAGAATAAGCGGTAATGTATTCGCAGTATTTGTAATATTTATCGTCCTCGCCATTATTATACCCCTTAACAGCGTATGGGGAGGCGCGCTGCTCGATTTCCTGCTTCTTGTAAACATTTCCCTTTCTGTAGTTATACTTCTTATAACGATGTATATCAAGGAGCCGCTGGAATTTTCAGCTTTTCCTACGATATTGCTGATTACGACAGTTTTCAGGCTTTCCCTCAACATATCCACCACAAGGGGAATTTTAAGCAGCGGATATGCGGGTTCGGTTATTGAGACCTTCGGAAACTTCGTCATGGGAGGAGATCCGGTAGTAGGATTCATTATATTCATAATCATCGTATTGGTTAACTTTCTGGTTATTACAAAGGGCTCCGAGCGCGTCAGCGAGGTTGCTGCCCGTTTTACGTTGGACGCTATGCCAGGAAAACAGATGGCCATTGACGCAGATCTTAATACGGGAGCCATCACCGATGAAGAAGCAAAGGTACGCCGTGCAAACGTACAAAGAGAAAGCGATTTCTTCGGAGCCATGGACGGTGCTACCAAATTCGTAAAGGGAGACGCGATTATTTCAATTATAACCGCCCTCGTAAACCTTATCGGAGGAGCCGTTATCGGAATGATAAACGGCGGGGATATAAACTCGGTTATGTCCACTTATTCTCTGGCTACAGTAGGTGACGGACTTTGTTCCCAGATACCGGCACTTCTTATTTCCGTTGCTACAGGTATGGTAGTTACCCGTTCGGCTTCTACCGGAAGCTTTAACGAGGATGTTAAAAGGCAGTTTACACGTAATTCAACGGTCATGTTTATTACCGGAGGAGTATGCATAGCCCTTATGCTGGTCCCGGGTTTTCCAAAGCCTATACTTCTTATACTCGGTATTGCTCTTATATTCGGCGGATATGCTATTTCCCGCGGTCGGAAGAAGGAACTTGCAGCGGAAGCGGAGGCGGAGGAACAGAAAAGACTTGAAGAAATCAAGGCGGCTAACGCTCAGGGTGACAGCAGCTATTACCGCGATATCGACAATGTTTTCAAGCTTCTTAATGTGGAGCAGATCGAAATGGAATTCGGTTACAGTCTTTTACACCTTGTGGATGAGAAAAGCGGCGGTAATTTTATTGACCGAGTCGTTTTGTTCCGTAAACAGTTTGCGGTGGATATGGGAATGGTCATTCCTTCTGTCCGAATGAGAAATAACCCGGAAATAAATCCGAATCAATACATAATCAAAATAAAAGGCGAGGAGGTCGCAAGGGGAGAGATACTTGTAGATCATCTTCTTGCTCTGGATAACGGGGAGGTCACAAGACCCGTTGAGGGTATCGACACCATTGAACCTGCCTTCGGAATTGCAGCTAAATGGATAAGCGAGGATAAAAAGGTAATGGCGGATATTGCGGGCTACACTCTTATAGATCCCGTTTCGGTAATGATAACGCATCTCTCCGAGGTTATAAAGGCTCACTGCTCAGAGATCCTCAGCCGTCAGGATGTCCGCACCATGGTTGAAAACATCAAGAAAACAGATTCCACCATCGTGGAAGACCTTGTTCCTAATGTGGTATCCTATGGTTATCTTCAGAAGGTGCTTTGCATGCTTCTGAGCGAAGGCGTTCCAATAAGGGATATGGAGACAATACTTGAGTGTCTTGGTGATCATGCGGCTACCCTTAAGGATATTGAGGTAACGGTAGAATATGTAAGACAGTCTCTCAAGCGTACCATCACAAGGCGTTTTGCAGACGGCGGTTCTCTCAGGGTGATCACTCTTGATCCCAAGGTGGAGGACATTATACTTCAGGGCGTTAAGAAAAACGGCAACGGCGGAAGTGTGCTTTCCATAGATCCGGAGACGGTCAATGCCATAGTGGCAAGGACCACTGAGGAGATAGATAAGGTAAAGGATGTGCTGCCGTCTATCGTGGTTCTTATGTCTCCCTTTACGCGCGTTTATTACAAAAAGCTACTTGATCAGTTTGTGCCGGGAATCACGGTACTTTCCTACAGTGAAATAGATAACAATACACAAATACAGGCAGTCGGTAATATCGCGATTTAGCATGGGCATGAAAGGCGGAAAGTCGGCTTAGCTTAGCTGAACACATTGCATTTTCGGAGGAAGGTACAAGAAAACAAATGAGCTCCAAGCGGTTTCGGTAAAAAAGGGTATTTATTAAGCGGAAGCTGTGTCTTTTCAGATGGCTCTTGATATGGATTTATTCCGTAATATGAAATATTTTTGATTTTTTTATTATAACCATTGAAAACAGACGCTTGATATGGTATATTTATATGGGGCGGGATCAGGGCTGCTTTTGATTTTTATCGGGTCCTGTCGATCTGCAGCAGAAAGGAGAAACGGGATATGGCGGAAACACAGTCTCAGCTTGCGCTTTTTGAGCAGTATCGGCTTACAAAGGATGTTGGACTGCGCAACGATATCGTATTGAGATATATGGATGTTGTAAAATATGTCGCCATTTCTACCCGCGGAATCTACTGTAAATATGCGGAAATCGACGATATCGTAAACGAAGGCGTACTTGCTCTCATCAAGGCGGTGGAAAGCTATGACATACAGCGCGGAGTTAAGTTTGAAACATACGCCACCATAAGGATCAAAGGCGCTATAATTGATTTCGTAAGGAAACAGGACTGGATACCGCGAAGAGTAAGAAATTTTGGTCACAATCTGGAAAAAGCATATAACGATTTATATTCGACCCTTGACAGACATCCTACCAATCAGGAGTTGGCTGATCATATGGGCATTCCTAAGGAAAAGCTTCTGAGATCCATGTCTGATTTAGCCGGAGCTACCACGCTTTCTTTTGAAGAACTGCTGTATGAGGATAATTTTGAAAGCTGCGAGGCAGGCGGAGCAACAGCGGATCAGTCTTTGTATGAAAAGGAGCTTAAGGAAATACTTGCGTCGGCTGTTGACGAGCTTAAACCGAGAGAAAAACAGGTAATTTCCTTATATTATTATGAACGGCTTAAATTCGGGGAAATTGCCAAGGTGCTTAACGTAAGCGAATCGCGGATCTGTCAGATACATTCTAAGGCAATGCTCTTGCTTAAGAGAAAGCTTAAGGACTACATCGGAAACTAAAGGAGTATTTTATGAACAGAGGATACTATACGGCCGCTCAGGGCATGATCAATCAACAGAGAATACTGGATGCAATATCAAATAACGTTTCCAACGTAAATACGGCAGGCTACCGTAAAGACGAGATCGTCCTGAATACTTTTCAGGAGCAGCTTTACCTCGTAAGCCGCAGAAGAAAATTGGAGACCTCGGGCACAAGCTATCAGGCTTATGTGGATATATCAAAGACGAACCTTGAACAAAGCGGCTTTGAGTTTACCGACAGTCCTTTTGATGTGGGAATTTACGGCAATATGTATTTCAATATCCGCTATGAAAAAGACGGAGAGGTTTACCAGACGCGCAACGGACAATGGGGCCTCGACAACGAAGGATACCTTTGGCTCGGGGGCAGCGGACGGGTTCAGGGAACAAACGGCGATATATACATCGGAAACGATGATTTTTCCATTGACGAAAACGGGGTAATAAGAGACGAACAGGGTGAGGTCATAGATACTCTGCTTCTTACATATATACCCGTTGGATCGGATGTCCACAAAGAGGGAGACAGCCTTTTTCGCTATGACGGCGATCCGGTACAGATCCCCGATGACGAGGATTTTGCTGTTATACAGAGGGCTTATGAGAAATCCAACGTGGATTCGGTTAAGGAAATGACAAGTGCCATAGACGCTTTCCGAATGTATGAAGCCAACAGTAAGATATTGCGTGGTTTTGACACGATCAACCAGAAATCATCTTCTCAGATTGCTGAACTTTAATAACAAGAATCAGGAAAGGCGGTATTTTATATGAATATAGCATTTTATTCGGCTAAAACTGGAATGATAGCACAGCAGAACGGAATGAATGTTGTGGCCAACAATATAGCGAACGTGAATACGGTAGGCTATAAGGCCTTGCGGCCCAGCTTTGCCGATTGCATATATACCGAACAGAGAGCTACGGAGCCGGAATGGGATACCGGTCATGGTCAGTTTCTCAATAAAACGGATTTCATGTGGGAAATAAGCGGATTTACGGATACAAGCCAGCCTTTGGATTATGCTCTTCCTAATGACGGATTTTTTATGGTGAGGGATTATAACGGAACAGACTATCTTACTCGCGATGGTGATTTCGAAATAAGCAATGTAGGGGATCATTGGGAGCTGGTGAATTGCAACGGTGATTTTGTGCTGGATTATGAGGGTAATCATATAACCGTTCCTTTCAAGGTCCAGACAGACGAAAACGGCAATGAAACGGTCACAAACGAGATAAATTATACCGCTCTTACCGAAATGATCGGTGTATATACTGTTCCGAACAACTGGGGACTTGCTCAGGATGACAGTAATCATTTTCTTGTAACTCAGCGTTCGGGAGATCCCGTTGCAGACAGATCTCTTGACAAGCTGGAATTTTATCTTGAACGCTCCTCCGTGGATCTTGCAAGTGAGATGGTCAACATGATAGTTTCACAAAGAAGCTATCAGCTTGACGCAAAGGTTATTCAGACAGCGGATGAAATGCAGCAGATAGCCAATAATATTAGATAACCGTACTTTTCAGCCGAATATAGCGGCAATATCGATTTTCAGCTCAACAACAAGGAGGGTTAGGTATGGGATTAAATAAATACGAGGATCTTACTCCCATTCAGCTTGACGTTCTTAAGGAAGTAGGGAATATAGGTTCCGGGAACGCATCCGCCGCTTTATCAAATATGATAAACAGAAATGTTCAGGTGGAAATGCCCCATGTTAAAATCGTGGACTTTCATGAGGCTACGGATCAGTCGGGCGGAGCGGAGCAGATCGTTGCCGCAACCATGACGCGCATGTCGGGAGGAATGGACGGTATGATCCTTCTTCTTATGGACAGAGATTTTGTAGATACCATAATCAAAGCATTTTTTGATCATAAGGTAAAAAGCCTTTTGGAGCTTGAAGAAAGCGAGATATCCGCTCTTACTGAAATAGGAAATATTATGTGCGGAGCCTATGTATCGGCTATATGTCAGCTATCCAATGTGGATGTAAAGCTTGAGACGCCGTCCTTCACCGTTGATATGATGGGAGCATTAATGAGCGTTCCGGTCATTGAATTCGGGGAGGTAGGAGATAAGATACTGTATATAGATAAAAAACTTAGCATAGACGGGGAGAAAATGAATACAAAGCTTTTTCTTATTCCGACTATTGACTCCCTGCAAAAACTTATGAGGAAGCTGGGAATTGAGGCATGAGCAATATCATTGTAAATATTTCGGATTGGAAGGTATGTAAATCTCCTGAAGTAATAGTTACATATGCTTTGGGATCCTGTGTGGGTTCCTGCCTTTACGACAAGGTTACAGGCATAGCGGGAATGTCCCATATAATGCTTCCCGACAGTAAGGTTATAGAAAACAAATCGGCGGTAAATCGTATGAAATTTGCGGATACCGCTTTGCCGGATATGCTTGCGGCTATGGTAAAGATGGGTGCCGATCCCAGAAGGATACAGGCCAAAATAGCCGGCGGAGCGCTTATGTTCGCCACTAAAAGCGAGCAGTTTAATATAGGCGAGAGGAATGTGGCGGCCGTAAAAAAAGCTCTTGCCGCATTAAAAATACCCATTGTTGCTTCCGATACCGGTCTTAATTACGGAAGAACGGTTTTTTTTCAGAGTGCTGACGGAAAAGTGGTAATAAAATCCACTGTAAAAGGAGTAAACATACTTTAAACTATAGACAATGCTTTTGGATATATTTTATGACATTTGCGTGAGCTGCGACTTTTCCGTATTACCGGAAAATAGCGGCTCTTTTTGATTAGGGGCTATCCGAAAGGCCACAAATTGCGCAATGTTTACTAACAGCGAACGCTATCCATATCAAAGAATGCCGATAGTTACCCAAAAGGGGATAACTACGAAAAGTTTTCGTATTTCTCCGGTTTTTTCCTTGAAAACACCTTGCTTTAGCGTAACTGTACTGATTTGCATTGTTTTCAGATACGCCATGATCGATCGTTTTTAAAAAGCTGTGAAAATCAGTTGGAATTATCTTATTGAAATATTGACGCGATTTTTGCAGGCTGTGGATATGACGGCGGCACTGATCTTATGCTTGGTCATACGATATACTCATTATGGCAATATATACCGTATATATTTTTCCCGATTTCATTCTCAAGCCTTGTTTTATACCAATCCCTTTTTAAACTGACGTAATACCCACAGTTTAAAAAGGGATTGCAACCCAAACACTAATCCAATAGTTTTAAAAGGGATTATTATTAAATGGTGAGCTTGTATAAAATTGCTTTGTTTTCATATAGGTATTTATAAAAAGGAGCGGTATAATGAAATTATCTCATCTGCGCTATCTTACTGAGATAGCAAAAACAGGTTCCATAACAAGAGCGGCACAGAATCTATATATGGGTCAGCCGAATTTAAGCAAGGCTGTTCGTGAAATGGAAAGAGACTTCGGAATGCCCATATTTAAGAGAACAGCCAAGGGAGTAGAGCCTACCCAAAAGGGCAGGCTTCTGATCGAAAAGTCAGCCGAGCTGTTGGAACAGGCGGATAGCATCGAAAGAGAATTTTTTGGCGTAACAGAAAAAAAGGAAAGATTTTCGGCCGCCTTGTGCGGAGTCGAATACTGTATTCCCGTGTTTGAAAAAACAGCTATAGGATATGAGATAACGTCATCCTTTAGCGTGGATTTTTTTCGCTGTGACAGAAAGACGGCGTTAGAGCTTGTTGAAACCGGGGAAGTAAGTTTTGCGGTAATACGCGACTACTCCGGAAACGAATATGTCTCTTCCGTTATTGAAAAAAAGGGTTTAAAAGCAAGGCCTTTAGCAGAAGGAAAAAAACAGATCATAACGGAATGGCACAGCAACATATGCCAAAAGGAAAAAGTCGGAGAAAATGATCTGAAAGATTTTACAGAGGTCTATATATTCGGCTCCAAGGATTGCGAAGCAGGGAAAAGTATATCCGTCAGCGATTTTTTTAGCGGCTGCCGTGTCATTTCCGGATTAAAAAACGGATTTATGTTCATATCCTCTCTGGATCATGAAATTATTGGGGAAGAGATTTGCATTAAGGATCTTTCATGTGATGACAAGGTGATCGACTGGTTGGTTTATGCGGAGGGGAAACGGTTTATAGGCGCCGAGGCTGAATTTCTGAATAAGCTTAAGGAAACAATTCGGTTATGATTTTTTAATGGAATGCAGTATAAGGTTTTTCTGATGACGTATTTATATTGCGGAATATGAGTATATTACTATACGTTAATATTACAAAAATCCGGGATAGTTAAAAAATGACTTACACTGCCGGGGTTTCATATGAAAAGCGGCTGAAATATAATGTCTTTATGAAAACACGCATTTAAATATAAATTTAAATGCGGTTTTTTATTGGGGCTTCAGCGAAAAAAACCGCCGGCTCAACCGGCGGAATAAATGGCTTTTGCAAAATAACGACTTTCGATATTGATATAATAACCTCAGACAGGGAAAAGAGGAAGATTTGATTTTAATGTCTGAGAACATTGTACCGTTTTAAAGGAAGCGTTCGCTTCGCTCACTTTTCCTATGGTATAATAACCTCAGACTGGGGAAAGAGGAAGAATTGATTTTAATGTCTGAGGTTATTATATCGTATTGTTGATTTATCGCACTTTAATTTTTAATTAGTGCAAAAACAGCACGCATCATATAAACTGATACCATATTATATTCGAATAAATGCCTATGTCCTGGGCATCCAAACTCTCATCTGATTAATGCCCCTGTTCCCCCATGTATAATACGGAACCGCTATAGCAGAACAACGTTTTTCGTCAGGCTCTTCGTCGAAATACAGATCATCCGTATCTCCGGTGCGCAAAGCGGATACGGTTATTGTTGAAACGCCTCCTAAAAGCCCGTTATCATAATCCGATGCTTTAGGTGCTTCTTTAGTGTTTATCTTAAGGGACAGTATATCGTTGTCATTATCAACACCCTCAAAGCAGTACACGAGAGGACCGCGGCAAAGGGCGATGCTTCCCGTCAGCCTTGGTATTCGTGGGGAAGGGTAAACGAAATTTGCTGCTTCGTCAAGTGTAAGCACTATTTCATCACCATCCGAAGCATTAATAAATACGTAGCCTTTTTCAGGCTTTACCTGCTCAATTTTATTATTTATTTTTACACTAAAGGTTTTGCTCCATTTGGGGATACGTATAGCTATTTTCTTGCCGCCTTTTATTATACTGTAGTTGATTTCAAAGCCATAAGGGTAATTTGTAGAGCACTTGATCTCCACACCGTTTTCAAATTTTACATTTCCCGAAGCAAACATATGACAGAATACAGTATTGGCATTTTCGCCGTAAGCATATTTTCCGAAGGAGGAAATAAGCCTTGCCACGTTAGGAGGGCAGCAGGCGCAGGCATACCATTTTGGACGTTGTGGAAGGTCGTGGCGGTGAGTAGGTGACTCGCCGGATATTCCGGGAATTACCTCCAAAGGATTGACATAAAAGAATCGTTTTCCGTCAAGCTGCATTCCCGCCAGTACGCCGTTATAAAATGCTCTTTCGCATATATCGGCATATTCGCCGTTGATCTCGTTTCTAAGCATGGCCGAGGCGAAGAACATAAGACCTATTGAGGCGCAGGTTTCGGCATATGCAGTATCCGAAGGCAGATCGTAATCCACGCTGAAGGCTTCGCCAAGTACGGTTGAACCTATCCCGCCGGTAATATACATACGTCTTTTTGTGATGCTGTCCCAAAGACGCCGGCATGCGGAAAAAAGTTCCGTATCGTCCGTTTCCGCAGCCAGCTCCGCCATTCCGGCATACAGGTATACGGCGCGGACAGCATGTCCGGTCGCTATACTTTGTTCTCTGACGGGCTTTCCGCATTGCATATAGTCAAGATCCGACGGATTGCTTCCCCAAACTGTCCAATCCCTGCTTTTCGCTTCATTTTCAAAGAAATGAGTATCCCTTCCTCTTTCGTTTATAAAATATTTCGCCAGCTCAAGGCATTTTATGTCACCGCTTACCCGGTACATTTTCATAAGCGCAAGCTCTATTTCGGGGTGCCCCGGAAAACCGCCTTTTTTTTGAATAATGAATCTGTTATAAATACAATCGGCATTTTTCAGCATTATTTTAAGAAGCTTGTCCTTTCCGACGGCTTCATAATATGCGCAGGCAGCCTCCATCATATGACCTGAGCAATAAAGCTCATGCGCCTCGTGCAGGTTCTGCCAGCGTTTTTCTTTTTCTGATATGGTAAATCTGGTATTGAGATAACCGTCGCTGTCCTGCGCCTCTTCTATAATGTTTATAAGATCATCTGCAATTTTTTCAAGCTCCTTATCCGGAAACACGGTCAGCGAGTATGCGGCGGCCTCCAGCCATTTTGCAGCGTCGCTGTCCTGAAACACCATGCCGTAAAACCCGTCTTGGGGATCTTCACCCCTAAGAGCTTTTCCGGCATTGATAAAATTGGCGATAACATGGCTTTTTTCCGCTCCTTCGGCTTGATCGCAGAGTACGCCGTACTGATAGGGTAAAACCTCTTCTTTTATAAGTCTCTGATATTTTTTTATAAAACCGTCGGAATTATATGCGCTTTGTTTTATTTGTTTTTGTGCTATCATGTTTTGTCTCCTTAGTTTTAAATTATTAATGGGTATATCCGTATTTGTCATATTTTTGAGCGTCTGATCAAGTCGCTTTGTTATCACGGAAATTTTAACTTGCTATTGTCAGCACTGTGAAACTAACGCCTGACGGCTTTGCCGCATGCTTACCCATGTTTTTTTAGTGAAGGCGAATGCCGCTCACGATCACTATTTGCATAGTTCGTCTTTAAATTGCGTCACTGGTTTTAAGAGTGGTTTTACTTGATGTTTCGGATTTATGCAATCTGACAAAGCACGATGTCGCAGGATATCAGGGCGCGTTCGCATAAAGCCCGGCACACGTCTTTTCGGCAAAAATCAACGCATATTTTGTTGACTTTTTGGATTACCAGGGCTTCCTGCCCGTATATAGTTTTTATGAGAGCAGGCTATAACCAATCCAAAGCGGCGCAAGACTCACCTCAAAAAAAGAAATTATCAATAAAATAATTGATGGTGCAATCGCATGACAAAACATGCGCGGTGTTGTCTAAAGAAACAGTCGGCATTATATAAGATTTGATATATAGAGGTACCGCTTTTCAGCAGGGAGATGTTCTCCTTTTGAGTTCAGTAACGGGAATGATGCCAAGCGGTTCGGCTTAAAAATAACTCCCGCAAGCCAATATTTCATGTATTGGTTATATTCAATAGACAGGCACATATTTGTTTTGTGTAAGTCTATTGCTTGCAGGAGTTTCTTTTTAGTTATTTTTTGTCCATATTTATAAACAGTTATAATAGCCGGATGTATTCCCGTTATAATCACGCCTTATCTTCATAACTGCGATTATCCCCGGGGTCGTTTCTTTCAATACGGTTTCCGTCCTTATCGTAGATCCCGTCAACCTTGATTTCCTCCTCGCGGCTTTTATCCTTATCAGCCTTTTTATCAGCTTCATTTTCAATTTCGGCTGATTTTTTCATATTCTTGTTAGCTTCTCCGAGAGTTTCAGCCTGGGCGTTTCTCGCCTTTTTTGCACGGCTTGAAATTTCGGCAAGCTCATTTTGTTTTTGTTCCGTAACCGCGCCTCTTCCTCCGTCCTGCTTTATTTCTGACGAAAGCTCTTTTGCCCTTCCCTCTAATGAAGAAGCCACGCTTCCGTGAACATCAGAAAGACTTACCGCGTTATCGGCCGAGAGTAAAGTGTTAAAACCTCTTCTGGATATTGCTCCGCCGGGTTTGTTTTCGGCTTTGGCCTCTTTTTCCGCCTGCTTTTTTTGAGATTGCTCCGTAGGCTGGCTTTTTTCCTTGCGCAGCTCTGCCTGTCTTTGTCTTATCTGCGTGTTGAGTTCGGTTATCTGTTTTTGAAGCTCCTGCTTTTTTTCGGATTTTACTTTCGGATCAAGCTCCTTGTTTTCCGCCAACTCCTGAATTTGTTTTCTGAGTGCTTCTATTTGAGCTTGTGCGTTTTTTATAATCTGATCTTCGGATTGTTGTCTTGTAACTCCCTGGGATGTATTTTGTGCGCTGTTGGATATTCCTGATATTTGCATTGCATATTCCTTTCCGGCTCAGACGAAGCCATTAATTGCGAAACCTTCCTTTTGATACCGGCGCCGGCAAAATTTTATATCGGGATGTTATTTAAAGCCTGCAACAGAGTCGCCGGCGGTTATTCCGGTCAAGGGTTTCTTGCTTTGGACCTTATTTTACAAACGTATTAAGGCAATGCCGCACAATGACCGCCTGGCAGCTTTGCGTGCGGCTTGCCTGCATGTATTCCGTCATCTTACACAAATTCTCCTTGAAATACGTCAGTATTCCCGCGTGGAATTTATGCAAGCTTACGTAAAATCTGACTGCGCAATTCACACGCAATCATTGTGCGGTATTGCCTTAAAATAAAATCTATACCTTTTTGTCGAGAAGAAGGGAGGGGGTGTGTCCGGACGAAAAGGATATCGAGCTGTAGCTTTTCGGTGAGCGTTTAACGGTCAGGTCGTTGATATCGATGATTTTTGCTTTCTTTGTCTTTCGCTTGAGCCTTTCTTTCAGAGCAGACTTTCTCTTCCCTTCAAGTCTCAGAAGCTCTTCCTTCCTCCGGCTTCTTTTTTCATCCAGCTTCTGCTGTTCCTTTTTCTTTTTCGCCTTCTTTTTAAGCAGCTTCTTGCGGTATTCGTTCATTTTCTCAAGCTGACCTTGTTTTCTTTCGGCCTTTACTACCGACCAGCTGCTTATTCCTCCGTCCTTATCTATGCACCAGCCTCTTGATATTATTTTTTTCCCGCTTCTTTGTGCGTTTCTTTCAAATTGTTTATCTATACGCTTCATGTTTTCTATTTCTTTTGCGTAAGCTTCTATCATTTCAGGATCATCGGCAATTTTTTCAAGGAATTCCGAATCTATCATTATTACCGAATGCTTTCCGGTACGTATGGAGAATGAAAACGTACCGTCCTTATTCTTTTTTCTGCAAATGCTGTAATCTCCTGCCGCTTCCCGGAAACGCTGAAGAGGTGTTTTCTGATGCTCTGCGGGGAATTTTCCGATTTCGTCGTCGGTCAGAATAAAGGTGTTTTTGTCGGTATTTGACGGCTTTTGGTATCCGTATTTCTTTCCGTTGAAGTAAATATAATTATCAATATCTTCAACATGTTCAAACGTATCGTATCTGTGTTTATCCCTTTGATCAATGTTTTTTTCAGCTGCAGCATTATTATAGCGGTTTTTTTCTTCCGGTCTCACAATATTTTTATACGGATTATATGGATTTCTTGCCGCAGGATTGATTTGCATTTTATTTCCCCCCTTACATATCCTGTTTATTATATCGGCTTTTTTTACGTTTTCTTAAGTGAAATTTTTGTATTTATGACAGTTTATGGTAAGTAATATAAAGAAGCTTTAGGTGACATAATACAAAGGAGAAAGAATGGGTTTAAATCTTTCTTATTTTCGGAAAGGAGAGTTAAGATGAAAAAAATAATTGCTTTTATTTTAGCGGGCGCATTGACGTTTTCTCTTGCGGCGTGCAATAATGACGGAAATGTGGATGAAGGGACAGGAAGCGGTTCTCAGAACAGTTCGGCTTCAAGCAGCAGCGCGGATAATAACAATTCGTCCACCACAACGCTTAGTGCCGCTCCCGAAACGACTCCCGAAGGCGGAGGAAGCGACAGCGCCGGAGCAGAGGATACCGATCCGTTAAGCAGCACCTAAAAGCAATAAAAACATTTCGTGCATGGCTTTATAAAAAAACAAAACGGCTGCCGTTTCCTGTTATCGGATACGGCGGCCGTTTTATTACCGGGGTCGATTTTCAGCGTAATTTCATTGACTTTTTTTGGAAAAATTCCATGTTATCTTTACATTCAGCATAGCGTTTATATTTTCGGGGGTTATGTCTATGTTATTGTCCGCCCCGCGGCACAGTTCGCCGGCAGAAGCCTTGTAGAAGGCGGTGACACAAGCAGCTTCGGCTTCGGAGCTGTCATAGGTTATTTCGCATATTTCGTTCAGTTCAATCGAAGCGGCCTGTGCTATGATTTCCGCCTTATGAGCCGCATCCTTTACGGCGGATACGAGAAGACGATCGGAAGCGGCGGCCTTGTCCTTTACTCCGAAGCTTATTTTAAAAGCAGGATCCGCTTTTTTGCAGGAGGATACCGCGTTTATGACAACATTTAATTTTTTGGTATCAAAATCGAACTTTACGCTTAGCATATGATTAATGCTATAGCCGATAAAACGTTTTTTCCAGGTGTTGTTTTTTTCATATTCGGTATTGACTCTATATGACGAGGTTTTAAGCTCGGAGGCTTCAAAGCCCGCTTCCTTCAGTGCGGCCGTAAGCTCGTCAAGCTTTTCGCGGCATTCCCGGTTAAGACAATTATAGTCGGTATTTTTGGCGTTAACGGTAAATGTGATGACAATCTCATCCGGAATGAGTTCCGCTTTTCCGACGCCTGTAACGGTCAGGTGATGCTTATCCATATTTATCTCCTTTTTGATGTTTGAGGCTTAGAACATTAGTTCTTGTCCCGATTATAAAAACATTGTATCACAACATGGATTTAAGGTCAATATCATACGATGCGGATTACTGTCATTTTTGCAATAAAAGCCTTTGATACCGCTTTTTGCATATTCCTGCATTTGGGAAAAATCATATTGACATTTTTATCGGATAGTGCTAAAATAAATACGGTATGGTACACTTTTTTGGAAAAAGCGCATTTTTTCTTTCAAAAAAAGTGATGTTGCTTCATTAAAAATTCTGATGAACAAAATGCCATTATGATGATTTTATAATTTTGGGGGACACAATATTATGAATTCAAGAATTGGAAGAAAACTGCTTATATCCGTTATACTTTGCATAGTTCTTACTGTGGCAATAGTGAATACGACGACTATTTTCCGATCTACGGCGCATAGTGATTCTCTTATGTTTATGCATACCGAATCCGGTCTGAATATTCTGAAGCACCGCCTTGAAGAACAGCAGGATAAGGTAAAGAGCATTCTGGATATATTTGAGCTCTCCGATGTGGTTTTACCTGACAAAGCGGATGGAGCCAAGGCTATATGGGACGCTCAGGAAAAGCCCGAAAGCGAATTTGCCGCATTCTATGACATTAACGGAAATATATACTGGCAAACCGATAATTATGCGCTTTCCGACTTTTCAATCGAAAAGGTAGGGACATCCGGATACAGCGGAATAGTAAACGATTCCGAGGCAGGTCTTACCATTCAGTACGCAAAGCCTATTTCCGATAACGGTGATGTCATCGGTGCGGCGGTTGTGGGAATGAGTTTAAGGGAGAACAGCTGGCTTGATCAGATCAAGAAGGAAATAAATACGGAGGTAACTATCTTCAGCGGTAAAACGCGTTATGCAACCACGCTTTATGACGAAAGCGGAAACAGAGCAATAGACACTAATATGTCCGAAGCGATTTCTACAGCCGTAATCGATGAGGGAAAAGCTTATGAGGGTATGGCTACCATTCTTGGTCAGGAGCATTTTGTATGCTATCAGCCGCTGACTGATATAAACGGAAATATTGCGGGCGCATACTTTGCGGGATGTTCGTCTCTGGAATCGGACCGTTTGAAAAACTCGATGATACTGACATCCGTAATCATTGCAGTGGTTGTTGCGGGTCTGGCTTTGGTGGTAATAAGCACTATTTCTGTAAAATCCATACTTAAGCCGATAAAGGAAGCTGAAAAGCTGGCTGACAGTATGAGTAAAGGTCATCTCAGCGATCCCGCTTCAAGATATAAATTCGGCAACGATGAGCTGGGGGATTTCGTGCGAAAGCTTGAAGCTACAAAGCACACTCTCAATGAATACATAAGCGATATTAACAGCGTTCTTTCGGAAATGGCAAACGGTGATTTTACTTCGCAGCCTCATGTTGAGTATATCGGAGACTTTACGGCGATTAAGGAGTCCTTCTATAAAATAGGACATTCGTTAAAGGATATTATCGGAAGTATAGGTCAGTCCTCCAAGGACGTTATGATGGGTTCGTCTCAAATTGCCGAAGGCTCCAAGGGCCTTGCGGACGGAACAACGAGACAGGCCGCCGCGATCCAGGAATTGTCCGCATCTCTTAACGAGATAGCAGACAAGGTCGAAAGAAGCGCCCAGAATGCGGCGGAAGCCAGCAAGGTTTCTATGCAGAGCTCTGATAAGATCAAGTATCAGAACGGCGAAATAGAAAATATGCTGTCGGCTATGAACGAGATCAAAAAGAGATCTGATCAGATACGGAATATTATCAAGGCCATTGACGATATTGCTTTCCAGACAAATATCCTTGCCCTTAACGCCGCGGTAGAGGCGGCAAGAGCAGGAGAGGCCGGAAAAGGATTTGCGGTAGTTGCCGATGAAGTAAGAAATCTGGCGGCAAAGAGCGCGGAATCAGCTCAGCAGACGGGAACTCTTATTAACGCCACTATAGAAGCGGTTGACAAGGGTACGGAAATAGCTCAGACTACCGCGGATATAATGAAGGAAGTAAATGAACTTTCAGACCGCACCAATACCTACATAGGAGATATCTCCACAGCCATGGAGGAGGAAGCAAGCTCCATAGAGCAGGTAAAGGTAGGTATTGAGCAGATCTCCACAGTCGTACAGCAAAACTCGGCAACCGCAGAGGAGACCGCAGCTGCCTGCTCCGAGCTGAGCGGTCAGTCGGCTAATCTTGAAGGCCAGATCGAAAAGCTTAAGGTATAATTGTATCGGGAGCTCCGGTCAGAATCCGGTCGTGTCATATTGGAGCTGCTTGTTGGAAGATAATTAAACGCACCGTTCCTTAACAGCGGTGCGTTTAATTTTGATTTAGCTGAAAAGGAGAAATTGTCACATGAATAATGCGTCTGAAAATCCAAAAAGGAAAACATTGATCGATTTAACCTTGTCGGCTATGTTTTTAGCGATAGGCCTGCTGCTGCCCTTCCTTACGGGGCAGATAAAGCAGATAGGGAATATGCTGCTTCCGATGCATATTCCGGTGCTTTTATGCGGATTGGTCTGCGGATGGAAATATGGTTTATGTGTGGGGTTGATACTTCCGCCGCTTAGATATATGCTTTTTGGAATGCCGGTCATTTTTCCCACGGGTATTGCCATGGCATTCGAGCTTGCCGCCTATGGAGCGGTGGCAGGTCTTTTTTATTATCGCTCGCGGCGCCGCTGCATCGCTTCATTATATTTCAGTATGGCTGCGGCAATGCTATCAGGCCGCTTAGTATGGGGAATAGCCGAAATTTTCCTTTTGGGTTTCGGCGAAAATGGTTTTACATGGAATATGTTTTTTGCCGGCGCATTTCTGAATGCATTTCCCGGAATAATTTTGCAGCTCGTATTGATACCGATAATAATGATTGCCCTAAACCGAACCGGACTTGTAAGGTTTTCACAAGATAATTCTTCGGATAAAAATGACGAAGACTAAAGCCGAAGGGAAAACGGTCAAAATCATACGTAGTATGTTTAATGCCATTGAAAAATATTAACAAATGGACGGCAGTTAGTTTTGATAAAGGGCTTGAACAGTTCGAAATCGTTTAAAAAAACTCAAGCCTCAACATTATATCGGATATAAGCATTTTGAACGTAGAAAAGAGAAACAGACGCAGTTTGAGTCAGCGGGAGAAAACAGAGGAACAAAGACTTGGGTGAAGAATATGCGAAGGCTTTTTAAAGAGAAAGGCCGTTATACTGCCGTATTTCAACTAAAAAGCAGAACCTTTCGGTTCGGCAGTGCTGGTTTGGGTAAAGCAGCTATGATAAAGTTTATAAGGTTCCGATTATTTTATATTATTACTGAATGCACTTAAAGCCGGATCCAAAAGAGCGGCAAAGCATGCTGAAAGCAGATCAAAGGCTGGTTTTTAAGAAGCTATTCGCTCTTTTTATGCTATAACGACCTTAGACGCGGGAAAGAGGAAGAATCGATCTTAACGTCCAAGGCCGTTTTATCGTTTTAAGGAATCGCTCCGCTTTGCTGCGCTCTTTTTATGATATAACGACCTCGGACACGGAAAGAGGAAGAATCGATCTTAATGTCCAAGGCCGTTTTATCGTTTTAAGGAATCGCTCCGCTTCGCTGCGCTCTTTTTATGATATAACGACCTCGGACACGGAAAGAGGATGAATCGATCTTAACGTCCAAGGTCGTTTTATCGTTTTAAGGAATCGCTCCGCTTTGCTGCGCTCTTTTTATGATATAACGGCCTCGGACACGGAAAGAGGAAGAATCGATCTTAATGTCCAAGGCCGTTTTATCGTTTTAAGGAATCGCTCCGCTTCGCTGCGCTCGTTTTATGATATAACGACCTCGGACACGGAAAGAGGATGAATCGATCTTAACGTCCAAGGTCGTTTTATCGTTTTAATGAATCGCTCCGCTTTGCTGCGTTCTTTTTATGATATCACAACATAAAGCTCATGGTATCAAATAATAATTTATATAGGCGGAAGCCCGTAAACAAAACGGAATAAAACAATAAAAATTATTGTTAAATCTATCGGATCATATTAAAGGCATCCATATGCTTTTGTACGGCGGCAAATAAAAGATAAGGACAGGTGTGCAGCGGATTACGCTGATATAAACCCTGTGTCATAATTACGGTGTTCGGTGAATTTGAATTTTACACATTGTTTTAACAGGCATCTTTAAGCAACGGCTTTATCTTAATTTTAAATGTCTGTCAAAAATTTTCTTTTCCCTATTGACAAACCCGGGGAAATCATATAAAATAAAGCTAAAGCAACTGTACTAATAAGACTAATACAATTAACATGTTAAAAGCCATAAAAACATGCAGAGAAAAGAGATAAAATGATTACTGTAGATTACAAAGACAAACGTCCTATATATGAACAGCTTGCCGCTAATATAAGTGAGATGGCGTTGTCGGGAGAGCTTAAACCCGACGAACAGCTTCCGTCGGTGAGACAGCTTGCGGTCGCTATGAGTATAAATCCCAACACAATAGCAAGAGCCTACGGAGAGCTTGAACGGCGCGGGGTTATATACAGCGTGGCGGGAAAGGGCTCGTTTATAAATTCCGACCTTTCGGCGGTAGCTGACGAGCAAACCAAAAAGGCGGAGGATAAGCTTCGTCTCTTCATTAGGGAAGCTAAAAAAAGCGGAGTTAAAAAAGAAAGAATTTTTGAGATAGCAGGTGAAGAATATGATAGAGGTTAAGGGACTAAGTAAGTTTTTCTCAGAATCGGGAGTTTTGTCACTTGATAATATTGCGATGACCATTCCGGATAACAGTATAATAGGTCTTATAGGCACTAACGGGGCAGGAAAATCCACGCTTTTACGCATATTGGCAGGGATTTATAAGCAGGACAGCGGTACTGTAGCAATAGACGGATGCCGTGTTTACGAAAATAACAAAATTAAGGCTAAGATTGCCTATATAAGCGATGATCAGTATTATCAGCCCGGAATGACCATGAAAAAAATGGCTTCTATACACGCATCCTTGAGAAACGGATTTTCAATGCAAAGATTTTTCGACCTGTCGGCAAGATACGGACTTGATGTGAACCGCAGGCTTTCCGGTTTTTCAAAGGGAATGAGGAGGCAAAGCGATATAGCTATCGCTCTTTCATGCGGAGCTAAATACCTATTCTGTGACGAGACTTTTGACGGTTTGGATCCGATTACAAGAGAAATGACCAAAAAGATACTTATAGAGGAAATGACTAACAACGGCTCCACCATACTGATGTCGTCTCATAACCTAAGAGAAATGGAAGATCTTTGTGACCGTATTGTGCTTATAGATAGAGGACGTCTTGTGTTAAGTGCGGACATGGAGGACGTCAGGGGTGCTATGCTTAAATATCAGCTCGTTTTTGAAAATGACTGGAGCAATATACCGTTAGATTCTCTTATGCCAAAATCCTTAGTTGAGAGCGGAAGAATGATAACCTTTATCGCAGAGGGGGAACAGGAGGAAATTGAAAGAAAGATATACGCTTTAGCCAAAGGCTATGATAACAAAATAGCTTATTTTGAAGCGCTTCCTTTAAGTCTTGAAGAAATATTTATCCATAAGCTGCGGGACAGCGGCTTAGGTTCGGGGGTGGTTCTTTAAATGAGAGACGCTCTTAAATTTTTCGGGATAGTATGGTTCGGGCTTAAAAACAACCGTGTTATCGCAGGTTTTATGCTGCTCCTTTGTGGGGTAATACTTCCGGCTTTCAGTGTGGTATTCGGTGAAGCGAATCCTAATAGTGATATTTTGGGAACTTACGGCTGTATTGCAGCTTGTTTCGGCGGTTTTTTTATTCCTATTACCATATTCTCCTATCTTTATAACAAACAGGAGTATGATTTCTACAGCTCCATGCCCGTAAAAAAAAGTCAATATTTTCTGGGATATTTTATTTCCGGATTTCTGATATTTTTAATACCGGCTTCTATTATGTTTTTAATCCACTCGGCTATGGGTACGTATGGATGGAATGATTATTTCTGGCAGTCTGTTGCGGCTTTTTCCGTTATTTACTGTTCTACCGTTTTCTGCACGGTTTTTTCCGGATCAAGGACAAGCACAGCCGTATCGATCTTTCTTATTAATTGTCTGGCGATTTCTTTGGTGGCTTTTCCTCTTATGATAACAAATGTTGATGTAAACGCATATATTGAGCTGTTATTTGAAAAAATAAGCATTTTTACCCCTGTTACCGCAGTTATGGGGATATTTAATGACAGATTCTTTTGGGATGTTATTCCATGGCAGCTTCTTATAGCGGCATCGGAGACGGTAGGAGCTTTTTTTCTTCATAAGTATCGTACAAACGAATCATCAACGGCTCTTGCTTTTCCAAAATCCCGGTATTTTTTTCAGTACATTGTTATGCTGGTGTTTGCGTTGGCGATAGATGCTGTTTTACTGCTTATTTCAGGACGCATATATAGTCTGGAATTTGTTCGTTGGAATATCGATTTGCCTATAATTGTTTTTTTTACCGCCTTGTCGGTGCTGGCGGCTTTTGTAATACTCAATATGATACTGGAAAGGAATCCGAGGGCCGCTTTTAAAAGGATACGTCATTTGTTTATTTTTTCAGCCGGATATTGTTTTTTTCTTTTTATTGTAATAAATATATGTCATTTGGTTATTCCGGTGAGCGTACTTCCTTTTTCACCCGAAAGCGCCGTTATACACATTTATGAAATAAAGCCCTCGTCAGATGAGGATAAATTTTATTTACGGATAGATAACGTTATTTATGAATATCCTACGGGAAGCAACGGTGAACCCGATTATAACGCAAAGCCCAAAAGGACCGTGGCGGAAATGTTTTTTAAGAAAGATGAAAAGGAAACCTTTTTCGTTAACGACCGGAATGCTATTGATGAACTGGTGTGTTATTCCAAGAATCCTGTACGCAATGTTTACGCTTTATACACAGATTTTGAAGATTCCATAAATAAGCCCGTTTGTTTTTTTCCCTGCGGTGAAAGCTTTCCCATTTATTCCGAAGTAACCAATATTGATTATGATTTTGAAGACGGCTTTTATCTTTTCACCGTTGATTATTATGATACGAACGCGCCGGTAAGCGAAGCTGACGTCAATCACAGAACGGCAGTAAGGCATGGATTTTCTTACAAGTATGAGAATATTGCACGATTTAAAAACAACCAATTTCCCGACGAATGAAATAAAAGTGTAAAAGCCGGTTGTTTTCAGAATTTTAAATTGTCGGACCGGATATGGGAGCGGATGATATCAACGGCTCTTTGTTTAAAGAAAAATGAGTTGTCTATTCACAAGAAAATTTTCTTGTATCGTGAGCCATTCCGTCAGTTTTAAAATGTGAAAAGATCCTGTAACATTTTCGCCTGCCGTTGCACCTTCGCTTTTGAAAGGAGTTTTCTACATGTTATTGCGTTGGAAAACATTAAAGACACTATGGTTTGGAATAAAAAACAACAAAATACTTTTAGGCTTCATGGTTCTTATTTGTATAATTGCGATTCCCGTCTTTGGTATATTGACCGGTGCGAACAAGAGTGAAAGTTTTGTCCGTGTTTGCGGATCGATCGCGGCTTATTTCGGCGGTCTTGTTACACCGGTGGTTTTGTTCTCGTATGTTGGCAAGCGTAAGGAATGCGATTTCTACAGAGCGATGCCAATAAAAAGGAGACAATATTTCTGGGGTTACTTTTTTTCGGGATTATTTATTTTTTTTGTTCCGTTTACATCAATGTATTTTATTTTTGCGACAGTTTTTAACGTCGCAGATATTCTATGGATCTATGTTTCTCATCTGGTAATATTTTTTTCTCTGTATTGCTCTATGCTTATGTCGGTAATGTTTTCAGGCTCGGTAATAAGTACGATGATCACGTTTATTTTAAGGAACGCTCTTGTGCCTTCTGTTATAATCCTTCCTTTGGTTATGGCGGGAGTGGACGGTCAGTCATACTTTGAGCTTCTTTCCGCCAAAATCTTTGTTTTTATGCCCATAGCCGGAGGTTATATTTTCGAAAGTCAGCAGTATATTTCGAGTTTCAGGGAAAATATTTTGTTATTTATGCTGTTGGTGGCATTTTTGGATCTTATTGCTGCTTTTCTTCTTCATAAATTCCGTAAAAGCGAAACAACTATGGCACTGGCTTTTCCAAAAAGCAGATATCCGTATCAATATATAGTTATGCTGATATTCACCATGGCGGTGGATTCGATATTGGTAGCGTTAATAAATCTTATGGGCGCCCATCGCCCGGATGATTCGGGGTTTCTTTCCCTGACGAATCCCAATTTAAAATATTTTGTTTTTTTCACAATTCTGGCGGCAACGGTTATTTTTGTGATAATGAACATGATACTGGAAAGAGGCAGCCATGCGGCATTCAAGAATATACGTCATCTTTTTATTTTCTTAGCGGGATATGCAACGGTTTTATATGCTGCAAGCTTTTTATTTTCATTTCTTCCGGTTATGCCTTTGGGTTTTGAGCCGGATTATGCGATTATAAGAATATATGAAAAAGCAGATATCGATTCGGTGGATATAAATTCGGATAAATTTGCGGAGGAATTAAAAACATGGAAATATATTGCTAATATAAACGATGACGAAAACGGCCAGAAATCGGCAACTGCTCTCTGGCAGCTCGGCAAATCAGCCGTCGTCGTATCCCCGAACAGCCTTAAGGAGCTTAAGGCCCTGATCCAGGGGAACAGCAGCTTCGTGTATTGCACAAAAGACAATGGATTTTCAAATGAAAATTATTACAACAAAGATCTGGATAAAGCAAAGTTTTTTTACCTTATCATGGCTAAGGGGGATTTAGAATCGGAGGAACGGGGAGGAGAGATTGTAGTTACCGGTTATCATGAGTCCAAGGGTGTTTTAAGAAACGGATTTTATTTTGAGAATGATATTAATCTTCTGGATTATAAGGATCTTGAACTGGCTCTGCAACAGGAATAGAAAGCGGTTGCCGATGTAAAAACATCTTTTTCATAGAATAAGCACACGAATTTTCGGAGAAATTTCCCGATGATTGGGTCAAAATTCCCTGTTCTCGGAAAAATTACGCTCAAAAATACGCGCACTTCTTCTATGAGGACAAGCTAAGGCTGTGCACATTAAGATGATGATAATGTTTTGTCTTAGAGTCTGTTTAGTATTTAGAAGCATGTAGATCGCGCAGCGGCTTTTGCGTATTTCCCGGCGGTTTTTCGCAGACGTACTTGATGTACATCAAGAAAATACACAAAAGATGCAAGCAAGATGCATGCTGAGAGATGCTAAACTTGCTCTTGGACGGCAACTGTGTTTTTGTGGTCACGGCATGCTTGTTATGACCGTAATAAACTTTGAAGGGGGATTTTGTGTTTTAACGGGTAAAGCGGTTTTATTCTCGGGTTAATGTTTATTTTTGATGGGAAGTGATAAAAATGCTTCATGAGGATTACTTAAGAAGCGGTCTGTCTCAGGCGCAGGTAAGCGAAAGGATAAAAAAAGGCGAGTGTAACGGAGAAGCCGACACTCCAACCAAATCCGTAAAGGAGATCATAAGAACAAACACCGTAAGTTTTTTTAACCTTCTGAATATAATTCTGGGTATTCTGGTAATATCGGTAGGCTCTTATAAAAACGCGCTGTTTTTGGGGGTTATCTTTTTCAATATCGTAATAGGGATTTTTCAGGAGCTAAGAGCAAAGCGCATAATAGACAAGCTCAGCCTTATTTCGGCTCCGAAGGCAACGGTTATCCGAGACGGGTCTCAAAAGGAGATACTTACTTCGGAAATCGTTCTGGATGATCTTACTCTTTTATCCACGGGTAAACAGATCTGTTCCGACTGTGTGGTTCTTGAGGGGGAATGCGAGGTCAACGAAAGCATGATAACCGGAGAAAGCGATCCGGTGTTGAAAAAAAGCGGAGACGAGATGATGTCGGGCAGCTTTGTTGTAAGCGGTCAAGTCAAGGCTAAGGTTAATCATGTGGGCAACGAAAACTTTGCTTCGAAAATAACGGCGGGTGCAAAATACCTTAAGAAAAACAACAGCGTTATGCTTAAATCGCTGGATACGATCATAAAAGTAATAGCCGTTTGTATAATTCCAATGGCTATTGGATTGTTCCTTAATTCGATCCTCATATCGGAGCAGACTACCGACCGGGCGGTTGTAAGCACGGTCGCCGCTCTTATAGGCATGATACCAGAGGGCCTGTATCTTCTGGCAAGCGTTGTTATGGCGGTCAGTACGATACGTCTCGCAGCAAAAAAGACATTGGCTCAGGATATGTACTGTATAGAAACACTGGCGAGGGTGGATACTCTTTGTCTTGATAAAACCGGAACAATAACAGAGGGTATTATGCAGGTAGAGGCAACGGAGCTGCTGGATGCCGGATTTCCGGTAGACGAAGCAATGTTCGCATTAACCGCCAATATGTACGATGATAATCCTACATTTAATGCGGTAAAGGAAAAATGGCCGAAAGAATCGGATGACGGAAAGACGGTCAAGGCTAAAAGCATTTTCCCGTTTTCATCCGCTCGTAAATGGAGCGGGGCGGAATTTGAAGAAGGCTCATTGATTTTCGGCGCGCCCGAATTCGTTCTCGGTGAGGCGTATGACGGTATCAGAGATAAATGCTTAAAGGCGCAGGAAAACGGACTTCGTGTCCTGATACTTGCGTATTCGAAAAGGCCTTTCGGGAATCAATGCCTTCCGGAAGAAGTCAGACCCGCCGCTCTGATATTTATAGGAGATGTTATCAGAAGGGAAGCGCCGGATACATTGGCATATTTTGAGAAGCAGGGCGTTGATATCAAGATCATTTCTGGCGATAATCCCGTTACCGTATCGAAAATAGCCTTGAGAGCAGGCGTAAAAAATGCGGAAAGGGCAGTTGATGCTTCCGCGCTTACTGAGGAAGACATTCCCGAGGCTGCGGAAAAGTACTCCGTTTTCGGAAGGGTTTCACCGCAGCAGAAGCTGCTGTTGGTAAAAGCGTTAAAGGCGCAGGGGAAAACGGTCGGAATGACCGGAGACGGAGTAAACGATGTTCTGGCTCTTAAGGAGGCGGATTGCTCGATTGCCATGCAGTCCGGAAGCGACGCTGCAAGAAGCGTTTCAAATTTGGTGCTGCTGGACAGCAACTTTGCATCAATGCCCAAGGTCGTGGCGGAGGGCAGACGTTCCGTAAACAATCTTCAAAGAAGCGGCGCTCTTTTTCTTACCAAAACGATATATTCGTTTATACTTGCATTTTTATTTATGTTTCTTCCCCTGCCTTTTCCGTTTCAGCCCATACAGCTTACTCTTATAAGTACTACGGCAATAGGCATTCCGAGTTTTTTGCTTGCGCTGGAAGCAAATACCAGTATAATCAGGGGGAGCTTTATAAGGAATATGATGAAAAAAGCCATGCCTCAGGGATTGGCGATAGCTTTTTGTTCCATAGTTTCGGTGCTTTTGTCGGAGTTTACCGAGCTTCCTACCGAAAATATGTCGACTCTTACAACGGTAGTAGTAGGAGCTGTAAGCTTTTTTGCGATAATACGAATGATGAAACCCGTAAAACCATGGAAGATACTTATGATGATCGGTATAGTGGGAGTATTTACGACGGCTCTGCTGCGGTTCAACAGTTTGTTTTCGCTTCAGCCTCTGGGGCTTTACAGCATACTTGCGGCGGCGGCAATAACTGCTTGCGGTATTTTTGTAATGCTGCTGCTTGAGCGCGCGGCCGAACCTATATTGAATTTCTTTTATGTTTTTTTCGTAAAACTGAGAAAAGCCTTCAGATCTTTGAAAAAAAGGCTTATAAAGAAAAAGATAAATGAAAAATAAAAAGAAAAGGTAAAAAGATGGAAGAAAAAAAGACCGTTTATATTTTTTCCGACGGCGCTTGCAGCGGCAATCCGGGTCCGGGAGGTTACGGAGTCATACTTCGTTACGGAGATAAGGAAACCGAGCTTTCGGGAGGAGCGCCCGACACAACAAATAATAGGATGGAGCTTTCAGGAGTTATTGCGGGGCTTGAGGCACTTAAGTATCCTTGCCGGGTTTTTTTGCAGACCGATTCCAAATATGTTGTGGACGCTATAGAAAAGGGATGGGCAAAAGGCTGGCAGAGGAATAACTGGATAAAGAGCGATAAAAAGCCCGCACTTAATAAGGATCTTTGGGAGAAGCTTCTGGGGCTTCTTGAGACGCATGAAGTGAAGTTTTTATGGATAAAAGGACACGCGGGTCATGCCGAAAATGAGAGGTGCGACAGACTGGCCGTAGCGGAAAGGGACAGGCAGGCAGGGAAAGCATGACGCGTTTTTACAGCGTTAATATTATTGCCGAATCTTTTGTTTATTCTAAACTATACGGGAAATCCGGAATTACGGCGATCGAAAACGGACATACTGCGAATGGTTTTCTTGACCTTTGAACAGCATAAAGAAGATCAAAAGCTGCGGAATAAAACCGGCATTTCCGTCAGGGAAAGCGGTGTATGATATAATCGGAGCTTTTTAGTATAAGAAAGCGCGGATACAGCAGCTTCGGCTCAGGCAGAGTTTTTTGAGCCGGCTGTCTCCGGTTTTTGAACGGAACATCAAGTGCTTTCAGATATCGAATTCAGCCTTTGATATGCATGAGCGGAGGATCCGGATAAAATATGCTTGCTTATTCGGCCTATTTTATATTATATTGCTCCCCCAAATAACTCTTGAATTTTTCTGCTTGCCCGGCTGCCTAAATACTTCGTCAGAAGCCCTTGAAATATGCGCATATTCCTGCGGCCTTCTTCCTTGTCTTTCCGCAACCCTTCGGCGCACAAATTCTTCAAGTGTTACTTGGCGGATCAATATCTTACTTCTGTTTATTTAATGAAAAAAGTGACGGCAGAACCGTCACCTTTTTATTTTATTTGATGCTTATCGGTATAAAGCCTTTATGATGCCTTAAGGCTCGTTTTCATATAAGGAAAATACCAAGGTTTTTTAGGGCTTTAACGCAATGTATACGGGATAGAATTCACATGCGGAAATTACGTTAAAATGCTTTGGTTTTTATTCGTTTAGCTTTTGTCAAAGACTGATGATTTTTACGCCTTTATCCATAAGCGCCTTTTCCGCCGCTTCATTATCCTGGACTCTTACGGCGATATCCGCTTCGTCGGCTCTTGATCCCATAAAGGAATAGCTGTACTCAATGCTGGCATTTGCTTCCTGAAGAATATCTATAACCTTGCTCATTTCTCCGGGACGGTCCGGTATGGTGAAGCCTATGACTTTACTGCGTGTGGCGGTGAAATCATTTTCCTTAAGAGCCTTAAGAGCTTTTTCCGTATCGTCAACGATTATGCGGACAATGCCGAAATCCGTGGTATCGGCAATGGTAAACGCTCTCATGTCGGTATTAGCCTTACTGAGCACATCCATAACCGCCGCAAGTCTTCCGGGTTTGTTTTCCAAAAAAATACTTATCTGATCCAGCATAGTATATACCCCCTTAATTTTTCTCGAATTTATTTTTGATTTTACGATTGTCGATAACGCGGGTAGCTTTTCCCATTGACCGGGTCAGGGATTTCGGCTCTAAAAGACGTATGCTGACACCCACGCCTATTGCACTGTCTATAGCGTGCTTAAGTCTGCGCTTATAGTTTTCCACATCTCTTACGTTATCGCCGAACATATCGTCCCGAAGCTCTATCTGTACCTCAAGAGTATCCAAATTGTTGACACGGTCGACCACCAAAAGATAATTTGTAGCGTTATTGTCAACACTCAGAAGTGCCGATTCGATCTGAGACGGGAATACGTTTACTCCTCTTATAATGAGCATATCATCTGTCCTGCCCTGGGGTTTAAGCATGCGTACAAGCGTTCTTCCGCACTTGCATCTGTCATAGACCAGTGTGGCGATATCCCTGGTTCTGTACCGGATAAGAGGGAAGGCTTCTTTTGTTATGCAGGTGAAAACAAGCTCTCCCTGTCTGCCGGCAGGAAGGACCTCTAAGGTGTCCGGATCTATTATTTCCGGAATAAAATGATCCTCGCATATATGCATGCCGCATTGACATTCGCATTCGCTGGATACCGACGGACCGCTTATTTCCGAAAGACCGTAAATATCATAGGCCTTTAGACCCAATCCCGCTTCTATTTCTCTTCTCATTTCCTCTGTCCACGGCTCCGCCCCGAACAATCCCGATTTAAGATGAAGGGTATCTTTCGATATGTTGTTTTCCTTCATAAGCTCTATAAGACTTATCGCATAGGAAGGCGTCATGCATACGATAGACGACCCGAAGTCCTGAAACATCTGGATCTGACGCATGCTGTTTCCGGCGGAGGCGGGTATGGTGGTGGCACCCAGGCGTTCGGCACCGTAATGCATTCCCAGACCTCCGGTAAATAAGCCGTAGCCGTAGGAAACATGGACAAAATCGTTTTTAGTACCTCCCACCCTTGCAAGGGCTCTTGCGGCGCATTCTGACCAAATATCAATATCCTTTTGGGTATATCCCACAACCGTTTGTTTTCCGGTAGTTCCAGAAGAGGCGTGTATACGCACCACCTCGCTTAAGGGAGTGGCAAACATTCCGTAGGGATAGTTATTTCTTAGATCCTGCTTTACGGTAAACGGAAGCTTGTAAAGGTCATTTATGGATTTTATATCTTCGGGTTTTACTCCGGCAGCATCCATTTTTTCCCGATAAGGTTTTACATTTTCGTAGACTCTTCTTATCTGTCTGGAAAGGCGGTAGCTTTGTAAAAGCTCCATTTCCTCCCGTGGAGCGCATTCGATCTCGCTCATATAAATTTCTTTGTCCATTGGCATGGCTCCTTTATATCTGTTTGATTTTGTTTATACGGATTTTAAAAATTGCGATACGGACAATCCACATCATGAGTAACGTTCCGACGTCATAAAAAACTGACGTATATCCGTCTGCTTTTGTTATTGCTTCCCCAAATAACTTTTGAATTGTTCTGCTTGCCCGGCTGCCCAAATACTTCGTCAGAAGCCCTTGAAATATGCGCATATTCCTGCGGTCTTCTTCCTTGTCTTTCGACAGCCCTTCGGCGCACAAATTCTTCAAGTGTTACTTGGTGGAGCAATATCACGGGATTTTTTAAACAGGTTTATGCAAATATGATCAAAAACGTTCGGCAAAAGACCGTTTTCGTACATTTAAAGCATGTCGGATTTCGTTTTTTATATTTCTCTTCCCATGGCAAAAGCTTTTCTGTTTATTTCAAGTGCTTTGGCGGGTACGCATGCTTCGATCGCCATGTTCCATATGCTTTCGTCGAATTCCATGTTTCGGGAGAGGACGCCCATAAGCACTACATTAACAGCCTTTGAGCTTCCCGCTTTTTCCGCCAGGCGCAGGGCGTCGACCGCGTCAACGTCGGTGCCGGCAGCCCTGAGCTTTTCCGTAATGTTTTCGGGATAGCTTGCAGCCCCCGTAATGACCGGCATAGGATTTATCTGTTGGGTGTTTGTTATAAGTCTGCCTCCTTTTTTCAGATAAGGCAGCCATCTTGCCGCTTCCAATTCTTCAAAGGAAAGTATAAGATCCGCTTCACCTTTCTCAATAACCGGCGAGTATACTTTTTCACCGTATTTTACGTAAGTTACAACGCTTCCTCCCCTTTGACTCATTCCGTGCACCTCGCTCACCTTAACATCGTACCCGCCTTCAACAAGCACCGTTCCCAGAATGCGGCTTGCAAGCAAAGTGCCCTGTCCTCCCACGCCGACTATCATAATAGCTTTCGTTTCCATTTGTGCAGAAGCTCCTTTCGATATATTATTCCGTTATAGCGTTTGGCTTGCACATATCCATGCATATTCCGCAGCCCACACATTGGGTATGATCGATAACCGATTTTCCGTTTTTTATGGATATGGCGGGGCAGCCGATCTTAAGGCATTGCTTACAGCCGACGCATTTATCTTCGTTCACTTTTAAAGCGGGCTTGTGAACGACATTTTTTAAAAGCGCACACGGACGGCGTGATATAATAACCGACGGCTCCTTCGCTTCAAGCTCTTCCTTAACGGCGGTTTCTATCGCCTTCATGTCGTATGGGTCAACCACCATGACGCGTCTGATGCCCACCGCACCGCAAAGGGCCTCTAAATCTACGGCATTTGCGGGATCGCCGTAAATGTTTTTTCCGTTGGCCGGATTATTTTGATGACCGGTCATACCGGTAATGGAGTTGTCAAGAATGATGACCGTGCTGTCGGAGCGGTTGTAGGCCGTATTGATAAGACCTGTAATACCACTGTGAATAAATGTGCTGTCCCCGATGACGGCAACGCTTTTTCCCGCAAGATCGGGATCAGCCTTGTTTATTCCGTGAAGTCCGCTTATCGAAGCACCCATGCAGACGGTTGTATCCATGGCCTGTAACGGAGCAGCTGCGCCGAGGGTATAGCATCCTATGTCCCCCGATACAAGACAGCCCAGCTTTTTCAATATATAGAATACTCCTCTGTGAGGGCAACCGGCGCACATTACGGGAGGCCTTACAGGGACATTTTCTCCGAAGGACAGCGTCTGCGTATTTTCGCCTGATATTTTTTCCTTTATGTATTTTTGACTGTATTCACCCACATATGTAAACTGATCCTTTCCCGAGCAGCTTATGCCGAGTTTACGCACATGGTTTTCTATAACCGGGTCTAATTCCTCTATAATATAAAGCTTATCCACCTTTTTCGCAAACTCTTTTATAAGCTTTTCCGGCAAAGGATTCACCATACCCAGCTTAAGGTAGCTTGCTTTGTTTCCCAGAGCCTCCTTGGCATATTGGTAAGAAATACCGGCGGTTATCACGCCTATTTCAGTACCGTTCATCTCGACCGTGTTCAAAGGACAATTTTCCGCATATTCTATAAGCTTTTCGGTGCGTTCTTCAACCATGATATGCTTGGGCTTTGCGAAAGCGGGCATCATTACATATTTCTGAGGATTTTTTTCATATTTCCTGTTCGGGATATTTTCTCTTTCCTTTTCCTCGACCCTGCTCTGACTATGGCTGACTCTTGTGGAAAGTCTCAGCAATACGGGAGTGTCATATTTCTCCGATATTTCATAGGCAAGCTTCGTGTACTCCTTGCATTCACCGCTGTCGGACGGTTCTAACATAGGCAGCTTGGCTCCTATCGCATGATTGCGGCTGTCCTGTTCGTTCTGACTTGAGTGCATTCCGGGATCGTCCGCCACCGCAATAACAAGTCCCCCGTTTACTCCGGTGTAAGAAGCGGTATACAAAGGATCGGCGGCTACGTTAAGACCCACATGTTTCATGGCGCAGAAGCTTCTTGCTCCGGCAATTGAGGCGCCTATCGCTACCTCGCAGGCTACCTTTTCGTTTGGCGCCCATTCGCAGTAGATATCATCCCTATCATAGCCGGCCGCATATTCCGTGATCTCGGTGCTGGGGGTTCCGGGATAGCTGGACACAACACTTACTCCGGCTTCATAGAGACCTCTCGCCACAGCCTGATTCCCTAACATAAGCTTTGACATTTGACTTTTTCCTTTCAAACGGATTATTTCTTTTTACTATTACGGTTTCCGGGATATGTCCAAGGCACGTTCCGGATATGTATTTATTGTATTTTAACATATTTTTGTTGATTTGAAAATAGTTTTTTGTAAATTTGTAAAAAATGGGACTCAAATGTCGTAATATGATGTGAAAAGAGAGAAAAAGATCAGTTTAATAAACAGCGCATAAGAAGGTGCGGCTTGTAATATTTTTGTAATATTTTCTCTCGGGATTTTCAAAATTCATCCGGATACCGTAAAATGATAAAATTGTAAGGTATTTATCTATTGCGTACTGTAAAGCGGTTTATGCCCATGTCGAAAAAAATTGGCTTCTCCCGAATATTGACGGTAAAAAAATTTAGGTGTATAATGTTACTTGACAAAAAGCTGATAATAATAAGATTGTGACTTTATAGAAAAATACATAAAGCAGGTCTTTAAGCAGGAAAGGAATGTAAAATGGCAAAAGGAAAGCACCTGGCTGAAAAAAAGAAAAAGGAGCCGAAAAGTTTACATCGTGCCGCAAAGAAAAAAGAGACGGCGGTTTCTCATAAAATGCCCGGAGAGAAAAAAACAGGCGGATTTTGGCAGACGGCCAATATAGTTGTTTCTTTATCGCTGTTTATCGGAATAACCGTATCACTTCTTGTTTTTGAAAGGCCTACCGAATCTCTGACAGAAAAACGGGAATTGGCCAAGTTCCCCGAATTTACCTTTGAGGATTTTTTCAGCGGCAATTACACCGGCAAGGTCAGCACCTGGTTTAACGATACGGTTCCCTGGCGGGACGGATTCAAGGATATTTCAACAAAGATTATGAAATATACGGGTATATCATCCGGAAATATAGGCTATATCGTACTTCCCGATCCTCCTAAAAAGGATGATCAGAACAATAAACCCACGGATACGTCATCAGATCAGACGCAGCCCGTTCAAAGCGAAAATCAGGGCGCTTTACCTCCGGTAACCGATGTTACGGGAGCAACCGGCGACAATACCGCCGAGCCCGTTACCGACGCACCGGCTGTACGTCCGGGAATAGACGGTGCAGGGGATGGTGTAGCTACCAACGGACAGTATATTTATGAATATCAAGGTCATATATGGGGCGTCAGCCTTTATGGCGGCGGTTATAATCAGGATTTATATTGTAAATCGGTAAACGCGTTCGCCGAGGATCTGGACGGCATCGCGCAGGTGTACAGCATGATACCGCCCACAAACGGCGATTTCTATACGCCGGTCGAGGTACTTAACGCAACGCCTTCAGTGACAAAATTGCAGAAGCCGGATATTGATTATATTGCGGAACACCTGAGCGGTAAGGTAAAGAATGTGGATTGCTACACGGTATTGCAGCAGCATGCGGACGAATATATTTATTTGCGCACCGATCATCACTGGACGCCTCTCGGTGCATATTATGCCTCACAGGAATTTGCCAAGGCGGCAGGAGTCCCTTTTTTGGAGCTTAATGAGGAAAATTTTGAATATCGTCAGGTGGATAATGTGGTCGGCTCTCTTTACAGTTATGCGCAGGGAAGTGCGGGAGGCGCGCTGCTGCTTAACGATCCCGATACGTTTATTTACTACGTTCCCAACAACGATTTCAAGACATATTATTATGATACAAGCTATGAAAACATGTTCCAGTATCCTTTTTTCCTTACCGATCAGACGGGGGGCATGGCATACGGAACATTTATGGGAGCGGATAACAAGATCGTCAGAGTTGAGACCGATGTTAAGAACGGCAGAAAGCTCCTTATATTCAAGGACAGCTACGGAAATGCGGAGCCGCCTTTCTATATGAACAGCTTTGAGGAAATTTATGTTTGCGATACGAGGTTTTTTGCTCTTAACGCAATCGATTTTATCAAGGAACAGGGAATAACGGACGTTCTGTTTACCATGAACACCTTCTCGGCGGCAGGGCAGAATTGTGAGAGCATAGAGGTGAACAGACTCGGGAACGGACCCTGGCTGAATTGGTAAACGCTGACGCTTATATTTAAGGCAACGCCGCACAATGATTGGGTGTGAATCGCGCAGTCAGATATTTCGTAAGCTTGCATAAATTCGACGCAGGAATACTGACGTATTTCAAGGAGGATTTGTGTAAGAAGACGGAATATGTGCAAGCAAGCCGCACGCAAAGCCGTCAGGCGGTCATTGTGCGGTATTACCTTAAGCTATACGTTAATATTTATGTGTATGAAAGGAGGCGGAAAATGGGAAAACGGTCCTATGACCATAAGATCGTTGTATTGGCATTGACGGTGAGCTGGTCATTGATACTTGGAGGATGTTCCGCAGCAGGCCGGGGAGATATTGCGAAAGGCGGGAATTCCCCTTTGCCTTCCGATTCCTCCGGGAAGGTCACGGAAACTCATGCCGTGAAGACCGATTCGCCTTCCGAAATAACGGAAGCCTTATCAGAAGCGGCAACAGTGACTAATCCGGTTGTTTCGGAGGTTACAAACACGGTTACTTCCGCCGCAGACGATCCTTTCGGAGCAGATAACATAGAGGTTTTTGACGGAATGCCCCCCTGCATAACATTCCGGCGCAGCAATCACTGGTGGGGCGTACAGCTATATGGGGGCGGATATAACCGAAAGCTCTATGTGGATTCGGTCAATAAATTCGCTGAGGATCTGGAAGGCGTCGCCAAGGTATACAGTATGATCGCTCCCACTAACAGCGAATTTTACTGTCCTCCGGGATTTGAGGACAAAAACGCATCACAGCTTGACGACATTAAATACATAGCGGAGAATCTAAGTAAAAACGTTACGAATGTCGATTGCTACAGCGTGCTGAAGCAGCATGCAAACAACGATATTTACTTCAGGACGGATCACCATTGGAAGGTTATCGCCGCTTATTATGCTGCGGAGCAATATACCATGGCGGCGGGAGTTCCTTTTGCGGAGCTTGACGACGTTGCTTTTGAAAAAAAGGAAATAGAAGGATTTATAGGCTCTCTTTACGGCTCAACGGGAAATGAAAACCTTAAAAACGATCCCGATGAATTTGTATATTTTATTCCGAAAAACGATTTTAAGTGTTATTATTATGATATGTCGTATAATCTTGACGGAAGATATCCTTTTTTCCTTCAGATGGACGGAAAGAATGCCTTCGGTACTTTTATGGGTTCTGACAAGAAGATAGTCAGGATCGAGACAGACTTCATGAACGGAAAAAAGCTTATGGTGATAAAGGACAGCTACGGAAACTTGGAAATACCGTTCTTTATGAACAGCTATGAGGAAATTTATGTTGCCGACGTTCGTTTCTTCGACCTTAATGCCATCGATTTTATAAAAGAGCATAAGATAGACGATGTGCTTTTTACTATGTGCAGCGCTTCGGCTACCGATCAGAACTGCGCGGGTATAGAGATGATGAGAACGGGAGCCGGACATCTGATTGACTGGTAAAATATGCGGATGTTATTATGATACTGACATACTGATAAAAAACAACAAAAGGAAGGATAATCAAAAATGAAAAAGCAATCGTATAAATTTAGAATTATTGCTTTGGCTTTGGCGCTCGGCAGTGCCGTTTTATTAGGCGGATGCAGCGAGGGAGGAGCTCCCGAGGGTACGGGAAACGGGACCGATTCTTCTTCGGCGCCCACCGCGGCCGAGAGTAATACGGAAAGTCATAGCACGGACGATAATTTTGTTTCGGAGTCTACCGCTGTTTCCGAAACGGCTGCGCCCAAAACGGAAGAAGATATTAAAACCCCTGTCGAAGCTCCGGGGAACGTTCCGGATTCATACCGTGAGGACGGAGCAAACGGCATAAAGATCATAGGCAGAAACGGACATTATATGGGGCTGATGGGATGCTGGGGATTGCAGGAAAACTGCGACAGATATTCGGCTGCGCTTAATAAGGCGGCCGATGCCTTAAGCGGAGTCAATGTTTATAATATGATTATTCCCACATCCTCGGAATTCTACGTACCGGAAGACATAACTGGTTTTACCGCCAGCCAGAAGGAAAAGATCGACAGAGTCTCATCAAGTCTTTCGGGAATTACCGATATTGATGTTTATTCATCTCTTAAGGCTCATACAGACGAATATATTTATACAAGAACGGATCACCACTGGCAGCCGCTGGGTGCTTATTATGCCGCTAAGGCTTTTGCGGAGACTGCGGGCTTTACCGATACCTTTGCGCCGCTTTCGGATTATAAGCAGGTAACTAAAGAGGGATACATGGGTTCTCTTTACAATTACTCAAAGAGCGCTAATCTGGGAAGCGATCCTGAACCCTTTACAATGTACATATCCCCGAATGACGAATCGTTAAAGACAACATATTACGATACCTCATTCAAAAACGGATATGAAAGCGATTTGTTTGTTTCCCGTGATGCGGGAGCGTATTATTGCTCATTTCTGGGCAGCGATGACAGGATCGCAAAAATCGAAACCGACTGCGGCAACGGCAAGGTCCTTGTTGTATTCAAGGAAAGCTATGGAAACGGAGTTATTCCTTTTCTTACACAAAGCTTCGAGACTATTTATGTCTGCGATGTAAGATATTTTGATCTTAACGCCGTTCAGTTCTGTAAAGACGTAGGAGCTACGGACCTGCTCTTTTCTGTTTGTACTTTTACGCCTGCGGGAGGAAATGTGGGAAAAGTTGAAGAAGTCGTAGGGTAATGCCGATAAATAAAATTTATATATTAAAGACACGTTCATAACGGATTTTAACGCCTGCGGCAAGTTTATGTATCGCCCTTAAATTTTATGTTTGCCGGTAACAGACATACATGTCCGGTAAGCATAATGGGGATGATCCGTTTTTAACCGAGTCCGAAAGATTCAATAATTTTTATAACGGCTTTTTGCAGAAAAAATATAATTATGTTATCAAGGAGCAGGTATGCCGAATTTCTATCCCTTTGACTGTGCCGTAATTACTAAAAAACAAAAGTCGCTGAAGCGTCAGCTGCTTTCCGACGGTACTAATAGAATTGAAAAGAAAATCGCGGTGCTCGGAGGTTCGACCACCAATGCGATCGTGGATCAGTTAGAGCTGTTTTTGCTTTGGTACGGAATAAAGGCGGAATTTTATCAAAGCGAATACAATCAATACTGGCAGGATGCAATGTTCGGGCAAGAGCTGAGAGATTTCAAGCCGGATTTTATATTTATCCATACGTCCAACAGGAATATTTCACGATACCCCGAAATGAGCATGAGCAAGGATGAGACGGAGGAGCTGGCGGGAGTTCAGCTAAAGCATTTTACATCTATGTGGGACAAGCTTCGGGAGGACATAGGCTGTCCCGTAATACAGAACAATATGGAGATGCCTTATTGGAGGCTTTTGGGAAATAAGGACTGTGTTGATATCCATGGCAGGGTACGTTTTGTTACCGTGCTCAATGAGGGGTTTTACAGCTATGCTTCGACACATGATAATTTTTTTATTCATGATATAAATTATTTAAGCGCAAGTCTTGGCCTTGAGAAATGGGCTGATCCTCTTTATTGGAATATGTACAAATATGCGTTAGCGGTGCCGCTTATTCCCGAATTTTCTTTCAGCTTATCCAAGATCTTCGCATCTCTTCTCGGAAAGAATAAAAAGGTTCTGGCCCTTGATCTCGACAATACCCTTTGGGGCGGTGTCGTGGGAGACGACGGTGTTGAGGGGATCGCGGTGGGGCAGGAGGTGCCTTTGGGACAGGCTTATTGTGAGTTCCAGTCATATATTAAGGCGCAGAAGCAGTTGGGCGTGCTTCTCACCGTTTGCTCAAAAAATGACGAGGAAAATGCAATTGCCGGATTAAATCATCCCGACGGAGTTCTAAGACCCGATGACTTTACAATCATAAAAGCAAATTGGGAGCCTAAGAGCATGAATATAGAGCAGACGGCCAAAGAGCTTAATTTGCTGCCCGAGAGTATTGTATTTGTTGATGATAACCCTGCCGAGAGAGAAATCGTAAAGGGTACCCTTCCGGTCGAAGCGCCGCCTATGGACGGGATCGAAAAATATATCCGTACTCTTGACAAGGGCGGATACTTTGAGGTAACGAACTTTTCCGAGGATGATCTAAAGCGCGGAGAAATGTATAAGCAAAACGCTGAAAGAGTGAAGATGCAGTCGTCCTTTGCAGACTACGGAGAATACTTGGACAGCCTTGAAATGAAGGCGGAGATAGATGATTTTTCTCCGATAAATCTTGTGAGGATTACTCAACTTACTAATAAAAGCAATCAGTTCAACGTTACTACAAAGCGCTTCACTCCCGCGGAAATGGAGCGTACCTATAACAGCTCCGATTATATAAGGCTTTGTGGCAGGCTTGAGGATAAATTCGGCGACAATGGTATTGTAAGCGTCGTTATCGGAAAAAAGCATGACCGGTCGCTTGATATCGAGCTTTGGCTTATGAGCTGCCGCGTACTGAAAAGAGATATGGAGTATGCCATGCTGGACGAGCTGGTAAGGAAAGCAAAATCACAGGGTATTACCGAAATAACGGGAAATTATTATCCTACTGCCAAAAACGGAATGGTCAGGGAGCTTTTTGCCGAATTCGGATTTGATAAAATCCGGGAGGACAATGAGGGAAACACCAAATGGAGATTGTTTACTGAAGGATATCAAAATAAAAACTTGCATATTGCGGTGAATTGATGTAAAATAGATATCGTAAGCTATCTGAAAAGTTTCAATTTGCACAATTTCTATCAACTGAGGGTGTTTTGTGCGTCAAAAAAGCTTGAAGTATTGCTATGCTTCTCCGCCTTTTTCCTGAAATCCCCACTTATTCAGCGAAGCCGTACAAAATTGCCTTTTTTCAGATACGCCCTGATCCGAAAATCCATGAAGCAGATTTATTGTCAACATAGGCGCGGCGCATTGATTATGCTGTAACGGCGGGTGTTTTTACATTTTTGCCGAAAAGCGCTGAGTTTATTGGCGGACGGTTTCTTAAGTAAGGAGAAATTGTATCGTGGATTATTTTATTGATTCGGAACGATATCATATTAAAATTATTTGAAAGGACAGCTTTTAAAAATGGACGAGATTTACAGCAGATTAAACGAGGTTTTCCGTGATGTATTTGACGATGATTCCATAGAGGTAAGCGCAGAGACTACAGCCGATGATATCGAGGATTGGGACAGTCTTAATCATATCACCCTTATCGACGCTGTGGAGAGCGAATTTAAGGTGCGCTTTACTATGGGTGAGGTAAGCGGCATGAAGAATGTGGGCGAAATGGCTGAGATCATTCAAAAGCGCGGGGAATAATGATAAATCCGAATAATATTAAAATTATTAATACTTTTGCTTTTAAAGCGCCGGCCGAAGCTGGTAATAAATTTTCGGCTTGGTATTGCGGAACAAATGCGGGAATGACGCGTAAGACTTTTATAATGGTGTTTTGCCGCTGAATTTTTAACCGATAGGGTTTTATTATTAGAAGCTATCTGAAAAGCCGCAAGCTGTACAATATCCGCTAACTGCGGACGATATGCACGTCTAAGCATGCCGATGGTTATCCTATGAAGCGTTTTGTCAAGTGATTTTTAGTTATTGACGGACACTTTTCAGCGGGGCAGGGAGAAAGGGCGCAAAACGCGCCTGCGGACGGTTAGAGGCCGTTTTCGCGGGAAAACCCTTGCCCTGTGGATTTTCGCGTCTGAAACACCTTAAAAATCATGTCTTTTCAAGCCCTGTTGCGTAACATCCCATCCTATTCTTTGGGAGAGGTCGGGGTGCGGGGGCGGAGCCGCCGTAAAACCTACCGACAACCGCCGCAGTATTGTAGACGGTTTTGCCGTCAGAATGAAGCGGACGAAAGCGGGGATAGGCTTGTTAAATCCTGTTCCCCGTTTTCGGTGGCCGCGCTGAACGTCTGTTTCGAGCATTTGTGGGAACAAATGCACTGCTTGCAAGGTAGGTGAAAGCCCTACAATGTGGAGTTGAACGCTGGTCGGTTTTATGCTATGCTTTAGCCGGAACAACCCAACAAATCGTGATTGATGCAGAACAATTTCCGGGAGGAACAATAAATGGAGTTGCAGACTGATCTTGCAGTTCTGCGGGAAAAATATCAAAAAATCATGGCGAAATTTACCTATCAAGGCAAGGAGCCGGAGTCTAAGGAGCGTCTGCGATACCTGTTCCACAACCAGATGACCTTTGTCTCCTCTCTGGCCCCGGAGCCGGAGGACTGGAATGCCTGGACAGAGGAATGTATCCAAAAGGAGGACTGGCCCGGTCTCTGCCGGGTCATAAACCAGCGGAGCAAAAGCGCCATGATGCCTGTCATCTACGGGGGCTATACCTATGAGAAGAACGTCCACTGTGCCCTGGAGTGCCTTCTTTGCGGAAACATTTCAGCTATAGAGCGTATTCTTCCCCCTGTACTGGCCCGGGTAAAGAACTATAACAACCCCTTTTTCCCTGCTGCCGCCCATGTGCTGATGGGTCTGTGGTACAGGGATGAAGCCCTGCTGGCGTGGGCTGTCCCAAATGGAGAGCGATTCCTGGAGGGGAAGAAACCCAACCAATTGGAGAGAGCGATGGTCTCGTTCCTGCTGAACTTGGCAAAGGGAGATGTAAACGGGGCTGGTGAAGACCTTTTGGCTGTATGCAAAGGCTATCCCAAAGAGAAGCGGCCCGTGTTGGGGATACGTCCCTTCTGTACCTATGCCCACGGACTCTACTGTCTTGCCCAGCTTCTCCTGCCGGAGGATGCCTTTCGGACTCTAAAGATACCAGTATACAAAAACTTTCTTCCCGATTTTGCCCTGTGGCGGCGGGAGTGTTCCCGTCCGGAGCTGTCCCTCTGGTTCCACTACCCGAAAGACATGGAACTGCTCGACCACATCTACGAGGCACCCCCGGCTCGGTTGGTTCTCAAGCCCCCCGCTCCGGACGATAAAAAGCAGGAGTGGTTTGCCCACGGCGTCAAGTGGGTGGACGGCTATGTAGACGAGCTTTGGGATATGGGAATTGGTCAAGAATAACTCAATATTTCAGTTTGTCGTGGGCTTTCATATTTTGGGTGAAGAAAATCACCTTGACAAATGCTCTCTTGGTACCGTATGGAATTGCTTTCGCCGCCGTCCCTGTTATCGTTCCCCCACTGATAGGCGGGAGAAAAGGCCTGTGATCTTGCTGTAATCATTCATGTGCATACTCCTTACGTCAGCATAGGTGCTGCTTACGGCTAAGGTTATGCACCTCAAAGGGATAACTAAGAAATATCCTCGTATTTCTCCGCTTTTTTAAAATCGCCGCGCTTTATTATAATCGCAATAATCGTACATTTTTGCTTTGTCTTCAGATACTCCCAAAAATAAACCGCTTTGCTTTTTGTCATATTCTATGGCACTTGTCTTACTTCTTTGAGGACATGATTTTCGGCTTATGTAAAGCAGTACGGGAAATATAAAATCATAAAATCCATTTTAAAAAGCGGCTGTAGAAATACAGCCGCTTTTTGTGTTTATTATGTCTGATCTATAGCTTGAATGCGATTTCCTTACCGGTAACTTCGTATTTTCTATACCTTATCCCTGCCATATCAAGCATTTTTTTTGCGGCAAGAGATGCTTCGGTATCTCCGTATTTGTCGTCGAGGTAAACTACTTCGCGTATGCCGGACTGAATAATTGCCTTAGCGCATTCGTTGCAGGGGAAGAGCGTAACATAAATTGTAGTATTTTTTAGAGACCCGCCGTCATTATTCAGAATGGCGTTAAGCTCCGCATGACAAACATAGGCATACTTGGTATGCAGCATTTCACCTTCTCTTTCCCATGGCATATCGTCATCGCTGCAACCTATCGGCATACCGTTATACCCTACGGAAAGTATCTTTCTGTCACGGTTTACTATACATGCCCCTACCTGTGTAGAACTGTCCTTGCTTCTCTGGGCGGAAAGCAGAGCCACCCCCATAAAATATTCTTCCCATGATATGTAATCCTGACGTTTCATATTATACTCCTTTACGGTATTTTTTATTATTGGATTCGGCATTGCCGGATAATCGATTTTACTTCCTTAAATTATTTGAAGCCTTTTTATGTATGATCTATTGCACTCAAAACATTTATGACGGATCTTTTGTCCGATAAAAGAGAACCGGTGTATTTTATAAAGATTTTTGTCGAAAAAGCACGCGTGGTTTTGTAATAAAACGACCTCGGACAGCGAAAAAATAAGAAACCTTTTTAATATCCGAGAAAGTTTTAACGGTTCAAGTGAAAAGATCTGTTTTGCCGCGCTGTTTTTATAATATAACAACCTCAGACGAAGGAAAGAGGAGGGATGGATTTTAATGTCTTCGGTTGTTTTATCGTTTTTTTGGAATCGCTCCGCTTCGCTTTGCTCCTTTTATGATATAACAGCCTCAGACGAAGGAAAGAGGAAGGATAGATTTTAATGTCTGTGGTTGTTTTATCGTTTTTTGGAATCGCTCCGCTTCGCTTTGCTTTGCTCTTTTTATGCTATAACTATCTCGTGCAAGGGAAAAGTACAAATTTTAAAAGCCTTAGATATTTTATTGACTTATCTTAAGCGTTTACTTTTTTTGTTTTATAACGATATAACAACCAGGGAAGGGAAAAGCAGAATTTTATTGTAAATGATCTACAACTGTTTTTTAATACGGTTTCATGGTTTTGTACCGCCATTTTAATAATATTATCGGGGACTGTATGAAAAGCCGCAAATGCACGTTTTTTACTAACTGCTGACGCGGTCTGCATTAAAGAATGCCGGCAATTGTCCAAAAGGGATAACTATGAAATATCCTCGTATTTCTCCGCTTTTTTATTGAAACAGCCGCGCTTTTGGCGTAATTATATTAATTTGCTTTTTTCTGATACGACTTGATAAAAAGCTTTGTATCCGGTTAGTTATAGTATTCCGGGTATAACCAAAGTACCGTGAAATATTGTAGTACTGATTTCTCCGATGAAAAGGCTTTCTTATAATTCATGGAACAGAAGTATAAATATTATGGCGGTTCGGTTTCGGGAGAATTGCTTATTCAACCCATCTGAGAATTTCGTTAATATTTAATCTTGGCCTTTGCGGAGGCTTTTCATCGGCATATCCCAGAGTTAAGGCGGCAAACGGCTCTCCGTCGCAGCCAAGCCATTCCTTAAGCTCGTTATAGGCAAAAAATATATCACAAATCCATAAGCTGCCCAAACCTAAGCTCGTTGCCTCCAAGGTCATATTTTCTATTGCAGCGCCTATAGATTGTGCATTGCAGATTTCGTAAATTCGTTCTTCAGCCGTTAAAGGTTTATTCAGATCAGCCCCCATTCTGTTTATAATGAAAATGGTTACGGGGGCTTGCTCCATAATTTTGAACGTATGCTCCGCGCCATCGATATAGAATGAGCTTTCCGGAAGAAAAGGATCGTTTTTTTCCCGCTCGAGCCCGATCCTCAAAGCGGAGATCATGTCGTTTCTGGCTTTTCCCGAAACGGCTATAAAGCTCCATGGCTGACGGTTCTTTGAAGACGGTGCAAGCATACCGGCACGAATTATTTTTTCCGTCAGCTCTTTAGGAACAGGTAAATCTTTATATTTTCTGATACTGCGTCTGTCGTATATTTCTTTTATCATCATTACCTCTTCAGTATAATAACGCAGATTATTATACAAGATCAAGCCGAAGCCTTATCGAAGCAGTGCGGCTTGATATTTTTACGCTAAAACCGCTTAAAATTATTATATCATGCCTTTTATCCAATTTCAAGTGGATTTTCAAAAAGAAGACTTAAACCTGTGTAGAGCTACAATAGATATTGGACAATCGAAAAAAAGATATTGAGAGAAAGCC
>CAJTTE010000002.1:163541-245883 GCA_910579265.1 uncultured Ruminiclostridium sp. | reverse complement strand
AAAAATTGTCGTATGACGAAAGCTAATAAATTAAGAGTGAAACGTTTATTTTGCTTTTATTTTTCGGAAGCGGCTTAATGACAAAGAGCAATAGGACAGCATCGTTTTTTGTAATAGTGCCGGAGGGTCTGACCGCTTTAAGGATCCGATTTTAATTCATAAAACAAATTTTGTCTAAGATCCTTTGGCGGCCGCAGATGGACGAATATAAATTTCGGTTTATACTTTGGTATCGATGATATGTTTTTATAATTTTTTAAGATTGATTTTAAAATCCTAACTCTTGACTTTTACGATTTTTTTGAATATAATGTCTTTATATGTGAGTAAAATTTTTACATTCCAAGAAAGGGCTTAAATAAATTTATGAAATGGACAAGTCTTAACGATTTAAGGGAAAGCTATCTTAATTTTTTTGAAAGCAAGGGACATCTTCGGATGGATTCGGCTCCGTTAGTGCCGCAGGGTGATAATTCGGTACTGCTTATCAATGCGGGGATGACACCCCTCAAAAAATATTTTCAAGGCATTGAAACACCTCCGAGAAAGAGAGTCACCACATGCCAGAAGTGCATACGCACACCGGACATTGAAAATGTGGGAAAGACATCACGGCACGGCACATATTTTGAAATGCTCGGCAACTTCTCTTTCGGAGACTACTTCAAGCATGAGGCTATCGCATGGGCTTGGGAGTATCTCACAAAGGTTCTTGAGATCCCCGAGGACAGGCTCTGGGTCACTATATATGAAGAGGATGACGAAGCGGGAGACATCTGGGCAAACGAAATAGGTGTTCCACGCGACCGGATCGTAAAACTCGGAAAAAAGGACAACTTCTGGGAACACGGAAGCGGTCCGTGCGGTCCGTGCTCTGAAATACACTATGACAGAGGTGAAAAGTACGGTCCGTTCATCGATTTCGAACAGGCGGAGGAATGCGACCGTATAATTGAAATATGGAACAATGTGTTCACACAGTTCGATAATGACGGACACGGCAATTATACACAGCTCGCCAACAAGAATATAGATACGGGAATGGGACTGGACCGTCTCGCATGCATTATGCAGGATGTGGACAATATGTTTGAGGTCGATACGGCACAAAACATTATAAAAACCATTTGCGATCTAACCGGAAAGAAGTATAAGGAAAACGATAAAGACGACATCTCTATCCGTGTCATAACCGACCATGTAAGAGCAAGCACATTTCTTATAGGCGACGGCGTAAGGCCCTCCAACGAAGGAAGAGGTTACGTTTTAAGGAGACTCATCCGCAGAGCCGCACGCCATGGCAGGCTTCTCGGAATGAAGGAAAGCTTTCTTTACAAGGTCGCCGCCAGCGTTATAAAGGAAAATCAGTCCGCTTATCCGGAGGTCAGAGAAAAGGAAGAATATATCAAAAAAGTGTTGCAGACCGAAGAGGACAGTTTTAACAAAACGGTGGAAAAAGGCTCTCAGATATTGCAGGAGCTTATTGACAAAATGGATGTAGGCAGCATTTTAAGCGGAGAAGACGTATTCAAGCTTCATGATACCTATGGCTTCCCTCTTGATCTTACAAAAGAAATACTTGCCGAAAAGAATCTTTCACTTGATGAAAAACGCTTCCGTGAGCTTATGGAAAAGCAGCGTGAAACCGCAAGATCGAATCAGTCTTTTAAAGGCGGTTGGGACGAAGCTTCCGTTGACGCCTTCAACGATTTCACAACCACGTTTATCGGTTATAACGAGCTTGACTGCGATACCTGTATAAAAGCCGCCGTAAAAGACGGAAAGCTTATGGAAGCATGCTCGGAGGGCGATGACGTTATCGTTCTTATCGAAACGACCCCTTTCTATGCCGAAAGCGGCGGACAGGTCGGAGATAAGGGTACGATCACAAACGGCGACAGCATAATGCGCGTACTGGATACAAAAAAGCTTGGCGGAGGACAATTTGTCTGTGAATGTCATGTTGAAAGCGGCTCGTTTTATGCGGGAGACAATGTCCATGCCAAGGTCGACGAGGAGCTTCGCCGCGCCACCGCGCGAAATCATACCTGCGCCCATTTACTTCAAGCAGCTTTGCGCCGGGTATTGGGTGATCATGTACATCAGTCCGGCTCTTACGTCGATCCATACAAATGCCGTTTCGACTTCTCCCATTTCAACGCAATGAGCATTGATGAGATCATGCAAGTCGAAAGACTTGTAAACGAAGAAATTCTTAAGGGCATACCCGTTACCACCGAGGAGCTGCCGATAGAGGAAGCACAGAAGAGAGGCGCGATGGCGCTTTTCGGTGAAAAATACGGAAAAACCGTAAGAGTCGTAACCGTTCCCGGATTTTCAACGGAATTCTGCGGCGGCACCCACCTTACCAATACGTCGCAGGCAGGCTTGTTTAAAATAACCGGGGAAACATCAGTTGCGAGCGGAGTAAGACGTATCGAAGCCATTACCGGCTTCGAAATAATAAACAGCATAAATGCATTTAACACCGTAATGGCAAAAATAGGTACGGTAATCAAGGCAACAGGCGACGAAGCCATACTAAACAAGTGCATAAGCCTTCAGAATGAGGTCCGCGATCTTAAAAACGAAATAGAACGTCTTAACGATAAAATATCAGCTTCGCAGCTCAGCGGACTGTACGATAACGTGGAAGAAGTAAGCGGAGTAAAAATAATCACCGCAATGCTTACGGGAACTACCGGAGACAGTCTTCGTAAAGCAGCAGACAATATAAAGAACAACAACGACAGCTTTATAGCAGTTCTTGCCGGAGTAAACGGCGATAAAGGCAACTTTGTATGCTGTTGCAGCCCCGAAGCTGTTTCCAAAGGCGCCAATGCCGGTCAGATCGTGCGCAGGGTAGCGGAAATAACAGGAGCAAAAGGCGGAGGAAAGCCCGATATGGCCATGTCGGGAATAGGCGATATAACAAAAATCGACGAAGCGCTGCTTTCCGTCAAAAAAATAGCCGACGAAATGCTTAACGGATAAAATACAGGAGGACGCTCAATGGATAACTGTCTTTTTTGTGATATCATATCAGGGAAAATCCCTTCAACAAAGGTATATGAGGATGAAGAAATCCTTGCCTTCAAGGATATCAATCCGATGGCGCCTGTTCATATTCTCATTATTCCTAAAAATCATATAGACGGCGCCGATAAGCTTAACGATGATAATTCAGCCATCGTATCGAAAATTTTCTCCGTGGCTGCAAGACTTGCCGAAGAATACCACCTTGACAAGGGGTTCAGGATCGTTACTAATTCCGGAGACGACGGCGGACAGACAGTACGGCATCTTCATTTTCACCTTCTCGGGGGAGCTAAGCTCAATACAACTTTATGCTGATTTTAAAGGCAATACCGCACAATGACCGCCTGACGGCTTTCGTGCGATCTGCTTGCATATTTTCCGTCATCTTACACAAATTCTCCTTGAAATACGTCAGTATTCCTTCGTCGAATTTATGCAAGCTGACGAAATATCTGACTGCGCAATTCACACGCAATCATTGTTCGGTATCGCCTTAAAAACAATATTCACAGATAAACATAAGGAGAAATGCTTTCCGTCAAAAATGCGGAAGTGTAAATAAAATTATGAAGCACAAATTAGGCTTAATAGGTTTTTCATACCTTGCCGGACTTATTTGTGCTGCATTTTTTAAATCACAATCCGTATTTATTTTAAGCCTTATTCTTCTAAGCCTATTCGTACTTTTTCAGATATTAAAGAAAAAAACCGCCGCGGTTGCATTATTTACGGCATTTGCAGCAACCGTTGTCTGCGGCGTTTATACCTGTATTTTTTATATTCCGCTTATTGCAAAAGACGGCGAAACAGTTTACATAGACGGAATCATAGCCGAATATACGGAATATCCCGGAGACAGAGCCTCTTACATAATAAAAACGAAAATCGACGGAATAAACGCGACAATAACGCTCTTTTCCTCCGATATCAGCTGTAAGACGGGCGACGGCATCAGCTTTACCGGAAAGCTTTCCTCCGCAAAAAACAATACGAGCTTTTCCGAAGAAAGCTATTATAGATCAAAAGGCATATTCATGAAGGCCGCCGCCGTCTCGGAGCTTGTAACAACGCCTTCCGCTTTCACGGCGGAAAACGCAATTATCGATTTCAGCAACCATATAGGATACAAAATAAAAAATATGTTGCCGGGGGACGAAGGCGGTTTTTTAAAAGCGGTATTTTTAGGTGATAAATCCGATCTGCCGCACGACCTGTCAAATAATATCAAACGTGCGGGCATAAGTCATTTTACAGCCATATCCGGACTTCATCTTACAGTAGCCGCCCACATCCTAATGCTGCTCATTTCCCTTACTCCCCTTAAAAACCACCGTTATATAAAGTTTCTTGTACTGTCATTCATTATCCTTCTGTTCACCGTTTTCTTCAGGCTTTCGGTATCCGTATTAAGATCGGGTATAATGCTGATCATATATTACGGAGCAGAACCGTTTATGAGAAAGGGCAGCACGTTCAATTCCATGGGAGCGGCTATTCTCGCAATAACCTTGTTTCAGCCTTATGCCTGTCATGACCCGGCTCTGCTTATGTCGTTATCCGGCACATTCGGTATAGGCGTAATCTCTCCCCTCTTTTGTAAAGGTCTTAAGAAAAACAGTCTTTACGGAATAAAAACATTTCTTGCAGGCACTTTTTTCGCCACTGTTTCGACTTTCCCCTTTGTTTGTATTTTCTTTAACGGATTTTCCGCCGCGGGAATAATGGTAAATTTATTGATGTATCCGTTATTCATTCCCGTTCTTGTCTTAATGGTCCTGTTTGTGCTTTCGCTGGGCTACGGTACGTTTTTCCTGTATCCGGCGGGAATACTCGCCCGTATAATGACGGATATCATAAACCTTATCGGCTCCTTCAGATACTCCTATTTCAATATAAGCTATGATATAATGATACCTGTTCTAATCATATCAATGATATTCATCGGCTTAATATATATTGTTTTCAGAAGCAGACGTGAAACGGCGGCGGCTTTTATACTTTCACTTTGTATAATCATAGGTTCTTCGGTCGTTCTTAATACGGCAGACAGAGATAAAACCAAGCTTCTTATGTATTCGGACGGCAATGACGCCTGTGTTATCGTCAATAGCCCCGAAGGCGTTTTTGTCGCCGCAAGCAGCGACTCACCGGACATTGCCGAATATATAAAAGACTTTATGAAAACGGAATTTACGGATAAAATAACCGCAATAGCGGTATTAAGAGAAAACCGCAATAATTTACAGGAATTTAAAAATATACCCAGCGAGATATTAATGGCGCCGAGCCTTACCGATCCACAGACCTACGAAAGCCGGGGAATTATCTTGTTATATAAAGAAAACCGGGCAACAATAAAGACTGACGACACATCAATGACCATTTCACCGGCAGGTGATCCGGTAAATGATGATATAAATATATTGTACGGCTACAAAAAGAATCTTCCCGAGCTTTCCGGTATCGTTTTCTGTTCAAGCAGCAGGGTAAACGCCAATGACAAAGGATATACAAATATTTATTTCGATACGGCCGAATATCTGATAACGAAAAACGGATCTCTTGAACCCAAAAAAATATTTTAAATGTAAGGAATTTTACAAAATGCCTGTTGTTAATGAAACAAAAATAAAGGATGACATTAAAAACAAACGATTCGACTCGATATACTTTCTTTTCGGTCAGGAATCCTTTTTGGTCAAAACTTACGCCGATAGGATCAAAAATGCGGTTCTCGGAGAAAACGCCGTTGATATAAATCTTCTGGAGCTTAACGGCAATCCCGATCTGTCATTATTATCGGATCATATGGAGGCGCTCCCTTTTTTCTCGGATCACAAGGTTATAATGATAAATGATTTTAATCCCGAAAAAGTAACCGAGGATGAAACGGAACAATTTATAAGCATGCTTAAAAGTATACCCGACACGACCGTGCTTATATTTTATCTTACGGGATGTACATTTTCACTGCGTTCTCAGAGAGTCAAAAAAATTTTTGAAGAAATAAAAAAATATTCCTCCGTATGCGAATTCAAACCCTTAAGTCAAAAAGAAACGGCAAATATAATCTATAAGAAAATTCAAAGGGAAAAAAGGATAATATCACCGGAAAACGCGAATTATCTGGCAGAAATAACAGCTTGCGACTTAAATCTTGCTTCGGCGGAAACAACAAAACTATGCTGTTATGCGGATGAAGGAAAAGAAATTACCAGAGAAATAATTGACAGAATGGTTGAAAAACGCCTCGAAACAAAGATTTTCACCCTTTCCGACGCTATGATAAGCGGAAACGGTCAAAGAGCCTTTCAGATACTTAACGACCTTTTTGAGCAAAGAGTTGATCCGATCCCTATCTTAGCCACATTATCCTCCGCTTATTCCGAGTATTATACCGCAAAAGCAGCAAAATGCTTAAACATAAGCCCCCAGAAGGCTGCCGCAGATTTAGGATATACAGGGATCAAGGCGGGCTTCTTCGCAAAAAAATTCAATGCAGCAGCATCTATGAAGATGGAAAACCTCAGAAGCTCCATGAAAATAATTTTCGAAGCCGATACCAAGCTCAAATCCGCCAAAGTAAACGGCAGGCTTCTTCTTGAAGAAACCGTTTTAAAGCTTATGACGCTATATAAGGAAAGAAAAAAATGATAAAAGTAAAGCAAGCCGTTATAGTAGAGGGAAAATATGACAAAATAAAGCTGTCGTCAATTATAGACGGACTTATAATAACCACCGACGGGTTTTCGGTTTTTAAAAACAAAGATAAAATCGAATTAATAAAAAAACTTGCGGAAAAGGACGGCGTAATAATTCTGACCGACAGCGACAGCGCAGGATTTAAAATACGCAGCTATATAAAGAGCTGCACCCAAAACGGAAGGGTTATCAACATTTATATTCCGGATATTTTCGGAAAGGAAAAACGCAAAACAGCTTTATCCAAAGAAGGAAAGCTCGGCGTCGAGGGAATCCCGTCGGATATAATAATCGAAGCCTTTAAAAAGGCAGGTGTGTCCGCCGACGACATAAGCAGCGGCAGTAAGGAAGAAATAACGCGCATAATGCTTTTCGAAGACGGCTTTATAGGGACCGAAGGAAGTGAGAACAAAAGAAAAAAGCTTCTTAAATATTTATCACTTCCCCAGATGCTTTCCACAAACGGCCTTCTTGAAATCCTAAATACTATGTTCACTATAGACGAATACCGTAAAGCCGTTACGGAAATATCAAAAAACTAAAAAGCAGCTCTGCAACATCTGAAAGGAACAAAAATGGTTTTTTCAAGTCTCACATTTATGTTTATATTTTTGCCGGTAGTATTGATACTCTACTACATCGTGCCTAAAAAACTCAAAAACCTTTTTATACTTGTAAGCGGACTTATTTTTTACGCATGGGGCGAACCGGTCTATGTCCTTATAATGATAGCATCTACTCTGATCGATTATCTGGCGGGACTTATGATCTACAGGTTCAATCACAATAAAGCGGTAAAAAGGATATGTCTCATTACGTCACTTATCATGAACCTCGGACTTCTGGGCGTATTTAAATACAGTGGTTTTATAATGCAGAATATCGACGCGGTTTTCGGAACGGCACTCTATGATCCTCAGCATGCATTGCCGCTTCCGATCGGTATAAGTTTTTTCACTTTTCAGTCTATGTCATATACGATCGATATGTATATGGGAAAAATAAAGGTACAGAAAAATCCCATATCCTTCGCCGCATTTGTCACCCTATTCCCTCAGATAGTCGCAGGGCCTATAGTAAGGTACGATGATATCGCTTCCGAACTGGATAACCGTACAATAAACATAGACTGTATTTATGAAGGCATAATCAAATTTATAACGGGTGTCGGGAAAAAGGTCCTTATAGCCAACAATATAGGAATGCTATGGACAACCGTCAAGGGATATGAAACAGGAGAGCTGTCTTCTCTTACGGCATGGCTCGGGATAATAGCTTTCACGCTTCAGATATATTTCGATTTTTCGGGATATTCCGATATGGCAATCGGACTCGGCAAAATGATGGGCTTTAACTTCCCGAAGAACTTCGACTATCCGTACCAATCAAAGAGCATAGCCGAATTCTGGCGCCGATGGCATATTACTTTAGGCGCCTGGTTTAAAAGCTATGTATATTTTCCGCTCGGCGGAAGCCGCAAAGGCATGAAAAGAACAGTGTTCAATTTAGCCGTAGTATGGCTATTGACGGGAATATGGCACGGCGCAAGCTGGAACTTTATTCTTTGGGGCGTTCTTTACGGCGTTGTTATAATTATCGAAAAATTATTCCTGGGGGATATTCTTAAAAAAATACCTTCATTTTTCTCATGGATATATACAATGCTCCTGGTTGTGCTTGGATGGGTGCTTTTCGATACGGCGGATATTCCTACGGCTTTCGGCTATATCGGAGCAATGTTCGGCGGAAACGGCTTACTCTGGGATACGCAGGGCATGTACTACCTCATTAACTACGGTCTTATACTGGCTTTTGGCATTTTCGCATGCACCGACGTCTCGAAACGTCTATTTGATAAAGCTAAAGAAAGGCTTCCCGTTTTCACAAATTATGCCACTCCTTTTGCCAAGCTTGCCGTATTGGTCTTGTCCACGGCTTATCTTGCCGACGCCACATACAACCCGTTCTTATACTTTAATTTTTAGGGCAACACCGCACAATGATCGGGTGTGAATTGCGCAGTCGGATTTTTCGTCAGCTTGAATAAATTCGACGCATGAATACTGACGTATTTCAAGGAGAATTTATGTAAGATGACGGAAAATATGCAGGCAAGCCGCACGCAAAACCGTCAGGAGGTCATTGTGCGGTATTGCCCTAAATAAGGGCGGCTCTGATTTTTTTCGGAAAGGATAAAAAATGAAAAAACTTTATAAAAAGATAATGATCGCGCTTTTTGCTTTGTTTATGGTAATCATGCCCGCTTTAACACTGATATTCATGTCACCCGAACCGGAGCCTTTCTCAGAAAACGAAAACCGTTATCTCGCAAGATTTCCGAAGCTGAGCTTTGAAACATACCAGAATGAAAAATTTATGAACGGCTTTGATGATTGGATATCCGACAGGTTTTTCGGTAGAGAGGAATGGATAGTCCTTAAAAATTCCTCCGACAAGCTTATCGGAAAAACCGAATTTAACGGTGTCTTTATTGAAGACGGAATGATGATGCAGATATGGAAGGAATATGATAAGGAAATATATGAAAGAAATTTAAATTCAATAAACGGGTTTTTGGAAAGGCATACCGAAATGCCCACATACTTTATGCTTGTTCCGAATGCTCAGGAAATATACGCCGATTCGCTTCCTCCTTTTGCTCAGGTCAGCAGTCAAAAGGACTTTATCGATCAATTCTACTCGTCACTTAAAAACATATCGGGAACGATAGATGCATATTCAATGTTAAAAGACAATAAGGATTCTTATATATACTACCGCACGGATCACCACTGGACGAGCTACGGCGCTTACCTTGCATACAAAGCTGCCGCCCCGGTACTTGGATATGAAGGCATCGATAAAGATAAATTCAACGTAGAGCATGTTTCCGATCAGTTCAAAGGGACATTGTATTCTAAAACGCTCGACAAATCGGTAGCTCCGGATGTAATGGATTATTATATTCTCAAGGAAAACGAACCTGATGTAAAGGTAAGCGTATTCAGGGAATTTGACCCAGAACAAGGGAAAATACTTTACGATGAATACGACAGCATGTATTTCCGCGAATTTTTAAATGTAAAAGACAAATACGCATCCTTTTTAGGTCAGAACACTCCTATAGTTACCGTAGAAAACGAAAATGCCGAAAATAACAGATCCCTCCTTATAATCAAGGACAGCTATGCCCATTCGATCGTTCCGTTTCTTTCAAAAGAATACAGTAAGGTAACTATGCTCGATCTTCGTTATATCCAGACGGATTTTCAAAATATGATATCCTTGGAGGATTATGACCAGCTTTTGTTTTTATATAACGTAATAACTTTTTCGGAGGATGAAAGCAACATCGTCAAGCTCAATATGTGCAAATAAATCCTTCAATCATTACTCTTCGGCATAGCGTACCGAAAATCATAAAGCTGCCCGAAAAGTCGTAATATGCACGATCTCTGCTAACTGCGGAGGTTTTCTGCGTTACAATATCTTTATATTTTTGCATCGCCTTATCATCATACCTGCAAATTGCCTCGTTTGAATGCATATTGCTTTTATACCAATTTCCGATTAAAATCAGACAAATCCAACGACCGGAGCGCCCCTACTCTGCGTCAGCCCTCCTTGAAATATCCGCATATTACTGCGTCGGGACTTCCTTGATCAGGAACGCTCCGCCCGCCGCCTTTGTCAGTTTTTAATTGGGAATTAGTATTAACCGATACTTCACGCTCCGCCGTTAAGCAGGCTTAATGTCATCGGCGGCATTACGGCACATTTTTAAGAAAAAATACCGTTATCCTGCAAACGGGACAATTTCCACAACAAAGGGATACACCAATATAAGCTTTTTTTCAAGAAACCGTAAAAGCTCGGACTGACCATATCCGGTATGTTATTTGATGCGGCCGAAAGTATGTTCTTTCCAAAAATTACTGTCCTTCCCTATGCGGACAGTTCATGCCCCGTAAACTAATCTATCGTTACAGACATAAATACCGGTAAGGCTTAAATCGCCTCACCGGTATTTTTTCATTTTCTGCTTACAGCGGATCTATATGCATCTTTCTATTCATCATACTTTAATTCAATAACCGCGCTACGTCTTAATATGTTTTGTGACCAAAGCTGTCTTTACGGCTTTCGGTTTAAAAACCGTTTTTTTGACAATCAGGACATACCCCTCTCATAACTATATCCATATCATCAACTATATAACCGGTCAGGGTTTCCGCAGACTTCTCAATACCCGTATCTTTCTCCGCTTCCACGTCCGTTACACGTCCGCAGCATTTACAAATAAGGTGAAAATGACGGTCAAGCCTTCCGTCATATCTGTCACAGCCGTCAGATACGGAAATATGCTTAATAAAACCGGTTTCACTCAGGTAATTAAGATTTCTGTATACCGTTCCCAAGCTAATATTGGGACATACTCTCCGTACCTGAGAATACACCTCTTTGGCAGTAGGATGTATCGGGTTATTTTTAATCGTCTCAAGTATAAGGTTTCTTTGTCTGGAGTTTTTCATAATTCACCCATTGATCAAAGCAAAAAGTTTATAAACAGTAATGATTACTGTTTCAGTATATCAAAAATACGGATCTATGTCAAGCTATATGTAATCAACAACAGCATAGATCATTCATATTTTTCATTATCCGTAACATAATGTCTGATCCGCAGCGGTACACCGCAATCCTTAGCCCGCTGCCTGCAACGTTCTATTTCCTCCTCTTCCAGTTCAAAATCCACAATGGTAAAGGAAACATCAGGTACGAATTCCTGAATCCTCAAGGCAAAATTAAGCATTGAATTATAAGAAGGCAGGCCATATTTCGGATCCGTTATTTTAAAATACCTGTCAGGATCCGATGCGTTAAGGCTTATTGAGATCTTATCTATTTTATATTTTAAAGCGGATATATCAAAATGCGGATTCATAAGTGCGATCAAACCGTTTGTATTTATACGTATTTTCATATTCGTATTCTCTTTAACATACTCCGCGGTTTTAAGCACAATTTCCGCTCTCATCATCGGTTCGCCGTATCCGCAAAAGACCAGTTCGTCGATCCCCGTTTTATCAAAGCTTTCAAAAGCTTCGATTATTTCTTCAAGCGTCGGCTCGTGATCAAGCCAGAGGCTTTCACTGTCTCCTACTCCGTCGCCGTTTTTTCTTATGCAGAAGGCACAGTTGCAGGGACACAGATTCGTAATATTGGCATACATTTTTCCGTCAAATCCGTAAAAAATCGTCATATGTTTCTCCTTTTCCTTTATGTAGATCAAATACTTATTATGCGGCTACGGGTCCCACGCCGCACTTATAATCATGAAAGACAGCTTCAGCGGTTAAAATGCACTGAATACTTCCATACTACCTCGACTTTTTTAAGCGAAGCTATCCTTAAAATCCGTCCGCATAGGAACGGCCGATCTTAAGTTCCGTCCTTATAATATTTTTCAGCATACGTTCATACACCGAAAAGTACTATTACCGCAGACGTACAAAACGGACGACTTTCAATAAGCGCTTATTTTATTATCGCTTTGTCTCTGCCGATTTTATGACAGCGGGTCCGGATCCATTTTGCGGATTTACGCTTTTCTCGAAATCACCGAAACGGCGCGCCTCATATTATTCAAAACCGGTTTTATTAATTTTACTACAATTAAAGCCGTAATGTCAATATCTTATACGTAAGACACCGAAATTCTTGACAGAGACAGAGTATTATGATATCATTACAAGAGACAAACCGACTTAAAAAGGAGATTTTATGCTTAAATACGGAAGCTGGGATTTACCCGGACTTGATTACTTTCAATTTAAAAACACATTCAAGGGCAGCCGGGAGGATTTCAGATTCGCCGTTACCGGCTCGGACGACATAAAAGTACTGAGCTGGCGGGGAAACGTCTGCCTTGAGCTTGCGGAAGATATTGAGGAAAAGCATTTTGAACTAAACGAAAAATCGCTATATGATATAAATCAATACCTAAGCGACGAATTCAAACGGGAAGTATAAGTACTTGCCATCCCGCCATATATATTGGCTGTAAGCTGATAACGATATGGAGGTATGTATATGTACGACCGTGACAAGGCTGTAAGCTACGCCAACCAATGGGCGTTTTCAAGAAATCCGGAATTTTATGCATTTGATGAAATCGGGGGCGACTGTACAAATTTTGTTTCTCAGTGTATTTACGCGGGATGCGGAGTTATGAACTATACTCCGGATTTCGGCTGGTATTATATCAGTCCGGATGACAGAAGCGCCGCCTGGACGGGAGTACAATACCTTTATAATTTTCTTACCAACAACGAAGGCGCGGGACCCTACGGAGTTCTTCTTCCGCTTCCCCTTGCGGAAAGAGGAGACGTCATACAGCTGTCGTTTGACGGAATAAGCTTTGCACATACACTTATAGTAACTCAGATCAGACTGTTCCCTACCCCGGGGAATATATTGATCGCCTCGCATTCCGCAGACTCGCTTAACCGCCCTTTAAACACATACAGCTATCAGGAAGCAAGACTTATACATATACTCGGCGCGAGAGAAGCGGAATAAAGCCTGTTGTATAAATGGCTGATCCCGGAGCGTATATGAATGAAAACAAAGCAAATCGGTTCAATTACGCTAAAAGCCAGGGCATATATGAAAACAAATATGTACAATTACGCCAAAAGCACGGCGATTTCAAGGAAAAAAGCGTAGAAGTACGGGGGTATTTTATAGTTATCAGTTTTTTGGTAACTATCGGCATCCTTTGGCGCGGAGGGCGTCAGCTGTCAGTAGAGATCGTGCATTTTGCGGCTTTTCGGACAGCCCCTAAAATCCAACGGTGTTCTGAAAGGAAAGGAATAAAAAACAATGGATCTGTATTATCCTGAGAATATCAGAAATTTCTGTATAATAGCCCACATAGACCATGGCAAGTCCACATTGGCAGACCGTATACTTGAGCTTACCAAAACCGTTGCGCAAAGAGATATGGAGGAACAGCTGCTCGACAATATGGAGCTTGAACGGGAACGCGGAATAACAATAAAAGCAAGAGCCGTAAGACTTAATTACAAAGCTCTGGACGGCAGGGACTATGTCTTTAATCTTATTGATACGCCCGGTCATGTAGACTTTAACTATGAAGTTTCAAGATCGCTCAACGCCTGTGAGGGGGCTATACTTATCGTTGACGCTTCTCAGGGGATCGAGGCTCAGACGCTTGCCAACACTTATCTTGCAATAGAACAGGATCTTGAGGTTATTCCCGTAATAAATAAAATCGATCTTCCGTCGGCAAGACCCGAAGAAGCAAAGGAGGAAATAGAAACAGTCATCGGCATTCCCGCAGACGACGCTCCCTGCATTTCAGCCAAGATGGGAATCAATATAGAAGCCGTACTCGAACAGATAGTAAAATGTGTTCCCTGCCCCAAGGGCGATAAGAACGCAGAGCTCAAGGCTCTTATATTTGACAGCTATTACGACGCCTACAAGGGTGTTATCGTTTATATAAGAGTTAAGGAAGGTACTGTAAAAACCGGTGATAAGATCCGTATGATGGCAACAAATGCGGAATTTACAGTTACGGAGCTCGGATATATGGGAGCTACCGGTCTTATAACCGCCGACGAATTAAAAGCGGGAGAAGTAGGATATATTGCCGCTTCAATAAAGTCCATAGGCGACACGCAAGTGGGCGATACCGTAACTTCCGCGGACGATCCCGCACAAGAACCTCTTGCAGGCTACCGCAAGGTAAATCCGATGGTATTCAGCGGTATTTATCCAGCCGACGGTTCAAAATACGGAGATCTCAGAGACGCTTTGGAAAGGCTACAGCTTAACGACGCCTCACTTTCCTTTGACCCCGAAACCTCCGTCGCCCTGGGGTTCGGTTTCAGATGCGGGTTTTTGGGGCTTCTCCATATGGATATTATCCAGGAGCGTCTTGAAAGGGAATATAATCTCGACCTTATCACCACCGCTCCTTCGGTAGTGTACCGTATAACAAAAACAAACGGCGACGTAATAATGATAGACAATCCTACCAATTACCCCGACGCAGGTGAGATACAACTTGCCGAGGAGCCTGTGGTAAGCGCCCATATCTTTTCTCCTTCGGAATTTGTAGGAAGTATAATGGAGCTTTGTCAGGACAGACGCGGAACATTCAAGGATATGAAATATCTGGACGAAAAACGTGTGGATATTCACTATGAGCTTCCGTTAAACGAAATAGTTTACGACTTTTTCGACGCACTCAAATCACGTTCGAGAGGTTACGCAAGCTACGACTATGAAATAATAGGGTTCGCGCCGTCAAAGCTCGTAAAGCTTGATATTATGCTTAACGGAGATGTTGTTGACGCTCTGTCCTTTATCGTACACACGGACAAGGCATATCCAAGGGCAAGAAGAATAACCGAAAAGCTTAAGGAAAACATACCCCGTCAGCTCTTTGAAGTACCCGTTCAGGCTGCTATAGGAGGAAAGATCATTGCGAGAGAAACCATTAAGGCCATGCGTAAGGACGTACTTGCCAAATGCTACGGAGGAGATATAACAAGAAAGAAAAAGCTTCTCGAAAAACAGAAGGAAGGCAAAAAAAGAATGAGACAGCTCGGTACGGTTTCCGTTCCTCAGGAAGCGTTTATGGCGGTGCTTAAGCTCGATGAATAACAACGCCGAACACAGAGGTCTTTATATCCATATACCGTTCTGCCTGTCCAAATGCCCGTACTGCGACTTTTATTCGGTGAAGTACGATGATAGCACCGCAAAAGCATATTCGGAAGCGGTAAAACGAAATATAATACACTATGGCGGAAGCTTTGATACGATATATTTCGGCGGGGGCACGCCAATCCTGCTATGGCGGGAAATATGCGAAATATTGAAGCTGGTAAGGACTTCCTCTGAGCCGGAGGTAACGGTGGAAGCAAATCCCTGCTGTACGGACCGAGAAAATCTTTCCGCTCTTTTTAAAGCAGGCGTGAACCGTATTTCCTTCGGCATTCAAAGCCTTGATGACAGCCAGCTCGGCGCTCTCGGAAGACGACACAGCTCCGACGACGCTGTAAATGCGGTGAAAACCGCTGCGGCATGCGGATTTTATAATATATCGGCAGACATGATGATCGGTTCACAGGGACAAACCGTCCAAGGGGTGACGAAAACCGCAGATATGCTTTCAAAGCTGCCTCTTCAGCATATTTCCGTATATATGCTTAAAATAGAAGAGAATACGCCCTTTGCTCTTAAAAAGCCCGAGCTTCCCGGAGAGGACGAAGTCTGCGAAATGTACCTTGCCGTTGCCCAAAAGCTTAAGGATTCGGGATTTGAACAATATGAAATAAGCAACTTTTCCAGAAAGGGCTTCGAATGCAGACATAATTTAAAATATTGGAACCGTGATGAATACCTGGGGATAGGTCCTGCCGCACACTCCCATTATAATGGAACCCGCTTTTTTACGGAAAGAAACCTTTCCCGTTTTATTGAATCGCAATTTCAATCATCCATACCCGAGGACGACTGTGGATGGACCGAAGCGCAAGAGTATGCAATGCTCAGACTCAGGCTGTCCGAAGGGCTTTATATGAAGGAGTACGGTAAACGCGGCGGAAATATAAATGAATTTATAAAGCGCCTTGACAACATTCCGGACTTTTATTTTAATTATGACAATGACAGGGTCGCTTTGACCGCAGAAGGATTTCTTGTTTCCAACGCGGTTATCGGGCTTCTTATCGGATCGTAAATCCATCAAAGGAAAATATCAAGACCGAGTTTTAAAATCCGGCTTTTGCATATGGCAGAGCCGAAAAAAACTTTTTTGACCTAAAATCCAATCATAGACTCAGCCGGAAAATTTTAAAGCATTTTTCCGGCTTTTGATTTTCCCTGAACTTTCAAAAGCTTCCCCCAAAACCGAAATTTCAGAAAGGTAACAGCTCCTGTTGTCTCATACCGTTTTCCGACTTTTAATATATTTATATCAGCTCACTGTCATATAACCGTCATATTCGGCATATATAATAAAGCCATACTCAGTAGGGTCTTTCCTTTTGTGAAGTATTGCGGGGGGAAAGCCTTACATCAACAAAATATCCGCTTTGCGGTTCAATAAAGCGCTTTCATCCGAAAGCGCTGTTTTATTTTTTTTCGACAAAGCTGACGCTTCCGGGTTTTATTTTCCGGCATGCAAGAGAAAGCAAATTTCTTTTTTCCTTGACAAATAAAATGCGCGGTAATATAATATTATAATGTATGGATATATTTCTCTTTGGAGGTAAATCTTGTTTATTGAAATAGACGGACTCAGAATAAACTATGTCTGCGCCGGCGAAGGCGAAAAATGCGTTCTTTTACTTCACGGCTGGGGCGCGGACATAACGCTGTTTAATAACGTCATAAATTATCTTTCGCCCCATTTCAGGGTTATCGCTCCCGATCTCCCGGGCTTCGGGAACAGCGACGAACCAAAAACGCCGTGGGATGTTGACGACTATGTTAATTTTACTGTCAGCTTCTGCAAAAAAATGGATATAGAAAGCTGTTATATTATCGCCCACAGCTTTGGCGGCAGAATCACGATAAAGCTTATGTCGCAAAACGAATTGCCCTTAAGTGTAGAGAAAATCGTTTTAACGGGCAGCGCGGGCATACGCCCAAAGCAGTCGGCGAAAAGCATACTGAAAACAAAATGCTACAAAATCGGGAAAAGAATACTTTCAACAGCACCTTTTCGAAAAGTAATGCCGGATGCTCTCGAAAATCTCAGAAAGAAAAACGGCTCGGCGGATTATAATGCCGCTTCGCCTGTTATGCGTCAATGCCTTGTAAAGGTAGTAAATGAAGATCTGACGGAGCTTATACAGAATATAAATGTCCCTACCCTGCTGATCTGGGGCGAGAAGGACGACGCAACGCCTTTGTCCGACGGTCGGCTTATGGAAAGGCTTATCCCCGACGCGGGGCTCGTAGTGTTTGAGAGCGGCGGGCATTATGCTTTTTTGGAGCAAAGCGGCCGCTTCTGCCGTATTCTCGGTTCATTTTTTGATTTGAATTAAGGCAATACCGCACAATGACCGCCTGAAGGCTTTGCTTGCGGCTTGCTTGCATATATTCCGTCGGCTTACACAAATTCTCCTTGAAATACGTCAGTATTCCTGCGTGGAATTTTTGCAAGCTGACAAAAAATCTGACTGCGCAATTTACACGCAATCATTGTGCGGTGTTGACTTAAATCTCAATAACAACTGCTTGGAGAAAATTTATGACCTATATTTTATATATCGCAAGCTATGTCTCTTTTTTCATAGTGCTTTTATTCTCCTTTACGATCAATTATCTTCACTATATGCATATGTTTCAGCTAAATTCCTACAGTGCCGAAGAACAGCTTCATTGGATAAAAAACAATTTCAAAAATATTATCGGACGGCATATTTTTCCTGCTCTTGCCGCAATTTACGGACTGATATCCTGTTACGGTCTATATGATAAATGCTGGGAAAAATACGCCACAAACGATATTTTCAGTTCGTTAAGCGACGTTGCTTTAGGCAATTTCGAAAAAATCAACGGCGCCTTTTACTCTTATATGACTACAAACCTATTGGTTTGCTGCGGACTTTTGATAATCGGACTCCTTTTCTGCAAAAGAAAACAGCCTGCCAAAAAAAAATTAGTGTTTACTCCCCGGGTCATAAGAATGTGCGCGACAAGTATAGTTTTTTACGGGGCAGTGTGCGCCCTTTCCATGATCTTTTTGTTTGAAAACGGGCTTAATGTTTTTGTTCTTTGCCTGTGGCAGATTTTTTCGCTGTTTATGCCAATGATAGCCAATGTTATCAATAAACCCATAGAAAAAGCCGTAAACGATCACTATATCAACGATGCCAAGCGCATAATAAACGAGCTTCCGAATCTGATCACAATCGGAATAACGGGAAGCTACGGAAAAACCTCCACAAAGTTTTATTTAAACAAGCTTCTTTCAGCCAAATACAATGTGTTGATGACACCGGAAAGCTATAATACAACCATGGGCGTCGTAAAAACGGTGAGAGGCTCTCTTAACGCCACCTATGATTATTTCATCTGCGAGATGGGAGCAAAGGGCGTAGGAGAGATCAAGGAGATATGCGATATCGTTCATCCTAAGCACTCCATGATAACTTCGATCGGAGAACAGCACCTTGAGACCTTCAAATCCGTTGAAAATATCATCAGGACAAAATTCGAAATTTCAGACTGTATAACCGACGGTACGGTATTTCTTAACTATGACAACGAGCTGATCAGAAACCGGAAAACCGATAAAAACGTTGTTTCCTACGGTTTTTCAAGCGATTATGATTATTATGCCGACAATGTTTCGGTCTCCGTAAAGGGAACGTCCTTTACCGTTCATCACGGTGAAGAAAGCGCGGACTTTTCCACCAAGCTTATCGGTACTCATAACGTTCAGAATATTTTGGGTGCAATTGCGGTTTCAAATACGATGGGAGTATCCTTCAGCGAGCTTAAAATACCTGTGAGAAGACTTGAAGCGGTCCCCCACCGTATGGAGATAGTCGACAAGGGAGCTTCCGTAATTATTGACGACGCTTTCAACAGCAACCCTTCGGGAGCAAAGGCAGCTTTGGACGCACTGGGACTGATGGAAGGATATAAGATTCTCGTTTCACCGGGAATGGTGGAGCTCGGTGAAAAGGAATACGAGCTCAATAAGGCATTCGGAAGGCAGGCGGCGGAAGTATGCGACTTTGTTATTGCCGTAGGGGAAAAGCAAGCCGAGCCCATTGTCGACGGATTAAGGGAAGCCGGCTATCCGGATGATAAAACCTTTGTTGCCAAAAACCTTAAAGAAGCGCTATCCAAATGCGATATGCTGAAAACAGGGGGAGCAAAAAAAATAATATTACTGGAGAACGATTTGCCGGACAATTACTGAAATGTAAGAGCTGTTCCGACAAACGAAAGGAATTACAAAAATGAACATTCTCCCGGCAAAGGTCTCGGAGCAGTCGGTTTTACGGCTTTTTTCCGAGCATGACGATTTTATGCTTGATTTTCTCGGCGAAGACAAAGCGTACTACACAAGATACGATGTAAGTGAAAATATAGAAAATGTCTGGATCGCATATGAACAGGATCAACCGATAGGATGTATCGCTTACCGTAAAAAAAATCCCGATTCCGGAGAGGTCAAGCGGTTGTTTATACGGAAGGATCACCGAGGAAAAGGAATATCCAAACAGCTGTTTAACGTATTAAAGGATCACGCAAGGGCTCAGGGCTGCCGCAAGCTGTATTTGGATACCCGAATAACTCTCGAGCCAGCCGTTTCGTTATATAAAAGTCTCGGCTTCGAAATAACGTTCCGCCAGGGACTTTATATTCAGATGGAATCGATAATATAACCGCCGCATAATGTTTCCGCCTATTTCCGGTCGGGATAAAATCCCCGCCGGATCTCAGGCTTTTCAACTCATACAAATTCCCAATTAAAAGTAGACAAAGGCGGCGGGCGGAGCGTTCCTGATCAAGGAAGTCCCGATGCAGTAATATGCGGATATTTTAAGGAGGACTGACGCAGAGTAGAGGCGCTCCGGTCGTTGGATTTGTCTGATTTTAATCGGAAATCAGTATCAAGCCTCTTTAAAGTTTTTGGAAAAATAAGGTAATTCTGTCATGAATGAAAACATTATCAGGCATTATGACAAGCTGATAGACGAAAACAATGACCCTGTACGTGACCCCGAACCTCTTAAGGCTTATATGGATAAGTGGGACGGAAATGAATTTCTGAGCAAGCTAAAGCTTAATAAACAAATGTCGGTTCTTGAAATCGGGATAGGTACGGGAAGGCTTGCCATACGTACCGCACCCCTTTGCGGCAGGTTCTGCGGAATAGATATTTCTCCCAAAACAATTAACAGAGCCGCAGAAAATCTAAAAGAATATGATAATGTTTCACTGATCACGGGGGATTTTCTGTCTTACAGCTTTACATGTTCTTTTGACGTAATATATTCTTCCTTAACATTTATGCACATAAAAGACAAACAAGCGGCAATCCACAAGGCGGCGGCACTTCTTTCAGACGGAGGCAGGTTTGTTTTATCAATTGATAAAAATCAAGATAAGCATATTGACACCGGGATAAGCAAAATTGAAATATTTCCGGACAATCCGAAGGACATTTCCGCCTTTATTGAAAACGCGGGAATGATAACGGATAGTTTTACCGAAACGGAATCAGCATATATTTTTTGTGCCGAAAAAACAAGTCCTATTTAGGGCGTATCCACATTAACGCTCAACACCCGTCATTCGGCGGAATTTCCGCATAGCTTCGTCGAAAAATTCTTGAAGTACATACAGTACGCCTGCGTATTTTCGCCTTTTTCTGCGAAAATTCCGACACGAAATCCAAGTATTCCGTCGGATGTGAAACGCCCTACTAAAAAAATTAAATATTTTGGAGAAACAATAGTGAAAAAAATTCTCGTAACGGGCGGAACAACGTTCGTAAGCAGATATATTGCGGAATATTATGTTTCATGCGGGTGTGAAGTATATGCGCTCAACAGAGGAAGCAAGAAGCAATCCGAGGGAGTAAAGCTTATTAAGGCTGACAGACACAGTATAGGAGAGGCTCTTCGCAATATTTCCTTTGACGTTGTTATAGATACCGCATATAATTCCGACGACGTAAACCTGCTGCTTGACGCTTTAAATGATTACGGAGAATATATTCTGATCAGTTCAAGCGCCGTATACCCCGAATATTCCACACCGCCGTTCAAAGAAGATACCGAATTGGGTATCAATAAATACTGGGGCAAGTACGGAACCGATAAAATAAAAGCGGAAGCCGCGCTGATAAAAAGAAACCCGAACGCCTATGTTCTCCGCCCTCCTTATTTATACGGTCCAATGAACAATTTGTACAGGGAAGCCTTTGTTTTCGACTGTGCGCTGAGCGGGCGAAGATTTTTTCTGCCGGGAGACGGAAAAATGATGCTTCAGTTTTTTCATATACACGATCTATGCCGATTTATCGATATATTGCTAAAAAACAAACCCTCGCAGCACATATTCAACGTCGGTAACAAGGATACCGTTCCGGTCAGAGAATGGGTCCGGATCTGTTACGGTATTGCCGGCAAAAATCCCGAATTTGTAAACGTATACGATGATACGGAGCAAAGAAAGTATTTTTGCTTTTACAACTACGAATACAGCCTTGACGTATCCAAGCAGTACGAATCAATGAAAGACGTAAAACCATTATGTGAAGGTTTGAAAGAATCCTTTGACTGGTATAGGGACAACGGGGATCAGATCAATAAAAAACCGCTGCTTGATTATATAGACAAAAATTTAAACTTTTAATAAAATCAATCTTGAAAGGAATAGCTTATGAAAATCAGAGTAGGAGTTTTTTTCGGCGGAAAAAGCGTTGAACACGAGGTGTCAATAATCTCGGCAATTCAGGCTATCAACGCCTTCGACCGCGGCAAATATGAAGTAATACCCGTTTACATCACAAAGGAAAACGAGCTTTATACAGGTGAATATGCGGGAAAAATCGAAGAATACCGCGATATTCCCGCCCTTTTAAGAAAGAGCATCCGGATCGTTATTGTAAACGAAGGAAATAAAACAAAGCTTGTACGTTATCCTATGAAAAAATTCGGGGACAGCACCGTTAATGAGATAGACGTTGCTTTTCCCGTTGTACACGGAACAAATGTGGAAGACGGAGCATTACAGGGATTTTTTCATACACTTAATATTCCCTATGCGGGCTGTGATGTGGTTTCCTCAGCCGTAGGCATGGATAAATATGTTATGAAAGCGGTATTCAAAGACAACGGGATACCGGTTTTAGACTGTGTTGTCGTAACCGCCTCAAAGTATTCGAATAATCCCGATGGAATCATTGCTCAGATAAAGGAGAGGATCGGACTGCCGGCAGTAGTAAAGCCGGTCAATTTAGGTTCAAGCGTCGGCATTAAGGTGGGAAGAAACGATGAAGAGCTAAGCGAAGCTCTTGACCATGCCTTCAGCTTTTCAGGAAAGGTGCTTGTTGAAAGAGCTATCGTTAATCTGAGGGAAATAAACTGCTCAGTATGCGGAGATACGGACAGCGCGGAAGCCAGCGAATGCGAAGAGCCCTTCGGCAGCGACGAAATACTCAGTTTCGAGGATAAGTATTCCGCAGGAGCAAAAAACGGATCAAAATCCGGCGGAATGGCTTCGCTTAAAAGAAAAATTCCCGCAGATATTTCAGATGAGATGAGAAACGAGATACGCGAGCTTTCGGTAAGAGCTTTTCAGTGCCTCGGATGCAGCGGAGTTTCAAGAATCGATTTTATGATAGATACCCAAGACAACAAGGTCTATCTCAACGAGATAAACACTATACCGGGAAGCCTCGCATTTTATCTTTGGGAGCCTCTAAGAATAAAATATCCGCAGCTTCTGGATAAAATGGTGTCTCTGGCGTTAAAAAGAGACCGTGAGCTTAAAAACCTGAACTTTACCTTTAAATCAAACATACTGGCTGAGGCTAAGCTCGGCGGAACAAAGGGAGGCAAGCTTAATGGCTGAAAATGTATATATAATAGATCTTGCTTTCGGTACCTGGCAAAATCAGGTTTGGTTCTGTGATATGGAACAAGATAACGATGCGGACAGAAGATGGACGGACGCCAAGCAGTCGCTTGAGGACGTAGGCGACCACTGCTCCAATGCAAACGAATTTTTCAACGAAGCTGTCAAGCATTTCAAGAAATTCGGTTTTATACGTATACAAAGATGAAAAAAGAAATCATTATAGGTGCAAACGATTCCGGACAACGGCTCGACCGGTTTCTTATGAAAATGTTTCCCGAACTTAAAACAGGAACGATAAACAAGGCTGTCAGGAATAAGGACGTCAGAGTAAACGGAAGCCGTTCAGAAGCGGCTTACCGTCTTGTAAAGGGTGACCGCCTCAGATTGTTTTTCCCGGATTCGATGATAGAGGTCAGGCAGACCGACGAATATGATTTTATGGCTGCGGGAGACGGTCTGTCCATTGTATACGAGGATGAAAACATACTGCTTTCCGATAAGGAGCAGGGGCTTATCGTTCACTCCGATAATGAAAATAGCGTCGATACATTGATAAACAGAATAAAAAAATATTTATATCTTAAGGGAGAATATGAACCGCAAAGCGAACACTGTTTTGCACCCGCCCTTTGCAACAGAATAGACAGAAACACCTGCGGCATCGTTATTTCGGCTAAAAACGCCGAGGCGCTCCGGATCCTTAACGAAAAAATAAAAAACCGCGAACTCATAAAAAAATATATATGCATTCTTACGGGCAAACCGCCCAAAAGCGAGGATATTCTGACAGCTTTTCTTGAAAAGGATCAGAATACCAATCAGGTCCGGATCAGCAACAGAAAAACTTCGGATAATCTTACGATAAAAACTAAGTACAAGGTCCTTGAAAGCTTCGGAGAACTCACCCTCGCAGAGATCGACCTATTGACAGGACGTACGCATCAAATCAGAGCACATATGGCCTATATAGGCTGCCCTTTGCTTGGAGACGGAAAATACGGCAGCAACAGGATCAATGTTAAATACGGTTTTAAAATGCAGGCACTTTGCAGCTATAAGCTTATGTTTGATTTTAAAACAGAGGGCGGAATCCTGGAATATCTTAACAGAAAATGCTTTCAGGTAAAAGAGATACCCTTTTTGGAAAAATATAAACAAATCAAAGAAAGAAGGAACTGAAAAAATGAAATATGTTGTACTGCTGTGCGACGGAATGGCTGATCTTCCGCGTGACGATCTTGAAGGGAAAACCCCTATGGGAACTGCGGATAAGCCTAATATGGACAGGCTTGCAAGCATTTCGGAAATAGGACTGGTAAAGACCGTTGCCGACAATCTGAAGCCCGGAAGCGATGTGGCCAATCTTTCGGTGCTCGGATATGATCCCTCCGTTTACTATTCGGGAAGGTCGCCGCTCGAAGCAGGCAGTATCGGCATCGATATGAAGCCTACCGACGTTTCCTTCAGATGCAACCTTGTTACGCTGTCCGATGATGAAAAATATGAAAACAAGACGATGATCGACTACTGCTCGGGAGATATATCCAGCGAGGAAGCAGCAGAGCTTATTGCCTTTATACAGGAGAAAATGGGCAATGAAGAATTCAGCTTTTACAGCGGGGTAAGCTACCGCCACTGTTTGATTTGGGATAAAGGTACTCTTGATGTGGGAACACTTACTCCTCCTCATGACATTACCGGAAGAAAAATTACCGAGTATTTAGGTGTAAACAAAAACGGTCAAAAGCTTCTTGAAATGATGAAACGTTCCTATGATCTGCTTAAGGATCATCCCGTCAATAAAAAAAGAACGGAAAAGGGGCTTCGTCCCGCCAACAGCATCTGGCTCTGGGGCGAGGGTGTTCGAAAGGATTTAACGCCCTTTGAGGAAAAGTACGGACTTAAGGGAGCTATGATATCGGCAGTTGACCTTCTTAAGGGCATAGGAAAGTTTACGGGAATGGAGGTCATCAATGTTCCAGGGGCAACCGGATATATAGATACCAATTTCAGCGGAAAAGCACAGGCGGCTATCAAGGCTCTTGAAGACGGCAGCGATCTTGTTTATATACATGTTGAAGCACCCGACGAATGCGGACATCGCTTTGAAATCGAAAACAAGGTAAAATCTATAGAGCTTATTGACAAGCTTATTTTAGCGCCTATTCTGGATGCATTTAAGGAAAAGGATATCAAGATCCTTATCTGTCCCGACCATCCCACTCCCCTTTCGCTTAAAACTCATACCAACGCGCCAGTTCCCTATCTTATTTATGACAGCCGAAAAGCCGTAAACGGCGTTGACTGCTTTTGTGAGGAGAAGGCGGAAAAAACAGGGGTTTACGTTGAGGTCGGACATACTCTTATGGAAAAATTCCTATCTTAAAATATGCAGAATGAATTATAAACACAGACAGGGCTGCCCGGATAAAAACCGGGCAGCCCTTAATATGCAGAAAAATATCAATAGATAGATAAAAACGTACTATAAAAAGAAATTATAGCTTTTCAACAGTCGAACCGCCGCTGCCAAGCTGTTCATTCTTTTCCGTATTTGAAAATTCGATCATCTCCTCAAGCCTGTCTAACGGGAAGGGAGGCAAGGTCAGCGGCTTTAATGCTATCAAAAGAAGCTTTACGGGATTATCGTCCGCGGCTATGCGGTTAGAGCTTAAATGTCCGCATTTACGGCAACGGTGAATTATCGCCCACTCGCCGTCATTTCTTACCCATATGCCGATAGCATCCATTATGCCGCCGCAGCCAGCCGCTCTGTCACCGGGAATGTTATCCAAATGCACGCTTGAAAGACAATGCGGGCAATGATTGCGGTGACGGCTTCCCGCGCCCGAGTATGTGACTTCTTTTCCACAGCTTATACAAGCAAAGCCTTTATTTCCGGGTAATGAAGATCCAATTCTTTCCGTTGATATTCTGTTTGTGTTTCCATTATTCAAGGGGTTACCTCCAAAAGAAATACTATATTAAAACTTTCCTTTTGAGAGGCTTTGCAATCATGTCAATATGTAGTGCAAACCTCTCGGTCCGCAACTATTTGATTTAATGTTCTACTCATGTATTTATTCATGTATTTTCCTCCTTTTTATGAAATAAAAAGCGAAAAGCAATCTGCTCTTCGCTTTCGACTGTGATCATACAACCGGTGATTTATGTTCCGGAGATATACGGCAGACAGAGGTCAAGCTCAGCCTACAATGTACTCGGACAGATCCGCCTTAACCATTTCAGCATTATCAGTATGAGCCTTCATAACCAGTTCCTTTGACAGGTCTATACTGAAGATACCCATAATGGACTTGGCGTCAATAGCATATCTTCCCGAAATAAGATCTACATCGAAATCGTACTTAGATACCGTGTTCACGAATTTTTTAACATCGTTAATCGTGCTGATTTTTACCTTAAACTCAACCATAATAAAACCCTCCTTAATCATCTTAGCCTTACGGCTTTATAAGCCTATAGTAACAGATTTTTCCTTTGATTGCAAGTGTTTCGGAAAAATAATTACAGCTTTTTTTATTTTTTGGTCAATCTACCAAAAATTTGTCTATTCTGGACAAATAATCCTTATAATTGTCCGAATCAATCATTAAATCCACCTTGGTATTTGTATCTACGGTAAAAAGACCGATAAGGCTTTTTGCGTTCACCTTATAGTTTCCCATCGTCAATGATACGGGCGAATCAAAGGAGCATGTAATCCTGTTGAACTCCTTGATATCTTCAAGGGAACCTAATGATATTTTTACGTTTTTCATTAAAATACGCCTTCTTTTTATGATTTTTTCCAGAGATTATGATAGCACTTTTTTACCGAAAGTCAAGAGCCTTTTTTTCAGGAAAAAAAGAAATTGAAAATTTTTGTTAAATGCTGTATAATATAAAGGCTTAAAAAAATTTTTTTGTTTAAATTCAACAAATACGGCATGAAACAATATATTTCGTGCTTCTGAAACGGACGGTAAAAAACATGAACTTTTTGGTCTATACCCAGGGCTGCAAGGTAAATCAATATGACAGTGACATTATTTCCCGTAATATGCTTGCGGCAGGATTTCTTCCCGCTAATGAAAACCAGACACCCGATATAGTTATAATAAACAGCTGTACCGTTACGGAAAACGGAGACAAGAAGGCGGTGCGTCTTGCGGCAAAGATAAAAAGAAGCTATCCGTCAGCAATTACCGTACTGACAGGCTGCTATCCACAGGCATTTCCGCAGGAGGCCGCGAAAAATACGGACGCGGATATTATCACAGGAAACAGCCAGAAATACAATATACATGAATTCATCTTCGATCTTATCAGAAACGGCAAACGCAGATGCGAAATAAAAGAAAATGAAAAAACATATCCCGAGCCCAGAGGTTTTCACCATTGTGACAGAACAAGGGCCTATATTAAAATAGAAGACGGCTGCAACAGATTCTGCTCTTACTGCATAATTCCGTCGGCAAGAGGGCGGATAAGGTCAAGAAGCCTTGAAAACATAGCAAGGGAAACAGATTTCCATGCGAAGGACGGCCATAAGGAAATAGTACTTACCGGTATAAATTTATCCTGCTACGGCTGCGACAACGGACACAGTCTCTACGACGCCGTAAAGGTAGTAGCGGATAATGCTTCCATCGAAAGAGTAAGATTGTCATCCCTTGAGCCGGAGCTTCTGACTCCGTTTGAGATCGAACGAATGTCCGGTATAAAAAAACTTTGTCCGCATTTTCATCTTTCTCTTCAAAGCGGATGTTCAACCACACTTAAAAGAATGAACCGGCATTACACCGCAGACGAATATGCCGTGATAGCGGAAAATCTCAGAAGGTCATTCCCTTCCTGCTCGATCACTACCGATATTATGGTCGGTTTTACCGGAGAAACGGAAAAGGAATTTGAAGAATCCCTCGCATTTGTCAAAAGCATCGGTTTTTCCAAGATCCATGTATTTACTTATTCCGTCCGTCCGGGTACGGCAGCGGCAAAAATGGACGAACAGATATCTAATGAAATCAAAGAGGAAAGATATAAAAGGATGCTTCACACTGCCCGGGAATTACAAAAAGAATTTTTCGAAAAGAACCTGAACACCGTTCATAAAATGCTGGTGGAAAAGCAAACCAAACCGGATTATATCAACGGTTATACGGAAAACTATATTCCGCTTCGCATATTCGGCGGAACAGCCAAAAGACACGATATAATTTCTACAAAAATCACAAAATCAGAAAACGGCTACTGCGAAGCAGTTATACTGTGAAAAGCTTTTTACGCCACTTGAAAAAAAACGAAAAAAGAAGTATAATACAGAATGAAATATTTTTTCAAAATTCCGTTTGTGTATAAACGGACATTTCTGAAAAAAACGGTTTTAATCAGGGTGTATCTTAAAGCAAAGCAAAATAGTACGATTATGCTAAAACAACGGCGGCTTCAAGGAAAAAAGCGGATAAATACGAGAGTATTTCGTAGTTATTCCTTTGGGATAACTACCGGTATTCTTTGACTCGGACAGCGTCCGCAGTTAATAGAAATTCTCCAATCTGCGACTTTTCAGACAGCCCCGGCTAATGTGTATGCAATCAAGCCGTCCGATACGTTTTTGCGTCATCCGACACAAAACGCTTTACAAAAGAAAGGAAGATTAAAAAATGGCAGTCTATCGCATTTATGTGGAGAAAAAAGCAAGCTATGACGTAGAGGGAAAATCCGTTTTGGAGGATCTTCGTACCGCCCTTCGGGTCGAGGGGGTTGAAAGCGTTCGTGTGATCAACAGGTATGACGCCGAGGAAATTACGGAGGAAAACTTCAAAAGAGCCATACCCACCGTTTTCAGCGAACCGCCTGTTGACGATACTTATCAGGAGCTTCCCGAGCTTTCGGACGATCAGCGCATTTTTGCGGTCGAATTTCTTCCCGGACAGTTTGATCAGCGCGCGGACAGCGCCGCGCAATGCATACAGATGCTGTGCCAAGGAGACAGACCCGTTGTCAAATATGCCAAAATATATATTCTGAACGGAAAAATCTCAGATGAGGATTTTGAAAAAATCAAGCATTATCTTATCAATGCAGTGGAAGCGCGCGAATGCGGTTTTGATAAATACAATACTCTTAAGATAAAATATGATATACCTACCGAAGTCGCAACACTGAACGGTTTTCTCGAACTTGATAAAACCGGACTTGCCGATTTTGTAAAAAAATACGGATTGGCTATGGATAATGACGATATCAAGTTCTGTCAGGATTATTTCAAAAGCGAGAACCGCTGTCCCACGATCACGGAAATACGAATGATAGATACTTATTGGAGCGACCACTGCCGCCATACCACCTTTGGCACCATAATCGACAGCGCCGATATCGCCGCTCCTTATATCACCGAAACCTATAAAGAATATAAGCTCCACCGCGAAGAACTCGGCAGAGGAAACAAGCCCGTATGCCTTATGGATATCGCCACGCTGGCGGCTAAGAAGCTTAAGGCCGACGGTCTTCTTCCCGATCTTGACGAAAGCGAGGAAATAAACGCCTGCTCGGTTAAAATAACCGTTGACGTGGACGGCAAGGACGAACAGTGGCTTTTGATGTTCAAAAACGAGACCCATAATCACCCCACCGAAATAGAGCCCTTCGGCGGAGCGGCCACCTGTCTCGGAGGCGCTATCCGCGACCCTCTTTCGGGACGCTCTTTCGTTTATCAGGCTATGCGCGTTACCGGAGCTTCCGACCCGCTGCTCCCTGTGGATCAGACCATTCCGGGGAAGCTTCCTCCGAGAAAGATAACCACTACCGCCGCGGCCGGATATTCCTCCTACGGCAACCAGATAGGTCTTGCCACAGGGCATGTCGCCGAGGTCTATCACCCCGGATATATGGCCAAGAGAATGGAGATAGGAGCGGTGATCGGCGCCGCTCCCATAGAAAATGTAAGACGGGAAAGACCCGCTCCGGGAGACGTTATAATTCTTCTCGGCGGAAAGACGGGCCGTGACGGCTGCGGCGGAGCTACCGGCTCATCCAAGTCCCACAGCGTGGAAAGCCTCGAAAGCTGCGGCGCGGAGGTGCAGAAGGGCAACGCGCCCGAAGAACGCAAATTGCAGAGATTATTCAGAGAGCCCGAGGCTACGACGCTTATCAAGCGCTGCAACGACTTCGGAGCGGGCGGCGTTTCGGTAGCCATAGGCGAGCTTGCGGACGGACTTGAAATAGATCTTAACGCCGTTCCTAAGAAGTATGACGGGCTGGACGGTACTGAGCTTGCCATTTCCGAATCTCAGGAGAGAATGGCGGTGGTGGTTGAAAAGGAAAACGCCCAAAAGTTTATCGCTCTTGCAAACAAGGAAAATCTGGAGGCGACCCCCGTCGCGGTGGTCAAGGAGGAGCCGCGCCTAAAGATGGTCTGGAACGGCAAGACTATCTGTGATATTTCAAGGGAGTTTTTGAACTCCAACGGAGCGGAAAAGCATACCGACGTTTCGGTGCCAATGCCCCGGGTCGATTACTCAACAGGCAGAAGGAATACCGTAAATGACTGGGAAGAGCTTGTTTCCGACCTTAACATATGCTCTCAAAAAGGACTTATCCAACGCTTTGACAGCACTATCGGAGCCGCCACAGTTCTTATGCCCTTCAGCGGAAGAACTCAGCAAACTCCCGTTCAGGCTATGTCCGCTAAAATCCCAGTTAGAGGCAACAACACCAACACCGCTTCGGTAATGGGCTGGGGCTTTAATCCTATCATCAGCTCACAGTCTCCCTATCACGGCGCAATGCTGGCGGTAATAGAAAGCATAGCCAAGGTAGTGGCGGCAGGCGGTTCCTCGGAAAAATGCTGGCTCACCTTCCAGGAATATTTTGAAAGGACACAGAACAATCCCGAACGCTGGGGCAAGCCCTTTGCGGCGCTTCTCGGCGCTTATAAGGCGCAGCTTGAGCTTGGCTGCGGCGCAATAGGCGGCAAGGACAGCATGAGCGGCACATTCGAGGATATAGACGTTCCTCCTACGCTTGTTTCTTTTGCCGTTTCCACGGCAAAAGCGGAGAATGTTATTTCTGCGGAATTCAAGATACCCTACAGCAAGATAGGTTACATTGCTCCAAAATACGATGAAAACGGACTCCCCGATTTTAAAAGCGTCAAGACCGTTTTCCGTAAGATCGAGGAGCTTATTAAGAACGAGAACGTGATTTCCGTCTGGAGCATTGCGGGGGGCGGCATTGCCGAAGGCGTTTTTAAGATGTCTCTCGGAAACCGCATCGGCGCAAGGCTTGAAGGGCTTACCGACCAGGAGCTTTTCACACCTGTTTACGGCGGATTTATATTAGAGATAGACCGCGAGGAAGATCTCGACGGCGTTCGTATCATCGGCGAAACAATTCCCGAATACGAGATAATCTGCGGAGAAACCAAGCTTGATATTGCAAAGCTTGAGGAAAAATGGAATCTTAAGCTTGAACCGGTATTTAAAAACACGACCCCTTCGGAAAAGGCGCCGGAAGCTATTGCTTATGATAAGGGCTGTGAGATCGTTTGCGCTCCCGCAAATAAAACGGCCGTACCTAAGGTGCTTATTCCCGTATTTCCCGGTACAAACGGCGAGTACGATATGGCGGACGCATTCAACAGATGCGGCGGCAAATCGGAAACCTTTGTTATACGGAATCTAAATGCGGCCGCAATGGAGGAATCCGTCGACGCATTTTCAAGGCTTATCGGAACAAGTCAGATAATTGCCGTTCCCGGAGGCTTCAGCGGCGGCGACGAACCTGAAGGCTCGGCAAAATTTATCAATGCCTTTTTCAGAAATCCCAAAGTCAAGGAAGCTATAAACGATATGCTCTATCACCGAGACGGCTTGATGCTCGGTATATGCAACGGCTTCCAGGCGCTTATAAAACTCGGCCTGCTTCCCTTCGGAGAGATAAAGCCGCTCACCGAGGACAATCCCACACTTACCTTCAATACCATAGGAAGACACCAGTCTCAGATGGTTTACACTAAGATCTGTACCGACAAATCTCCCTGGCTTATGCACTGCAAGGTGGGAGAAACCCATACAGTGCCCATTTCTCACGGAGAAGGACGCTTTGTCGCCAAGGACGAGGTCATCAGAAAGCTTATCGAAAACGGACAGGTGGCTACTCAATACGTTGATCTCGGCGGCAAGCCCACAATGGAGCTTGCTTACAATCCAAACGGCTCTATGTACGCCATCGAGGGAATTATTTCTCCAGACGGAAGAGTGCTCGGCAAGATGGGTCACAGTGAACGTATCAGCGACGAAAGATGCGCCGTGAATGTGGAAGGAAATAAGCTCCAGCCTTTGTTTAAGGGTGGTGTGGATTACTTTAAATAAACATTACTCTTTACCGTTAAAGAAGGGATATTATGTGGTGGCTGTATGCGCTTTTATCCGCTGTTTTTGCTGCGGTAACGTCAATTTTGGCAAAAGTAGGAATAGAAAACGTAAATTCCCATCTCGCCACTGCGGTAAGGACGATGGTAGTGGTCGGTATGGCTTGGATAATGGTGTTTATAACCGACTCTCAGAGCGGACTTATGAATATCAGCCGAAAAAGCTGGATATTTCTTATCCTCTCGGGACTGGCGACAGGTGCGTCATGGCTGTGCTACTACCGCGCCCTACAGCTTGGCGAAGCCTCTAAGGTAGTACCCATAGACAAGCTGAGCGTAGTAATAACCTTAGTGCTTGCCTTTGTGTTCCTGCACGAGGAGTTTACAGTAAAGTCCCTTATAGGATGTGTTCTGATAGCTGCCGGCACTCTCGTAATGGTGCTGTAACCCGATGTACGCCTAATTCAACAAGGTGAAGCGCCCCGAGTTTATGAAAAACTCCGTGGTGTAAGCTCCCCGGGGTTTCATTTGAGAACCGGAGCCCCAGCCGAAAGACCGAAAAGGTACCCGCCGCAAAAATGCGTCTGCATACGCTTTATGGCCGGTGGCTTAGGATCTACGATTAAAATAAGCGGAGGGGTAAAATGACTTACAGAGAAATGGATAAATCGGATATAGTTTCTGTCATCCCGCTTTATATCGAGTACTACAACAATTACGAGGACGGCGGTTGGACAGAAAAAACCGTTTATAAGCGTATCAGTCAGGTGTTTACCCGCGAGGACTCCTACTGTTTGATCTCAGAGGAAAACGGCAGTGTTACGGGCTTTGTCATGGGTTATTTTGAGCAGTACGACGATTGCTTTGCTTATGATCTGATAGAGATAGTTATAGCTTCGTCTTTTCAAAATAAGGGGCTCGGAACGGAATTTATGAATGAACTTGAAAAAAGAGTCAGAGAAAAGGGAGCAATGCTTATACAGCTTCAGGCCGTCAACGACAAAGCCCATGAACATTTTTACGAAAAATTGGGATACCGTGACGTATCTAATTTCGTTTTAAAAACAAAGATGATTTAAAACCTTTTCACATAGGAATTTGCATGCGTCTTTCCGGCATATTTTACCGATAACTGCGTTAAAATTTCTTGATTTGCTTTTCGCACAGGTCAGCCTGCGGAATTTTGCCTTATCCACGTCAGAATTTGCTCTGTAATCCGCACCATTCCTATGCAAATAGGTTTTTAGAATATATGAAAAGCCGCAAATTACACGATTTCTACTAACTTCGGACGCTTTCCGCGTCCGGGTATGCCGATAGTCATCCCAAAGGGATAACTACGAAATACCCTTGTATTTCTCCTCTTTTTTCCTTTAAATCGTCATGCTTTTAGCGTAATCATACTAATTTGCTTTGTTTTCATATATGCCCCAATCAAATAAGAACCTGTCTTTCTTTAAAAATTTACATTTGGTTTTCGAGCAAGTTTTATAGGGGACAAAGCAAATTTTCGTAGATGAGTTATCGTCCGTAAGGAAATCAACAGTATAATTTACCGAAAAAACACTTGCAATATCTTATGAATACGGGGTCTGATAAAATAAATCCGATTACCGGGATTTAGTTACGGGCGCGGTCAGAACTAATGAACTAACTTTTCCAAGAATAAAATATTCCTTATGGAAAGCAAAACGATATAAAGATAAGAAACGGAATGCTGTGAATTATTCAGAGCGGTAAGAAATATTGGGAGCGGCGGTCATTATGATTTGCATTTTTGCTGCAAACGGTAAATAAAAACGATTCAATGAGAGAAGGAAAACGTAATATTAATATGTCCCGATTTCTCTGGTAGAGTTATTAAATTACAAAGGAGGCTGTTGTAAATGAAAAAAAGAAATATTTGTTATATTGAAAAAAACCGGAGGGTTAAAATATCATAACCCTCCGCAAAATTCAGGAGGAAAAATGATAATAAACAAGCTTGATCTTATCGAATTTAAACTTAAAGAATTTCATGATTTTACTTGGTTGAAAAAATACGGCACGGCTTTTTGGGTCGTTGATGAAACGGGATCGGGATGTATTTGTATCGGCATGGAGGATGCGGGTAAAAAATATTTCTGTAAGATCGCAGGTGTAAATACAATCGAAGCGGATGTTTCACCAAAGGAATCTATTGAAATTTTAAAAGAAGCCGTTCATTTATATGATGATTTAAGACACCCGAATTTAGTGAAAATAATTGAAGATTATGAATATGATCAGTTTTACGTCGTAGTTTTTGAGTGGACGGAAGGCGAGTGTTTATTTGATCATTGGAATTTTGAAAAATACAAAAGAAATACTGCCGTTAAAAGTCCTAAAGAAAAATTTAAGCAATTATCCGTCAGTAAAAAGTTAAGTACGGTCGACGTGTTATTTTCTTTTTTGCAAAATGTAAATAAAAAAGGATACGTTGCCGTTGATTTTTACGACGGGAGTATCATGTACGATTTTTCAACAGATAAAACAACTGTCTGTGACATTGATTTATTCAAAAAAGCTCCCGTCATTAACGATAAAGGAGCGGAATGGTTCGGATCAAAACGTTTAAAAGCGCCGGAAGAATATATTAAGGGAGATATCATTGATGAGCAGACAAATATTTTTACGCTTGGAGCGCTGATTTTTGAGTTTTTCGGTTATTTTTCCGAGGAGGAAATGGAACAAAGATATGTTAACAATCGATTCCTTCCATGCAAATACTCCAATTGGCAATTAAATGAGGAAAGTTATCAAGCTGCAATTAAGGCGGTGAGGCTAAATAAGAATGAGAGGTATACGACATTTGCTGAATTTTATGCTGAATGGAAAAAGGCAAGCAGTCCTATGATCTATTAGAGCGTATCTGAAAACAAAGCATATTTGTAGGATTACGCTAAAGCGCGGCGATTTTAAGAAAAAAAGCGGGGAAATACAAGGGTATACCGTAGTTATCCCTTTGAGGTAACTATAGTAATTTTTAAACGCGGAAAACGTCTGCGGTCAGTAGATATTCTGCAATTTGCGGCTTTTCAGATAGTCCCTAATATTCTGAAAGGAAAATATTGCTCCGCCAAGTAACTCTTAAAGGATTTATGCGCCGAAGGGCTGTGGAAAGACAAGGAAGAAGACCGCAGGAATATGCGCATATTTCAAGGGCTTCTGACGAAGTATTTAGGCAGCCGGGCAAGCAGAATAATTCAGGAGCAATAACTATGGGAGAATTAAAAGCAATAATGGAGAAGTTTGCAGAATCGGGTTGGGAGCTTATTTCCGCACCTGCAAAATTGTTAAGGGTTTTCCCTATTTTCACATTGTTATTTATTTTATCCAATATCGGCGGATGTACGGTAAGAAATTCCTTAGAATATGCCTCCACACCTAAACATCTTCTCCAGTGGGCGGCAACGGACAGAATGCTTTTAGATTTTACCGATGAAGAAGAGAAAAAAATTCTTGAATGTTTTAAGGTTATAATTCCCGAATCCGAGGAAAACGCATATGTACATTCCTTCTATTTTGATGAGGAGACAACTAAGGGATCTCAGGTTCAACCGGAAATAATTCGTATGCGTTTTGTGTTGGAAATAGACGGAGTGAAGGACTATGAAGCGTTTTTTTCTGCAAATGCGTCACGCATGGATGATAACGGAATAAAGGGAAAAAGCTGGAATCAAATCCATAACCTCTATCCGCCTGAATATTATCTGACTTATTTTGAAAGCGTTAATTTCTGTTCAGATTACCAATCAGATGAGGACATGGAAAAAACGGCGGTTGCTCTTAAATCACTCTATAATCAAATTTGTGAAAGGAAAAACAAATAGAGACTGAATTTTCCTTAATTTTGCGAAGTAAACCGCGACAAAAGATAACTGCTGTAAGGCAATTATTATGCAGTATCCAAGGAAGAAAACACACTCTTTTTTTCTACAATCAGGATACAGCAGCAATGACAAAACTGCATCCATCCGTTGACTTTGAAAGAGGTAAACCATTATGAACACCGATATTCAAACGTATGTCAATCAATTTCCCGACGATATAATAAGGTTATTTTCAACGCTGCGGGATACCGTTTTCAGTTGCGTATCCGATGATATAGAAGAGAAAATGTGGGCAAAGCTGCCAAGCTATTACTCGGGAGAAAAATTTATACGGCTTATTCCGTTTAAAGACCATATAAATATAGAAGCCTCGTCAATGGCAAAATACAAAGAGAAACTAAACGGATACAAGCTGACACCTAAGGGTATGCTGCAAATTTTCCCGGATAATGAAATTCCAACAGATATATTAAAACAGGCTTTTAAAGAAACTTTAAAATAAAACTTTAATATATTAAACATTATAGGAGGATAAACAAATGCTATCAAAAATCGGTATCAGACCCGTTATAGACGGCCGGCAGTTCGGTATCCGCGAAAGCCTTGAGGAACAGACCATGAATATGGCCAAGGCCGCGGCGGAGCTTATTACGTCAAAAGTTCGTCACGCAAGCGGCGAGCCGGTGGAGTGTGTTATTGCCGACGGAACTATAGGCGGTATTGCTGAAAGCGCATCCTGCAATGAAAAATTCAGCAAGGAAAACGTTGTGGCTACTCTTACCGTTACCCCCTGCTGGTGTTACGTTACGACGGTTATCGACGAAAACCCGGATACGATAAAGGCTATCTGGGGCTTTAACGGTACTGAGCGCCCCGGCGCTGTATTCCTTGCCGCAGCGATGAGCGCATATGCTCAGATCGGTATGCCCTGCTTCTCAATTTACGGGCATGACGTAAAAGATGCCGACGACAAAACGATTCCCGAGGATGTGGAAGATAAGATCCTGCGCTTTGCACGCTGCGCGGCGGCTGTCGGAGACATAAGGAATAAAAGCTATGTTAATATAGGCGCCGTAGCTATGGGTATCGCCGGCTCATACTGCAACGAGGACTTTTTCCGCAGCTATTTGGGTATGCACCCCGAATGGGTGGATATGACGGAGATTATCCGCCGCGAGAAGCTGGGGATTTACGATGATGAAGAATACGAAAAGGCTCTTTCCTGGATAAAGACCAATTGTAAGGAAGGAATTGACATCAATCCCACCGACGGAATGTTCTATCAGAGAACGGTGCTCTCTCCGGAAGAAAACTGGAAATTTATCGCAAAAATGACCTGCATAGTAATGGATATCATGAAGGGCAATCCAAAGCTGGCGGAAAAAGGCTGGCTCGAAGAAGCTAAGGGCAGAAATGCCGTTCTCGGAGGCTTCCAGGGACAAAGAAACTGGACCGATTTTATGCCAAACGCGGATTTCACCGAAGCTATTCTGAATACTACCTTTGACTGGAACGGCAAGCGTGAGCCTATCCCATTTGCCACCGAAAACGACGGACTTAACGGTGCAACACAGCTGCTGCTCCATCAGGTCACTTCAAGAGCTGCGATTTTTGCGGATGTACGCACCTATTGGTCTCCCGAGGCGGTAGAGAGAGTAACCGGCTGGAAACCCGACGGGATTGCCGAAAACGGATTTATTCATCTTATAAACAGCGGTGCTGCGGCGCTGGACGGCACCGGTGCTTCTCTGAATGAAAACGGCGAAAACTGTATGAAAAACTGGTGGGATATGACCGATAATGACATTGACGCCTGCCTTAAGGCCACCACCTGGCCCTGCGCAAATTTAGGATATTTCAGAGGCGGCGGATTTTCTTCAAGCTATTCCACAAAGGGAATAATGCCCTGCACCTTTGCAAGGCTCAATCTCATAAAAGGGCTCGGTCCTGCCATTCAGATCGTAGAGGGATATACCGTTGAGCTTCCGGAAAATGTCAATAAAATACTTCTTGACAGAACCGACAAAACGTGGCCCTCCACATGGTTCACACCAATATTGACGGGTGACGGAATCTTTAAGGACGTTTACAGCGTTATGGCTAACTGGGGCGCTAACCATGGTGCTTTTGTATACGGTCATGTGGGAGCGGATATGATAACCTTGGCATCTATGCTTCGTATCCCCGTTTCGCTTCATAATGTTCCGGAAGAAAGGATCTACCGTCCCCATGCCTGGAGCGCATTCGGAACTAAGGATACGGAAAGCGCTGATTACAGGGCTTGTGCGAATTACGGAAGCTTGTACTGATTTTTTAAAGACGCGTAATAAAACAAGACGGATATAAACTGTTTACCAAATGCATGCGGCCAATGAAAAAACTATCAAGGATTTTCAGTCAAGGGATATTAACGATAAGCTTCAAACCGAACGAACGATACGATGAAAAGACATTTTTAAACTATCCCTCCGTACCGACGGAGTATTTAAATCACTCCCATGCCGTACTTATTAACCGCATCTATCAAAACCTGTTGTTAAAGCTGCGGATTATCCCGCATTTAAGGAGATTTTATGAAATTCAAAAGAAGTATACTGTCATTATTCCTTGCCGCCGCCATGCTGTTCAGCTCAGCCTGCGGAAGCGCCGGAGGATCAAACAATATTACGGGAACCGGTGAAGGTTCGGGAATAGAAGAACCGATAGCCAGATCAGGGTTTTATGTCGACGGCACCTCCCTTTACGACATTAACGGAAAGCAATTTATTATGAGGGGAATAAACCATCCTCATTCATGGTTCAAGGATCAGCTTGAAACAGCAATACCTGCCATTGCCGCAACAGGCGCAAATACGGTCAGAGTAGTTTTATCCGACGGTCAGCAGTATACCAAGGATACATCCGAGGATATCGACAAGATCATCGACATTTGCAAAAAAAATAAAATGATCTGTATTCTTGAAGTTCACGATATAACCGGAAAGGACGAAACTGACGGATTAAAGAAAACCACCGAATACTGGCTGGAAATGAAGGATTCCCTTTCGGGCAATGAAGCCTATGTCATTCTTAATATAGCCAATGAGTGGATGGGAAGCTGGGAAAAAGACAATGTATGGTACGAAGGCTATTCGCAGTCAGTAAAAACACTCAGAGACGCGGGGATCAAAAATACTCTGATAATCGATACGTCAGGCTGGGGACAAAATGCAAACCCGATCGGAACATACGGCGAAAGGCTTTTGAATGAAGATCCGTATAAAAACATAGTTTTTTCCATCCATATGTACGGTACTGCCGGAAAGAACTCAAGAGTCATAAGCTCCAATATCAAAAAAGGAACGGATAAAAACCTTTGTGTTATCATAGGCGAATTCGGTTATAACCATTCCGACGGAGATGTTGACGAAGGATATATAATGCAGTATTGCACTGAAAACAAGATAGGATATTTAGGCTGGTCCTGGAAAGGAAACGGAGGGGGAGTCGAGTATCTTGACATTGCCGAGGACTGGGAAGGAAAGGTTCTTTCAGCCGATTGGGGTGAAAATCTTATAAACGGAGTAAACGGTATAAAAGAAACCTCAAAGGTTTGTTCGGTTTTTGAGTAATGCTTTTTGCCTGGTCAAACTTAATCTGTCGCACAGATTTTATATGATACGGTCTTGTACCGATTATGGCGGCTTAAAAGAACTTAAGGCAATACCGCGCAATGACCGCCTGACGGCTTAGCTTTTTATCCTTAATCTTACACTCCCTTTGAAATACGTCAGTATTACTGCATCGTATTTATACAACCCGACTTGATACGATGCCGTAAGATATTTGTCCAAAAAGATGCAGTACTCATCTTAAACAAATCGAATATCAGGAAAACACTGCGCAATCATTGTGCAGTGTTGCCTTAAAATATTCAATTTTTCTCCCTTTCCTCAATTGCGCATTTATCGGAAACTGATTTATTGTATTTAAAAAAGGAGATTTCTATGCGGGGAATATGCCTTGACAGCCGGGCGATGGAAGCGGGTCTTTTTCAAAAAGTCATTCAATACGAATCAGATGAAAATGTAAAAGTAACGGTTATATCACCCGAATCTGATTTTAAACCTGATTCAGAACATATTCGGAAATTACCCTCAACTCCGAGATATAATTACAGAGATCAAGTTTCCCCCTGTGACCATCCCGATATGACCGGAGTAATCTGTGATATTTTCCGGCATTTTAAATTAAGGCAACACCGCGCAATGATTGCGTGTGAATTGCGCATTCAGATTTTTCTTCAGCTTGCATAAATCCGGCGCAGGAATACTGACGTATTTCAAGGTGAATTTGTGTAAGATGACGGAATATATGCAAGCAAGCCGCACGCAAAGCCGTAAGGCGGTCATTGTGCGGTATTGCCTTAAATTGCTGCTTTTATAGGATCAACGTAAACGGAAAAATCAAAAGCAAGCGATATTATGATCTTGATTTGTACCAACCCAATTTTAAACCGACATAATGTCCGCGGATTAAAACAGGCTGTACCCGAACACTAATCCCACAGTTTTAAAACGGATCAGAGCGTGTACGCATAAAACCGACATACGGGTTTTCGAGCAAAAATTTGCCGTAGATGAGGCAAATTTTTGCGGAAATAATTGCATATTTCTAAAAAACAAGCGAAATATACGGTGAATTTTGCCGAAAAGTCATATGCGGGCTTTATGTCAACATGCTCCGTTATCGTAAACGCGCTCCGGTATCAAAGTCTACACATCAAGAATGCTTTTCCGAAAAAAATTTTATAAAGAGAAAAGGAGACAATATGAAAAACAAAAATGTACTTATTTCATTTCTTCTTGCCTTAATTACGGCGTTTTTCACTTCATGCAGCCAAGCAACAAACGATCCGGATATAAACACGGACGTCGGCACTTCACTTACCGAAATACAAGAAAATACCTCATCCGTTGAAAATACCGACGAAGAGCCCGCCGTAACAGTTATTTCAAGCGACAGCGAGCCCGAGGAATCAATAACATCCGGCAAAACCGATAATCCCGGTCAGACATCTTCAACACCGTCGTCCGGAACAAATAATGATCACTCTTCTTCAAAGCCGAATTCGACCGGAACCGTCAATCCTCCCGCCTCCTCAGCAGCAGCTTCAAAAACAAATTCCGCCGTTATTTCCCCTTCCGTAAGCAAAACTAAACCCGCAGCACCCGCACCTGTTACCAAACCTACAACAACCACTACCTCAAATGCAGCCAAGCCGTCCGTCACCACCACTACATCAACCGTTCAAAAACCCGTTTCAAGCGCAGGTTTTTATGTCAACGGAACATCACTGTACGACGCCAACGGAAATCGCTTTGTTATGCGGGGAATAAACCATGCACATACATGGTTTAAATCTCAGCTTGAGACGGCCATTCCCGCAATTGCCGCCACCGGATCAAATACGGTAAGGATAGTTTTATCCGACGGACAGCAATATACAAAAGATTCAATATCAGATGTAAAAAGAATAATCGAAATCTGTAAGAAGAACAAGCTCGTATGTATCCTTGAGGTTCATGATGTTACAGGGAAAAATGATATAAACGGATTAAGAAGAGTCACGGATTACTGGCTTGAAATCAAATCAGCCCTTATTGGAAATGAAGCGTACGTAATCCTTAACATCGCCAACGAGTGGGTAGGCGACTGGGATTCCGCTACATGGTATAAAGGATACTCCGAAGCAATAAAGGCCATACGCAATGCCGGAATAAAAAATGCTGTGATCATTGACTCTGCCGGCTGGGGACAATATGCCGAGTCAATAAATCATTACGGTCAGAAGCTTTTAAATGACGATCCACAAAAAAATACCCTGTTCTCCGTCCATATGTACGGCACGGCAGGAAAAAACCCCGACATAATCAGCAAAAACATAAAATATGCAACAAACAACAATCTTTGCGTTATTGTGGGTGAATTCGGTCATACCCACAGCGACGGAGACGTGGACGAGGATTACATAATGGAATATTGCAATAAAAACAATATAGGGTATTTAGGCTGGTCCTGGAAAGGAAACGGAGGAGGAGTCGAATATCTGGATATTGCCAACGACTGGAACGGAAATTCACTTTCCGGCGATTGGGGAGAAAAGCTTATAAACGGAATTTACGGAATAAAAAACACCTCAAAGATCTGTTCGGTTTACAAATAAGGATTAATGCAATATATATTAAAAAACCGTTAAATACGTCAAAATCCTCCGGTGAAATACCCGGAGGATTTTAACGTATTTGATGGACGGATAATAAATAATAAGTTCAAAGACGATCAGCGGCTCTTAAAGTAGAGCGGATATGAAAACAAGAAATGCAAATCTATTTTCGCAAAAGCCGGCAGTAAGACAAGCAGGAATTCCTATACATATAAAAATCTCCGTCCAAAGCATGGGGTGCAATCCCTTTTTAAACAGACGTGATACCCACAGCTTAAAAAGGGATTGCACCCCAAACACTAATCCAATAGTTTTAAAAGGGATTGGCATCAAATCCCAAAAGGCGCAATATGGAACCCACCTTTAAAATAGCCATGCACCCGAAAAAATCACCCGCGCCATAATCAAATCATATCAAGATCGAATAGGTCTGTCGAATATCATCTGCTTATAATCACATGCGTAAAATCCCAAGGCTGAATAAAGCTTTTTTGCTCGATCGTTTTCAGGTGTAATTTCCAGTCTGATACGTTTTATAGTATTATCTGATTTAAGAAATTCTATAAAATCCTTTCCCAAACCATTTCCTCTGAAATCCTCCCTGACATAAAGTTCATCAAGCCACACCGTTTTCCCGCCGCCCTCCGTGGTATAGGTCAGCGCCAGAGCCGCATAACCGGCCGTTTCCCCGTTTTTTTCAAAAATATATATTTTTATGCAGGGATCACCTGAAATTGCGGCGTTAAACGCATTTTCAAAATTATTTTTGGGAATTGGATGAGAAACGGCGGAGGAAGCGTAAAAATCCTCTGCCATTTTTATATATTCATCTCTGTCGGAATAGCATATTTTTCTTATCATTACCGCTCCATTACGTTTTTCAGCGAATCAGCTATATGACGGCTTACCGCACTTACGGCTTCCCTCCGCAATTCATTAAGGGCTGACGCGCAAACGGACAGACCATCGTCAGTCTCGCACGTTATCCTTCCCGCAGAAAAAACCGTTCCGCCTAATTTACTCATTCTTTCTTCTATCTCATCACAGGTTATGCTTCTGTTAATTGCCGCCTGCGGAACAGCTCCTTTTATTTCTTTTTTAAAATCGCCGCAGCAAACGGTGCATAAAATGGGCATGTCCTTTCTGACAGAAACATGAATATCTATAACAAATCGTTTGCAGGGATCTTTATAAAGCTGCCTCAGCCTGATCAGAGCCTCGGGAATATTCTCTGAATCCTCTTTCAGTCTTACTCCCTGCATATTATTAAATGTTCCGTCAAAATAGGATTTTGTAAAACCGCTCCTGGAAAAAACCGTTTTTAACAGATCCATATCCGGAACACCGCCCTTAAGCGCAGTCTTGCATCCGTCTATCACACCCGCCGTGTATTCCGGTCGCTTCATTCTGCCTTCGATCTTAGCCGAGGTCACACCCGCCTCTTCAAGGCTTCTTAACTCGTTTATAAGAGACAAATCTTTAAGAGAAAGAACATTCTCCCTATTTCCGCACCTGTAATTAAGACGGCAGGGCTGAGCACATAAGCCGCGATTGCCGCTTCTCCCGCCTATGAGCGCACTTAAAAAACATTGTCCGCTCAAAGATACACAAAGAGCGCCGTGAACAAAAACCTCCGTCTCTATATCTACGCTTGAGGTTATTTCCCTTATTTCCTCCAATGAAAGCTCCCGGGGAAGAACGACCCGCGAAAAGCCCATTTTTTTTACAAATTCGGCACCCTTTGCGGAAGTTATCGTCATCTGAGTGGATGCATGGAGCTTGAGCCGGGGCGCCATTTCCCTTACCGTAAGCGCAACGCCAAAGTCCTGTACTATGACCGCGTCCGCATCAGCTTTATCGATCTGTTCCACAGCGCTTTTTAAATCGGTCAGTTCATCGTCAAAAACAAGAGTGTTTAAAGCCACATAAACCTTAACGCCCTGAGAATGAGCCTTTTTTACGCCGCTTTTCAGTTGCTCAAAGGTAAAATTTACGGCGTTTCTTCTTGCTGAAAAAAACGGCATGCCCAGATAAACGGCATCCGCACCGCTGTTAAGAGCGGCGTCAAGACCTTCCTCAGAGCCGCAGGGTGCAAGTATCTCTAACATATCGTCATCTGGATATCGCCTGATCTGGCAAGCTGTTTTTCCAGATCGGCATTTTTGGATTTTACTGCTTCGGTCTCCTCATAAGCCTGTTTCAGTTCATTTTCCTTGTTTTTCACATACATGTCAAAGGTCGCCTCATAGTTGGATAAGGTTTTTTTCATCTTTTCGTTTTCTGTTCTCTGTTCATCCAACTGTTTTTTAAGCAGTTCGACAGATTTTACATATTCGTCCTTTATATCGGACAGCTCTTTATCACGCTTCTCCGCAATAATTCTGCATTCCCTTTCGTGCTCGTCATATACCGCTTCTATTTCTTTCTCCTGCTGCTGAGTGACCGTTTTAAGCTCATTTTCGTACTCCTGTACCCTCAAACGGAGTCTTTGAGCTTCTTCATCCTTGGCAACCGCCAGTTGTTCAAACTGTGATTCCGCTGATTCCGCCATTGATTTAAGGCTGAGTATTTCGGCATTAAGCCTTTCTACCTCTGCCTTTTGCTCGGAGGCTCTTTTAGCGGAATCCGCAGATTGCTCGTTCTCCATACGCAGCAGGCTTTCCTCAGCTTCGGAAAGCTTATTGTCAGCTTCTTTAAGCAGCCTTTCCTTTTCCTCTATATCGTTAGTCGCAGCCTCGATATGCTCTCTAAGCTTATTTTCCGTATCCGTAAGCTTTTGTGTAAGTTCCTTTATTTTATTTTCCTTTTCAGCATCACCGGAGAGTGCTGACTTTTTTTGTTTTTCCAACTCTCCATCCAATTCGGACAGTCTTTCGGTAAGCTGCTTCACCTGTCTTTCATGATTGGCGGCAGCATCCTGCGCGGATCTTAGCTGTTCCTTCAAATTTTTTTCACTTTCTTCAAGCAGTCTTTTAGCTTCATTAGATGAAATACTGTCCTTGCTGAAAGTATTTTCCATATCACAAATCAGGATCATGGAAGCAAGAGTAGTTATCTCCACCTCGTTCATACCCCTCGCCTTTCTCGCAACATAGCTTATGGTATGCTCCAATTGCCCGGCAAGCTTGGTTATCTTCTGCGGATCCTCATCGGTTTTCAGACTGTAGTCTCTTTGGGCGATCTTGAACGAAACCTTTTCCATATGTAAAAACTTCCTCCTTGGGCAGCGCATAAATGATCAAATAAAAAAATTATCCTTGTCTATTCTATTATATACGATTTCGGCAAACTTTTAAAGGGGTTTTTAAAAAATAATTGCTTGTTTTTTTTCGGCATTGGTGATATAATGTAGTTTAATGCAGAGAAAGGCTTTTTTAGCTGTCGGAAAGGAAAAACAAAAATATGAAATTAGGAATGGTAGGACTGCCCAACGTAGGAAAAAGCACATTGTTTAACGCCCTGACAAATGCCGGAGCGGAATCGGCAAACTATCCCTTCTGCACCATAGAACCAAATGTGGGAATAGTAAGCGTTCCGGATAAAAGACTCGATAAGCTGGCCGAAATGTATAATCCTGAAAAGTTCACTCCGGCCACACTTGAGTTTGTTGACATTGCGGGCCTCGTTAAAGGCGCATCCAAAGGAGAAGGTCTCGGAAATAAATTTCTTGCGGATATAAGAGAGGTCGATGCGATCGTTCATGTGGTGCGCTGTTTCGAGGATGACAATATTATACACGTTGACGGCTCGATAGGTGCGGCAAGGGATATAGAAACTATAAATCTTGAACTCATTTTCAGCGATCTTGAAATTTTGCAGCGCCGTCTTGACAAAGATAAAAAGCTTTTAAAAGGTGATAAGAGCATACAAAAGGAAATAGATTTTCTTGAAAAACTCATTTCACATATGGAAGACGGCAATACCGCCCGTTCCTTCGGCTTCAGCGATGAAGAAGCGGAAATGATCAAAACGACTCCGCTTTTGTCCAATAAACCGGTAATTTATGCCGCCAATATGAACGAAGCGGATTTTACCGGAGATATAAATAACAATAAGCATTATAATGCGATACTTGACATTGCCGAAAAGGAAAACAGCTCCGTTCTTCCTATCTGCGCTCAAATTGAATCGGAAATTGCGGGAATGGATAAGGAAGACCGGGATATGTTTCTTGAAGACTTAGGTTTGGAGGAAAGCGGACTTAACCGTATCATAAATAAGGGCTATTCCCTTCTGGGACTGATATCATATCTTACCGCAGGACCCCAGGAGGTGCGCGCCTGGACGATTTCGAAGGGTACAAAAGCACCTCAGGCTGCGGGAAAAATCCATACCGATTTTGAAAAAGGCTTTATAAGGGCCGAGGTCGTTTCCTTTGACGATCTTGTAAACAACGGAGGTATGGCGGGTGCTAAGGAAAAGGGGCTTGTTCGTCTTGAGGGAAAGGAATATGTTATGCAGGACGGAGATGTGGTTTTGTTCAGATTTAACGTATAAACCGGAATCAGAGCAATCTGAAAACTAAGCGCTTTTGTACGATTTCGTCTGGACATATCTGAAATGAAAGCAAATTTGTACAATTATGCTAAAGCACGGAGTTTTCAAGGAAAAAATTTAGAGCAATACCAGGGTATTTTGTTGTTATCCCTTTGAAATAGCTATCGGCATTCTTTAAGGCGGAAATCGTCTGCTGTAAGTAGAGATCGTGCAATTCACGGCTTTTCAGGCAGCGCCTAAATGCGCATGGCGAATTTAAGGCAATACCGCACAATGATCGGGTGTGAATTGCCCAGTCGGATTTTTCGTCAGCTTGCATAAATTCGACGAAGGAATACTGACGTATTTCAAGGAGAATTTGTGTAAGATGACGGAAAATATGCAAGCAAGCCGCACGCAAAGCCCTCAGGCGGTCATTGTGCGGTATTGCCTTAAAAATCGTTACCGCTTTACCGTACCGCTATTATTCATTTATATTAATAATTCTTGTGATTATCGGAGGATTTATATGCTGAACAGAAACGAGCTTCCGCTTTGTCCGGTCGAAACGACCCTTATGCTGATAGGAGATAAGTGGAAGGTACTTATCATAAGAGATCTTCTCGAGGGGACAAAACGCTTCGGTGAATTAAAAAAATCAATAGGGGGGATTTCCCAGAAGGTTCTTACATCCAATCTTCGCGATCTTGAAGAAAACGGGCTTCTTTCAAGAAGGGTTTTTCCGGAGGTTCCCCCGAAAGTAGAATACACGCTCACTGATCTGGGACGGAGCATGAGCCCTATTCTTGACGCTTTAGCGGCATGGGGAAAAAAATTCCACGAGCTGACGGCTTAAAAACAGACTTTTTCAATAAAAACACATATTCTAAAACCACATCGGACGATGTATGTGAATTGCGAAGCCTGATTTGTTTTTCGGTATTTTCTTTATCAGCGTCGGTTCTTTACCGCCGCCGCAGCAATATACTTAGGAATAGCGACGAATAACGATTTGAAAATTATATGAATCGCAGCAGCAGTGTCAATGCTTTAGTATTTCGGAAAAACATTTGTGAAAAATGGACTAAAACATGCAAAATATGCCGCGAGCTTACCGTATGTTGTTCTATTTGATTTTGTCCGGTTTTGACGCAATGATTTATGGTGGTTTTGTGAAATTTTAAACATTCATATTTGTAGGATCATACAAATCTTTTTAAATTTGTCAAAAGTTATTGACAAATACAACAAAAGGTAGTATACTAAAGGCAAGTTAAATCACGATTGGATAGATTGATTGATTTACTTAATTTTTAGTTGTCTCCTTTCTTTTGTTCTACACATTCTAATTATTTGAGTTTCGGGATCCCGTACGGGATCCCATTTTTTTGTCTTTTTTTAAAATTTATATTTTTTCGTCAATGATTCTCCGCCGCCGGATCAGAATCAAAATGAAAAATAAATATTCCGATTTTAAATGAGTATTCCCAAAAACAGTTATTCTTTCACAAACAGCGGTAATTCTCCTATCGACAAATAAAAATCAACCTTTTTTATAAAAACAAGCAATATTTATGAATAAATCAAATAACACCGGCTCTTTCCTTTAATGAAACAAATTTTATTTTCTTAAAAGCAGCAACTTTCTTCACATAAGGAAGACTTTTTATATTTAAAGCTCCAAACGCTTTTAAAATCCTCGACACGAACAATCTGCGTGCGCAAGCCCGTATACAGATATGCATGAGGAAAGCGCCTATGTGTCCGAAGCCATGTCAAATCGTATCATAAGAGGAAAAACCTGTTTTTAAGCTTTTTAATAAAAGACAAAAGAAAAAAATTTGTGAAAGCTATGGTAATTCAGTGCAAAATATGGTATACTAAACAGGATTATACAAATCCTGAACAGTTGAATGTCATATTTCTGTCAACCGGTTTTCAGGACTGATCATAACATACGGCGGCGGTAACGGATGATTTCTTAGGCGCCGTCTCACTATGCCTTCGGCTCATTCCGGGGCGCCGATGCTGAAAAAACACGTACAAATATTTTTAACGGATATGGAAAGAAAGGAACTTACACCAATGCCCGAAAAAATAGAAAGACGGGAAATCGGCAAAGGGATATTTCTAAGCCGCATCACTGACAAAAGAGCAAAATTCAACGTAGTGTCCATTAATTTTATAACACCGATATCCGAGGAAACGGCTTCGGAATACGCTGTTCTTGCACGTATTCTTACAAAATCCAATAATAAGTACCCCGACCACGCCAAACTCAACAGCAAGCTTTCATCCCTCTATGCGGCACGGCTTGACGGAGGAGTTCTGGGAACGGACGACGTCCAGTTCGTAACCTTTACCGTTGAATATATTGACAACAAATATGCTTTTCAAAATGAAAAGGTGGGCTCTGAGGCGATTGACATTCTTTTAAGCTGCCTGTTTGACCCGCTTCTGGAAAACGGCGCTTTTTCGCAAAAAGTGACCCGACTGGAGCGCCAGGCTGTAATAAACGAAATCGAAGCGGAAATAAACGATAAATATTCCTATGCAAGTCAAAGAATAATCGAAATCCTTTATGAAGGAGAGCCTGCCGGAATACGGACACTGGGAACAGCGGCTCAGGCTAAAAGAGTTTCGGCAAAAAGCGCGTATAAAGCTTATAAAAGACTTTTAGAGCATTGCCGTATCGAAATAATATGCACCGGATGCAGTGATTTTTCCGATGAAAAGAAAATAATCACCGACGCATTTATAAAGCTTGAGCGGGAAGAGATTTTTTCCTTCGAATCTAAGCGCAGTCCTTTAAAGAATGAACCGAAAAGAATTTACGAAGAAATGGAGGTTACGCAAAGTCAGCTTGCCTTAGGATTTAAAACCGAGTGTGTGAATAAATCCGCTCTTAAGATTATGAATGAAATATACGGAGGATCTTCGTCCTCCAAGCTGTTTATAAATATACGCGAAAAAAAGTCTCTTTGCTATTACTGCTGGTCATTTGTGAATTGCAACAAAGGCTCTTTTTCGGTAAGAAGCGGTATCGACAAAAACAACATCGATAAAACGGAAAAGGAAATACTTATTCAGCTTGAAGCAATGAAAAACGGAGATTTTTCAGATGAAAATATAGAATATGCCAAAATATACCGAAGAAATTTTCTCAGAGCATACTATGACAGTTTTAAACATATGGGAGCATGGTACCTCATTCGCATTTATGAAGACGATATAAAATCCCCTGAAGATGTTATTGAAGAAGAAGCCAGGGTCAATCGGGAAGATATTATCAACGCCGCCCGATCGTTGACTCTCGATACGGTTTATATCCTCGCTCCGAAGGATTAAACAGACGGACGCGCGGTAAATATGATAATATCTGAAAGGATAAAGCTTTGAAATGGAACATAAAAAGGAGATTATAGAAAATTCCAAGGTAGGAGAAAGATATATACGAATACGTCACCCAAGCGGCTGTACGATCTGTCTTTGCCCAATGGAAGATTATAACAGCGTATACGCTTTGTTCGGAGTAAATTACGGATCGGTGGACAACATTCTTAAATCAGACGGCGAAACAAACCTTATTACTATTCCTGACGGAGCCGCTCACTATATAGAGCACAAAATGTTTGAAAATGCGGACGGTAACACTTTTCAAAAGTTTTCGAAAACCGGAGCAAACGCCAATGCATTTACAGGCTTCGATAAAACCGCTTACCTTTTTTCATGCACCCACAAGCTCGAAGAAAACCTGGAAATACTGCTGGATTTCGTTCAGAAACCGTATTTTACCGATGAAAACGTTGAAAAGGAACGCAGCATCATAGAACAGGAAATAAGAATGTATGAGGACGATCCTGCCCACAGGGTTTTTTATAACTGCTTGGATGCGGTTTATCATAACAATCCTGTCAGAACAAGAATAGGAGGAACGTCAGAAAGTATAAAGAAAATCAACAAGGAGATACTGTACCGCTGTTACGATGTTTTCTACGATCTTAACAATGCCGTAATTTCAATTGCGGGAAATTTTGATTGTGAAAAGGTGCTTCAAATATGCGACAGGCTTTTGAAAAAAAATTCCGGGCATAAAGCAGAAAGAGTTATTCCGGATGAACCTTATGAGGTAAGAGAAAAAACCATATCGGAAAAGCTTCCCTGTTCGCGTCCTATTTTTGAAATAATGTACAAGCTGCCGCCTTTAAGCGGAAGAGAAGCGGCAAAAGCATATGTCGTGTATAACGCGCTCTTTTCATGCTGCCTCGGGGAAAATACCGGATTTTACTCCGAGATGTACGAACAGGAGCTTATAGATTATATGAATGTAGGAGTTTTTCACGGACGAGATTTTTTTACGGCAGCAATTTCGGGAGAGTCCAAAAATCCGTCAATAGTCAAGGATAAAATAAACGGCGAACTTAAAAGACTTAAAACCGCGCTGCCCGACAAGGAAGTATTTGAAGGCATCAGGAAAAAAATCTACGGACAAATTATCGGCGGCCTCGGAAGCGTGGAAATAAGAGCCAATTCAATGATGAACTCGGAAATGGCGGGTATCGGAGCCTTTGATTATATAGATATCTCCGCCGAGCTTTGCTACGATGACATTGTTGATGCGCTGAAAAAGCTTGATGTTGACAACTGCAGTATATCAACGGTAGAACCCGTTTCTTCAGGCGCGTAAAAGCAAGTCTTCGGCTGAAACCACGCTCGGATGCCGTTGAATATGCTTTTTATAACGACCGGCCGTAGTATCAGAGAGGATCTTTCCCGTAAAAAAACGAGCCTGATTTTATTTTTACAATATTACAGAAAAACAAAAAAGAAAGGACAAAACTTATGCAGCTTTTAAAAGAATCGGTTGAATTCCCAAATTTATTCTCCGGAGATATTGAAATCAACCGTGTGGCATTCAATTTATTCGGAATGGATATATACTGGTACGGCATACTTATTGCCGCGGGCGTAATACTCGGATTTATCTACGCCATGAAAAGAGCCAGAAAAGTCGGGTTGATCTCCGATAACGTTTTTGATATCGCTTTTGTATCCATCATCGTGGGATTTATCGGCGCAAGAGCTTATTTCTGTTTGTTTTACAACTTAATGAACCCTGACGCAGAAAACAAATATGATTTAATCACAATGTTTACGAAGATACATGACGGAGGTCTTGCCATTTACGGCGGGATAATCTTCGGAGTCATCACGGGAATCATTATGAGTAAAATCAAAAAAACCCCGTTTCTTCCGTTACTCGACGTAGCCGCACCCGCTTTTCTTATAGGCCAGGCAATCGGAAGATGGGGCAACTTTATAAATCAGGAGTGCTACGGAGCGCCTACCGCAGGAAATCTTCCCTGGGGCATGACCGGAACGAAAATAGCGCTTGATCCCATAGTTATAGAAGCATCTGGGCAAAGCGTAACGAAAACGGATATTCTTGTCCATCCATGTTTTTTATACGAAAGCCTGTGGTGCATCGTAGGTTTTTTACTTATACATTTTATAGGGAACAAAATACGGACCTTCGACGGAGAACTGTTTCTTTACTACGTATTTTGGTACGGAGCGGGAAGAGGCTGGATAGAGGGTCTTCGCACGGACAGCCTTTATGCCGGATCGCTTAAGATTTCACAAGTTATCGCGATAGCCTCGGCAGTTTTGGCGCTCATAATGATAATATACTTTAAAATTGCCGTCAAAAAAGACGGAAGACCTCTTTACGTCAACACCGAGGACAGTGCGGAGCGAATCAGATCGTTTGAAAAAAAACGTATACTGGAAAAGGAAAACGAAGCAGCAAAAAAGGCGATGAAAAAAGCGGAAAAAGCTTATTCCGAAAAAACCGCTCCCAGTATTCTGGGCGATGAAAAAGGCGTTCAAGAAACAAACATTGATAATAATACATCGGAGGATAAATAAGTATGAAAATCATCGACGGAAAATCGGTCTCCCAAGCCGTTAAAGAAAGAGTAAGAAACGAAATAGCGGAAAAAGGACTCAAGATAGGTCTGGCGGTAGTGATCGTAGGAAACGATCAGGCAAGCCGCGTTTATGTCAACAACAAGAAAAAAGCATGCGAATTATGCGGCATAACCTCTTTTGAATACGCCCTTCCCGAGGAAACCGACGAGGCACAGCTTCTCGAACTAGTGGACACGCTTAACAAGGATCCCAGAGTAAACGGAATATTGGTCCAGCTTCCTCTGCCCGGACATATAGACGAAAAAAAGGTGATCGGACATATCAGTCCCGAAAAGGATGTGGATGCATTTCATGCGGTAAACGTCGGCAGGATAATGATAGGAGACTACGCTTTCCTTCCCTGCACTCCTGCGGGAGTTATGGAACTTATTCACTCTACCGAAACGGAAATATCCGGTAAGGAATGCGTGGTTATAGGCCGTTCAAATATCGTCGGAAAACCTATGGCCATGCTTCTTCTTCATGAAAGTGCAACCGTTACCATTTGTCACAGTAAAACAAAGGATTTGGCCGACGTATGCAGAAGAGCCGATATTCTGGTTTCGGCAGTAGGAAAAGCGGGATTTGTAACCGCCGATATGGTAAAGGAAGGCGCGATCGTCATAGACGTAGGAATGAACAGAAATTCCCAGGGCAAGCTTTGCGGCGATGTGGATTTTGAAAGCGTCAGCGGTAAATGCAGCTTTATTACTCCCGTTCCCGGCGGAGTAGGTCCTATGACCATTGCTATGCTTATGGAAAACACTTTAAGAGCCGGTAAGCTCCAAAGCCTATGAAAAAAGGACAATCACCATTTATAACGGGCATAATTCTCTGTCTTGCGGCAGTCTATCTTGCGGTTTATTTCTCGCTCAACGGAATGTGGAATGCCGGCACCGTTATTGCTATCGTTATGATGACCGGACTGGCGGCGTTTCAGTTCGTACTGCATTTCAAATTCCTGAAACAGGATAAACAACAGGAACGGATCAAGAAAAGGAGATAATCGTTATGGAGTATTGGGACATTTACGATGCTGACAGATGCCCGAAAAATAAAACCGCGGTTCGGGGAGAGGATCTGAATGCCGGAGATTACCATACGGTCGTACATATCTGCATATTCAATTCAAAAGGACAAATGCTTATACAAAAAAGGCAGCCGTTTAAAAAAGGCTGGTCAGGTCTGTGGGATATCACCTGCGGCGGAAGTGTTTTAGCGGGCGAAACGAGCCAGGAAGGCGCCGAAAGGGAGCTTCGGGAAGAGCTTGGAATCGAACTTAGCCTTAAAGGAAAACGTCCTCATATTACCGTTAACTTCGATACGGGCTTTGACGACGTTTATATCGTCCATAATGACATTGACCTTGATTCTCTTAAGCTTCAGTACGAAGAGGTACAGGAAGCGAAATGGGCGACCTTGGAAGAAATACTTGAAATGATCTGCGAGGGGACGTTCATTCCGTATTTCAAAAGCTTTATAACGCTTATGTTTGAAGCCCGGCGGCAATCTGACGGATGTATAGTTAAATAAAAATGCTTAAGCAATTATGGACTGCATGAAAAGCCGTAAATTGCATGATTTTTATTGACTGCGGACGCGTTCTAAAGCATTTCTCCCGAAAATAGATATATTTTAAAAACCGAATGCGCACCGACAGTCTTTCATCATAATTCGCGGACATTAAATTACCGCCTAAATGAAAAATATAAAAAATGATACAAAATATGACCGTATTTAAGCGGCTGATTTATAGCTGTTTTTCCAAAAACCGTGAATGATAAAATAAAACTGTAAGGGACCCGTATTATGGATATTCTTGAAATTATTATTTTGGCATTGTGTATCGTGCTTATCGTTATCGGCATAATTATAATCAAAAAGCTTGGAGAAAGAAACGTCGGAAATTCCGACACGGATTTAACGGAGATTTCCGAGAGCATCAAAACTCTGAATACAAAAACTGATCTAATGAGCAGCAATATAAGAGCGGATCAGGGAAATCTGCGAAGCGAAATTTCCTCAAGCATAACCAACAATGTGTCCCGGCTCGGAGAAAGCTTAAGGGACGAACAGGAAAAACAACGGAGTACGCTTGATAAAAGCATAGGAAAAATCGAGGAGCAGTTTGAGAAAACCCGCAAAGAAACGCTTGAAACTTTAGAGAAAATACAAACCGCCAATGCTCAGGGGATCAAGGAGCTTCGTGAGGATAATCAAAAAAGCCTCGAAAAGCTGGAGGGACAGTTTGAAAAAACCCGTAACGACACCCTCCATACTTTAAGTAACATGCAGAACGCCAATACCGCTAGCATAGACAAGCTTCGCGAGGACAATCAAAAAAGCCTTGACAAAATAAACGATACGGTAAACGAAAAGCTCCAGAAGACCCTTAACGACAGGATAACCCAGTCCTTTGAAATAGTGAACAAACGTCTTGGTGAAGTTTACGAAGGACTTGGAGAAATGAAACAGGTCGCTTCGGGAGTGACAGATCTTAAAAAAGTGCTGTCTAACGTTAAAACCCGCGGCGTTATGGGCGAGATCCAGCTTGGAGCCATACTTAGCGAAATTCTGACCACGGAACAGTACGGCGAACAGATATCAGTTTCCGGCACAAGGGAAAAGGTGGACTACGCCGTAAAACTGCCCGGAAATAAGGACGGAGAGGCGGTCTGGCTTCCCATAGACTCGAAGTTCCCCGCAGATACCTACGGAAATCTTCTTGACGCATACGAGAGAGGTGATTCGGAAGAAATAAAAGTCAGAAGAAAGCTTCTGGAAACCGAAATAAAAAGCTTCGCCAAAAGTATCAGTCAAAAGTACATAATACCGCCCTATACCACTGATTTTGCAGTTATGTTTTTACCCTTCGAAGGGCTGTATTCGGAGGTGATCAATTTAGGTCTGGTAGAACAGCTTCAAAGAGATTACAGGATCAACGTGGCAGGTCCTTCTACCATGGCCGCTATGCTGAACAGTCTCCAGATGGGCTTCAGAACGCTGGCTATCCAGAAGAAAAGCAGCGAGGTCTGGACAATACTGAGGGCGGCAAAAAAAGAATTCGAGAATTTTGAAGACACACTTAAAGCAGTACGTAAATCTTTAAAAACAGCTGATAGCAACCTGGAAAAATTGATAGGAACACGTTCAAATCAAATTATCAGAAGCTTAAAGAACGTGGAGATCACAGCGGATGAATCAAATGAGACCGAAACCGATGTGATATCCGAATTAAGCGGCGAATAACAGAAAACGGTTTTTTCCGAAAAAGTGTTGACAAAGGGAAAAAAATGTGATAAAATAATTAAGCCGCTTGTGTAGGGCTTTTTTAAGCGTGCGTTTTTGTAATAACACCGGCATCAGCGCACCGCCTTTTCCGAACAGGAATAGGGGTTCACTTCCCCCATGGCGGATAAATATGTTTTCGGCTAAATATCATTAAGAATTAAATCCGTCCGACAATCGGTTTTGCATAGTAAAATTACCGATATTGACGGCAAAGCGTTCGGATGTAAATGCCGCTGAAAGCAAAATCCGCTTAACACAGCGAGTAAAAGAAAGAAGGTAATTTTTATGTACGCAGTAATTGAAACCGGCGGAAAACAGTACCGTGTATCCGAGGGCGACGTAATTTTCGTTGAAAAGCTCGGGATTGAGAGCGGCGAGGTTAATTTCGATAAGGTAGTAATGGTTGGCAAGGATGACGGAGCTGTGGTAGGCGCGCCTTATGTCAGCGGCGCAAGCGTTACCGCTTCCCTTCTGAAAAACGGTAAGGGCAAGAAGATAAACGTATTTACCTACAAGCCCAAGAAGAGCTCCAAAAGAGCTATGGGACACAGACAGCCCTACAGCCAGGTAAAGATTGAGTCCATAAAGGCATAAGAGAAATGGTAAAAGCGGACTTTTACCGTGAAAACGGTATTTACTGCGGTTTTATCATCTCCGGTCACGCAGGCGGAAAATTCGGACAGGACATAGTCTGCGCGGGTGTAAGCTCTGCGGTTATGCTTGTTATAAATACCGTTACCGACTTCTTTAATTCCGGCGCCGTTGTCAGAATAGAAGAAAACAAAGCCGGATTAAAGCTTACTTCTCCCCAAAGCGACGATAATGCGAGAGCGATGATATTTTCCCTTGAAAATCATCTTAGGCTTTTATCCGAAGAATACGGCGGGATACGAATTTCGGTAAAAGACATCTGACAAAAATACGTTTTACGGTATAAATGTCAACTCAATATGAGAAGTTCAGAAAGGAAGATTATTATGTTGAAATTAAGTTTGCAGTTCTTTGCTCATAAAAAAGGTATGGGTTCCACCAAGAACGGACGCGACAGCGAATCCAAAAGACTCGGCGTTAAGCGTGCCGACGGACAGTACGTACTTGCAGGCAATATCCTCGTAAGACAGAGAGGCACCAAGATCCACCCCGGCAACAACGTTAAGAAGGGCTCCGATGACACGCTCTTCGCAACGATCGACGGTAAGGTAAAATTTGAGCGCCTTGATAAGGATCGCAAAAAGGTAAGCGTTTACGCTGACTGATGATATTTTGGGGCGGAGTCGATCCGCCCTTTTTAATTTTTTATTACGCGGCATGTTAAAACCTTTTTAATAGGAGTTATTGCTCCACCAAGTAAGTCTTGAAGAATTTGTGCGCCGAAGGGCTGTGAAAAGACAAGGAAGAAGACCGCAGGAATATGCGCATATTTCAAGGGCTTCTGACGAAGTATTTAGGAAGCCGGGCAAGCAGAATAATTCAAGAGTTAATTGGGGGAGCAATAATATGAAAGATTCGGATGCTTTTGATCCTATGTCCAAAATAAATAGTATTTTATCGATTTTAAGTGAACATAATTTTGAGATCACTAAATCGGATAAAGACTTTTTTGAAATTAAGGTTCTTATACCAACCCATTTTTAAACTGACGTAATACCCACAGTTAAAAAAGGGATTGCAATCCAATAGTTTTAAAAGGGATCGGTATTAGTCCTTTTAGCGAGAAAATGCGGATTGAAGTTTCTTATGAATTCAGCATATTTTTCGGAGATGGCATACACACTATTTTTCGTATGATGAGGAATTTAAAGTTTTTCTCGACGATTTAACGTGAATTCTTCATAACGGTAAATTTACCGTCTGCGCTTATGACGGCGGCAAATGGTTCGACTCCTATCTGTCAGAGGGCGGAACACCGGATTTATCTCAAGTACGAGACATATTCGGAGACAAAAAACACATTGTTTGCGGTTTTTGGAACAAATAAAAAAATATCTGCTTTGAAACATAGCCCTTATTATAATCGGATAAGCATTTTTTACTTTATTTGGCACAGCTTTCCCTAAAGAATATGTATTTTTTGCAAAATCATAACATTATGTTAAGGGCAATATTTAAAATCCATAGCTGAAAAGGAAAATAAAATTTTTATGGTAAGGACTTACATACCGGAATATCATGATCTGTGGTTCAGACAAAAGCTTCTTGCCGATCCCGAAACGATGGAATATAATAGCGCCTATGGCGGCGTTATCTCCTTCCCTGAAGAAAAATGGAGCGGATGGTATAATCGTTGGATCGTTAATACTGAAGGCAAAAGATTTTACAGATATTTGAAAAACGAAGACGATAATGAGCTTATTGGTGAAATAGCGTATCATTATGACGATACTCAAGCTATATATTTGGCAAATATTATTGTTCTTGCAAAATACAGAGGAAAAGGTTTTGGCGGACAGGGCTTGCTGCTGTTATGCGAAGCCGCAAAAAATAACGGTATCAAAGCACTTTATGATGATATTGCAAATGACAATCCGTCGGTTAAGTTATTTTTAAAATGTGGATTTCACGCGGTATACCGAACGCATGAATTTATTATGGTGAAAAGGGATTTATAATTTTAGCCGCCAAAAAGAATATTCTATAATTTAATTTTTTGGAGGGAGCAATGAAAAGAGAACTTGGAATAGCACGGTGCGGCTTGGCTTGCTGTCTCTGTTCGGAAAACGAACACTGCGGCGGGTGCAATTCGGACGGCTGTCACGATAAAGATTGGTGCGAAAACCGTAAATGCTCTATGGAAAAGGGACTGTCGGGGTGCTACATATGCGAGCAGGATTGCAGGAAGGGATTGCTCCAAAAAATAAAGCCTTACGGTTTTACATTGTTCGCTAAGCGGTACGGTATCGATACGCTGCTCGATTGCCTGGAGGAAAACGAAAAGCGTGGTATTGTTTACCACCGCGACGGCATTAAAGGGGATTATGACGGCTTCGATAACGTTGAGGAATTGATAAAGTTCATTATAAACGGGGAATGCCAAGGGCTGTCTGAATAGCTTCAAATCCCACGGTTTCTGCTAACTGCGGACGCGCTCCGAGTCAAAGGATGCCGGTAATTATCTTGAAGGGATAACTACGAAGCTCCCCCATATCCCTCAGATTTTTTCCTTGAATTTATCATGCTTTAGCGACGCCAAGGGCTTTTGAGTACGGCTGCAAATACATTTTTTTATTATATACGAAACCAATTCGTTAAAAGTCGAACTGGAACAACAGGAATCCAATTCATCAAATTTAATTGAATTTAAATATGTTTATAAAATAGAAGAGATTGTGAATTATAATGCATGCAGCTAAAACTATTACTTTTAATGCAATAACTGTGGATAATATAAGGAGATAGAGTCATGGACAAAAAATTGGAAATAATAATCAATAATTGTCCGCAAAATCACAAATGTCCCGCCGTAAATGTTTGCCCGGCGGGAGCACTTAGCCAAAATGGTTTTGAAGCGCCAAAAATCGACTATGACAAATGTATAGCATGCGGCAAATGTTCGAATTTTTGTCCGAAAAAAGCATTGGTAATGATTACAAAATAGTATAAACCTACCGGAATAATAAAAAGGAAAAAATATGTTTGTAGATGTAGTAAAAATTTCATTGAAGGCCGGAAACGGCGGAAACGGCGCCGTCAGCTTCTACCGTGAGAAATATGTTGCCGCGGGAGGTCCTGACGGCGGAGATGGCGGTCGAGGCGGCTCCATTCTTTTCAGAGCCAACGACAACCTGTCCACTCTCATAGACTTTCGCTATAAGCGCAAATACAATGCCCAGAACGGTGAAAACGGACGTGGCAAGCGCTGTAGCGGAAAATCAGCGCCCAATATGATAATTGACGTACCGAGGGGCACAATAATAAAGGATTCGGAAAGCGGCAGAATAATAGCGGATATTTCGGGAGACGAGCCTGTCGTTATCGCCAAGGGCGGCGCGGGAGGAAAAGGAAACATGAATTTTGCCACCCCTACAAGACAGATACCACGCTTTGCGAAGCCGGGATTTCCGGGGGAAAAGCTTGATGTTACACTTGAATTAAAGCTGCTTGCGGATGTGGGTCTGGTGGGATTTCCTAATGTGGGAAAATCAAGCCTTATAAGCGTTGTAAGCGCCGCTAAGCCCGAGATAGCCAACTATCACTTTACTACTCTTACGCCCGTTCTCGGTGTGGTAAGTGTTAATGAAAAATCCTTTGTCATGGCGGATATTCCGGGACTTATCGAGGGAGCAAGCGAAGGCGTAGGCTTAGGACATGCGTTTTTACGTCACGTTGAAAGATGTCGGCTGATCGTCCATGTCGTTGACGTTTCAGGCATAGAGGGCCGTGATCCTAAAGAAGACTTTGATAAAATCAACCTTGAGCTTGCAAACTTTTCCGAAGAGCTATCAAAACGGCCGCAGATTGTTGCCGCCAATAAATCCGATATGGCGTCGGAAGAACAGATAGAGGGATTCAAGGCCTTTATTGCGGAAAAAGGACTTCCCTGCTTTATTATATCGGCTGCCACCACAAAAGGCACAAGAGAGCTTGTGGAAACGGTGGCTGCTAAACTGGATACGCTTCCCCCCATGCTCAGATATGAGCCTCAGCCGCTTTCCAAGGCGGAGCTTGACGAGATAGAGAAGGAAAAGCACAGCTTTAAGGTGGAACAGCTTGACGAAGGCTTCTTTGAGGTTACGGGTGAATTCCTTCTCCCCATTCTTTCAACGGTAAATATGGAGGACTATGAAAGCCTTCAGTATCTACAGCGCGTTCTGCGCTCAAGCGGCATAATCGATGAGCTGGAAAGACTGGGCGTTAATGAGGGGGACACTGTTTCGATATATGATTTTGAATTTGACTATGTGAGATAATTGACATTATGAAAATATTGACAAAAGAAGAAGCAAGGGGCTATAGCCCTGCCGCGCTTGCCTTTTACGGGGACTGTGCATGGGAATCCTTAGTAAGAAGACGGCTGGTTGAAAACGGCAGCTTACCCTCGGGAAGCCTGCATAAACAGTCGGTGGAACTGGTAAACGCAGGTTTTCAGTCCTGGGCGGTGGACATTGTTCAAAATATCCTCACCGAGGAGGAAGCGGACATTTTGCGCAGAGGAAGAAACGCCGCCGGGATTTCCGTCCCGAAATCCTCCACTCCGAGGGACTATCACCGTGCGACGGGATTGGAAGCGCTTTTCGGATATCTGTTTCTTATAGGTGAATACAACAGAGCGAATCAGCTTTTTGAGGTGGTTTGGAATGAAAGACAATACAAAAGAGAAAAATAAGAAAGCAAAAAAACCAAAAGAAAAAAAAGTCCCTTTGACCCCCGAACAGCGAAAAAAAACAGCGGTCCGGTGGGTATTGGATATTATATGCATTATTCTGGGCAGCACATCCTATTCAATGGGGCTTCACTGCTTTTCCGCACCAAACGGTATCGCCGCAGGCGGAGTCGCGGGAATTTCCACTCTTATAAATGCGGTAGCGGATATTAACGTAGGTATTCTCTACGGTATTATAAACGTCCCGCTTATCATAGTCGGCTTCATTTTCTTGGGCAAAAAAATGATGATAAAAACATTTCTTTCCGTTTCGGTGACTACGCTTATGACCGACTACGGTCTCTCCTTTGTGCCTGTCTATCAGGACGGTGACAAAATGCTTGCCGCCATTTTCGCCGGAATATTTTTCGGCCTTGGCCTGGGAGTGGTTTATCTTCGTGAAGGAACTACCGGCGGTACGGATATTATAAACAAACTTATCAACAGAAAATACCCGCATTTCAGTCTGGGCGCAATTATGCTTGGAACTGACGCAATTATAATTACCGCCTCGATTTTTGTCTACGGCACGCTTGAAGCGGGATTGTATGCCATAATCGCCATATTTATATCAAGCAAGGTCATGGATATGATACTTTACGGAAGTTATGAAGGGAAAATGCTTCTGATATTCAGCGATAAGTATCAGGAAATTTCAGAATATGTAATGAAAAACCTCGACCGGGGAGTCACATGGCTCAACGCAACAGGCGCATATTCGGAAAAGAGCAAACAGGTCATCTGCTGCGCCGTTCACAAAAGCGAGTATTCAAAAATAAAGCGTAAGGTCAAGGAAATAGATCCAAAAGCGTTTATAATAATATCAAATGCGGGCGAGGTGCTGGGTGAAGGATTTCACGCCAATGAGTAGCTTATAATTTAAAAATATTAATAATAATTTATAAAGGAGCAGTTAATTATGTCAGGACATTCCAAATGGAGCACCATCAAAAGAAAAAAAGGAGAGAAGGACGGAGCGAGAGCTAAAGTCTTTACCAAGATCAGCCGTGAGATCATTGTTTGCATAAAGGAGCACGGTGCTGACCCGGCAAGCAATTCAAAGCTCGCCGCGCTTATAGCAAAAGCCAAAGCAAACAATATTCCGAACGACAATATTGACCGTCTGATAAAAAAAGCGGCTGGAGAAGGCGACAAAAACAATTACGAAAACTGCGTTTATGAAGGATACGGCCCCAACGGGGTCGCCGTTATCGTAGACTGCCTTACGGATAACCGCAACCGTACCGCCGGCGAAATACGTCATTATTTCGATAAATTCGGCGGTAATCTCGGTACGACCGGATGCGTCAGCTTTATGTTCAGCACTAAAGGCATTATTGTTCTTGACAACGAAGACGAGGATATTGACGAAGATAAAGCTATGGAGGATATTCTCGAAGCCGGCGGGGATGATTTTTCCTTTGAGGACGGCTGTGTGGAAATAACTACCGACCCCGGTTCCGTCAGCGAAATTGCCGAAAACCTTACCAAAATGGGCTACAAAGTGCTCTCCGCAGAAGCGGAACAGGTTCCTTCTACATATGTTAATCTTACGGACGAGGAGCATTTGAAGAAAATGAATCTGCTGCTTGAAGCGCTGGACGATAACGACGATGTGCAAAATGTCTGGCATAACTGGGAAGAAAACTGATAAAATGCCAAATGCCGCCGTCAGCCAAAAAGATCGGCGGCTGTTAAAAAGTATTTTTAAAAAGATATACGTAAACCGAGAAAGGTTTACGTATATCTTTTTGTTTCTGTTATCATCTATTTTTCCGGTAATGTAAACAATATTTATACCGATCCTTTTTTAAACTGACGTAATACCCACCAGTTTTAAAAGGGATTGCACCCAAACACCAATCCAATAGCTTTAAAAGGGATCGGTATTAGAACGCACAGACTCTTCTTTTTTACCAATAACTCAAATAATTTCATTAACGACTCTCACATACCTTGTCAGCGGGTACTCTCCGTCATGAGCTTCTCCGGAAAAATATCCCGACATGTCTCCCGGCTTGGTTATACGCGTTACTCCGCACCTGGCAAATATTTCAGACAGGGTCCCGTATTCCTCCTCACCACATAGAATTCCCGCCGTTTGAAGGTAGCCTTTTTTTCTGCGAAGAACGGAAACGATATCCCTTCTCGGCAGCTTCTTAACAAGCACGTTGCACATCATGGGTGACAATTCAAGCTCACTGTCCCTGCATACAATAAGGCTGCACCCGTTGCCCTTATATCTCCCCGGCTCTTTTTTCCCCCGTATAAAGCCTTCAAGCAGATCGGTCCGTTCCAATAACGCCTTATGAGCTTTTCCTCCGATAGACACCGGGGCGTTTGCGGAAACGGCCTTGTTTAAGACCGGTAAAAATCTTCTGCAAAAGCGATGAAGATCGATATCATTCTCCGTGTCCATATATATGACCTGACAAGAGCTGCAAAGGAGCTGTTTCGTGGAAACTATATGCTTTGCCAACGCCTCAAGCTCATCCTGCATTATACCTTCGGCATAGGTCCGGGAAATATAAACGAATCCTAATTTATGTCCCCATTCAATAAGCTTTGCCGAAACAGGCGCAAGCTGTCTTACTGCCCTTACGGCTTCGTCTCCGCCCCAGACTGCTATCCCGTCCGCCATATCAGCCATTTTCCTCATTGCGTTGATATCCGATGACGGTGTGTCAAAAACATATATATAATCGGCTAAAGATGGCTCATAATCCAATATTCTGTTTATTATCTCCACCGATAAACCGTTATCGGCCTGAGGAAGCTTAAGAATATTTATATTTCCGGTAAGAAGTCCTTCGGCTATACTGAAAGCCGGAAGGCCGTCCATATTCCCCGCCGCTATATGAAATATTACTCCCAGCGGCATTATTCGGCCGTTTACCCCGCCGATCGCTTCCGGAGGTGACGGGAGCTCGGTCTTGAGTTTAAGCTCCAGATTTTCTCTTGTAAGCATTTGTGAAGCAAGGAGCTTATAACGTCCCGGCTCGTCAACGGGAAGAGCGTATATAAGGCTGTCATATTTTCCTTTGCCTATATCTCTTCCCAATCTGTCAATAGCTGAAATCACCTTCTGGGGATCAAGGGCATTTCCCGAAAGGGTCATATTGATTTTTCGCTCCATAACCGACAATATTCTGTCCTGCATTTTCGAATCAAAGACTTTTCCGCCTGCAATGATCATATTAACTCCGTTCAAACAAAATCACAGTTGTATTTTTTTCATAATCTCCTCAGCTCCCGCCGCGCAGGTTTTGATGCTGTCCGGAGCAACTCTGCCTATTATCTCAAGATACGGTGATTTAATACCGCAGCCGCAATTGTCGCGGATAACTCCCAGGTCATCGGTCATGACGCTTAAAACAGGTGTTGCCTTTACCATAGGCGTGATAAGATTGACGAGTCCGATTTCACCCTTTTTAAGAGGTTCTAATGTAACGGGATCACGAATTATAACACGGCTGTAGGCAGGAATATGGAAATGATGTTTTTCACAGTCACAGTAAAGAATAGGGTGCTCAACCGCTCCGAAAAATTCGATTATATTTTCCTCCCCTATACCCAGGATCTTTTCCGAAAGGCGGTAAACCGTCTTTTTGTCGGCTTTTTCCGAATAAAATTGTTTCCATCCGCCTCCTAAAAGTATTTTTGAGCCTTTAGGCATTTTTACTCTTATTCCCCGGTCCTCCATCATCTTAAGAAGAAAGTAAGTATAGGCGGGAAAGCCCATAAATCTGCCGGGAAAACAAGATCGGGAGCACCTTTTGATCGCCGATATTACTCCTTCGAAATCCGGAACGTATTTACCGTCCCTGTATTTAAGGATATAGGTCTTACTGAGGCATGGGGTAAAGAGAGTTGCCCCGGTAGCTGTTTTTGTTACGGCTGTGCGGTTTCCCCGGTGAGGCTTATAGCCCATAAGTATATAATTACAGGGGACGGGGGAGAAAAGCCCTCTTTTGCTTCCCACCTTAAGTACCATTTTTAACCCGCACAGAAGCGAACCCGCATCAAAGCCTATTTCGCTTATATTTCCGCCGCTTGTTCCGGATGAGGTGGCCTTGATCGGCATCCTGCACCTCGGCATGGAAAACATTTTATGACGTTTGAAAAGCGTGGTGGGTATAAAAGGAATACTTTCCGCGGTATTTTTATCGAAGGTTATTATCTCTCCCGGATCAAAGCCCAAACCTTTAAGTATTCTTCTGTATTCTTTACAGTTGGTGTAATGAAAATAACAGTTTTCCGCAGCTGCACGGGCAAAAAGCTGTTCCGTTCCCGATACGTCGTATGGATTTTTAACCGAAAATAATTTATTTCTGTATTTCATATCTTCCTCATAATCGATATTACATTAATGTCACCCTTTTTGTTAAAATTGTCACAGATTAAGATGGCGATTTTTTTCTTGTAACGGTAAAATTGAAATATAAAAGGAAAGCGGGTGATATAATGAAAAAATCTGTTTTTATTATCTTGGGAGCATTTTTGTTTTTGGCGGCAATTTCCGCCGTTGTTATAATGAACAGGAGGATATCTTGAAAAGTATAAAAAAAATAATATTTGTGTTTATCGGAGCACTTGGGGCAGCAGCCGTTATTTCCGCCACCGTCATTCTTGGGCTCGGACACAACATGTACCGCCGCGCGCTGGAAGCCAAACCGTTAGCCGAAGCGGTCGAAAGCATACGGGAAAAAGACAGCTTCATAGATCTCGATCAATTGCCCGGAACATATATTGACGCGGTAATAGCGGCGGAGGATCACCGTTTCTTTGAGCATGGAGGTGTTGATATACTGGCGGTGGGAAGGGCTGCCTTTAACAACCTTGCAACGCTGAGCCTGAGCGAAGGGGGCAGCACAATAACGCAGCAGCTGGCAAAAAATATATATTACACACAGGAAAAAAGCTTTATACGGAAAGCGGCTGAACTTTTTACCGCCTTCAGAATAGAAGCCGAATACAGTAAAGATGAAATACTTGAACTGTATGTAAATACAATATATTTCGGAAACGGTTTTTACAGTGTCAGAGAAGCGGCCTTGGGATATTTCGATAAAGAGCCCGCCGAAATGACGGACTACGAATGTACGCTGCTGGCAGGTATCCCCAATGCGCCGTCTGTATATTCGCCTGCGGAAAATCCAGATCTGGCCGAAGAACGCCGTAAACAGGTGGTGCAATGCATGATAAAGCATGGATATATAAGCGAAGAGGAGGGTGAAGAGCTATACGGATCGTTACCCGGTCATGCAGCATAAAAGGAGGATAATAAGCATGAAGAAATACATATTGATAATATCCGCAGCAATTATTTTAGTTTCGTTTTGTTTCGGCACTTGGTTTGTTTTCGGAGCGAAAAATAATTATTACTACACACAAATAGATAACGGAAAAATGGAAGAAAACGAAAAACGTGAAGGCGTCATTGATTTTAAAGGCGGAATGCCTTATCTGTACACTCTTGACTCATATGACAAAAATGGCCAAGAAGAAATTGTCACCTTCGGTTCATCTAAAAAATTGAAAGAAGGCGCTTTCTTAAAATTAAATATCGCACCTATACGTGGAGTAACGTCATGGGAGGAAGTGAAATATAATGACCTGCCGCCTGCTGTAAAAGAAAAATACCCCCAGCCCTCGCATTAAGTGAAGCCATAGCAATTTTGCTTGCATTACGCCGTTAAAACGTATTTACAAAGGAACCGTGACAAATTGTTTCCCTGAATCAGCGGGAATTTGCACTCCTTTACCCCGTAAATATACTTATCATATTTCCGGCATACAATAGAATGCCTACATGTAAAAGCCTTTGATCGCATTCACATAAACCGGTGTACGCATCCTTCAGGCAAATCTGACCGCTTGCCGCATTGAAATTTTTAAAATATTATAATATCCCCGCAAAATTTTGCCCTTCAAGCAACAAAATTATGCTCGGAAAGCTTCATATTGAACTTATTGTAAACAAGCCCAAAAAAGAAAAACAAAATTTGACGCATGCATATGCAAAAATCTAAAATCTCATTACGAAAAACCATACAAGGAATTCCGGGGCAGTATTGACCGAAAGATATACGTCATATTTTTTATACCAAGCATCGGTCTTTGATTGTACATTGTTCAATAAATGTGAAAAATCAGCATGTTTTTGGCATAAAAACAGCATATATACACTATGGAAGCAGTTCCTTTCCGGAATAAGCCGCCTCTATTTTCCACATGCATATAACTTTAATGCCGATATAAGTCCTTCGACAAAAATACCTTTCCGGTAAAGGAATATAAATAGGATATAAGGAAAATCCGATTTTAGCACTCGGACTATAAAAGACGAAAGCTTATGTGATATGCGGTTTTCCGAAAAAATCCATAAAGATCCAAAAAGACTGATTCCTATTACCGTAAAAACAATTATAAACAGCAAGTATTCTTAAATTTTACCGAATTTTAAAGCTGTTATTATAATCCGGAGAAAAACATTCTTGTTTTTCTCCGGATTTTTCCTTTCGGGTATATTCAATTTTTAACGAACCGAATATATCCGGAGCATTTTTAATTGGATATCAGTTTTTCAAACATTTCCACCGGTATCGGCCTTGAATACAAAAAGCCCTGCGCCGCATTACAACCGCAGTCGTAAAGAAAATCGGCCTGCTCCTTGGTTTCCACGCCTTCTGCGATCATATCAAGTCCTATATCCTTCGACATAGCTATTGTATGTGAAATTATCTTCTGTCCTCTGTCCGTTTCCATAGATTCGGAGAAAAAGCTGCGATCTATTTTTAAAACGTCAAAAGGAGTATTTCTTAAAGTATTAAGTGATGAATAACCCGAACCGAAATCATCCATAAGAAGACGGAAACCGCTTTCCTTTGCGCGGACTATCATTTCATTTGAATTGATATTTTCGGTGGTTTCGGTAATCTCAAGCTCTAAAAGCTCCTTGGGGATGTCGTATTTATCTATAAGCTTATTGAGACAGCTTATAAACTCCGCATTATTCAGATGGACCCGGGAAACGTTTACGGAAATCGGAATGGGAGGCAGGCCATGATCCATCCATTTCCTTATTTGCTTACAAGCACACTCCCATATATATTCGTCGATTTTAACAACAAATCCGTTTTTTTCGAAGACGGGTATAAAGCTGTCGGGAGGAACGATTCCCTTTTCCGGATCTATCCACCTGACAAGAGCCTCCGCCCCTATTATCCGGGTATTGGAAATACTGTACTTAGGCTGAAGATACATAACGAATTCGCCGTTTTTAAGCGCGGCCTTCATCTTCTTTTCAATGTTAAGCTTATTTTCAAGACCCGATTTAATATCCTGATCAAAAAATCCTATGTTCTCAAGCGCATTTCCCTTTACGGATATTCTTGCTATTGCCGCGCTGTCTCCAAGAGTTCTTGAAGGTGTGTTCCTGTCGCCTACCAGACATACTCCGAATACAAAACTGTATTTAATGTTTTTAAATCCGCTAAGCGCCGCTTCAAGTCCTCTTATAAAGCTGTAAATATCTGAAATCTCCTGATAGGGCGTTACGATCATAAAAACATCGGCGCTGAGCCGCGTAAACATCTGTTCTTCGCTGCAATAAAGATCAAGAACATCGCTGAAATGAGCCAGAAGCTCATTACCCACTTCTTCTCCGTATTTATCGTTTATAAATTTAAAGCCTGCCACGTCAAATTGGATATAGGCGAATTTTTTATCCTTTTCCTCCTTGACGCGCCTCTGAGCAAGGCTCGAAAACATTTTCGGGCTTCGGTCATTGGTATGGAAATTTATTATATCGCGGGCCTGTATTTCCCTTTCGGTCATTCTGTGTATCGTTCCGGTGATCACCATTCTCTTGGAATAGTCGACCTTTTTGGGATATATGTTTATTTCATACCATACGGCAAAATCATTGCGATATTTTATTCTGAGCTGCGTTTTTATCAATTCATCCTTATCGTTTATGCCGGTCCCGTCCCTGAGCATTGAAGAAAAGAGCCTGAAACGCTCCTTATCGTCTTCATAAACCCTTCCGCTCTTCAATATATCCTCTATTGGATTGTCCTGTGAGGACATAACAAATTCGGGCAAAGCGGGATTTGATTCAAGATACCATTGATTTGCCTCGTAATCTATGTAGAAGTATACAAATATATCCTGCTTCAGCATAAGCTCCAGCATTTTTTCGCGACAAGCATCCATTTGAATTCTCCTATCCGTCAACGCCTTTTCTGAATACTGCTCTTGTTATTATATGATTTTATCATTTTTTTAAACAATTGTCAAGTGCATTTGGTGAATGTGACGAAAAAGAATGTATGAATTACCAAAATATAAAAAAAACATATTTGACTTTATATTGGGGGAGTGCTATAATCTTTAAAAAGCCACCTGGGAGAATCACTTGTGAAAAATATAAAAAAAAGACTTCTTATGTATTTTTTAGGACTGTTTATAATGACGGTGGGGATAGCGCTCTCGGTAAAATCGGATCTGGGAGTTTCACCTGTCAGCTCGATTCCATACACCCTTACTGTGGTATGGGGAGTCGAAATGGGTCTTGCAACCTTCCTGTTCCACGTTGCTCTTGTGCTTGTGCAGATTGTTCTTCTGAGAAAGCGGTTTAAAATTAAAAACCTTGTTCAGATAGCCGTTGGGATCATTTTCGGATTTTTCACCACATTCTGCAATTATCTGGCGGATCTGCTCCCGTCTGCGGATGATCCGGCGATCCGGTCGGTCATGCTGATAGCGAGTATAATAATCGTTGCCTTCGGACTTTTCCTGTATGTTCCGGCAAACATTATGCCTCTTGCGGGAGAAGGTACGATGCTGGCGATATCGGAAGTAAGCGGCTTCAGATTTTCAAATGTAAAGATCGGCTTTGACGTTTGCGTTTCTCTCATTTCCCTTGTTGTGTGTCTGCTTTCCATACATACTATGGGAAGCGTTGGGATAGGCACCCTGATTTCCGCCGTACTTACCGGAATAATGCTGGGGATTATCACCAAGCTGCTTGGTGAAAAAAGAGATAAGCTTCTTAATACATAATAATGCTTATACCGGTCTTTAATAAAATCTGCGGCTCGGCTAAAGATCTCACCGAAAACGGGGCTTAAAAACTTATCTGCTTTTCGAATCGGCTTTTTTCCGGAATCGATGGGTAACTGTCATAAACAAGCGCCATGTACACAAACCTTGATGTACATGGCGCTTGCTTTTTAAAATCTGCATTATAACGGTCTTTAATCAAGTTATAGACCTGATTAAAGACCGCATCCCGAACACTGATCTTTGTTCATCCATATTATTTGTCAATGCCTTGATCAAGGATTAAACATATTCCGGATGGGATTGAGCCTTGATTGCCGCCGTGGTTCTCTGTGCCATAACGAGCCTGTAATATACTCCCTTGCGCCCCATAAGCTCGGTATGTGTGCCTATCTCGGCAACTCTCCCCTTATCCAGAACGATAAGCCGATCCGCGCTGCTGAGCGTGGAAAGCCTGTGGGCTATGGCTATTGTGGTCCTTCCCTTGATTACCCTGTTAAGGGCAGTTTGTATCTGCTTCTCGGTCTGTGTATCAAGACTTGCCGTAGCCTCGTCAAGAATAATTATCTTAGGATCGCGGAGTATCGCTCTGGCAATGGCTACGCGCTGTCTTTCTCCGCCTGAAAGGCTGTATCCTTTTTCGCCGACATAAGTGTTATATCCGTCGGGAAGCCTTGTAACGAAATCGTGGCAGTCCGCTATCTTAGCCGCCCTGATAACTTCCTCGAAGGTTGCGTCTGGCTTGGCATAGGCGATATTATCATATACCGTTCCGTAAAATAAAAACGTCTCCTGAAGAACTACGCCAAGTTTTTTGTGAAGGCTTTCCGACTTGATGTCCCTAAGATCCGTACCGTCGATCTTAATTGATCCGTTGGTGGGGTCATAAAGTCTCATCAGAAGATTTATAAGCGTTGATTTCCCTACGCCCGAATGACCTACTATACCTATCATCTCACCCGCCTTTATTTCGCAGGAAACGTTTTTCAGGACCGGATTGTATGCGGTATAACCGAAGGAAACGTTCTCAAAGCTGATATCTCCCTTTATATCTATTTCCGAAGCGTTTTCGCTGTCATCGAGATCTATCGGCTCCTCAAGCACCTCGAATATCTTTCCCGCCGATACCATTGTCTGAGACAAAACACGCGGCAGATTCATAAGCCACTCAACCGGTCCGTACATCATTGAAGCGTATGAAGTAAACTGAACAAACTCGCCTATGCTTATTTCCAGATCCATTACCATCGAAGCGCCGAAATAAAGCATAAGCATTTCACCCGCTGCAAGTATGTATCTGAGTATCGGATACAACAGATACCATGTGCATTCCGCCTTGCTGTATGCATCCGCCACCTGACCCGATATCCCCGTGAAACGTTCAACTTCCCTGTCCTCGCTTCCGTAGCTCTTTACAACTCTCTGTCCCGAAATAATATCATTAAGATATTTTGAGGAATTACAGGTTTTTCTCCACCATCTGCCGTAAAGTCCTCCGATAGTGCGCATTATCCTCTGTGTAAGCACCGCCGCTATCGGCATCGGAATAACGACAAGAAGAGCAAGCTTCCAGTTTACACAGAACATTATTATCATCAGAGCAAAAAGAGCCACAACATTTAAGATCATTTGCTTGCCCTGACCTGTCAGGAAATTTTTAAGGGTATATGCGTCATCGCTTAAACGGCGTATTATCTCTCCGGAGGTTCTACGCGAAAATGATTTCATCGAGATCATCTGTACCTTGGAAAACAGTTCGCTTCTGAGATCCCTTACAAAAACGGCCGACATTCTGATATTGACTCTATATCCGATATAGTCGATAATCGACGTAAATACCGACAATCCTACCACCAAAGCGGCTATAAGGAAAAACAGATCCATATCCGGCTCCGAGCCCGCATTTACCTCATCGATTATTATTCTGTATAACGAGGGAGAAACAATGTTTGCCCCGTAAGACAGCATGGATATTGCAACTGTGATAAAAAAAGTTACTTTATACCGCATTATTCGCTTTACAAGCTTTGCGGCCGTGCTTGATTTTTTTGTGCAGAACGGACATTCCGCTCCCTCATGAGACAAACGTACTCCACAGCTCGGACAGTTGCTTTCCGGAGCGTCGCTCAGCTCTGCGAGCTTACCTGTCTTTGCATAGAAATCCAGAATTTTTGCAAGCTCTGCAAAACGTACATACTGTGTCTGTGTGAAGCAGCAGAACATCTGCCAGCTTCCGTCCGCTCTTGCCCGTCCCCTTATCATGGAACAGCCTGACTGTCTGAACACCTCGAAGCTGTAGTATTTACTTATATCGTAAGTGCTTTCAAGCCCGCCGCTGCCATAAATATATATTTTTTCTCTGTCTGCGGCAAGACGCCCGTCGGTCACCTGACCCATTTCGGTCAGATCAAAGGGCAGACAGAAAATAATATCCTCCGGGCAGTCCTTTGGAATTGATATTTTTAAATTCATAAATACCTCTTTTAATTTAAACAAACAGCTCTAATTTGCGATAGCTTTTTCTGTCGATTTTTTCCAGATCCGGGATCTGATACTTATTTCCGTCCGAATCGGTGACGGTAAGTATCCCGCTTGAGTTGATGCGAAAATTGGTCCACCAGTCGTTAACGGCGATTTTCTTTCTTCCCGCCGTGGTTTGCGCATCTACGAACAGATACCCCATACGGTTGTCGCGGATTGAATAAACCTTTGTTATAAGCGGAATATAATAACGGAAGTCCAGATACTGGGTACATAGGGTTCTCTGTTCCTCATCCATATCCTTGAGATCCTTTATAACACCTATCTCGATCCACTCCTCCTCGTCGTTTCGAAACGCGACGCTGATATAAGTATCAAGACAGTAAAAGGGCTGAAGACGTGTAAGACTTATTTCCGCATACTCCTTGCCGTCGTAGTCAAGATACAGATATCCGCTGTTTCTTCTTGTAAAATGAAGCTTGCTCACATCAAGAATACGCAGTGTATCGATTGCAAAATCATCAGCTTTATATTCGTTCATACTTAATTATCATCCTTTCATAATGAGAGACTGCTTTATGCTTCCGATATAGCGGAAACGGTTTGTTTTTCATACCTACGATTCATTTCGAAACGTGAACGTCAGTCCGTTGAAATCGTTTTAAGAGCCTCCGATTGAAGTCTGTACAGCTCGAAATACTTGCCCTTGGCGCGTATAAGCTCATCATGAGTACCTGTTTCCTTAACCTCTCCGTTTTCGATGACGCAAAGCACATCCGCCTCGCGAAGCGTGGAAAGACGATGGGCTATGGCGATAACGGTCCTTCCCTTCTTAAGATTATCTATGGCATTTTGAATCTTCCTTTCGGTACGTGTGTCCATAGACGCCGTGGCTTCATCGAGTATAAGAATATTCGGCTTTTGTATCAATGCGCGGGCAATGGAAATGCGCTGTCTCTCGCCGCCTGACAGATCCGCTCCGCCGCTTCCTATAACGGTGTCGTATCCTTCGGGAAGCTTCAGTATAAAGTCGTGAGCATTGGCATTCTTTGCCGCCTCCACGATCTCCTCCATAGTGGCTTCCGGGCGTGCATACCTTATATTGTCCGCCACGGTTCCCATAAAAATATAAGTTTCCTGAGAAACAATGCCTATATTTCTCCTCAAGTCGGAAAAAGCCATATCCCTTACGCTTATCCCGTCTATGGTTATCGAACCGTTGGTCGGGTCAAAAAGTCTCGATATAAGATTGATAAGCGTGGATTTACCCGCGCCCGTTTTACCTACTATTCCGTAAAACTGTCCCGCCTTGATATTCATACTGATATCCTTTAAAACGGGTATTCCGGCCTCGTACTCAAAGCTTATATTTTTAAGCTCTATATCGCCCTTTAGTCCCTCCGGAGAAATAACCGCGGGATTTTGCGGCGGCTTTACGGTAGGAACGCTGTCTATTATCTCAAAAACGCGCGAAGCGGCATCAAGGCAACGGGACAGATCGTCTCCTGCCCATACGAGAAAATAAACCGGATCGGCCATCATTCCGAAATAGCTTGTGAGAAGTACGAGCTCTCCCAGTCCGATCTGCTGCCTGACTACAAGATAGTATCCGAAAACCGTCAGCATAGCTCCGCCTATAGTGAACATTGCGTTTTGCATAAATTCGAAATTTGAGCCCCTTATACGTGCCGCCACCTCGGCGTCGCGCACTCTGTTCACGTTCTTTCTGAAGCGTCCCGTCTCCTGCTCTTCCCTTGCGAAGGCTTTGATAACACGGTGTCCGTTTACCGAATCATGGATATTGGAGTTCATGCTTCTTACCGCGAGATTTATACTTCTCCAGTATCTTCTCTGTCCCTTCATGAAAAACAGCTCGCTGATTACAAGAAATACCGTCATTGCCAGAACGAAAACAGCCAGCATGGGAGACATAATAAACATGAGAATAACGATTGACAAAAGCTTTATAATGCTCATAATGCCGCCCGGAATAACATTTGCGAAAAATTCGCTGACCTCTCCCGCGTCCCTGTCAACACGGGTCATGAGAGATCCTGTCTGCTTTGAAGTAAAGAAGGGCAGCGATAAATTTTCCATAGCCCTGAATATCTTAGTTCTGAGACTATGCATTACCTTACAGTTGGCATGTGTAAACACAATGCCGTAAACAAGCTGAAAAAGCTCCGAAATAAGCCTGAAGCCCGCCATCATAAGAATTGCGAACAGTATCTGCCCGTAAAACTCTCCAGCTGCATCCAGGACCCGGTCATAAAGAAACGCCGTACCGAAATAAGGCGATATTACACCGAGAAGCGCGGACAATACCATTAATGTAAACACCGAAATGACCTGAAACCTGTACTCTCCGAACAGTCCAAGAAGTCTCTTGAAAATAGACGATCTTTTAACGCAGTAAGGGCAGAATTTTCTGTTTGGATCGGGATACTTCTGTCCGCATTTTGGACAGTAGGGGCTGTTCTCGGCCAAAGGAGTGTCGTCTATCTCCTCCCCCTTGACAGTCATATTATAGCGGCGGCAGAACTGCTCGGTCTTTTCCGAAAAACCTAACGAAAAACGGCTGATACAGATTTTTTCCCCGTTCTCTCCGAATTTTCCCATAAGCCGGCAGGTGTGGCGGTAACGGTCCACATACAGCTCCTTAAGCTCCGAAAGCTTATATTCCTTGTATTCTTTGAATTCGAATTCGGTATGATACCTTTTCCTGTCCTGTATCATACGGTCGTAGCCGCTTACGACGTACAAATTATCGCTGTCAAAAGTAACGTATGTATCATAATAAAGGCCCTCGCCGTCCATATCGCACTTAAGACAGTATAAAAGCCTGCCGGTATCCGCCCCGCGGTTTACCAACGCCTCCTCTGCTCCCGCAGTCAATGTGTCAAAATATTTCATCTGTAATAATTTCCTCCGCCGGAATAAGATCCGGAGCAACCCGGAGCACGGCTCCCGGAGCGCCTTCCTTTTCCGGATAACATAAAAAAGCACAGCCGCAGAAATTCGCGGCCATGCCCGAAGATTTTCGCTTAAGACCGATCCCGTTTTAAAATGGATCAGTATAAGACAGCTTTAACAAGTCTTTAAAACCGATTTCGCCCGGACGTGGATTTTATGCCTGCGGCAAAAATGTCTGTCCTGATTTTTAAAGATTTATAAAGCCTACTTTTCTGTTTACCTTCTGCAGTGTTTTCCGTGAAGCGGCAAAAGCCTTACCGGCCCCGTCCTTCATACACTTTTCAAGATAACCCTTATCGGAAATTATCCTTTTAAAATTCTCCTGCATAGGCAAAAGCGAATCGGCAACCGCTTCTCCGACGGCTGTCTTGAAATCTCCGTAGCCTTTTCCCTCAAATTCCTTTTCGATCTCATCAAATGTCTTTTCGGTAACCGCACCGTAAATTGACATCAGATTTTCGATACCTTCCTTACCCTCGCCTCTTTTGACCTCGCATCCGCTGTCGGTCACCGCACGCTTGAATTTACGCATTATAGTGTCACGGTCATCTAAAACGGTAACTATAGCGTTCGGATTCTCGTCCGACTTTGACATTTTCTTATTGGGATCGGCAAGAGACATTATTTTCTGAACCGACTTTACGATATAAGGCTCGGGCATTGTAAATGTTTCGCCGTACAAATTGTTGAATCTCTCGGCAATGTTTCTGGTAAGCTCAACATGCTGCTTCTGGTCTATTCCCACAGGCACAAGCTCCGCTTGGTAAAGGAGAATATCCGCCGCCATAAGAACGGGATAGGTAAAAAGACCCGCATTGATATTATCGGCATGCTTCTGAGACTTATCCTTAAACTGAGTCATACGGCTTAACTCGCCGAACTGAGTATAACAAGACAGTATCCAGCTCAACTGAGCATGAGCGGGATTATGCCCCTGAACAAAAACAACGGACTTTTCTGGATCTATTCCCATTGCAAGCAAAAGCGCATAGCTTTCCGAGATCTGACGGCGCAGCTTGGCGGGGTCCTGTCTTACGGTAATTGAGTGAAGATCCACAATACTGTAAACGCATTCGTAATCATCCTGTAATTTGTACCAATTGCGAAGCGCGCCGAAGTAATTGCCCAGATGTGGGGTATTTGTGGGCTGTATCCCGCTGAATATACGCTTTTTCTTGTTTTCCTCCATTATTTATGTTCCTTTCCTCAATATATTGATGACGGCGGTAACGGCGCCGTCCGATAACTGCAAAAAAATTACATTTTCCGTTCTCGCTTCCGTATTATTATCAAAAAAATGATTCTTTATAATGCATATTATGCACATCGCTCATTTTCTAACATACATCATGTGCTTTATTCCGATCAAATAAACTGTAAAGCTAAAATTAATATTCAACAGTTTTTTCCGTTGCTTTTCCGTAACATCACCGAACCTCGTTTTGATAAGACCCGTATAAAAAATCCCCGATCAGCACAGCCGTGACCTCAAAAGTCCATAACAAATATCTTTCCGTGATTGTTAATATTTGTAGGAATTACCCTACATTGCGATAGCCTTTTTTTGCATAATTGCCGATAATACTTCTATGTTCCTCTGACTTTGCTCCACAACTTATCAATATGAATATTTATAATTATATTTCTACATTGAACCATTTTTTCGGTTTATCCAAAGCTGTAAACCAAAAAAGGTTTACACCGGATTCGTATTAATAAATAAAGCTTTCGTCTGAAAGAAAAAATTCAAAGAATGAAACGCTATTTTTTTGACAAAAGTGATTTCGAAGAATGATTAAAAGCAATAAAAAAGTGGTAAAAATACGTGTTTTTCGCCTTCTGAAAAACAGGTTTTTGGTTTAATACATTGTCCGTGCAACTTTGGAAAGTATTTCAACGCCCTTCTCGATCTGATCATCGGTAGGCGTGGAATAATTCATTCTGAAACTTAAGCACGGCTGTCTTTCGTCAACTAAAAATGCGTTTCCGGGTACTACCGCCACCTTTTCAGCGGCTGCTGCTCTGCAAAAAGCCTGCATATCTCCGAGCGGAAGGGTTCCCCAGATAAAGAGTCCTCCCTCGGGCTCAGTAAAACTGATTGATCTGGGCATACTGAATTTAAGACTATTTAACATAAGGCTGCACTTGTTTTTATATATTTCCCTTAATCTTTCCAGATGTTCCTCAAAATTTACTCCCGTAACGAAACGGTAAGCTACCATCTGAGCCCATATATTCGTATGGACCGTAGAGGTCTGAAGCGCGACCGTAGCCTTGCTTATAATCATCTTTGTCGCTATCATATATCCTACTCTGAGACCCGGAGAAAGCACCTTTGAAAAGCTTCCGGCGTAAATAACGTGACCCTTCTTATCCAAGGATTTGATGGTAGGCACGTCAATTCCGACAAACCTGAGGTCACCGTAAGGATTATCCTCCACTATAAGCACATTGTATTTATATGCCAGCTCAAGAATAGCCTTGCGCCGTTCAAGGGAGGTCGTGATTCCCGTAGGATTCTGAAAATTAGGTATTACATAAATAAAAGCGGTGCGGGGATTCTCTTTTAAGGCTTCCTCAAGCTTTTCCGGAATCATTCCGTCATTATCCGTTTCCACACCAACGAGCTTTGCGTTATACGAACGAAATGCGTTCAGCGAACCTATGAAAGAGTTCTTTTCACAAATAATAGTTTCTCCTTCATTGCAAAAGATCTTTGCGCAGGTTTCGATGGCTTGCTGCGCACCGCTTGTGATTATAAGCTCATCTTCGTTTTCTCCGAAATTTCCCTTATCCGCCATATCCTTTTTAAGCCATTGACGAAGCTTTGGATACCCTTCCGTAATTGAATACTGCAAAGCTGAGATAGGCTCTTCCCTGAAAATATCATCGCTTATGCGGCGTATTTCGTCGACAGGGAAAGCTTCCGGAGCAGGATTACCCGCAGCAAAGCTTATTACCCCCGGATCGGCCGTAGACTTGAGTATTTCTCTGATAGCCGAAGGCTGTACCCCCGAAATTCTGTATGAAAAAGCATTCATGATCTACAACCTTCCTTCCCCGTTTTATAATCTTTTAAAAATCCATATTATTGTATCACAATACGTTAAATTTTTCAATACCTTTTTTTAAATTGCCCTAAATAAAATTATTTGTGCATATCCTCAATTTTTCCGATCTATACCGCCCTTGCTTCAAAACGCTCGAGCTTTATGGTACAAAACCGTTTTTACTGATGTCTGCCTTATTTCCGTTTTCCGTAAGGCTCGCCTTTGCCTGTATCCATGCCGGAAATTAAACGCTCACTTTATATTGTTTAAGCTTCAGGCTTTTATAAAAAGCGGTTAGAATCAGATTTTATTTAAGGCAACACCGCACAATGATTGCGTATGAATTGCGCAGTCAGATTTTTCGTCAGCTTGCATAAATTCCACGCAGGAATACTGACGTATTTCAAGGAGAATTTGTGTAAGATGACAAAAAATATGCAAGCAAGCCGCACGCAAAGCCGTCAGACGGTCATTATGCTATTTCCTTAAATGTTATCGGGCATAAATCTCATGGCATGGCCCTCGATGCCGTTTATTTCGGATTCGGCCATAATAAAAAGCAGTACGGAAAAGCAATTGACGGCAATATGCTTTTCCATGATCCGGCTGTCGGCAATACCGCACATATCCTGTTTGACATAAAGCGTGCCCAAATATATTCGGTTGTACCCGATCCGTTTAGAATGAAGGCATTTCATTGGGCATTAGGAAATTTTTAATGGCCGTCGCTGTTATGTGCTTGATTGCTCTTCTTTAAATAACGCTTTATTTTGATCCCAAGCTCAAATGCCAGCAAAGCTATCTTGCTTTTATCATCAAGCCTTACTTGACCTGAAATACTTCGGGGCTGCCACTCGGAATGGTCCAGATTGTCTCCCGCATAAAAGAACTGAAAAAAATCCGTGTTTCTGAAATCGCACAAAGCCTGCATTCCCGCGCACTCCATTTCAACGCAGATCGCGCCCTGCTCCTTTCTTTTATTAACCTTATCGCGTGTTTCTCTGTAGCAGGCGTCGTTTGTCCACGTGATTCCTTCAACGTAAGTATAGTTAAATTCCGCCAAGACCTCCTTGAACAGATCACGGTATCTTATGTTAACTTTAATGGTATCGCTTGCGGGAGCATAGTGATAGCTAAGCCCTTCATCTCTTATCGCTTCGGTGGGGATTATAATGCCGCAGTCCTCTATGCTTTTATCAAGAACTCCGCAGTTTCCCAAAAGTATAAGACACCTGCTTCCCATTGCGATAATATCCTCGTACAGTCCCGCACAGGCAGGCTCCCCCACAAACGACTGATACAGCGCAAAGGCTTCGCCGTTATATTCCACCTTATATATCGGCACAACACCCGTCGCGCTGTGGGATTCTCCGATTTGCTCGGGTTTAAAGAAATCGAGCAGATTTGTGAATAAGTGACGTGAAAAACAGGAAACGGTCACATCGGGAAAGTCCTCTATCTTTTTTACTATCATTTCGGGATTTATTACGGCATTTTTTGAGGGATCAAATTCTTCGAGTATCATAGGAATTGCTCCTTCCTGATTTTTTTGTCCTGGTTTATTTTATTTTCAATGGGTTTTAAGCCGTTTGAAATTTGCGTAAACATCATACTCAAAATATCACAGCACCATTTTTCTGTTTTCTCTATATCAGTTCCCATCTGATCAATAATCAAACTACATTCTGTTAAAGCGTCATTATACTGTTCTTGTGTAAGCTCTCCGTTTTTAAATGCCTCCTCCAATTCATCACGGTCATCAATTACTATATCTCCTTTAGGGGTAAGCATTACGTCGAGGTATTTGTCAATATATGTCGCTACCCCGTCCGGGTCGTACTCAAATTTCTCTGCCACATCTACATATATCACGGAAACAGAGTATGGATACAAGCTTCCTTTAACACACTTTTCTTTAGGAATACACATAGCTGTAACCAGCCTTCTGGTATCATCCGGGATCAACTGAAGCCAGACCATTCCTTTACCGCATACGGCTGTTCTGCCTGCCTTTGGAAAGTCCCAATAACTATATTCTCCATCCGTAAGCATTATCAGGCTTGCCACCCCATGATAGATTTCACATTCCAAGCTCGTCTGATAGTAGGGAAAATATTGAAAACCCCATTTTAAATCTCTGTCAAGACGTTTTCTTTTCAACCTATGCCACCTCCTTTATCAACATTATACTATACCCACTCTTTCTTTTCAACGCCTGTGCAAAAAGACGTTCACTCATACTGCTATATTTAAGCTAAAGCTACAGTAAAATTTAAAAAGTGTCTTGGTTAATTCTTAGGTTATAATCGTTTTCCGAAGTCTTTAGATTTTTTTTAGTGCGCATCTGAAAACAAAGCACATTTGTAAAATTACGCTAAAGCATGGCGGTTCCAAGTAAAAAGCGGAAAAAACAAGGGTATTTCGTAGTTGTACCTTTGGACCGACTATCGGAATTCTTTGATGTGGAAAGCGTCCCCCCGGTTACGCACCGGCAGTTAGTAGAAACCGTGCAGTTTGCGGCTTTTCAGATAGCCCCTAAAGTGTGTTCACATAAAACCGATATACGTATTTCCGGGCATAATTTTACCGTGGATTAGACAATTTTTGAAGAAACTTGTGTGTTGAAAAAAATTAATGAAATACACGGTGAAATTTGACGAAAAGGCGTGTGCGGGCTTTATGTAAACACACTCTGAATTGGAATCAGTATAAGTAAGCATAAAATGACGTGTAAACTTTTGAAATTCTATTTCTGATCACAGCTGAAGCTGCGTATCTTCATCGCTTATTTATCAAAACCACCACTGAAGTGGTGGTTTGCACACGCCCTAAAAGGGCGAATTACAG
>CAJTTE010000002.1:0-163459 GCA_910579265.1 uncultured Ruminiclostridium sp. | reverse complement strand
AGCGCCACGCTGTTTTTCTTCGCATAGCTTAAAACCGCTTGACGAAATTTCATTTCTTGTGTTATACTGTTACTTATTGAGAGATCGCCTTCTTTCTGTGGATTTGGTCTGATAACTTTATTCTATCAGTTTTTTGGCTTTCTCTCAATATCTTTTTTTCGATTGTCCAATATCTATTGTAGCTCTACACTGTCAAATATCATCAATGTACTTTTCCCCTTGAGAAATCCCACAAACTGTGCTATACTTAAATACGGTGGAACACTTACAAGCATGTGAATATGGTCGGGACAAGCATTTGCTTCTATTATCTCTAATTTCTTTTCTTCGCACAGTTTCCTGAGTATTTTTCCTATGTCTGCCCTCAGTTGCCCGTATATAGCTTTTCTGCGGTATTTGGGTGCGAATACTATGTGATATTCACATCTGTATGTTGAGTGTGACAATGTTTTTATTTCATTTTTCATCTGCTAATGACCTCCTTTATGTTACTGTAATAGTAATGCGGCTGCCAAACCGTTACTATTATACCATATCGGAGGTTGTTATTTTGCTAAAGCTTTTTATTCCACCGGCTGAGCCGGTGGTTTTTTGCGCTGAAGCCACAACAAAAAGCCGCATTTGCACAAACGCAAATGCGGCTTTTATCTAAACTAAATCAACAATCCGGATTTATTATTCGGTGGGCTTATAGTAATCTATAAGTCCTACCAGATCGTCATAACGCTTCTTGGAGTTCTCAACTGCCTTGTCAAAGAGTACGGCAGCCTTTTCGGGATTCTGACGAGCCAAGGAGTTATAGCGTACCTCTCTCATCATAAATGCCTTATAATCTCCGGTAGGAGCCTTGCAATCCAGGCTGAAGGGATTCTTGCCTTCTGCTGCAAGAGCGGGATTGAATCTGAAGATATTCCAGTAGCCTGCTTCAACAGCTTCCTTTTCAACCTGCTGAGCTATTGCCAGCCCGCCCTTTATACCATGGTTTATACAAGGAGCATAGCAGATAATGAGCGAAGGACCGTCATAAGCTTCCGCTTCGAGAATAGCCTTTAAGCACTGGTTCTTGTCAGCACCCATAGATACCTGAGCAACATAAACATAACCGTACTTCATTGCGATTCCCGCAAGATCCTTGTTCTTTATATCCTTACCGCCTGCGGCAAACTGGGCTATAGCACCGATAGGTGTAGCCTTAGATGCCTGACCTCCCGTATTGGAGTAAACCTCGGTATCGAATACCATAATGTTTATGTTCTTACCGCTTGCAAGAACGTGGTCAACACCGCCGTATCCGATATCATATGCCCAGCCGTCGCCGCCGAAGATCCAGTTGGATTTCTTGGAAAGGTAATCCTTAAGCTTAAGAACTTCCTTTCTGTCCTCGTTGTCACAGCCGCAAGCCTCCAACGCCGCAACCAATTCCTTGGTAGCCTTTGCGTTAGCTGCGCCGTCATTAGCGGTCTCAAAGTACTTGGCGATCTTTTCCTTGACCTCCGGCTTTTCCGCTTTTTCGTCCAGAGCCTTAAGATGAGCCTGTGCTCTTGCTCTCAGAGTATCCTGAGCGAGGAACATACCGAAGCCGAATTCCGCATTGTCCTCGAACAGTGAGTTGCCCCAAGCGGGACCCTTGCCCTCGGCATTGACCGTATAAGGAGTGGAAGGTGCGGAACCGCCCCAGATAGAAGAGCATCCCGTTGCGTTGGCGATATACATTCTGTCGCCGAAGAGCTGAGTTACAAGCTTAGCGTAAGGAGTTTCGCCGCAGCCCGCGCATGCGCCGGAGAACTCGAGAAGAGGCTGCTTGAACTGGCTTCCCTTAACGGTGTTTTCCTTGAACTTTTCAAGGACCTCGGGCTTGGACTGAAGCTTATGAGCATAGTCAAAGCCTTCCTGCTCAGCCATCTGACTGTCAAGCGGCTTAAGAGCAAGCGCCTTGGTTTTGGCGGGACAGGTGTTTACACAAGCACCGCAGCCCGTGCAGTCTAAAACGGAAATGGCCATGGTATATTTATATCCGGGCATACCCGTAGCATCCTTGGTCTTCATGGAAGCAGGAGCCTTGGATGCCTCCTCCTCAGTCATGATAACCGGACGGATGACCGCATGAGGACAAACAACGGAGCACTGGTTACACTGAATACAGTTTTCGGGGATCCACTCGGGAACATCTACGGCAATACCGCGCTTTTCAAAAGCTGCCGAACCCTGAGGGAAGGTGCCGTCGGGCATTGATGTAAATGTGGAAACGGGAAGCTCGTCGCCTCTTTGTGCATTACAGGGTGTCTGAATATTGTTGATAAAGTCCTCAAGATCTTTTCTGTCGCTTACGGCCTTTGCGGTAACAAGCTCGCCTTCGCAGTCTGCCCATGAAGCGGGAACGTCAACCTTGACTACCTCGCCTGCGCCTCTTTCGATAGCGGCATAGTTCATATTTACGATATCGTCGCCCTTCTTAGCGAACGACTTGTAGGCAGCCTTCTTCATATAATCGATCGCCTGATCAGCGGGAATGATATTTGCAATTGAGAAGAAAGCGGACTGGAGCACTGTGTTGGTCTTATTGCCCAGGCCAATCTCCTTGGCGACCTTAATTGCGTTGATAATATAGAAATTGATGTTGTTCTTTGCAATGTATGCCTTTACGGGTGCCGGCAGCTTTTCATCCAGCTCGTCAACCGACCATTGGCAGTTAAGCAGGAAGCTTCCGCCGGGAATAACGTCCTGGACCATATTGTACTTGTCAATATAGCTTGGGTTGTGGCAGGCAACAAAGTTTGCCTTGTTTACGAAGTAAGTGGACTTGATTGGGCTCTTACCGAAACGAAGGTGAGAAATCGTTACACCGCCTGATTTTTTGGAGTCATAAGCAAAGTAAGCCTGCGCATACATATCGGTATGGTCGCCGATGATCTTTATGGAATTCTTGTTGGCGCCAACCGTACCGTCAGAACCGAGACCCCAGAACTTGCAGCAGGTAGTGCCCTCGGGAGTTGTGTTGGGGTTTTCCGTAATGGGAAGCGAAAGATTTGTAACATCATCCTCGATACCGATCGTGAACTGCTTCTTGCTGTCGTTATTATAAACGGAAATGATCTGTGCGGGGTTGCAGTCCTTGGAGCCGAGACCGTAGCGTCCGCTGTATACGGGAACATCGGTAAACTTGCCTGCCTGTCTGAGTGCGGCAACGACGTCAAGATAGAGAGGCTCGCCCAGGGAACCGGGTTCTTTCGTTCTGTCGAGAACGGTGATCTTCTTGACGGTGGAAGGAATTGCGTCAACAAAAGCATTGATGCTGAAAGGACGGTAAAGTCTTACCTTTACGAGACCTACCTTCTTGCCCTGAGCCAATAAGTAATCAATAGTCTCTTCGATAGTATCGCATACTGAACCCATTGCGACGATAACCTGTTCTGCGTCGGGTGCGCCGTAATAGTTGAACAGCTTATAATCCGTTCCTATTTCCTTGTTTACCTTATCCATATACTCGGTAACGATTTCGGGAAGTGCATTGTAATAATTGTTAGCCGCTTCCTTAGCCTGGAAGAAGATGTCGGGGTTCTGAGCGGTGCCTCTGAGAGTAGGATGCTCGGGGTTGAGCGCACGTCTGCGGAAATCTTCCAGAGCGTCCTGATCGATCATGCCCTTAAGAGTATCATAATCCCATACCTCGATCTTCTGGATCTCATGAGAGGTTCTGAAACCGTCGAAGAAGTGAAGGAAAGGAACCTTGCCCTTGATCGTGGAAAGATGAGCAACAGCGCCTAAGTCCATAACCTCCTGAGGGTTGGTGGAGCAGAGCATGGCATAACCGGTCTGACGGCAAGCGTAAACGTCGCTGTGGTCGCCGAAAATAGAAAGCGCATGAGTAGCGAGCGCGCGTGCGGAAACGTGAATAACACTGGGAAGCAGCTCGCCTGCGATTTTGTACATATTGGGAATCATCAGGAGCAAGCCCTGAGATGCGGTATAGGTGGTTGTAAGAGCACCTGCGGTCAACGAGCCGTGAACAGCTCCGGCAGCACCTGCCTCCGACTGCATTTCAACAACCTTAACTTCTGTTCCGAAAACATTCTTTCTTCCCGCAGTAGCCCAAGCATCGGTAACTTCTGCCATTACGGAAGACGGGGTGATGGGATAAATAGCAGCAACTTCGGTAAACGCATATGAAACGTGTCCCGCAGCGTTGTTACCGTCCATCGTAAGCTTTTGTCTTGCCATTGGAATAATCCTCCTTCTTTTTTGCATAAATCCTTACCAGATCTGCCATAAAATAAATAAATGGAGTCTGTCATATGAAGCATATCCTTAAAAAAGCTTCTATTTATGCTATCCTAAAAATTATAGCACAAGATGTTCGATTTGTAAACACCCAAAACGGATTTTTTTGCAGTATTGCTTTTGTTGCTAAAAACAGCATTCATATCGGGATATAATTTAAACCTTAAGACTGAAAAACCCCCGTCCTCACTAAATCACTGTCCGCAATTTTCCGAAAAAAATCATAAAGTCAAAAAAATACTGCCGCAAAAGAAAAGCGGCAGCCGGAAGTATGGGACAATATTTAAAAAAAGCCATTAAAGTCTGATTTAAAAATTTAAATGGATTTAAGCATTAGAAATTTTGCTTATATCATCTGATTCTTTTCTTTGCGGCAATTACAAGAACTGTTGATAACGCTGCGGGAAATAATCCCAAGAAAAATCCTGTCGGATGATTTTTATCCTCGTCTTCCCCGGTGTCATCAGTCCGATCCGCTGAATCGGTATCTGTAAAGGAATCGCTTATAACTAATACATAATCTGAAGCGTGACCGAAATCAAACCTTGCGGTTCCTCCTGAAACAATGTAGTCGGAAACAAATTCGAGTTTTTTCTCTTTTTCGTTATAATAAAAAAGATTGGCACGTCTACCGTTATTTCCCTCTCCCACATTTATTTTCATTGTTGTAATGAAGCCAAATTCACCGTCATGAGCCAAAGACAACTGCATACACTCACCTTTATCGGAAATCTCCGATAAAATACTGTCCGGAATGCTATCGGTATCCATTGTTACTGACATATTGACCGTTTTTAGGTCAACGGAGGCGTCTATCTTTCTGCCGTCAAGCTCCCAGATTACATTTCCCATATCAAGAATGAGCCTGATATCCTTTCCGGCGGCCGTACCGATAATATCCGACGGCAATTCAACAGCGCCGTTCATATCGATTTTCACTTGGACGCCGTCGCCGGCATTCCTGATTTCGTCAGAAATATTTTTCCATCCCGCCTTTCCGTTTTCCCCTGATATCTGGGGTATTCCGTTACCTGCAATAGGATCCGAAGCCGTTGTTTCATCAGGAAATGTCGTTTCTTCGGGTGTATCGGTATCGTCCGGGATCTCAGGCTCCGTCTGTACACCGGTAACGGTTTGTGAATCGAAACCTGTTACCGTAAATTCCACATCTATTTTGTTCCCGAATTTCTTCGGATCGACCGGACCTTTATCCTCCCGCCAGTCATGATGAAAAACGACCTCATAGGCGTTTTCTATATCGGTAAAAAAGTATGACGAATAATCGTCCATCTTTATCAGGTTAGTGCTCATAACAGCATCCGAACCCTCAGGTATCTCTTTTCCGTCTATCACAAGCCTGTCGATTTTAATTTTAAAATCGGGATACTTTGACGATGGGATATTGGTTGAAAGCATTATGTAATTCCAGGATTCTGAACCTTCAGGATTGGATTTGTTTATTGAAACCGTATATTTTCCATCTCCTGTGATTTCTGCGTCATTCACCTCCCAATCCTCATAATATGCCGCCTCTCCGTCGTTCCAGTATACTGCTTTATCCTGATAAACGTTACTGCGGAAACTGTAATAATCCGTCTGAAAAGCTATTCCCGCCTTGGGTGCGGCATCGGCAGGAGACAATCCCCCGGATTCATTTTCCGAAAAAACCGTAAAAGTCATATGCGAAACAGAAAAAGCCCCTGCAAGTACTGCGGAAATTATTTTCATCAAACTCAAGATAGCTTCCTCCTCAATGTGTTTTTTGTGATTATATCATACAATTGTCGAAAAATCAACTATTTTTTTACTTTTTGTCGACTTATATTTTTTAAGGATAAAAAATACTGCCTGTTTCAAAAAAACTTATACTGCCCAAATCCTACTGCCCAAATCCGAAAAAAATAAAATCAGCTAAAGATTAACATAATCCAAATAAAACAAACAGAAAAAAGCCGCACAACTACTGTTGAACGGCCAATAATCAAATTCCACACCCCCAAAAGGGGGTGACTCCGAATCTTCTTTCCGGGGTTGTTCTTCTCGAAATTTCAATCCACACCCCCAAAAGGGGGTGACATGTCTTTTTAGAGTTAATATGTCAATACCGAAAGATTTCAATCCACACCCCCAAAAGGGGGTGACCGTTGCGCACGGAGGGTTTCACGGTCTTTTTATTATTTCAATCCACACCCCCAAAAGGGGGTGACAATTTTACAAATAGGAGGCAGCAGAAATGACAAAAATTTCAATCCACACCCCCAAAAGGGGGTGACCAATCCCGGTGATCTCTTTGAAAATAGCCTTGTCATTTCAATCCACACCCCCAAAAGGGGGTGACTTTAGTCTCGTTGGCGAGACAGAAGAGGTATCATATTTCAATCCACACCCCCAAAAGGGGGTGACCGAATTTCTTTTTTATATCTTCGTTATCGTCGGAAATTTCAATCCACACCCCCAAAAGGGGGTGACCATTTAGATTTACCTCTTATTTTAAATTTTTAGCTATTTCAATCCACACCCCCAAAAGGGGGTGACTTCCACCCGTTAAACTGTCCGCAGCAGTTTGTGGGATTTCAATCCACACCCCCAAAAGGGGGTGACCGCATGAATGGACAGACGGTCAAATAACATTGCTTATTTCAATCCACACCCCCAAAAGGGGGTGACTTTATCAAAAGGAAAATGCAGATAAGCAACATAATTTCAATCCACACCCCCAAAAGGGGGTGACGCTTTTCGTCGGTAAAAAAAGTCACGTCAAAAGGATTTCAATCCACACCCCCAAAAGGGGGTGACATTTTTGTGCAATGTTACAAAAGTCTCCAAATTGATTTCAATCCACACCCCCAAAAGGGGGTGACCTTTCCATATCCGCGCTGTCTGGATATAATAGCATTTCAATCCACACCCCCAAAAGGGGGTGACAAGAAAAATGCTCAAAGCAATGGGCATTGAAGATATTTCAATCCACACCCCCAAAAGGGGGTGACAATATGTTCTTATGTTTTTTGTAGGCAACGATTGAATTTCAATCCACACCCCCAAAAGGGGGTGACCTTGCAAATCTTCATCCATAGGCACATCAAGCGATTTCAATCCACACCCCCAAAAGGGGGTGACCCCTCAATCATGGGGCTTTTGTTGTACTGTTCCTATTTCAATCCACACCCCCAAAAGGGGGTGACCGGCACGGCCTCCCGCAGCTTGATGAATTTTTCTTATTTCAATCCACACCCCCAAAAGGGGGTGACAGCAAAACTGCACAAAAACAAAAGGGCTGATCCTCTCATAATTGTCAGCTTATTACAAATCCATTAATAAATATTAAAAAAACATTAAAAATCTCAGAAAAAAACTTCTCAGGTCGATAAAAAAACGGTGCGGATCCATAAACGTTTTTATGTGCACTTTCCACTCGCACTAAAAAATCAGCGGTCCACCAACATTTAATGTATCCTTTGCTCCTATGTGCTCCACTTTTCTCTGATAGTTATCGCCTATGTAATAAAACCTCAGACTGTCTGTTTTCTTATCGATTATCTGTTCTAATTTAAACTTTACCTCACGGCACTTTGAAGCGTCCATAAGACATTCAAAAACAGAATTTTGAACTCTTATCCCATAATTTACGCACTGCTTTGCAAGCTTTGAAAGCCTTTTTCTGCCGTCCTTCGTCTGAGTATTAACATCATAAGTTATTAAAACAAACATAACATCACTTCCATAAAAACATTGGGTAATCGTCCAGATCTCCCCTTATAAATCGTGCAAGGAGCAAAGCCTGAACATAAGGCACCATTCCCCATTCCACCTTTTCTTCAAGAAACGGGTGCGTAATTACTTCACCCTTTCGGTTTTGCCAGGCCGTAATAAAAACTTTTCTTGCATTGTCATTCATCATTACCGAACCGTTTTCTCTGTATTCAAAATCCTTTTTCGAAATCATTTTTTTATTGATAAGCATTAAAACGAACCTGTCGCACATAAGCGCCCTTAACTCCTCAACAAGATCAAGAGCCAAGGATTTTCTTCCCGGTCTGTCAGTATGCATGAAGCCCGCATAAGGGTCCAGACCCACTGCATTAAGCGCCGAAGCGCACATATTTGTTGCCAGAGCATAGGAAAAAGAAAGCATGGCATTGACATTATCTGTAGGCGGCCTTCTGTTTCTTGCCGAAAAAATGAAATCATCCTTTTGCTGCAATATCATATCGTCGAATACGGAAAAATATACTGCCGCCGCCTCTCCCTCTACTCCCCTAAGCTGATCTTTTGATGTACAGCCGCGGCATTTTTTTATACACTGAGATAACAGAAGGGATTTTTCCTTAAACCTTTCACAGTCTATCCTCATCGGATGATCCCTTGTAACACGTTCAATAGCCCATTTGCTGTTGAAGATTTTCCCGGAAATAATATTTTTGGCAATGCTAAGTGATAACTCTTCGCTGTCTGCGATCCTGAATTGCTGGCGTCTTAGAAGTATGTTTCCGCTTATCTCGCCTGAAGTGCGGCACAAAAATCTTCCGTTTTTAGTCATAAAACACAGATCAATACCCATTTCGCCGCACTTTCCCATAAGAGCGGGACTGGCTCCGGAATACCCCATTGTAACAATACTCTCTAAATTATGTAGCGGGACTCTGCCCACGGTTTCACCCTCACTGCTGATTACCACGTTCTCACCGTCAAGAGAGAGGTAACGATCGGAAGATGTTATATACAAAGTATTAAGCAGCTTTTTCATGTCAGTCTCCCTCATAATCGTTCAGCGCAAGTTCTATATACCTTTTAACGCTCTTATTCTTCATGATGACGGGCAAACATATATTTTTCAGCGAACAAGCATTGCATACCTTTGTGCGCTTTACCTTCGGAGTATAATTTCTTTTATGGTATTCGTGCATTTCCGTTATCACAGATTTGACTCTGCTTCGAAGCCCGTCGTCAAAAATCACCTTATGTCTTCTTCTGTTTTCTCCGTAATAAAGAAAACCTTCTTTTATTTCGCAGCACAGCATTTGTTCAAGACACATAGCCTGCGCGCACAGCTGCATTTCGTCGCTTTCGTTTTCTTTGGGTTCACCTCTTTTGTATTCTATGGGAGTAACATTGTATTTTCCTTTTCTTCCGAAAATCGGAGTACCTTTATCGGAAACAGTAAATTCCACCATATCGCACTCCCCGCTTATACCCAATTCCGAAGATGATACCGGCAAAGCTCTGACAATGATTTTATCACCTCTGGTTTCGGAAAATTCAGGATCGTGTACATTTTTATGCATGATTTCACCGTCCACGGTCCTGTAATTATCCGACCATTGCTGTTCTATATGAATAAGCGCCCATTGCCTGCGGCAGAAAACAAAGTGCTGTATACCCGAGATCATCAGATATTCGTCCTCGCCATATTCCTTCATACCAGCGTGATCACTTCCGGCTCCAATCCGTCAAGAGCGTCAAGATAAAAACTGTAATCGTCAATCGAACCCGGTTTGGATACACCTTCCTTAAGCTCGATGCGTAAGGAACGCTGAACCTTTGCAGAGGAATATTTCGGAGTCTTGCAGCCGTGCTTCCACCAATAAATCCGGCATACCTCCATACTTCCGTCCGGTCTTGCGGATGAACTGTCATTTTCAAAAAGAGTTATCAATGCCTGCTTTATTTTTTCGGCGTCATCGTCGGAAAATCCCGTATTCTCGGCAAGCTGACAGTTTATAGCGCCTTTAACCAAATATGCTCCGAACTCTACTCTGTGTTTCATACCCATCGTATCCGAGCTTTTTCCTTCTTTGCCCGCTTCGCTGTTTACGCTTTTGGTTATCTGCATGCTGATTATGTCAACCGGAGATAAGCTTTTGGCCTGGCATATTGATACCGGTCCCCTTATTCCCACCGAAACCTCCGAACCACTGAAGGCAAAGACCTGTCCGAAGCTTCTTACATCCGTCCATTCTTTGCATGCCGCTTCGGTAAAAGCTTTTTTGTTTGTTTTTTTGCCCTTGTTATATTGATTTACGGCTTCACATCCTTTTAAACGGCTGTTTAAGCTGTCGAAATCATCTGTGCACCGATCGTCGGACTGAACGAAAATCTTTTCCCCCATATCCTGGAGTCTGTTTCTGATTTTTCTTTTTATGCAAACATCGGACACCTCTCCGTATCCGTCATAGTTTTCCCTGGGACGGTTGCCGTTTAAAGGATCACCGTTGGGGTTTGCGTTTACCGCGGTAAATATAACCGCAAAATCGATCTTGCCGCTGAGTGTGCTCATAGTTTATTCCTCCTTATTATCGCTAACGGTTTTGGTGTAAAGCTTTTTTACCTGACAGCTGTAAGCGTGAAGATATTCCGGATTAAGCTTAGAATTATCCGTAAACTTTTCCCTGTCAAACATATCGGTTATCTCGTTTATAAGCTTTTCATAACGGACCGAGCCTCCGCCCAATTTATTCAGATAAGGCTGCAAGCGATTATAAATAATTTCCCATGTAGTAAACGGTCTGTTGGAAAAAGCTTCAAAATACCGTTTTGCATTTGTGGTTCTTTTCTCATTATCATTAGAGTCAAAAGCGTCATGTTCCGCAACATCCGCCACCGCCAAAAGTCTGCCGTACAAATAGTCTCTGCTACGGCATGTTTCGTCAAGTGCCATACCGCACTCCTCCTTTTTTTCTGTTTTTTGTTTTCTCAGCATTCCGCAGGCAGCTTCAAGAACCTTTCTCCAGTTATATTCATTTTTGTATTTTAAAGGGCTTGAAGCTCGGTTTACCAATGCTCCGACTATATTTATCGGGATATCTCTGCCTTCGGTAACGCATGGTATTAAGCGGCATACATACTCTCTTACGACCTCAGGCTTGCATTTTATAAAATCCCCCTGTTCGGTTCCGAAGGCAAGCTCTGCAATTTCTTTTAAACCAAAGGAATTTAAAACATTTTTTTGCTTTTTTCCGTTAAAACGAAACCATGCTGTTCCTTCATGCCATTTAACGATATTTGCCAGAAAATCGGAAGTCAGAAGCTCCGAATAAACAACTATTGACAAACGTCCGGTTGTAGCGGAATCTAACCCCATTACCATCGTTTTTGAAGCGGTATCTGAAAAATCAAAATTATTTTTATAACCGAAAATTGATTTTTTCAGCAAATCCCTGTAAGCCGGATATGTATCGGCGAAAAAATCCTCATCTTCATCAAACCATAAGCTGTCCGCCGGCTTTGTTATATTGGGAACATCCCTGAGCGAGCTTTCCCAGACGACCAGCATGAGTGTATCTATCTGAACTCCCTGGCGGCTGATCAACCATTTTAATCCGTTGTGCATCTTCTGAGAAAACTCATAGCCTATTGAAAAAGCCTGTTCCTTTTTGTCAAAACGTCCGAGGTACGAAAAACCGTTATCTTCGTTGGCTGAGATAAGTTTCCCCTTATCTCCGCCGTGCCTTATCTTTGCTGGGTTTTTATAGGTCAAGGAAACATTTTTTCCTGTGGCATAACAAAGGCCTGCATCTTCCATCCGAGTAGAATTATAATTTATAAAACAGTCGTATAGTGATTTATCCTTCCATGTACGTGTTTCATGCATCAGATCACTGTAGCTTACCTTAAATCTTACAAACGATTGCTCCTGAGGCGTATCAGAAATTTTAACACCTGATTTAAGCATTCCGGCATCGTCAATTTCAAAAATCCCGCATCCAATCAGATCATTTATTAATCTGCCCTTGCTGATATAGCTGAAGACGGCTCTGACGGCCGGGTGACCATATTCGGATCCTGCCCATTTTTTCAGCTGAGATATATAAGCCTCATAATATTCGGATAATTTATCTTTTTTGTATTGAATATAATTGCCATAGTCCCCGGCTATGTAAATAAGCTTATCCGCTAAGGGGTGGGGAGAAATTCCGGAGCTTCGGGTAGCGGAATCATTGGTTACCGGAATCACCGTTACCGCTTCTTTTTTATCAACATATCCTGCGGTTATGAAGTCTCCGTTCTCTTTTATTACAAGTTCGATTTGGGCATTAGCCGTGGAATGGTAAAGCGGCAGCATAGGCGGATCCAGGTCACTTCGTCCGTAATTCCTTTCATAGATATTATATAACTCGTCAATCCAGCTCAATTCCTGTTTCACCTCCGAACCCGTGCACTCCGGTAAAATTGCCGTATTCTTTTCCGAAGGGCTTTATGGGCATTTCCTTTATGTGGCGCTTTACGGTACATTTCTCGGGACGGATAAAGTCTATTACTCCGTCCATCATTACGGGCTGCCAAAGCCGTACTGTCATTTTCCCTTTATCCTCTGTGCAGATCGCCTCGTCGGCATATGTAAACCCGTGAAGCATAAGGCCATATGATATTTCTCCCGTTTTATCATAAAAACCTTCTCCTTCACCAAAAACACACGGCTCCACATAAGCCTGACATTCCCTTGTTCCTGCGAAAATATCCCTTCTTCCTCCCCTTTCTATCATTCTTTTGGCAATATTATGGTGCTTATTCTCGTTACGGTCTTCTTCTAATTCGGGACGGTTTTCGTTCCACTCAAAATGAGCCCTTACCTGATATCTGACGTCTCTCAGATAAGTATAAAACGACAGGTCTTTTTTTCCGTTATTATATTTGGTCCTTATTCCTTTGCGAAAAGTTTGAATCTGGTTCATAACCCTCACACTATCTATTATCCATATGATACTCGGTTTCCAGTATACAGAGGATAAAATGCCTTTGACCGCTTCGTAGGTCGGTATAGGATAGCTGAATTTTTCACCTCCCGCCCGGGTAAGGATATCCGAAAACAAAGCATAATCCGCCGTAACTGAAAATTCCACCGTGTTTCGGAAAACGGGTCTTTCCATTTAACCACTCCTTTCAGTATATTAATGTTTCAAATTGATGAGTTTCATTTTCTACGCCGTAATCAAGATTGTACGCTTCTTTTCGTAAAGCATAAATGCCTTTGCTTTTAAGAGGATATATCTCCCCGCTTGAAATCATATCACTGAATTTGTTTGAAAAAAGATTTACGGTATACCTCTGGGATTTTCTCAAAAGGCTTGTCTCCGTTTTCGGATCGATTTCCGAATTAAGAGCAATGATAATTTCGTTTGCTTCTCGGTTGTACGGTACAATAACGTCCATCGTATTTTCGTCAATAACCTTAAAAAGCTTTCCTGCACAAGCGAAGGCCTGTCCGTTAAGGGGAGCTTCCTTATGTTTTTTTTCACATATCTGTCTTCGTTTTGTATTAAGAGAAAGCAGGTCCAAAAGACAAGTGTCAGCGCTCGAATCATATACCTTGTAAAAAAGCTCAGGTCTGTACTCATTATACAGCTTGTTAAAATAAATCGAAACAGCTTTATCACCCAACAAATCATAACGGGAGTTATCCATGATCTGTAGGGATATGTCCTGCATATTTCCGGTGAGATCATCGTTACCAAACATTTCGGTGTTATCCATGATCTGTAAGGATATATCCTGAGCCGATTTTATCTGTTTAAGACCGGCTGTGAGCTTTTCCTCCGCCAAATTTATAATATAAACCGGTCTTATTTTATCAAGACCGTTCCGGTTACACCTGCCGGCAGCCTGAGCTATGCTTTCCAATCCTGCCAGAGAGCGTATGACACAGTTAAACGAAATATCTACTCCCGCTTCTATAAGCTGGGTCGTAACGCATATGACGGGCTTTCCTTTTTCCAGAAGCCGCCGAGTAAAATCTAATTTGTCCTTCCTGTGAGAAGGACACATCGAAGTACTGAGATGAACTATTTTTGTATTTTCATTACGGGATTCAATTATTTCTTTTAATTGTCTGAACATTTCAAAAGCGGCTTTTTTAGTGTTTGTGATTACAAGAAGGTTTTTATTTTCGGAATATTTTTTATAAGCAAAGTCAGCCGCCTGGCCAAAAGTATATCCCGAAGCTTTTATTTTAGGAATGATATCCGTGCGTCTAAAATACTTAAAATCCTTGGTATAATCGCCGACCATGCTGTCTTTTTTATCCAATAGCAAGGGAAAGGGATGATTATCATCTCCAAGGCTTGGCTGAGTGGCGGTACAAAGCACAATAACGCTGCCGCAGATGTTCGCCAAAAAGTTCATCGCCAAATTAAAAATGTAGACGCATTTCAAGGGAATCGACTGTGCCTCGTCTATAATGATAACTGAATCTGAAAGCTGATGGAATCTCCTTACGGAAGACATTCTGCCAAGAAACACCGCGTTCAGAAATTGAACCGTCGTTGTTGCGATTACGGGAACATTCCAGTTTTCACATTTTAATTCATACCTGTTAAGCTCCTCGCTTTCCTCCATTTCCGCTATAATATTCGAATGATGCTCCAAAAACAGCTCGTCATTGCCTATAAGCGATTTAAGAACATCTGAATTCTGCTCTAATATAGACATAAAAGGAGCAACGTAAAATATCCTGCTTTTTCTGAAATTTTTACAGTAATTTACGGCAAATCTGAAAGAGGAAATCGTTTTTCCTCCTCCCGTGGGCACCGCCAGACGGCATATTTTTCTTGGTTCCTTAGCGAAATCAAAGCATCTGTCTGAAATATCCATCCGCATTTTTGATATTTCATCATTTTTTTCCCTGAAGCTTTCGACAGCGCCTTCAACATTCTTACAGACACTTGCCCATACTTTTTCTGCATTAAATTCTTCAGAAGTTATTCCGTTCAGAAATTCCGCCGTGTCCGAACGGTCCGCATCTATCAGAACGGATTGCGCGAAGCGCTCCGCCATTCCCATATAAAAATAAAAAGCCCTTTTGTCTCTGTTGCATAAAGCCAATATTTTGCTTTGAAGAAGCTGATATTCGGCAGAGGCCTTCATTATAAGCTCTTCAGATTCCGAATTTTTCAGCATAACGTTTATTTGCGTTAAAATTTCATCGTAATCATCATCTTTTCCGGTTCTTTTCTTAAGATAGTCATCATAGTCCATATCTATCCAGTCATGGAGTCCGTGATGTGATACGATTATCCTGGCAATAAAGTCTGCCGTCTCATGGATAATTTTATTGCCGCCTTTTTCCGAAAGATCCCTTATATACTTTGCTCCCGCATAGCTGTGATCGATCTCGCCCCTCCGGAAACTATTATCCCCCTTAATGTAATCGTTAAAGCGTCTGCTGCATTTTCCGGCGTCATGAAGCAATGCGGCAAGCCTCAAAATCGAAGACAATCCAAGCTTTCCGCTCCGGCGCTCCGCATATTCCGATACGCCAGAACAATGAGCTGAAACGGTTTGAATCCCCCCGTCCTCATTCCTTATATGTGCAATATACTCCATATAGATTCCCTCGACTTATATTTAAAACTGATACGGGCGTCCAAATATAAAATTGCTTTATTTATGGAAACACCGCACGGTGAATGCGTGTGAATTTTCCGCCGATTGTTTTTCGATTTTAGCTTTGTGCAAATATCCTGCGGTATCGTATCGCGTCAGATTATATAAATCCGATACGCGATTACCGGCGTATTTCAAGGAAAGCTTGCGCAAGATAACCATAACATGCAAGCAAAGGCATAACCAACGGTCATTGTGCGGTGCTGCTTAATATAGATGAGACCGCAATACGAATGTGATCGGCTTTAAAGGATAATGTAGGGTCAAACTTAAGGCAATACTGCACAATGACCGCCTGACAGCTTTGCGTGCGACTTGCTTGCATATATTCCGTCATCTTACACAAATTCTCCTTGAGATACGTCAGTATTCCTGCGTCGAATTTATGCAAGCTGACGAAATATCTGACTGCGCAATTCTCACCCAATCATTGTGAGGTGTTGCCTTAAAAAACATTAACATCGGTCTTTGATCACAGACTATGATTTTATAGTTATAAAGCTGAATATTTAAAAACCAAAAATTCCGATCCTATATCGATCCTTTTAATTTCCGCATACAGTATATGATTAAGTAATTATAAGAAAATCTGTTTCATGTAAATTATTCTATTGTAATTGTACATCATCCAATAAAAAATATCAAGATATTTCCGGAACTATTTCCCAAAAAATCTACAGATATTTTTGATCTGTGTAAGCATTGACGTTTCACTTATGACCGTGCACTTTTTCACGATTACGTCAATAACAGGCTTTATTAGACCGTGTACGAAAACAAAGCAAATATGTACGATTACACTAAAAGCACGGCTATTTCAAGAAAAAAGCGAAGAGATACGAGGTATTTCGCAGTTATCCCAAAGGGATAACTACCGGCGCTCTTTGACACGGATAGCGTCCCGGTCAGTAGAAGGCGTGCTTTTTGCGGCTTTTCATATAGTCCCTGACGTCATGCTGATTTTTAAAGTAAATTACTTTTTATCAGTGCACAAAAAAATTGCGGTTAAACCTATGTGATTTTCATAATAATCTGCATATGTTTTTCTTTTTTTAAAGTATGCTTTTGAAATCGTTTTAAAATTTTATATCAGAGCGTGTTCAAATGGAATCGATATGCGGATTTTCGGGTATATTTTTATCACCTTAAAGGAAAAAATTTTTCAGTAATATCAAAATATTTCAAAAAAATTTAAGGCAACACCGCACAATGATTGCGAGTGAATTGCGCAGTCAGATATTTTGTCAGCTTGCATAAATTCGACACAGGAATACCGATGTATTTCAAGGTGAATTTGTGTAAGCTGACAGAAAATATGCAAGCAAGCCGCACGCAAAGCCCTCAGGCGGTCATTGTACGGTATTGACTTAACTTGATTTGTTGCAAAGCACATTTTAAAAAACGCGATGGATATTTGCTTTTTTTCGTTATTTTTAAATTTGGACGGACTTTCCTAAGTGAAATCCTGAAAAAAACAACGTTAAATAATCCATATAGAAAAAACGTTCATGCCAACATGTATGAATATATGGAAAAAACGGTCTTTATTTACAAATATGAAGCACAGACGTATATGATTATCACATCTTAAAATTCAAAACGGTCTGTCATATTTCATAACAGACCGTTTTGAATTTTTTGAAGGCTCAAGAAAATCATTTAAATAATAAGTATTTTTATATATCTCCTGCTGCTTAAAAACTATGCTTATCGCATATTATTTGCCCGCTCTTATATTTTTTACCGTTTTATTTTCAATGGACAGATTTTCATAGATCCTTGTTCCGCCGCTTCCCGTCGGAGCTTGTGCCAACAATCCGACCTTAACGGCGGATCCGACAGGAAGATGAAAAAACCTCATCATGTAAAAATTTTCTCCGTCAGAGGAATAATGAAATGCAAAATTATTCCCGACACGGCATACTCTGAGCCAAACCGTATCTCCATCAAGGTTACAGCCGTTTGCGTCATCGGAATCGCCTTTTGTAACAACACTTACCACCGCGTGCGTTCCGAAATCGGTTAATTCAAAACAGCATTTAGCCCAGCATTCAAAATCCCTCATGACCATAACCGAAGCCGAATCATAAGTATCCTTGAAATCATGAGAAACCTTTACCGTCAGAACAAAATTTCCTTCAATTTCAGTATAGTAATACGGTGCGTTGCAAAGCGATTCAGGAAGAATACCCTCCTCGCATTGGTCAATACCGCCGCAGAAAAAATCCGTTTTTTCCGGAGCAAAAATTTCTATCCTGTTTTCGGTTATCTTTATACTACTACCATTTAAACATTTAAAATCCATTATACATTACTCCCGTTCTTTAATTTTTATATTTTTTTTACTCGATCCTTTAAGCATAAGAAGAGATATTATCAGAACCAACGGGAACAAGCTTCCCGCAAGCATTCCCGTTTGCAGATTATCGCCGGAATTTTGAGTAATATTGCCGACTAAGCTCGGTCCGAAAGCTCCGCCTAGATCACCGGCCATAGCCAGCAAAGCAAACATGGCTGTCACTCCCGCCGGAATTTGCCCGGAACATATACTGATTGTTCCGGGCCACATAATACCTACGGAAAATCCGCACAAAATGCATCCTATAAGCCCCGCAACGGAATTATTTGATATGGAAGCCGCAATGTAACACATAAGACAGAGTCCGCTTGATCCCAACATAAACTTCATCAGGTTCAGCCTGCCGCCGTACTTGCCGTAAATAACACGGCTTATGCCCATAGTTACGGCAAACATACAAGGGCCTGCCAGATCCCCTGCTGCCTTTGACAGACCGAGAGCCGACTCTGCATATGCGGAAGCCCATTGAGCCATTGACAATTCTGAAGCTCCCGCGCATATCATAAGTATGATAGATATCCAGAATAACGGAATACGGAAAAGGCTGCCTGATTTCATACCGGTACCCTCCTCCGTAGGACGCTCAATAGGACATACGGCAAAATTAAAGATATTGTAAAGTGGTATAAGCGCCCATATACAGGCAAGCCATTTCCAGTTGTCTATACCGAAAACAGCAAAAAAAATAGTTGATATAAGTATTACTCCAACCGATCCCCAGCAATAAAACGAATGCAGAAGGCTCATGGCTGCTTCTTTATGCTCAAAGGGACACGCTTCCACAATAGGACTGCACAATACCTCGATAAGACCGCTTCCCACCGCATAAACTATAACGCTTATCATTATTCCGGTAAACGGATCCGGTAAAAGATCGGGAAGAAATGCGAGGCCTACAAGTCCCATAGCTGCAAACAGCTCCGAAGCAACCGTACACCTTCGGTATCCTATGCGATCGGCAAATTGAGCACATAAAACATCCACAATAAGCTGCGTCAGAAAAAATACTGCGGATATGAGTGCTATTTTTCCCAAAGGTATATCATAATCGTTGTGAAACTTCAAAAACATAAGCGGCGCAAAATTAGCTGCTATTGCCTGAGTAATAAATCCCAAGTAACAAGCGGCCAATGTTTTTTTGTATTTTTTGATCAAATTGACTTTCTCCCCTTTCAATGTTATAATACGATTGGATTATATCGCAGATTTATCTGTACATCAAGATACGATTTCACAATTTTATTACACAATATCACAAAAGCCGGTAAAACAAACGAGGAAATAAAATGAATAATAATAACGGATATAATAAAATCATAACTGATGAAACATTAAGAGAGACTGTCTGTCATGGAAGTGATGAATACCCTTTCCGGTATTATATGGAAGATATATGGCTGTTCGATTTCCACTGTGTAGATTGGCACTGGCATTGCGAAGTTGAATTTGTGTTTGTTGAAAAAGGAACCGCCGAATTTCTCATAGGAAGCAGCAAATATATATTAAACGCCGGAACCGGCATATTTATAAATTCTCAGGTCATTCACCGTTTCGAAGCGGAGGAAAGCGCCGTTATTCCCAATATCGTTTTTTCTCCGTCTCTGCTATCACCCGAAACAAGTTTGATATATAGGAAGTTTATATATCCTCTCCTTAATTCGTCCATCGAGTGTCTGATATTTTCTCCCGATGTGCCATGGCATAACGATGTCCTGAATATTCTGCTGTCCGTATTTGCCATTCAGGAAGGAGAAAACATATGTGAAATAAAAACCGTTGAGTTTCTATTGAAGCTGTGGACACTGATATATGAAAATGTCACTATACCCGAGCCGGCCTCGTCGACAAACGCGTCCGCACATACTCAGGCGCAGCTTCAGATCATGATGCAGTATATACATAAAAATTATCCCGGCCATATTTCCTTGGATGATATCGCAAAAACCGTGGCAATGAGTAAAAGCAGTGTTCTTAATATATTCGGCAGATATCTTCATACTTCTCCCATAAGCTACTTGGTGAATTACAGGCTTAAACATGCCGCAAAGCTTCTTGTCACCACAGATAACAATATTTCTTCAATAGCCCGGGAAACGGGTTTTGAAAATGTCGGATACTTTTGCCGGCAATTTAAAAAATTATTCAAAACATCGCCCGGCGAATACAGAAAAATAAAAAGATAATGTTGTCTGATTTGTTTTTACATTAAGGCGGCAGAACATGAATTACCGAAGATCATATATTAAACCGATCTTTGATCGGGTTGTGGACATGAATTAAAATTGCGCTCTAAGCATTGAGCATTAATAATCCATTTTATTTATCTATACTCCACCAAAGATTAGAGCATATCTGAAAACCGGAGCGTGTTCGCATAAAACCGATTTACGGATTTTCGAGCATAATTCGAGCATAATTTTAAAGTATCAAAGACAAATTTTTGCGGGAATACCTGCGTATTTCAAAAAAATCATCGAAATATACGGTTAAATTTGCTGAAAAGTCCTGTACCGGGCTTTATGTGAACATGCTCTAAGAAATTTTGTACGATTTCGCCGAATGAGTGGTTGCATTTAAGAAAAAAGCGGAGAAAGACGGTAATACTTCGAGTATTTTGACTTACAAAGCGCCTCCGGTCAGTAAAGATCGTGCAAATTGAGACTTTTCGGACAATCCATAACAGATTCCTATTGCCCACATCAATTTTTGAAATTTTCTAACCCGAAAAAACATAATAATTGTTGATCCCGTTTTAAAAAATACCGTCAGTCAAGCAACAACCGGCTTGTCATAAACAAAAAAGTTATCTGAGGATTCAAATGATGTCATGAGCGCTATCAAAAAAATAGGATAAAAAAGTTTTTGCCGTTTTAAGCGGCGGTTTATTGAAAAAACGTAGATGCAAAAAGGTGAATTTACATTTCACAGATATTTGAACTGCTACAACAAATGAACAAAGGACAAATTAAATGGAAGTGTTCGCTTCGCTCATTTTTCTTATGGTATAATAACCTCAAACGAAATAAAGAGGAAGAATTTATTTTGATGTTTGAGAACATTTTACCGTTTCAGTGGAATCGCTCCGCTTTGCTTCGCTCTTTTTATGGTATAATAAGATCCCCTCAGAGTTCGCACTTTTTGCTTTTTCTGTGTCATCTCTAAGGGACTTATATCAAGAGTCTATCTGTTTTTTCTTTTTAAAAGGAAACATTTCCATTAAAAGCAAAAACAGGCCTGTCATTCATAAAAGCACGGCACAAACTTTTTAAAAACAACATCATATAGCTTAGCCATCGTCAGTCACACGGTTACCGATACGGGATACGCAGGTTTGCCGGAAGATAAAACTCCGCAAAAAATTTTAGAAAATCACTTGACTTTGACGTAGCGTCAAGTGGTATACTGTTTACGGAGAGGAGAGATACATATGAGTTTGATCAAAATAACCGATCTCAGCACCCAGCTCGGACTGTCGTCAAGAACACTGCGTTATTACGAGGAAGCCGGGCTTATTACAAGCATACGCCCACAGCATGAAAAATATCGTTATTATGATGAGCAGAATGTACAGAGATTGCGGCAGATTATAGTACTTCGCAAAATGCAGATACCGATTAAAGACATTGTACGGATTTATGACAGCCGTGAAATGTCGGATATCACACAGGTTTTTGTGGACAAGCTCGGTGAAATTGACCGCGAGGTCACGGCGCTGTCTGAACTTAAACGCATTATCAATGACTTTTTGCATAAGATGACTGAAAAAGGCATCAAACAAATCACTGCCCTGCCGCTTTTATACGAAGAAATGGACAAGCAGCTCACAGTGCGGGAAAATATCGGCATGGAGCAGCTTTCCGAGGTATCGGAAAGGCTTGCGCGGCCGCTCGATATTTCCGTTGTAAAACTGCCGAAAATGAGGGTGTTGTCTTCATACCTTAAAGCTGATCCGCAAAACTCCGATGCCGACGCTTTTTCGCATTATATTCAGATGAGCGGTATAATAACTGATTATCACGAAAGCTTTGAGTATCGGGAAAACGAACATGATGTTATTATCTCAAAAATTACCGAAGATTTTGTAAACGACAGCGCCTATACGGATTTTATTTTTGACGGAGGCTTGTTTGCTGCGGCAAATGTATACCTCGATGACGATATGAATCAGTCGTTTCGTTATCTTATAAAAAGCTTTGACGAAAATAAGTTTTATCAAATAGATTATATGTCGGACGGCAGTCTGCGCCACGCCGCCATGACGGAAAATCTCATCTCTCCCGATGAACGCAGACGTCTTGTCGCCTTATATGTTCCGTTAAAAAAACGGATTCCCGACGTGACGCTTTATCCGACTCCTAACGAGATCACGGATATCACGGAGGTCGAGATCAACGATCAAAATCCGATATTGTGGGAAAAAGAAGTCGCTTTTGATAAAATTACGACGATCAACGATCCTCATTACCGAGTACTTGACAACGGCGAAGCCGAATATACCGGCTGGATCTCCACGCGGACGCTTAATACAAACGTATCCGTAAAGCTGCCGTTCAGGGTGGATATAGATTTCCGCGTACCGATGGATGACGAGCAATTCGGCTACGGTGACAGCGAAGGAAGCATTGTTTTTTATCATGGTTCCGACAGTTATAACAGCGGCGTAAATCTGAAAATTATGGATTTCGGTATCAATATGAATAACCATTCGAGCTGTCGGGAAGAAGCAATCAGCTTTCATCAGCCGATTTTTCACGATTCATATAATTTCCCAAACAGAGGCCGTATCGTACCGAACGAATATAATCATGTCACATGGGTTGTCGGACAAAAGCATTTAGCGGTCATAATAAACGGGGAAATACGGTATTGCGGAACCGATTTTCCGTATATGTCCATTGACCTTAACCGGGAAGAAGCCTATCCGATTGTTATCGGATCAAACGGTCAGGGAATGAAATACTTCAGAAAAATCAGGATTTCACAGCTTGCGTATTCGCAGGCAAATAAAATAAAGAATGTGGACCTTACCTTAAATACAAGGCGAAGCAACAACATGATTCCCGTTATTCACCGCCTTATTACTGAAGAATACGGGGAAAACTACTGGTTCAACGGGAGTGCCGGATATGTAATGGAATGTCTGGGAGAAAAGGAGTTTGATTATCTGCTTTTTGAAGGACTTACCGGAGACGTGTTTGCCCAGCATTACAAGCAGCCCTTTGCCGGTGATGGCGTAAATGCTCATCATCAGTTTGAGGGTGACGGAAAATTCTTTGAGGAAACTTTTGAAAAGTGCGGTTATTCTGCCGAATATGTTTTCAGCCGTGATCTTCGCAGAAATAAAGAATCGTATCTGAATATGCTTATCTCTTATATTGATAAAGGAGTTCCCGTTATATCCACAGGATATTCCGAACAACCCTGCGGTGTGTTTGTCGGTTATGAGGAATACGGAAAAACGCTTATATATATTTCGGGGAACAACAGCGAGCCTCAGCGTATTTCGTGCGACAAAGCCATAGGAGACGATACCGATAAAAGCGGCTGGATATTTGTAGGTGATAAAAAAGAGCAAAAAGACACCGCCGATATTTGCCGTGAAGCAATTTACGCTCTGCCGAAGCTTCTGACAACCGATAATGATAAATATTGCTTTGGCGCGCCCGCCTTCCGAAAATGGGCGGATGACATCGAAAGTGGGTATTATGAGCGAATAAAGCCCGAGGATTTCGACCTGTGGTCAATGTACACCAATTTTGTTTGCGTGTTGGCCACAAACGGCTGCCGCTGTCCCGAATTTTTACATCGCACAAATGATTTGAATCCCGATATGACATATCTTTACGACATAAGTCTTTTATACAGACGCACCGCCGATATATGGCACAACGACGGCGGAAACGATCTTGAGGCCTTGGGTGGCGGCTTCAATATTACGCTTGAAGCGTTGAAAACGCCTGAGAGACGAAAAAAGATTGCCGCAAGAATTCGTGAATGCGGGGATATTATCGACGAAGTTGTAAAGATACTGAATGAAAATATAAAGATAAATGAAAAATAAACAGAAAAATATGGATATTAAGAAATCCGTTATCGGTTTTTCCGGCGGAACTGCGGGATACAAGTATCGGTGAGTTACACATATGAAAATTATAAATCAAAAATACAAAGCGTTAAGATTTGTAATTATGTAAACTTAAAAAATATACGGAGGTAAAAAACAATGGATTTTGAACAATTGACCTTTACGCCAATGGTAAAAGAGGATATTCCGCTTCTGACCCCTATTATGAAACGTTGCTTTGATAACGACTCACAACTGTTTTTCCAAAAACCCGCAGGCGGACCGCCGGGCTATGATGACGGCAGCTTTTTAGAAGAATGGGGATTTAATCCTGAAGCCACATCCTATCGTATTGATCTTAACGGCGCACCTGTAGGCGCGATCATATTATTTATTCATGAAGAGCATGGTTCGGGCTTCCTCGGAAATATTTTTATTGACACCGACTTGAGCGGCAGCGGATATGGCAGTATGGCATGGCGTTTTGTGGAGCATATGTATCCAAAGATTAAGACATGGTATGCGGAAACTCCAGCAGTTTCCTACCGCAATCATTATTTTTACACAAATAAATGCGGATTCCATATAGTTGGCGTTGAAGGAGGCAGAGACAGATTTGAAGCTCAATTCAAGCTCTGTAAAACGATCAATTAAATTTTTATTGACTTTCACGATTATGCTATACAATAATTTACATTTTTATTCAATAATGATTACGGAGGGAATCAAATGACAAAAAATATTGAAGGTTTAGTCTCTTTTCCTGTAAACGCACAAAGAAACTCATTTTTCGGCGCCCTTTCTTCTATTCTTTTATACCGGGACGCTTACACGGAGGACACCCCGTTTTTCTGCGGAAAACACCAACGTGAATGTATACGGTGCGGGGATTGTGAAAACGAACTTTTTATCCATAAGCATCACCTTAAAATATATCAATATTTAATCACAATAACAGGCTGCGCATATTTTTGGACAGATAAGGAAATCGGTAATTCTTTTGACAAGCCGTACACAGCCGACGATTTTTCGGAGACAGCTCTTGACCGTCTGTCCTTAGCTTTATATGCGTCCGGTTATCACTATGAGGCAATGAAAAAAAATACAAAGGAAAATGTCCTGTTTGAAAGAATAAAGCAGGCTATCGATGAAAAACAGCCTGTCTTGATCAAATTGAGTCTGGGCGATTTGTGGGCGGTCATAACGGGATACGATGACAATAAAAAACTTCCGTACTTAATGAAACACCGTCGGTTACCTCAGCTTGATAAGGATTGGTATAATAAGCTCAGCAATATCGTTTTCATAACGGATAAATATGACAGTACGATTTCCCTGTCCGAATCTCTCGATCATATGATCCGGCACCTGAATACCGGTAACAGGAATAAGCTGGAACAAAAGATATATCAGAAGTTAGAAACGGAACAGGACGGAAAAAAACTTGGAAAGTGGTTAAATCAAATAAACGGTCTTGCCATAGAAACCAGGTGGCACGCGTCCGAATGTTATCGGAACACGCTGACGCCTATGGTTGGCGAAAAAAAATGTAAAAAACTCCTTTTGGAAGCATCGGATTTGCATCTTCGTTTTCATGATCAGGCATGGAAGATCTGGGGGCTTCTGGGCGTATCGTCGGAAACCTTCTTTTGTGTGCCTAAAAATGTCGATGAATTGTTGAATAAATCGTCTGCCAGATCAGAACTTAAAACCTTGTTTCAGGAATTGTTTTCCATAGACCGCCGAGTTTCTTATTTGCTGCAGAAATGTTTATCCATGCTGTAATCATAATAATGCTTATGTTAGGCAATACCGCTTGGATTGCTTTTGCTTGGTTTGCCTTTTCGAGGACGGCTATATCCAAAATCGAATCAACCTCCGGCACGCTGCGGAATGAATCCGGTGAAAGCTGAATCTGAGGCTTGATGTAAATTATATCATCGTAGCCTGCCCTTGCAGTACAAGCACAGCGAATCAAGTTTTGCCCATTTGCCGCATAGCGGAATTCCTAAAAGTATTTGCCCTTTGTGCGATAGCAAGGATCGGTCAGCCCTGTGGTAACAAGCCTTTATTGCCCCTTTCAATGCAGTATTCTCTTTTCACGCCGATTTTTCAGCAAGATATTTCACACCGGCCTATTGCTTCTCATAAGGACCGGCATCTTTATTCGGGCCATGAAAATCGTTTCCCAACCATCTGTTTTCTTTTTGACAGCTTGCAGTAAGTTTATAGACCGGTTCCTGTACGATCTGTGCCCTTAGAGCCGTTTATACAGATTATTATATCACATTTTTAACATTGCGAGATTCTGTTATAAATCAAATAATAAGTATATAAAAGCTACAAACGAGAGGGTAATAATACTAAAAGCACAATTCATTCTACAAAAATGTAAATTGTGCTTTTAAAGAATATTATTGAAAAATCTTACCGTCAGAAATACGGTATGTTTTTTTACATTTCTCTGCAAGTCTTAAATCATGAGTAACAATTATAATGGTTTTTCCATCGTTGTTAAGTTGGGAAAAAATATTGAATATCTCTTCAGATGTTTTACTGTCTAAAGCACCTGTAGGCTCGTCAGCAAGTATTACAGACGGATCATTTATTATTGCTCTTGCAATAGCAACACGTTGGCGTTGACCTCCTGAAAGCTTGCTGACTGGAGTGTCTGTTTTTTCTGCTATCATAAGTTTTTGAAGAGTATTTTTAACCTTATGCCCGCAATTTTCCTGTAACCTTGATGAATAACGAAAAGGAATCATTATATTCTCCTTAACGGTGTAGTGCTCAATAAGTGCAAAATCTTGTAAAACAAAACCAAGCTTCTCATTACGGGCTTTTGCCTTGTCTCTGTTGGAGAGAGTCTTTACATTGATGTTATCCATGTAGTAATATCCATCAAACGCGCTATCTAAAAGTCCCATTATATTCAAAAGAGTGGACTTCCCTGAGCCGGATGTGCCTACGATCGATACCATATCACCATCATTTATTTCGAGTTTAATATTGTTGAGCGCTTTCACTTCAGAGTCACCAACACCGTAAATTTTACTTACATCGGTCATTTTTATCATAGTGATTGAAGCTCCTTTCTCAAATAATAAATCACCTATTTTCATAATATTGTTCGATCAGTGGCTTTTTTAACAAATAATAAAGAGGTTTGGCAAGTGAGCAGATCTCTATCACAGCTGATATTATCAAAAAAATAGGTATAAGGTCAATGCGCCCGAAAATAAGTGCGCAAACAAGTGCCGGTAAAAGTATTACTGTAAAATTAAGAATTGCAATATTGATAGCGATACCATACACGTTTGCACCGCAAATTTCGTATATAAGATAATCGCGTTTGCGAAGACGTAAATAATTGCTGAAACCAGAGGATGTGCATAATATTGAAAATACTGTTATGCCGATAGCGATAAAAAGGTAGGATGAGAGTATCTTGTAAAATTGCCTGATCATAAAATTTATTCTATCTAAAAAAGAAATTGGAACGACCGAATCCAAACCTAATTCACTAAATTTTTTAAATATGGGAATCAGATCATCTTCACTTTCTGAATATACACATACCTCGGTTGATGAACGATCAAAATTATCGGAGGAATAATACTTCATAAGTGTTATTACACCTCCACTGCCACTATGTACAAGTTGATAGCTGTTTCCTATCGGAATAGACCACCCATCCTTACAAAATGCCACCACTTCCCATCTTGAATTTATAACATCTCCGACCTGATAGTAAAGTTTATAATCATACCCCAAAATCACAGGTATATAATCACCATTATAACTGTTCCAATCATAGTCAATTATTTTTTCGGGATTGAGATATTCAAAATAGTTTTCAGTAAAATATGAAATGCCAATAGCGTTTTCAGCTTCTCCGTTTTGCCAAATGAAGGTATCCTCGATTGATATCAGCTCACCGGTGCTCATTATGTAATCATAATTATCTATTATATAATGATAAAACTCGTCCCATTCGTTTTCCATATAGTTTCCAGTATTGCTTTTATTGTAATCGCTGTTTTTAATAAGATAATACCAGTTTTCGGTTTTATTCATATTGTTGATTGCTTTTAAAGAAGCATATGAGTCTAACAAGAATGACATACAAAAGCCCGAGATTAGAAATGTGAATAAACACTCTAAAAAAAGAAGTATAAATATTTTTATATTTTTTAAAAGTTCTTCCTTTAAAAAAACAAATACCCTCACTCCCTTATCCTCCTCTGTAATTCATTTTCCTTAGGAAATACTAATCTTTGTACCAAAAGGCAGATTAAGAAAATCAAAACAGGGACGATAATTGCGGAAGCTATTATACACGATATCTTTATCATCACTATGTGAAATGAAAAAAAATTTAAAAAAATAGACATCAATGTACCAGTTACCGAGCCTATAAGAGCAATAATTGCAAATTCATTTATAAACTCCCTACGAATAATTGATAACTCGGCACCGCAAAGAAATTTGCAAAATATTTCCTTTGATCGCTTTCCGATCATTATTTTTATGTAAACTGTCGCTCCAAAACAAACAATTATTATTACCAATATTACACTGGCAAAAATTACTGCGTTTTCAAAATCCCCGTGAAACAAAGCCTTTGATCCAATGTTCCGCCTGACTGATACATTATATTTACTATCACCTTTGGAAAAAAGACGATCTATTTTTTTGCTGAAATCCGTTGTAGCTGTACCGCAATCTATATAAAATTGTTCACAATTCACAGTATTATTGTTTTTATAAAAGGAATAAAGATTGGACACGAATGAATAATCATATGCACTGTTGCTTTTGTAAAACCCTGCTGCCTCGTGTTCTTTTCCATTAAGCATAAATAATGATTTGCCATTGATATCGGTCACTGTATAATCCTTAATGCTTTCCTCTAACAATAAAAGGGATGAAGATTTGTTAAATATATCGTTTTCAGATGCATAATGCGGAATTGAAAAATTTGGATTATTAGAAAAAATCTGCATTCCGGTAAAATAACCGCCATTGTAGGGCTTGATCACTGTAAGTTCAGGTTGCTCCTCAAACAATGAATACAATTGAGCATAGGTGATATTTTCTGTATTATCATCAGAATTAAAAAAAATATCTATTAAAACGGCATTTTCGGATAAGAATGAGGTGGGAGATGGCGTGTCTTCTCTAAAAAAAGCAGAAAGCACGACCGCTGCAAAAACGACAGTACAAGCGATAAAAACAACAATTTGTTTGCTATAATGAAGGATATTTTTCATCAACTTTCTCCTGTCATATGTAAGATTTTTTAAAACATAATTTGTCCTTCTCTACAATTACAGAAACTGAAGGGCAGGACAAATTCTTAACAATATATTAATTTAACCAAAATCCGCAGAATTCAAATTGATTTAAGGCAACACCGCACAATGATTGCGTGTGAATTGCGCATTCAGATATTTCGTCAGCTTGCATAAATCCGGCGCAGGAATACTTACGTATTTCAAGGAGAATTTGTGTAAGATGACGTAATATATGCAAGCAAGTCGCACGCAAAGCCGTCGGGCGGTCATTGATTGCCTTAAGCCGTAAAAAAGTCTTTATTATACGAGATTTTGCCTTTTTTCGCTTGTTTTTTCTTCGCCCGGCGGATGAAAAAATTTGCAGTATTTTTTTGATTATATAGTCATTTCCTTGCCCATTCATAATTTTGAGTTTTGCGGATTTGGGTATTATTCAAAGCATCTATTTAGAAATATGTCCATTCCCACTCTAAGCCGCTTTCCCAACCAAGTGCCGACGCTGCTGTGTATGAGTCTGTTTTTGTATAAGTACCATCTGCATTTTTAACATAGTAGGTTTCATACCTTGATGTATCGGCTGTGCTTGCAGCTGACAGCGTCCACTTCGTGGAGCTGCTAAATATGCTCCATGCAGTAACACAAACCTGTTTTATGTATTTTCCGCTTATAGTATCATATCCTCCATTCGCGGGATAACAAGGGGAAAAATGTCCGGAAATATAGTTTCCCGCTAAATTTTGTCCTGTATAAATCCGTGGCGGGAGCCCGGCTGCTGTGGCAGAGAGAACTTGAAGATTTTCAGATTCATATCTCTCTACTTGACGAACCCGATCCTCATAATTATCAGCTTCAATAAAAAAGCTGCTGTTCTTATTATCAGTCTCCATAGCTCCTACAGACACAATGACTGATGATAATGTCATTGCAATTGCACATAAGATCGCCGGTAATTTTTTTCTTAAAGTCATTTTTTATTTCTCCAAAATATTTTAAATTTCTATGATGATCACTCATAGATACATTCCTTTTAAGCTGAGGTTAACCTTTGTAAATACTAACACATTGGTTTCTTGTTGTCAATTCTTTTGGGAAGTTTAGAAGCATATTGTAAAGTTTGGTATGCTTGAATCAGATAAAGTTGAACACATTGCATAAATTTAATTAAAAGTATATTGTATTCACATTTTTGTTAAAGTCACTTTTATATAGCAAAATTTTTTTAACCAAAGGGCGGATACAGATTTTAAAGAGCACATACGCCTTCGTTTTGATAACTTATTTTTCAGCTATACTTTTCTTGTTTTGGGGCTTTGTTGATAATGTATAAATAATCGTACAATAATTTTATATGTTAGAGTTCACCCCCCAAAAAATCAATTTTTTCAGTTTTCATTGCAATAAAAAACGCCTGTAATTAACTTCTCGTTTATAAGAAATCATTCACAGGCGGCATATACAATCTGTACAAAACAGAACAGGAAAATTTTGTAAATATTTTTTTAGAGAGTTCGAATCCACTTTTTCGTCGAAAAAATCTACGGAAGGTCAATCCTGCTTTCGACAGGATTTATGCCCACAAATAGCTTTGCACAGCCGTTTGTGGGCATAAAATCTCTTTTGTCAGTCAAACATGAAAGTAGCGACCTATTCTGATACAAAATGCACACCCTATTGACCTTTCGTATAAAGGTTCAAAGGGCATGCATTTTTTTATTATTCCTCAAGACTGCAAAAGTAAGACCGCAAAGCTGTTACCTCACATTTCTAACCGATTTTCAAAAATGTATTTTGGTGTTTGATTCGACAAACCGGAGTTTTGTCGTTTATCAAAAATTTCTATCAAACTTCATTACTTTTTCACGGTTAAGCTTGTCATTATATATATCCGATTCAAAAAACTTTCCGCCACAAACGTTCTTTAGATACCCTTCTTTTAATTCCATGGCCATAAAGGCAGGGTAATTATAGCCTTCAGCATCGGATATGCCATAAACGACTGCCTCTTTAAAACCAAACTGTGGGTAGTATTCCGGTCTCCCAAAGAATAGTATAGCACCGAAACCAAGCTTTTCGGCTTTCTCTATCATTGTACGGATGAGGGCTTGACCAATACCTTGACGCTGATATTCAGGGAGCACGCTCAAAGGACCGAAATTAAGGACGGGAAGCATATAGCTTTCCTTTTTAACAACTGCCTTACTGCAAATAATATGTCCGACTATCGTTCCGTTTTTTAGTTGAGCAACTAAACTCAATTCAATAATGCCATCACGGTTCCTTAACTCATGGACCATCCAATGTTCATAAGGACAGCCAATTTTACCACGCAGTATTCTGTCGGGATAATTAAATGCTGCTCTTGTTATTTCTTCTACTTTTCGGTAATCCTTTTCTTCTTCCTGCCTAACTATTATATGTTCCATTTGAGATTCTCCATAAATTCCGATTTGTCGTTCTAACATATAGCCATTATACGCCTGATTTGTGAAATTTTCAACTGTACCGGCTTCCTGAATGACAGTGAATGGTGGGGCATGGTCTCTTCGGTAGCTTTTAACAGCTTAGCGATAACATTCCGTTGAACCTTTAAATCATTCCTTTTGGAGCTATGCACACACTTCAAATCTAAAATTACGGGTATTATCGTGATTTCTGCCACCTGATCATCTCCTTTTTAACACAGTATACCGAAACGGTTTGGGTTTATCTATCACCAAACCGAACGAAATATCCACGGGTTTTCGTATCATAACCAACAAAAGCGTATTGGGGTTCAAACCTCTGCGAGGCGCTTGATGACTGCTTTTTCTATTTTTCTGCGCTGGGCTTCGGTGATAAGACCTTCGCTCAACAGCTTATCCAAAAAATTTCTGCATAAATAGAATTTGTATCTGATTATTGCTTCTTTGTCCATTTTGTATTCTCCTTATTTTTACGTCAAATGTGCAGACCTCAGTCTTTCGCTATGTGCATAAGACTGAGGTCTGCACACTTGTAACAGTGTGCAAACATTACGGTTATATCTGATTTTATAACCGCAATTTTATATTAACAGCGGAACGCTTTGCTGAACAATTCGCTTCGCTGATTTGCCTGTGTTTTTTACCGTATTTGTCCCCGACTGCCCCGATAAATGGGAATATTTCAGGCCATCGTCGGCACTGCACAACACAATGTTGTGCAGTGACAACCCAAAGCGCAGCACGGATGCTGCGCCATCAAAGTTGTCACGATGTCATGGGAATCTCACCCTGGCATGGTTCTCACGCAGCCGCCCCCATTGTGTGAACTGTGGCTAGACGGAAGTATCATTATCCCTCTGTGCAGATCATTGCGCACTTGCTGCCACGCAAGTTTCGGGTGCTGTTCTTTATCGCTCGGTGTGCAATCGGCTGCTTATGTAAAAATTCTTTTGAACTTATTTTTTGAAATGTACTCATTTAGGCTAACCGTCCTCGGGTGTTCGTCCGAATTCTTTTGTCTGCTGCCGCACATGTCTTGGGGGAACGCAAGTTCACACTTGGTTGCGGCGCATTGTGCTTTTGCGCAAGCTTTTATGTGCGACATCGTGTCGCACTTGGGCTTGCGCTCTTCAACATCGTGTTGACCGCCTTTGGCGTGAACCCTTCGGCATCGTGCCGAATCCTGCCGCTTTATCCTTGTCAGGCTGTACAGGGGAAGGTATCTGAAATATTGGTATTTAATTTTCAAAGAACAGTGAAGAGGATTTTTACCCCCTCATAATATTTGCCGTTGGGAAGGGGTGTTTAACAACCAAATTTTTGAAAAAAATTTAATTTTTTAAAATTTCATACAATTTGCACAAAATCCGGTGCTTTGATTTGTTAATGTTTTGCTGAGCAATATGCAACTCTCTTGCTAATTCCCGCTCAGTTCTTTCAAAATAAAAAAGCTGAGTAATGAGGTAATATTCCTCATCACTCAGCTTTGACAAAGCCTGATCGAGCATAACTTTTTTGATTGCTTGTTCCCGAAAGTCCGACGTTATATCGGCTAACTCTTTTCCGATATCCGTCAAACGTTCAAACGAATCCTCACGGCTCGAAATTTCGGTGACCTTTTCATTTTTCATATCAATATCCCAATCCGATTGTTTCCTGTCCTCATCACAGTATCTCATCTGCCGATCCGAGGTTGTGAGATATTCGTGGATTTCATCCGAGACTTCTACAGCTTTGCCGCCTTTAATATAATATTTTTTGGACATTTTTGTCCTTCCTGATTTAGATTTTTTGTTTTCGGGATAAAATCTAAACTTTAGAGGAGACCTGCTCCGAGGTGTTATTTTGTTTTGGACAAAAAAATATCCGAGGCTTTTTACTGCCTCGGATTTAATATTATCAAAATGTGCCGATTGAGTTGTCGGGGAAAAACCGATTATGCCAAACAGCCTTTTGATTCCACAGGCTGGTTGGACTATGATAATCAACTCCTATTTTCTGATTTTGGGGTAATCAATATATAAATGTTTTATGGCTATCCCTAATGACAATATTTTTGACAAAACATAAAACACTAAGTTTTTATTTTATACATTACAAAACCGCTGCCCACAGCAACAATCGCCGGATAAACCCAAGCCCCTTTAATTATCTCCCTGTTCACGCTGAATGGCATACACAGCGGCAAAATAAATTCCGCTCCTGCGAGATAAAGCATAACGGGCAGCGCAAAAACCGCCAAGCATATAAGAAGAGCCGTATACGTGCTCTTGCACCTTGAGGAAATGTACAAGATTATAATTCCGCATAGTGCAAGGAAAATTGTTCTTAATAAGAAAAGGAAAAGTAAATAAGCATTAATGGGAATGTCAAAAAAACCTTCAAATTCGCTGATACATCTTATCGAATAACCTGCTCCCTCGGTTTTGTACAGCGATAATATTCCGACAAAATGAGGAATATTTATCACCGTCGAAATCAGAAAGGATATTATGACCGAAAGCGCAAGATTCTGACCGAAATACCTTTTCTTTCCGTATTTGTTTGTATGAAGCAGAAAGCCTAACCGTCTTCTGTTGTCATATGCGATCAGGGGAGAAATTGCAAAGCATATTCCAAGAGCGGCAAGCAGCGTCAAGGTCATATCCTCGGTAAATCCCTCCGCACCGAAAATCCTGCGCCAGCCCGTCTGATAAAACATCGCCTTATTGGAGCTGTCAAGGACGTTTATATATTCCTGCTGCTCCGCCGCCTTTATAAATCCCTGCTCCGCCTGAAGCTCCTCATAAATCTGTTGAAGCGCCAAGGGCGAGCCTTCGTTGCTCATAGAATCGTACAGCTTTTCAAATCGGCTTCTTTCCTTGTCTATATACTCGTCAGCCTGCTCCTTGGTCATACCTGAAAGTGTATCACAGTAGGAACGGTACCATAAATCGTCCGTGTTGTAGGATATGGTGTAATTCGCCGCCGAATAAATTTGAAGGGCGGCAATAATCAGAATAACAAATGCCCCTTTATGAGTAATAAAAGCCTTGTATAAGCCGTAATAAAAGGGCTTTGTGGGGATATAGCGAATAGAGGGTATTATCTGCACCGATTTGTAATCCTTGACGGAAATTCTCGAAAACAGCAGCATTTCTCCCGTAAATGAAAGGGCGATTCCCATAATCAAGGAAAAAACCGTAACCGTGATAATGTTGCAAGGATAACCAAAAATATTTATGTTAAGATAGGTTTTGAAAATTTTGCTGCTTTGCACAAAGGCGGCAAGGTTGATTTTCCCGAGGGAGGACAACCAAGAGGTATTTTCTATCGTCGCATACATAAAAATTTCCGCGGCGGCAATCACGCCTGCCGACAGATAGGCTGCTCCCGAAAAAAGAACGGTGCAGAGACATTCAAATATAAGTCCCGCTAAAAACACCGCCGCAATTTTAACAATAAATATCAGCAGCATTGCCTGTCCTGCGGAAATAGGCAGATTGCAGCCCAAAAAGCCCTCCACCGACTGTATAGGGCGGGACAGGTCGCCCAAGCCGAAACGCATTTCTCCTATTAAAAGAGAGCTGTCGCAAACGATCAGTCCGAACAAGAGGCACACCGAAAGCACGGCAAGGCTCTTTACCGCCGCCAAGCCTTGCCTGCCGTATCTCAACGGCTTCAACAGCCCTATGACGGAAGCCTCACGCTCTTTTATGAACAGCACCGTAACAGCCGTTAATACAATAAAAATCAGCATTATATCGGTGCTGTTATTGCTTATTGCCATTAAAATTCCCTGCGAAGGAGAATAAATAGGCGTTACCCCTCTGACCGCATCGTAGGCGGCGGGAGTTATGCTTATATTTCGGTAGGTAAAGCTGTTTTTATCCGCAAAAATAGATACGGAGGTCATATTTTCCGCTGATTCGTCAATGCCCTTAAGGTAATCCTTATAATCTTTGATAAGCGCCGCCCGCTCCGCTTCGCTGCGGTAAAATTCCCTTTTCATTACATTTTCGTAGGTGACTTCGGAGGAATACAGCTCCTTCAGGGCGTTTTCTACGTACTTTGTTTTTTCCGGCTCCGACAAATTTTCAAGACTGCCGTAAAAGTCTTTGTACTCCCCGTCGGAAATATTCACGGGCTTGGCGGACAGACAAAGGTATATATTTAAAACAATTGCAGCTGCCGCAACAAAAACAAAAATGGGAGAGGTAAACAGCTTGCGAAGCTCCGCACGAAAAACTCTCATACGTCGTCACCGTAACGAAGCATATACAGATCCTCGAGAGTTCCTCCGTCCTTTTCCGTTTTTTGGCAAAGCTCGGCTACTGTGCCGTTTTCTATGATTTCTCCTGATTTTATCATAATAATTTTGTCGGCGATAGATTCAATATCCGACACGATATGAGTTGACACAATGATTATTTTATCCTTTGAGAGGGAGCTTATAAGCCGTCTTACAATCACTCTTTGCTTGGGGTCGAGTCCCGCTGTGGGCTCGTCTAAAATAAGCAGCTTGGGATTCCCCAAAAGCGCCTGAGCAATAAGCACTCTCTGCTTCATACCGCCCGAAAAGCCGCCGATTTTCTTATTTGCGCAGTCAGAAAGCTCCACCAAGGAAAGTACACGGCTTACCTCGGTAGATATTTCCTTTGAGGGAATACCCTTTAGCGCCGCCAAATATCCTACAAAGCGTTCGGCGGTGAAGGTAGGGTACAGCTCCTGCTGCTGGGGCATAAAGCCTATTACGCTGCGGAATTTTACGCCTAAATCGGTTGTGCTTTTTCCGTTCCATGTAATGCTCCCGCCCTTGTCAAAGGGTATGTTTTGGGTGATAATATTCATCAGGGTGGATTTTCCCGCACCGTTGGGTCCCAAAAGCCCGTGAATGCCGTCAGTGAACGTTAGAGAAACTTTGTTAAGTGCACATTTGCTGCCATAATGCTTTGACAGATTTTCAATACTTAATGTATTCATAGTCATTACCTTTCGGGTTACCTGTTGTCATTCCTTGACCATATCATTAACGTAAGTTGTGTAAAAATCCGTTCTTTCGTCCGTTATAAGTGCCCTTATTGGATAAAAGCATACGGCGAAATCCTTTCCCTGCGAATCCAAATACTCATTTACTTCTCTTGTGCGGAAGGGATAGTTTCTTTCGTATCCCGTTTCCTCAATGACCCATACAAGAACTGTTTTATCGGGGTACTGCCGCTGTACCTCCTCAAGGGTGGGGAAGTTTATATCACGCTGTGGAAATTGGCTTTCGGACTCGGTGTCCGCTGCTGTCGGTTTTGATGTGACCGTTCCCCGGTCAGACGCCGTTTCGGCTTTCTGCCCGTCCTCATCTGTTTGTGAGGAACAGGCGGACAGGGATATTGTAAATAAAAGCCCCAAAAAGTGCTGAATAATTTCTTCATTACTTTATTACATCCGCATTATATCATTTTGGGCGTATCTGAAAAGTCGCAATTTGCCCAATTTCTACTAACTGTGGACGCTTTCTGCGTCAAAATTGCTCGAAATACCCTCGTATTTCTCCGCTTTTTTCCTTGAAATTGCCGCACATTTAGCGAAATTGCTCAAATTGCCTGGTTTTCAGATAAGCCCTAGTCGATTTTTTCTCCAACCAGCTCGGCTTCCGTTGTTTTTTTATATTTTGTATCCAGTACGGTGCCGTTGTCGTCAACGGTAACTTCCTTTATTATATAGCTTCCGTTATGGAAGGCTTCTATGCTTTGACTGCCGGAAATGTTCAGGGAACGCTTTGCCCCGCCCTCGGACGGTTTAACGCAGGTCTTATCGGTGATATTAAACATTATCCCGTTAAATATATAAAGACTGTCCTTTTTCTTATAACCGCTTAAAACTATTTCATCGCCGTTTTCGGGCAGTAAGGCTAACCCGCTCTCCTTTTCATATGCGTAAAAGCCTTCTCCCACATATGCGGGATCGGGCAGCTCCGAACGTGTTATGCTGTTTGTTTCGGGGTCGTAGACCATATATTCGCTTACGGTTGCCTTTTCCATTTCTTCGTGGAATTTGTCAAAGGCTTCCTTGTCTCCGCCTATGGGAACATCTATTTTTTTCTCGGAACAGGAAGCCGTAAAATAAATTTTACCATTCCAGGCTCCATGCAGCCACGCTCCCGAATGATACCCCTCATAAATCTTGTCTATGACCTTAAATTCGTCGGCGGGAATATTATAGCTGCAAAAATAACCAATATCATAGCCTGTGGAATTTCCCTTGTCGTTTCCATACTTTGTCGTATAAAAATAAGCGGTATCTCCCGTTAAAATCATTCGGTAATAAGGAGCGATCGACATATCGTCCGCCTTATACAGCGGCATTCTGCCCGTGCCGTCGGTTTCCGACCTGTAAATCGTGGTAATGTCCTTATAGTTTTCGTCTTTGTCAATAACGTGTTCCACATCGAAGTAATACAGCTTGTTATCATACAGAATGGGGTGATTGCTTATTCCGAAGGAGGAGCAGGTCTGTGAATCATTGTGGGCGCAGTTTGGTTTTGAGCAAAGAACGGTAGTGTTCATGGATTCAAAATCAAGGAAATTCAGCCTTTCCTCGTCATCGGAATAGAACATTCCGTTATCGGTAATATTGGAGTAAGACCAAATGAGCCGTGCATTATTTTGCATGGTATCGGATTTTTTTGAGCAGCCCGTGAGGATTGACAGTGCTGCCGATAATAAAACCAATGCCAAGCACTCATTTTTTTTCATTTTGATATACCTCATATTGTCGGTTGCATTCATCTATGATCCTTTGGATTCCTGCCTGCTCAAGCTGCTTGCGTGTATCACTGAGAATTTCATCAAGGGTTTTGTCGTTACCGCTTCCTTTTATCTCAGGAAGTGTGAAGTTACTCATTATCTCCGTTACAGCACGTATTTCTTTGGCAAGCTCTTTTCCGTCAAAGGAAAAATCCAAATCCTCGTGAAGGACGGCATTTTCATATATTTTTCTGTACTGCTCGGCTGTAAACGGAACATTGTAAGATTGATGACATATTAAATCATTTGAAAAGCGTATTGCATTGTACGGATTCATAGGTCCGTCTGCCTTATTGTTTTCAAGGCTGTAATCCTCTCCTTCAATTCCGAACGTCAACAAATTATTTAAAGCCGGGTCTGAGTAAATCAATGCAAGAAACTCAAACGCTTTATCCTTATTTTTGGAAAAGCTGCATATTCCTGTTGCTATAGGACAATGTCTTATTGCGGTGGGTTCGTTGAATACAGGGATTGCTTTGACAATATTACCGCCGTATTCTATTTCAACCGACTCGCCCGAATTATATCCGACAGCACCCGGAATATTTTCCTGCATTATAAAAAATGTATTAGATGATTCAAAGCCCATATAATTATCAGTAAGCAATTTGTTTCGGTTAAGAGTGTCGTAAAGCCGCAGCTTTTCAATATATAGGGGATTATCAAATACACATTCGGCGCAGCGGGTCTTCTCATTAAGGTATACGCCCGAAGTTATTTCCTCGACGTTGGTGCAGTGAAGAATACTGCTAATACGCAGAGGAGATGAAAAGACATCGCAATTTTTTTCGTTTTTAAATACTTTTTTTAAAATATCAAGCTGTTCAAGGATCGGCTTTAAGGTGTCATAATTGTATTTTTCAGCAAGCTCTTCATTTACATAGTAACCCCAATCGAGACTCAACGTATAAAGCGCCCCTGCATTGATGCCGTAAATTTTTCCGTTTATACGAAGGCTTTCCCAAAACTTTTCAGGCATCAGATCAAACAGCTTCTTGCCGGACTCCGTTGTAAAATACTCATCTATGGGGATAAAAAGTCCGCTGTGTACAAATTCCTCATAGTGCATAAAAGAAACAATATCAATTTGATTGCCGTCTTCTATGAGCTTTTCAACACACAATGCACACTCATCCGGATATTCCGTTGACGTATAGGAAATCGGCAAAAAGCACACGGCATAATCGCAATTTTTGGAATCCAAATATCGGTTTATTTCTCTTGTGCGAAAAGGAGCAATACGTTCATAAAAGGTTTCGAGAATTGTCCATACAATAATGGTTTTGCCGGGGTACTCCTTCCGGACCTCATTGTAGGACGGAAAATTCACTTCAAACTGCGATTTTTCTTCGGACTCGTCGGTGACAGTAATAGTGCCGGGAACGGAGTTGATGTTTGTAGGCGTTTGCTCGGGTTCAACTGTCCCATTGCATGCCGATAAAGAAATCATAAGCATAGTTATTATAAAAAATCTGAAAATTCTTTTCATTATATGTCCCTCCCAAAAGTCTGTATGTGTTGTTGCGAAACAAATATAAACTATGCTTCATTAGAGCTCGAAATATTAGCTATTGTTAATTAAACCATATTCACTTCTTCTTAATTTGTTCATAGTATAGCGCTCTCAATTTTTAATGTCAATTTTTTATGTAAGTTTGGTATAAACAGGATCTGCCGCAAAGTGAACCAAGAATTAACGTTTCAGGTGTATTCTTAAGTAAGCCTTTATACCCGAAAACATGCAGCATACCTTGTTTGTTTTTACAAGCAAGGCGTTTTTAGGGTTTCCTTAAATGCCTCGCAGGTGATTTTACCTACAAATGTTTTTAAAAAAGTACGATGGTTTTTTGCACATTTTTTAATTTTGCTCATGGTTTCGCACAAACTTCGCTGCAACAGTTTTAACTTTGCAATTCTCAATTGGGGATTGTTAATGTGCCATATCTACCGCTGCAACATTGAGAATAACTGGATTCTACTATCATCCAAATTCCGCCATAATTACTAATGGATGTTGAAGCACCATAAAGACCGCCGTTTCCGTTTCCAGTTTTTTTAATCTTGAATGTTCCTTTTTCATAGTAACTAGCATTAATTGATATCGAAACACCTTGTCTAACATTAATACTTGTTGATGCAGTAGCCGTTATTTCAGTAACGTCTAATTTTGAAGTCGTAATTGTATTGCATATAGCGCACTTATATTCAGCTTTACTATGACCGGTTAATTCGATAGCACTAACGGACATTGCCATACAAACAGCCACTGTGACTGCCGTAATTGCTTCCAATGATTTTTTTAAAACTTTTCCCATTTTTTCTCCATAATTCATTATTACACAATTTAAATTTGCAATGTTTGTGTAATAGCAAATTGACTTTAATTGCTTACTTTCCTTTTTTCAAAGACTTTGGCTCTTTAGGCTGATAACAGTGTGCCCAAGATGCTTCTTTTGCCCGCCTTTCATTTTTTTATTATAATTAGCATTGATATACTAAACATTGTGAGGGCAATTAAAACAGCAAATTCAATTTTAAAAATGTACAAAACACTGCTTAGTATACACAACACTGATAATAAAATCATAGACGCTTTATGATTTCCGGCTTTTTGCTGAGCAGTTAACGGTTTGTTAGGATTTTCAACGGGTGCAAAACGCCATATACATATTGCTGCAACTATCAGAATCAACAAATGTATTAATAAAGAATACATCAGACTATTGCCAATCTGTATGTATCTTTACGCTCATTATAAAAATATATCATGACGTATTGAAAAGAAATATTTGACGCCCGATAAATCTATATGAATATTCTTTTTATTTTCCAAATCAAGAGTTACATAATTTTCTTTTGTTTTAAGTGCATTGCAAAATAAGCTGATAGCTTCCGCAGTATCCGAAAGTAAATTATTTTTTCTGATAAAGCGGTATGCCGAATACCGAAAAGCTTCAAATACAAAGTTGCTGTGATTTGATACGAATATAAGCGTTGTATTACTTCCCTGTTTGTTTAATTCAGAGGCAATTTGCATTCCCGAAATGCTCGGCATATCTATATCAAGAAAAATCAGATCGTACTTAGCTTCCGAGACTTCCTCCAGAAAGACGGCGGGAATCGGTATAGGCGCGTATTTTACATTCAAAGCCAAACTTGCTGAAAACCCTCGATACTTCTTTCTCATAAATTTGTATAAAGGTATTTTCATCGTCTACAATTGCAATGTAAATCATGAAATTCCCCCTTTGCCTTATATTATACCAAATTAATCCTATAAAAGCAAGTACAAATTGCAAATGTACTTGCCTTTTTGTTTAAATCGATTATTTATTTTTCAACTGCCTTTTTTTGATTGGCGGTTATTTTTCGCGTCTTAGGCGAACATTTTTTAGCCAACGTTTCATCGTCCTCAAACTCAACAGCCGCCCCTCCTGTGGGAACTTCTTTAATATCTCCGCATCCAGCTCCGCCCGATCCGCATACAGCACCTTCCTTTCCGCCTGTTCCTCTATAACATATGCTTCTTCAAACTTAATCACCCACTTAAAGAACAGCTTCAGCCGTGTTTTCATAGGATAACACCCCGTTTTCATAACCACAAAATGTCCCTTACGCATGGACTTTAATTCATCAACGGTCATCAGCGGACGCTCGATCATTTGCAAGGTACGGTTAGACCCATCCCAGCCTGCGCTTTTTGAAATTGACTCGCTGAGAACCGTCTGTGTACCCAAATTCTTGCTCATAACCTCCGCAGTCTTGGAGTTTGGCGCAAAGCTGCCGAACAAGGTACAATGACAGTTATCAACAATAATCTCCGCGCCCTCTTTCCCGTAGGTTTTTTCAAACTGAGCAATTGATATTCAAATCATCACACGACAGAACTGCCAAAAATTGTTCTTGCTCCAACCGATCCATACCGTACATTTGCTTTCCGAGATAGTCAGCGCATCGAGACTCACCTCGCAGTCTGTCAGCACCGACAGCTCCGCAGGCTCAATCTCTATCACTGTTCCCGTCGGCGATAAATGATTCTTGTCAATGCCGATCTGAACAAGCTTTTCCTACAACTCCGTTTCTGTACACGGAAATATCATCTCCGTACAATACGGGCTGTTTTGAATTGTTGCTTTGATCATATGTTTACCTCCGTTTTACAGTCAATTTTCTTCTTCGCCGCAGACGCAAATTTCCACCCAATTTACCGTCGCAAGCCCGTTTCTTTTGAGCAGTATCGCATTATAAATCAAAGAGAACACTTTATTTTTGATAAGCCCACCGTCTGCCATATCATCAATTGCAAGATGTCGGCTGCCGTTATACAAATCTTTTCCGGCGCAGTAAAGAGCACAAGCGTTTTCACTACCGTTTTTAAGGTGAATATCCTCAAAAACAATGTCATCTTTTCCGACAGAATCTTTTGCGGTGTCCCACAGCTTCTCGTCCGCTGTAAGCATGTACAGGGCTGCGGTAATCTTGTAGTTTTTGAGACTTTACTTTTTTGCCTCATTTAAAAAGGTAGTACGATACTTTTCGTTTCTGAATTTCATGATGTTGTCCTTTCCTGTATTTAAATTTTCATTGGGCGGCTTAACGTTGACGATAACGTTTCCGATTTCAAACAGCAGGATTTCGTCCCCAAGGCTGTCAAAATCGATCTGTGCACCCTTTGGCGGGAATTTGGAATCTCTTCCATGAAAGCCTCAAGCTTTCGGAGTCGGGGGTTGGTAATGAATAACATTTTCTTTCTCCTTTGCTTTGAAATAAAAAAAGCCCGAGCAGTTTTTGTCTGCTCACAGGCTTTGTTGATAATGTATAAAAAATGAGGTAAAAATTTTATGTGTTAGGGTTCAAATCCCCCAGAAATCTATTTTGTCAGTTTTCCTTGCAATAAAAAAATGCCTGTGATTAACTTCTCGGTGGTGAGAAATCATTCACAGGCACATTGGATATTTTATACAGTTTAAATTGGAAAAATTTGTTAAATATTTTTTTGGGAGAGTTCGAATCCATTTTTCCCTCAAAAAAATCTACGGAACTGAAATCCTATTTTTCACAAGATTTATGCCCACAAATGGCTTTGTAACGCCGTTTGTGGGCATAATATCTTTTTGGTAACATTTAGTTGGTGCGGATGAAGGGACTTGAACCCATACCCCCTTGCGAGGACTGGCACCTGAAGCCAGCGCGTCTGCCGATTCCGCCACATCCGCATCTAAAGATCTGAAATTTTTACACGGCTCAAATCCAAAACCGAGGTGGACTTTTTACAAGTAACTCCACATTTATCAAAACGGTAAAACCGTTTTAATCACTTTAAACTTTAACTGCATTGCTATGATACAGCATTAATACGGAGCCTCCGCCTATCCTGCTGCATCCGTATATAGAAGTACATATATCTTCTATCGAACAGATGATATTATATCATAACACTTTTGATTTGTCAAGAACTTTTTCAAAAACCGCATGTTTTAAACGAAAAATAAAATTAATATTCTTTTTGAGAGTTATGATAAAGTGTGTTTTTGATACCAAAAAGGTTTTTGGTAAAGCAATCATAAAATAACGCTTCTGTGATATTAAGAGCGTTATTGGGCGCAGCGTCACGCTGCTGAATATGTGCTATAAAAAAGATGATTTTTCAAATAAGCCGTTAAAAACGATCACATAGCTCCGTAACGCTCTCCCATATTTTTCGGTTTTTGCGAAGCAAAAATGAATTTCTTATATGGAAATTCAAGAAAAATCGGAACGAAAACGAGCCGATATCGCTTTTATAAGGAAGCTTTAATTTTGCCTCACAGATTTATTCTGTGAAGCATTTTGTGTTGTTTTTTATGTTGCATGAGTGTAAGATTTTTAATAAATTTTAATGCATTTTTGACTGATCAAAACGCGTTTTTGACGGATTAAAATTAAATAAACCCGCATTATAAAGGCGATTGCTTTAATAATGCGAGTTTATTAATTTTTTAAAAATTGAGCGAATTACGGGACTTGAACCCATACCCCCTTGTTTTGGAGTTGTTTTATTGCTGAAATTACATTTTCTATGATTCTTGCCGCTTTTTATATAAACAAGCTCTAATATGGAACGACGGGATGCGATACTGATGATGGATACAGATATTAATTCAGGTCAGTAAAAATCATAAAACATTTTAAAAATGTTTTGAGACGTAACGATATTACTGCTTATAAATATAGAGCGTGTTCACATAAAACCGATATACGGATATTCGAGCATAATTTCGCCGTAAATGAGACAAATTTTTTCAGGAATGCCAAAGGCTATCTGAAAGCCGCAAATTGCACGATTTCTACTAACTGTGGACACTTTCCACATCAAAGAATGCCGACAGTTATTCCAATGGGATAACTCCGAATCCCCCAGCTTTTTTTGAAATCGCCTCGCTTTTAGCGTAATCGTACAAATTTGCCTTATTTTCAGATATGCACTGATGTATTCCAAGAAATTTAACGAAACATACGGAGAAATTTGCCGAAAAGACGTGTGTCGGATTTTATGTGAACACGCTTTAATTAACGAATTTATATGAGATATCCTAATGCGTTTATCGACCTTCGGCTTAACTGTATATCCGAAAAGCAGTGTGCGGCTGCCAAAGCGCATTTATCATAAGATCCAAGTATTTGTTGTTTATAAATCGAAAACCCCTGACCCGACAATAGATCAAAACAATAATACCTGCACCCGCCCTTCACATATGCTAACCTCGGCTGTCATATATCCTCCTGCTCCTCTGCTTCAAGTCCCTCAATCTCCGCTAAAATATCCTTTTTACGCTCAAAGAAAAGCATATCCTTATTATGCTTAAAATACTCCTCGCAGCCGTATTTACCGATAAAATGCGCGGCATAATTGCTGACTGTAAGCTCCGTCACTAAAATAAGAAGCTCCTGGCTGCCTGATTCAAAGGCCTCTTCACAAAATTTAAAAGCATTGGATAGATTACCTCCCGCTGCTGCGGCCGACTTTGACAGAGCCTTTTTTCTCTTGTCAAAATCCGCTTTTAGACTTTTAAATACTCCGTCGGCACTAAGACCGCCTTTTTTTGTGATTTCCTCCAACTGCTCCGACAAATAGGAAATAGTAAGATTTAAAATATATTTTCGATCGTCGGAGAGCTTCCCCGCTTTTTTGCTTATATGTATTTCCTTTTCCTTTGTCGTTATTTGCCGCTCTACCGAGGTTTCCGGCTTTTCATCTGCGGTAAGATCGAATTTTATGATTTTGAGGCATTCCATAAGCTCGGAAATTGCTCCGTCTGCCGCATATACATCCCTGGTCTTTCCTATTAATCCGTCGACTATCAAGCCTAAAAGCGAAAGGCGCTCATCGAACTTTGCCGCCCTTGCACGGTCAACGATCGCTTTATCCGCCTTTCCTTCAAGAATTTTGTCTACCTGATAATCTGATTGATATTTTTTGAACAAATCGTAATATACCGCGAAGCTTTTGGCGATTTTTTTGTTCTGTAAGTATTGGACGATAAGCTGCTCCGTAACCGGAAGCTCTTTTTGCTCATACAGCTTTATCATATCCGAAAGATCGCTCCACCCGCGGGCGGTAACAAAGCTTTTACCGTCGACTGTGGTTTCGATTTTATAAAAGTCATCCTTTTTGATGTCAAGATAAGTTGTAATTGAAGGATGAGTACTCTTGGCATAAGCGTATTCCTTCCATACGTCATAATCCGCTTCAACATCGATGCGCTTCAATCTGTCCCATGTAACGATGTCAAATTCACGAACTGAGTTATTGTATTCGGGAGGATTTCCCGCAGTTACTACTATCCAACCCTTGGGAACGGAGTGGCGTCCGAAGGTCTTGTATTGTAAAAATTGAAGCATAGAGGGAGCAAGTGTTTCCGAAACGCAGTTTATCTCGTCGAGAAACAGTATTCCCTCCGACACCCCCGTATCCTCTATAATATCGTACACCGAAGCGATGATTTCGCTCATGGTATACTCACTTACGCTGTATTCCTCGCCTCCGTAATTTTTCTTGACAATAAATGGCAGACCCAGAGCCGACTGACGGGTATGGTGTGTCATTGAGTAGCTGACAAGTCCGATCTGCAGCTCCTGCGCTATCTGCTCCATAATTGCTGTTTTGCCTATTCCGGGAGCACCCATAAGAAAAACGGGACGCTGTTTTTCGATAGGAATGACGAAATTTCCGAACTGATCCCGCGTCAGATAAGCCGACACCGCATTTTTGATATCTTCCTTTGCTTGTTTGATATTCATATTTCCTCCTGTTTATGCTATTACCGACCAAAAGCATGCGCGACTATGGTATTACACCTGTTTATACGGTTTTGGCATAAATTTCGACTGTACTTTTAACAAGGCTTTATATTGCTCCCCTAAGTAACTCTTAAATTATTCTGCTTGCCCGGCTGCCTAAATACTTCGTCATAAGCCCTTGAAATATGCGCATATTCCTGCGGTCTTCTTCCTTGTCTTTCCACAGCCCTTCGGCGCACAAATTCTTCAAGTGTTACTTGGGGGAGCAATATTATACAAAGCACTTTACCTTTTGAATGCTTGCCCTTACCGAAAAAAATTGATCCAGATACCGTTTACGCATAATAAGCGCTTATTTGCTTACGCTTTAAGCAGAAATCGCTTAAAATAGTTTCGAGATGCTTTTAATCCATCGACAGTATATTGACTCTATTTATCATCATGCATTCTGTTGCTTATATTCGATACTTATCCCGTTTGTCAGGCAATAATGCTCCGCATAACTTCCTTTGAAGACCCTTGCGGTAAGCTTCGGGGATCCTCCGTTAAAAACGCTGTTTTCATCAATACCCCCGATCGATTCAACGGATTTCGGGAAATCGATTATTTCCAGCTGACCACAGTCATCGAACGCATGATCGCCGATTTTGGAAACACCCTCTTCGATAATCACGCTTTTAAGAGAAGTACATCCCGAAAAAGCATTGTCTCCTATCTTTTTGACCGATCCGGGAATTATAATGCTTCTCAGTGAAAAGCAATCCTGAAACGATCCGTTGGAAATACCGTTTAAGCCCTCAGGAAGATTGATTTCCTCCAGTGAATCCAGATGGAGGAAAGCGTAATACCCTATGGAAATCAATCCTGCGGGCAGCGTTATCCTTTTGATTTTTTTACGGATTGCCGTCTGCTCATCGGTGACACGCGGAACATTGCAGCATGCGATAGCTCCGCTTGCAATATTTGTAACCGTCGATTTACCTATTTTTTCGGGAACCCTAACGATCGTCTGGTTTCCTTTATATCCGGTAATGGAAAGCGTTCCGTCCTCTCGTTTTTTATATCTCCAAAGCTGTTTCAGAGCCGTGACGGAATCAGGATCGGCGTTAAGCTCACGCTCAGCCTTTTTTTCGGCTTTTTCCTGCTCTAATGCAAGGTCAGCGGTTCGATTCCTGAATTCCAGCAGCCATGCCGTAGATTCGATCCTTCCGTTATCCGAAGCGTACAGTATCAGCTCGTCACGTTTACGGGGAAACCTGAGCCATCCCTCTTCTGCGGCTACGGCAAGACAAGCCGTATCCTCTTTATCTACTAAAGTTTTCATAACCTTCATCTGATTCATGCCGGTAAAATTATCAATAAGGAACTTAAATATGTCAGGGGATAAAATTTTTACAATATAGGAGTTAAAAAACGACATATTTAACTTTATTTTTTCTCCGTCGATCTCGCGCAGTATCATTTGGAACACTGTCAAAAACTTTTTTTCATCCAATACATTTAAAAAATCGTCCATGCTCCATGAATAACCGAAATTAACGGCGCTGTTAAAAATCCATCGGGTTTTTTCGTAAATAAATATCCTATGTTTTTTCAAAACACCGTAAAACTCCTCGTTACCGTCGCGTATAGAAAAATACAGCAGCTTTTTTAAATTTAATCCTGTTTTTTCTGCATTATCACAAAGATAATCGAGCACCCTTGCCCTTTCCGAAACCGACAGAGCTTCCCGATCATCCGAAAGCTTAAAAATTTCGTTTCCAAGCTTTGATCGCCCTGTGATCATCAAAGAATAATCCGGTACGACGCTGTTTGCGGCGCGTTTATAATAGGAAAAGCGCATTTCATCCTCGACGGGTTCTCCCTCTCCCGGATAACGGAAATCGGCGCCGCATTCCACAAGCGCCTTTACCGTATCAAGTCCACGGTACAGACAGGCTGTTCCGAGAGCATAGGCGGTAAATCCCACCTCGCCCGATTCCATATAAAAACGTTTTATTTCCCCGGGCGTTTTAAAAATTACCGCCTGCTCCAACAACTCCGTTTTTTCATCCTCGGAAAGCATTATTTATCCTCCGTGTATTTAAATTTTATCTCGTTATGCCCGCAGAATTCTTCCGTATAGGGAGTATCCGGAACTCCGACGGTCAATTTCGGACAGCTTGCGCTGTTAAAAAGATATACGCGCCGCCATTTACATTTTCCGCTGAAATATTTTAATGTGCTCGGAAGCTCCACATATTCCAATGCTCCTACTCCGTTCTGAACGGAAAAGGCGTTAGCCCCTATATTCGTGACACCCTCGGGGACAATAACGGTTTTGAGGGAACGGCAATCGCAAAAAGCGCACTCGCCGATGCTTCTTACGCTTTTTGGAATATTAACGCTTTCGAGAGAAATAAGATCACAGAATGCATTTTCACCGATTTTTTTAAGTCCGTCGGGTAAAATTATTTTTGTTATGGTTTTGCGGAATTCGCTCGTCTGCTCCCTTGTCCTGTTCTGATGCGGAGAAAAGGCCCAGTCCCCTATCTCGGTCACTTTGTCGTCTCCGATTTTCCCGGGAACGGTAATAACTTTTGAATGTCCGGTGTATCTTGATATTTTCAGAGTTCCGTCTTTTTTCTTTTCGCATTTCCAGTTTTTCTTAAGCTCGCTTGGCGAATTTGGATCGACGTTAAGCTCACGCATAAGCTTTTTCTCCGCTTTTTCCCTTTCCGCTTTAAAATCGGCGGTGCGGTTCTTGAAGTCAAGCAGCCATGCCATGCACTCGGTTTTTTCGTTATCCGAAGCATACCGGATCATCTCATCCCTTTTCCTCGGCAGCTTAAGCCAGCCGTGCTCCGCCGCAGCCGCAAGACATGCCGAGCGGTCCGAATCGATCATATCCTTCATAAACTTTGTTTTATTCATTTTGGATTGATTAAAATGCTCTAAAATAAAAGACAATAATTCGGGGTCGTCGATTTTTTTCCTGCTCCAATAATAAAAGGTTTCCGTAAAATGAAGCTTTTTATCTTCCCCCGTTTCGGACAGCAGATTTGTTACCACGGATACGAATTTATCTTCTTCGACCTTCCCCATCAGGTAGCTGTATTGTAGCCACATATCATTGTTGCCGCCCTCGGTGAGCATTCTTTTTCTCTCGGCGGACAGCTCTGCTCCTCTCTTTTTCAGCAAAGCGATTATTTCTTTTTCATCGGATATGTAAGCCTTAAACAAAAGCTCTTCCATATCGAGACCTGTTTTTTCCGCGTTATCGCAAAGAAAATCCAATATTAAAAGCCGTTCCTTAATCGGTAAAGGGCAGAGCCCATTCTCCTTCGCATATCTGCCGGTAAGATAAATATACGCTTCGCCGGTCAGCAGCGCTAAAAAATACTTTTCATGCTCCTTGGCAAAATTGAAGGACTTACGGGAACGTCCCGCAAGCTTTTCCAGCTTTGCGGCGTCGAACCGAAATTCGGCTCCGTTTTCCACAAGGACCTTTACCGTTTCAAGACCTCTGAATCGGCAGGCAAGCCCCAAGGCCCTCGCGCTGAACTCCACGCTTCCCAGGCTTTTATATTCGGTTTCAATTTCCTTTGGCGTATCACGAAGCACGGAAATTTCCAAGGCCTCCGATTTTTCCCACCAATTCATTTTATTTTTTCCGCTCATATCTTTTCCTCACAAGTTTTAACGGCAATTCCCTTTTCTTTGCAGTATTTCTCTGCATAGCTCCCTTTAGGGCAGTACGCCGTCAGGGAGGATGAAAAGTCCAATGCTTCGACGTTATGAAATCTCAGCTTTTGCGTTATCATCCGGCGCAGCGATTCGGGAAGCTCGACTTTTTTAAGCGAAGTATCCCTGCTGAATGCTCCCGCACCGATCTCGAGCACACCCTCGCATATTTTTACGACAGAAAGATTGTCACAGCCGGCAAATGCATACATTCCGATTTTCTTTACTGTTCCCGGAACGGTTATTTCCGTCAGAGAATCGCAGTCGTCAAATGCAAACGCGTCGATCTCCTCCACACCGTCGGGAATTGTTATATTTTTAAGTGACCTTAAAAAGGTGAATGCGCCTCTGCCGATAAGCTTAAGCGTTTTGGGAAGCGTTATCTTGGTGATTTTCCGACGCGCCTGCATTTGCTCATGTGTGAAATTGGCGGTCACGGAGCCCGCTCCCACTCCCGAAGCGCCTGCAAAAGCCCCGTTTCCGATTGCGGTGACAATACTTTTTCCGATTCTTTCGGGAACCGTGACTTCGGTTTTGTCTGTGCCTTTATAATTTGTTATAACAAGAGAGCCGTCCTCCTGTTTCTTATAGCTCCATATCTTTTTCAGCATCATTACCGAATCGGGAGAGGCGTTAAGCTCTCGAAGCTCTCTTTTTTCCTTTTTTTCCCTCTCAGCGGCAATGTCGGCGGTGCGGTTCTTATAATCAAGAAGCCATGAGAGCATTTCCGGATTACCGCTCTTTGAAGCAAATTCTATAAGATTGTCCCTCGTTCTGGGAGTACCTATCCAGCCCTCCTGCTCGGCAAGCATAAGGCCCTCGGTGCTGTTCGCGGCGATCAGATCCTGAATGAATCTGATCTTATTTAACTTATCATGTCTGAAATTATCGAAAAAGAATTTTAAAATATCGGCGTTATGAAACCTCTTCTTTGTAAGCTCGTAAATTTTATCCGTAAGATAAAACCGTTTTCCGTCAAGCTCCGAAGCTATCCTCTCCATTACGGGCAGATAATTGCCGTCAGACAATGCTCCCGTCAGCTTACCGTATTCAAACCAATAACCGTCGGTGGCCGCGCCGCCCTCGGTAATTGTTTTTATTCGTATATCCGAAAAGCATACGCCTGATCCCTTAAGCTCATCGGCGATTACCCGGTCGCCTGCAAAAACCGCGTAATAAAGCATTTCCTCGGGTTTAAAGGCTATCTTTTCTCTGTTATCATATAAAAGGCGCAGAACCTTTATTCTCTCATCGTCTGATATAAAGGAAAGCGGCTTTCCTTCCCTTCTCGGCATATTTTTAAGAAAACTCATGCCTTTGGTGGAACAGGCGCCCTTCATCTCTCCCCGGAAAATTTTCAGAAGATAAAGTGAATAATTGGTACGGTAATTCCCGTATTTTTCTCCTATGTAACAGCGGTACTTTTCCTCCGTATCCTTAGTTGAGGGAAAATCAAAAGTCGCCCCCATATCCGTCAGCGTCCTGACCGTTTCAGACCCTCTGAACCTGCACGCCAGACCAAGGGAGGGAGCGGACATTTCCACATAGCCGAGTTCTCCGTAAAGCCTTTTTATCTCGTCATCCGAAAGGTTTATTACCGCATTTTCCAAAATGTCCGCTTTTTTCTCCTGCGGCATAAGCAAATAATTCATCGGTTTTTACTCTCCTCGTAAATATACGGTATATTGCGGTTTTTGCAGTATTCTTCACTGTTGCTTCCACGGGTTATTTTCGTTAATTTATGTGAAAAGGGAATATTGTTTCTTTCGCAGTATTTTTCCGCATAAGACCCCTCTGCTACGACTGCTCCCACAAAGCTGCCCCTCTTGCTGCCCATGCCGAGAATGTTGTCTCCTATACTTTTCACGGTGCTCGGCAGCACAATGGTAATAAGCCCGATGCACAGCGCAAAAGCCAAATCTCCCACCGATTCGACCCCTTCGGGAAGCTCTATGAACTTCAGCATATCGCAGGAATAGAAGCCTCGTCTTTCAATGACCCTGACGCCGACGGGAACGGTGATTTTCTCCAGCTTATGGCATTCGGCGAAGGTATTTTCACAAATTCTCTCCACACCTTTAGGAATATTTACCGACAACAGGGATTTGCAGTTCCAGAAAGCTCCCTTGCCGATATGAGCGATCGTATCCGGCAGCGTTATTTTGGTTATGGATTCCCTTATTCTTGCCGCTTCGGATGTTGCTCTGCGGGCAAAGGGACAGAATGCTCCTTCGTCCACGGCGGTAACTATATTCTTTCCTATTCTTTCAGGAACGCTTACCTCCGTGCGCTCGCCCTTATAGCCCGTAATGCTCAGCGATCCGTTCTCCTGTTTTTTAAATCCCCAGAGCCGCTTCATTGCGGTGACGGAATCGGGTGCGGCATTAAGCTCACGCTCCTCTTTCTTCTCCGCCTTAGCCCGCTCTGCCGGAAGGTCGGCGGTGCGGTTTTTAAAATCAAGTAGAAAAGAGGTACATTCAGGCCTTTTGCTTACGGCGGCATATTCCGTCAGCTCGTCCCGCTTTTTCGGCTGAGAGAGCCAGCCGCCGTTTATACAAACCTCAAGCAGGTCTGTCCCATCGGAATCTATAAAGCTTTGCATAAGCTTCTTTTTGTTGATCTGCATAGTATCGAAGCACTCAACGACACATTTTAAAAAAGAAGCGGAGTTTATATGTTTCGGTACGCCGCTTTTGAATATCGATTTAAAATAAATAATGGGTGCTCCAAGCTCCTTACGGAATCTCCGTGCAGTATCGATAAAATCTTTTTCATCGGCGCCTTGCATTTTTGCGCAGAAATTAAACTGTATAAGCGTTATCAGATCCCATTCTTCCCGACTCGGCGTTACTTTGTTTTTATCCGTCGACAGCGAATATATGACTATGGGCGAAAGCTTAACCCCCTGCGCTTTCAGACGGGTTATTTCATCGGCGTTATTCCGAAGTAAAGCCGTAAACAGCTTATCATCCTTATATTCGGGCATTTTTCATTTCTCCTCGACAACATAAGGGACATTATTCCGTTTGCAGTATTTTTCGGCGTAGGATCCCTTATATACGGTTATTGTAAGCCTAGGGCAATTATTGAAGGGAGTTACCGGAGGCTCCTTTTTTATAACGCAGTCACTTGCGGCTGCGGCCGATAGCCGGTTGCCTGCATAAATTGATTTTGCGGAAAGATTGCTTATTTTTCTGACGGATACGGGCAAACACAGCTTCTCCAGCTCCTTACAGTGCATAAAAACACAGTATCCTATTTCTTCAAGCCCTTCGCTGAGAACTGCGGTTTTTAAATTTCTGCAATTTTCAAAAGCGTTCCTTTTTATAGTTTTTACTCCGGACGGAAGCGATATATATTTAAGCGACATACATTCGCTGAAGGCATAGTTTTCTATAAGAACGATCCCCTGCGGAATATTTATTTTTTCAAGAGCTTTGCAGTATCTGAATGAATAAGCACCCAAAATCAGCACGGAATCGGGAAGATGTATTTCCTTAAGACTGAGACAGCCTGAAAAAGTTCCGTCGGCTATTTCTTCAACACCATCGGGTATATTTATTTCCTCAAGCTTTTTACAGTAGGAAAAAGCGGAATTTTCTATTACTCTTACCGAATCCGGCAGGGTGATTTTTTTAAGGCTCGTACAGCTTGAAAAAACCCTTTGGCTGATTTTCTCTATACCTCCGGGAATATTTACTCCCTCCAGCCCCTCACAGTAAGCAAAAGCGTTTTCTTCTATTATTCTTATAGTTTCGGGCAATGTGATTCTGCTTATTTCCCGCCGAAAATTTTTTCCCTCAGCGCTGATCCGGCTTGCGAAGGGTGAAAATGCATAGGCTCCGATCGCGGCAACGGTTTTCCCTCCTATTTTTTCCGGAACGCTGATTTCTCTTTTTCCGCCGGCGGCTTTTTTACAGCTCGTTATTATAATCGTTCCGTCCTCCCTTGTCTGAAAGCCCCAGAGCTTTTTCATCTCGGTAACGGAATCGGGATTTGCGTTAAGCTCTCTCAAGATCCTTTTTTCCGCTTTTTCCCGCTCCTCGGCAAGATTGCAGCGGCGGTTCTTGAAATCCAGAAGCCATGCAAGACATTCCGTCTTGCCGTTATCGGAAGCGTATTTTATCAATTCGTCCCGCTTTTTGGGCATTTTGAGCCAACCGTGCTCCGCGGCAATTGCTGCCAGCTCCGGCATATCCATGTCAAGAATTTTTTTCCATACCCATTTTTTACTCATCTTCCTGCAATCAAAACAATCGAGAACACAGGAAAACATTTCCGGGTTATACAGCTTTGTTGACCACTCCCAATTATAGGACCCGGAACAATACATAGGCTCACCTAGCTCAAAGCTCAGATTTCTCAATACCGAAATAAGCTTTTTATCGTTCATTTTCTGTATCGCCTCGATATGCCCGAACCATGCGTATGAATAATCGTTCGAAACCGCTAAGCTTCCCACTGGATGAGTAAGCATATACCTTATATGCTCCGAAAGAACCTCTCCCTTTTTCTTTAACCCTGCTGCGGCTTCATTGTCATTTGCCATAATTGCCGAATAAAGGGGATCGTTCTGGTATAGCTTCAACATTATATTTCATCCTTTCTGAGCACTAATTTAATCGCCCACGACGGCACCTTATAATTATTGCATTCGTCGTCGATAAATACAAATGCGGCGTCATAGGGAGGTTTTTTGGACGGGAATTCGCCATAGCCGTCCGTAAAGTATATCAGCCCCTTAAGATTATCGAATTCGTCACAGTCCACAAGCGAGTTTACATAGCTGAACAGTGGACGGAAATCCGTACCTCCCATCCCGTGAAGCTTCATATTTTTAAGATAATCGTCAAATTCGCGCTGTGTGGTGATTTTGACGTCCTCCTGAATAGCTGCGTCACACTGAATAATATGAAGATTGATTTTAGTAAAAAAGCTTTCGCTGCTTTTTAATACATTGTAGGTTTTTTGCACAAAGGTCTGCACCAATTCACCCGAGGTCGAGCCCGAGGTGTCTATTGCGATAACAAAATCCCTTATCCTCTTTACGTCCTTATATTCCAAGGGTTCAATAAGGGGCATATTATCATAAAGCTTCAGGCCGTAGGTATAGTAATTATAGTCGAATTCTTCGGGGTTTATCTTCATAATCTCGCCCCTGACGGCAAACTTTCTGAGAAACTCCGTATAATTATAGCGCTCACGATTCACTTCCTTTAAATTTTGTGTAAGCAGCCCCGCCTGCGTTCCGCGTCTTTTCGCAAATGTCTCAAGCTCAGTCTGCATACGCAGGGCTATCAAGCTCCAGCGTTCCGCAATAAGTATCATTTTTGCTTCTGATGTCCCCGAAACCTCCGCTAAACTGCCGTAAAGATTTAGTCGTGCCTTCTGCTCCTCCGTCAAATACCAAAGAAAATGGCTGTCCCCCTTAAACAAAGCCGAGAGCCTTTTGATCGATTCGTCCGGAAGCCTTTTATCCAGAAAATAACTGTAGATTTTTTCAGCGGATACAGTTTTTATCTTATTTTTAAAGCCTTCAAAAAATTGTATCTGCTGATCGGTTTTCAAGATATTCAGATACGGCAGCTTTAAATCGTTTATAGCGCTTTCAACCGCAATATCGCAGGCTAAATCCCATAAATCCCGGTTTACCAGCGTATTGACGAAAAAATGCTTGAACACACAGTGTAAAACCGTATGAAGAAAATTTCTGACAGGGAGATTTTCTTCAAGCCGATAAGCGGTTAAAATATGTACGGGATCATAGATATATATGCTTCCGTCACATGCGGTACAGGATGTTGATTCGGAATTCGGACAAATCACGAATTGATTTAAGGACATATCCATAAACCGCATATTTACAAGCAGCTTGTTCTTCGACATTTGAAGGATCTCGGCCGCTATTTTTTCTGTTTTTTTCTTTTTTGCATCGTCTGCCAATTTTTTACCTCATAAATAATTAAATAACCGGTAACGGATAACATGCCTTAAATATATATTTTAACCAGTTATATATGTTTTGTCAACATAACGCCGAAGCGTAAATACCCATAGATGTTTTATAAAACAGAAGAATAAAATATCGGTCCTATAAAAACTCTCACTAATCAACCCTTTCGAAAATACTCAGTGTTTTCGCTTGTCCGGAATATCACAGATCCCTGTATTATTACGTCTTTTTTAACAAGCAATGCAATATCGTCCTATCCGTCGGATCGAAAATAGCGCCTTTTTTCGCAAAGAACGACCGGAAAAACCGCTTTCCCTGCCAATTCTTCAGGTATAACAGACAAGAGGACGAAAGAAACGGGTACTTTCGCCCTCACATAGTATGGTATTTCTCTATATCTATCCATATCACCTTATATTGCTGTAAGAATTTAAGGCAATACCGCACAATGACCGCCTGACGGCTTTTGCGTGCGGCTTGCTTGCATATATTCCGTCAGCTTACACAAATTCTCCTTGAAATACGTCGATATTCCTGCGCCCAATTTATGCAGCTGACGAAATATCTGACTGCGCAATTCATGCGCAATCATTGTGCGGTGTTGCCTTAAGTCGTCATTTCAACACTACAAATAAATCAAAGCTCATAAATTATAAAACGGTATTACTACGCCAACAAGGGTATATATGAAAAGATCAATAAATATAAGGCTTCCTTTGTTCCGCACTCCCACTGTGCGCAATTTTCATAAATGCTTCCGTATGAAAAACACTGATTTGCACACCGCCCCTATACTCGGTGTCGTATTTTCCCGACCTTCCCTGCTGTTTTTATTATAAAAAACGATATATGCTTACCACTTACGGGTATAGTTCTCCTTCTGCTGTTTTATAAACTTTTTCCGAAGCCTGCCGATCGTCAAATCCGCAATTTTTCTTGAGCCCGTCATGTCATATACATTTTTATTGCAGCTTTTTTCAGGATTATTTATCAGCTCTTCTCTCCATAACATAATCGCTGTTTACGAATCCCCCGCTTTGAGGCAGCTCTTCTTCGCTGACGATTCGAAATCCGTTTGACTCATATGCTCTTACCGCTCTCTCGTTTTTGCGATTCACATTGAGCCTTAACGGCTTTTTGAAGCTATCGGATAAATATTCAAAAACAAAATGTGAGAGCCGCTTTCCGCGGTATTCTTTTAAAAAATACAGCTTGTCCAGATAAACATGATCAAAACAGGGCATATATGCTATAAAGCCGATTTTTTCCCCCTTAAGCACCGTATATTCGTAGATCATTCCTTTTTTTAAAAAACCGCAAATATTTGAGTAGTCAAAATATTTTGCAATAAGGATTTCAATATGGGAAGGAGCAACGATTCCGTCATAGCATTCGCGCCATATCGGTGCGGCAAAATTCTTAAGCTCTCTTAATTCATTGTCATTCATTTTGATAAACTCGATCATTTTCTCTACCTCCCCGTTTAAGTGCTTTATGGATCTCCTCTGTCAATAACTGAAGCTTTGTCGGATTAAAATCATTTTTCCCGCAATAAATATAGTAGCAGCAATCCCTTGTGGAAAGCACTATACACTTGCCTTTGCCCTTATAATCATATTCTGTTTGAACAGTGTACAATATTTTGGAGGAGAAAAATAACCGTTCTTCATTTTTCGGGATATAAAGCTGAAATCCGTCTATACTGTGAACAAGCTTGCCCCCGCCCATAAAAACAAATCCCTTTTCATTGGGAAGCGCTTCGACGGTAACGTCATATTCCTGCCTGTAACTGCTATTTTTTATTTCATCGGCAGCGTTGCTCCTTTCCCACTCGTACCAATCCGGTATATGTATGGCTTTACCCGTCTCCCTGCTGACAAGGTGTCCATATTCGGACATTACCCACCTTGCTCCGCAATTCGAACAAAACAACTCGTCTCCCTTGTCGGAAACCGTGAACTCATTACCGCATTCCATACATTGATACAAAACCATGCTCAATCCCTCGGCGCGGTTTTTATATCCGATCCGGATCTTTTTTTTGTACTGATATCTGTATTCATCATATTTTAAAGCATTACCGATTTCTTCGGACGCTTCCTCTTCGGTTATCCCCTTCAGCTCTTCGGAGGTATACAGAAGCTTAAGCTCAGCTTTCATGGGCGCGGTCCTGACATGCTCTTCGTCCCAGAAGGGAGAAGCGAGGTAGCTGCCGCAAACGGAAAGTATTACGACAGGTACGTTAAGATATTTTACAAGTCTTCCCAGATTATCGGGAAGAACGGAAGTCGTCCCGACATTTGAATGTCTCGCTTCGGGAAAGAGAAAAACAATATTACGGTTTTTTTCCAAAGCGTATTTTATATTATTAAGCGTACTTACATCCGTAACAAATCTACGGGTCGCTATACATCCGATTTTTCGGTACAACATCCTTCCAAAAGCCGCAAAGCCCTCCATATCGGAAACATAGCTTGCCCTTCGGGGAAAAACCGAAAGAGGCGCTATATAATAATCGGAAAAACCCTGATGAGTGGAAATGACAAGATACGGAGGCTTGAGGCCCTTAATTCCCGATTTTTTTATTCTAAGTCCGAATCTCCGCGTCATCAAAAAAGATGCTCCCCATATAACGGGCATTAGAAAAGGGCTTTGCCTGCACGGCCTTTTTTTCATGTCAAAAGGAGTCATATCCCCTTTTTTGTTGATCATCATATCTTATCCCCGCTTTTCTGCCTTGTATATTTTCTCATAAGCTTTTTTGACATTAAGGGTTTGCTTTTTACAGGCTTTTTCTTTATTCCGTTCCTTTTTTCTGCTATGAAAACATAATAGCCGTCGATTTCCCTGATCCGTACTCCTCCGAAAACCGATATAAACTTGTTTTTATACCACTCTAAGCGTTTTGTTACCATAATCATTCTTCCGCCTGCGGAAAGCCTCTTATATCCTCCCTCAATAAACTCCTTGGCGACGGAAAAATCCGTATGATAAGGCGGATTTGACAATATCAGTGAAAAATCGCTCTCCGTAATATTTTCATAACCTCTGCCAATATATACGGGTATATTTTTCATACCGTTCAACAGTACGTTCTTTTTTGACAGCTGAACCGCCGCAGGTAAAATATCGGTCATTACAACATTTTCCTCTCCTGCGATCTTTGCCGCGTATATTCCCACGATCCCGCAGCCGCACCCAAGATCCAGGACCTTATCCCCGTATTTTATGTCCGCTTGCGAAAGCATAGCCGCTGTGCCCTTGTCGACGCCGGAAGGTGAAAACACCTCTTTGCTTGTTTCCAGACGAATTGACACACCGTTTATTTCCGTCATCATAATTATTGCCCCCGGATCTGTTCAGCCTTCATAAACATATGATAAACGGGAGAGATCTGCTTAAAATCCTCCGCCACCATACTTCCCAGCTCTTTGCTGTAAAGAACGCCGAAATCCTTACTTTCATAACTGAGGTAAATATTTTTTCGGTTAAGCCAGAGCTTATTTTCTGCGGGCTGCTCCGGATAACGGTCACGCTTGTACGTTTCTCCGCCCAGAATGAATTTATTCTGCCCGCTGTACGCCCTTTTTGCCTTGACGAAGCTGATATCTCCGCTTAAAACAAGCCTTCTTACCGCATTCATGCTTTCGGTCCCCGCGCAGTAGTAACCCAATCCGTAATCGAAGCCTGTAGGCGAAACGCTGAAATAAAAACAGGGCAGAGAAGTCGCCCCCTCCCTGGTACGGCTGAAAGTGTACCATATATAATTCCGGAAAACAGACTGCCCCTTTGAATACCGTGCGTCCCTGTATATTCTGGACAATCTTTTCGGATCACATGATATTTTATCGTCGATAACATTCATTGTCGGAGCAACGATTTCCACAAACTCCTTAAAAGGCTCCTTGATGTATTTTTCATAATCCGATTTGTGCTCATGAAACCATTCCTTACTGTCCTTTAAATGATTCTCAAAAAGAAATTCCGGTGTTTTCTCTGTAAACGGCATATATGCCCTCCTTTATTTTGATCAGTGTTCAATATGGCCTGACTATTGTTAAAAGCGATTATAAATCACATTTTAAGCTGCATTGCTGCTCCGTCGCGTATGCTCGCAGATTCACGGTCGCTTGCATTGTTTCTTAACATTATTCTGTCAAACCTTGTCAGTATCTGCCCGTTTTCCTTTATATTTTCTTGACTTATAAAAACTGTGTTGAATTGCCGAAAAACGGATCATGCTTTTAAAAACCCGGCAAAAAGCTTTCCGTTAAATGATTTCTGAGATGACGAAATCCCGGTTAAAAGTTTATGTTGGCTTTTATGAAATTACATTTATTAAAGAGTCTTTGTCACGTCATCGATCTGTTATGGGCTTTTGCCTGTTATTATCTTTTATCCGCTTGGTGTTAAAAACAATGCTCTCTATCCGCTACGACCTTTGTTACAGCAGTTTTATATTGCTTCACCAAATAACTCTTGAAGAATTTGTGCGCCGAAGGGCTGTGGAATGACAAGGAAGAAGACCGCAGAAATATGCACATATTTCAAGGGCTTCTTACGAAGTATTTAGGCAGCCGGGCAAGCAGAATAATTCAAAAGTTACTTGGGAGAGCAATAATGAAGCCCATAACAATATAAGCCGTTTTGTACGAAATGCATTAAAATAAAAGGCCCATTATACGATTTTTGTCACCGTTCAATCATCCTTGTATGCTTATGCTTTTGAGTATTCGTATAAAGGATTTATAAAGTAATGATTAAAAACGGAATGCCTAAATCCTACGATACAAAAAAGCGTTATCCGGTTTAAGGTTAAATGTAGTCACGGCAAATAACATCGTGATAAAACCGTTTAAATATCCGATACACATATCCGTAAACTGTACGCTGTTAAAACAGCATGTCCATGTGATAAACGTAAAAATAGCCTTGTCGATACTGCCGTTTCATTCTTTCTGTAGATATCGGCAAATATGATTCCTAATCGGTTTTACAAAATATTTCTGTTTCCGGTAAAAAACTTTTCATTCTGATAGAACCAAATAATATACGGTCGCCAAAAATCCGCCGCACAAAGAAAACAGCCTTTGTGCGGCGCTTTATCAGCTATGTTTTTCTATCCACATTTCAATTGTATTGTTTATGATATTAAGCGTTCTGATTCTTCCGTATTTCTTATCGTTATTTTCGATTATATGCCATGGCGCGAAATCGGTGGAAGTTTTCTGAAGCATATCGTTGACCGCCGTTTCGTACTGCTCCCACTTATCGCGGTTGCGCCAGTCCTCGTCGGTTATTTTCCACCGCTTTTCCGGGATGTTCATACGATCGTTAAAGCGCTTAAGCTGTTCCGCCTGATCGATATGAAGCCAGAACTTCAAAACCAATATACCGCTTTCAAACAGATTATTCTCAAATTCGTTTATTTCCTGATAGGCCGCTCTCCACCGCTTCTCCTCCGTAAGCTCCTCTACTCTTTCAACTAATACTCTTCCGTACCACGTCCTGTCAAAAATGACGACATGTCCGCTTTTCGGAATATGCTGCCAGAATCTCCACAGGTAATGCCGATTTAATTCATAAGGCTCCGGTGCGGCAACGGGAACTGCTTCAAAACCCCTGGGATCAAGAGCGGAAGCTATTCTGCGGATGGTACCGCCTTTGCCGGCCGCGTCCCAGCCTTCAAAGCAAATAACTACCGGAAGCCTCTGGGCATACAGCCGTTGATGCAGCTTTGAAAGACGCTTCTGCTGTTTTTTAAGCTCCTCGGTATATATATCGTCGTTTAAGGTTTTATCCAGCTTTATAAGCGACAAAGGCGCCTTGGTAGCCATTGTGAATATTTCCTTAGGCACCTTTTTCTTAGGGTTTTCTCCTATGGAAAGAGTTCGGCTGAGAAGCTTGTCGTTTACCGCTGTAATAATTGTCTTGAACACCTCGCATACCGTGCGGTATTTGTTATCCGAATTAACGACCACCCAAGGCGCATATTCCGTATTGGTATACTCCAGCATCTTATCATATTCCACAAAATACTTTTCATAATTTCTGTTTCGCTTCAGATCAAGATCTGTTACCCGCCAGTTAGTGCTTTTACTGTCAAGAAGCTTTTTAAAACGGCGCTTTTGTTCATCCCTGTCTATCTGAAGAAATATCTTTACAACAAGATAGCCGTCGTCGGTGAGCTGCCTTTCAAATACGTTGATCATATCCATCCGCTCGACTGTTTCCTCTTCGGTGAGCTTATCCTCAAGAGTAGCGGGTACTATCTCCTGATACCAGCTTCTGTCAAGAATACACAGCTTGCCTTTTTCGGGGATCACGTTCCAGAAGCGATGCATAAGCGGCAATCTTTTTTCCGTTTCCGTGGCCTTGACCGTGGAGTATACCTTATATGAACGGGGATCAAGACAATTGATAGTCTTCCCGATCACATAACCCTTACCGGAAGCCCCCCAACCCTCAAATAAAATTATTACGGGAAGCTTTTTTTCCTTGATCTCCTGCTCCAGAGTCCTGAGCTGCACCTTAAGCGTGTTGGTCTGCGCCTTATATGCGTCCTTATCCGCGAAAGCGGTTTCATTTTGTATTATTCTATCCAGCATTGATTTGATCCTTTCCTGAATGTTTAAGAACTTATTCCCATAGGAGGGGGGATACGGATTCTCGAGCATAATTTTTCCGAAAACAAGGAAAAATTATGCAGGCGGGCTGTCCCCCGTCAAGAAATTTTGACGCAGTTAGCGGGAAAATTTGCCGAAAAGACGTGTGCTCATCCTATGAGAACACGTTCTAAGCGTTAAGCGGGAAAATCGCTGCATATTACCCGGTAAATACTGCTTTTGGTTCTGCCGTACAACGGTCGATTATCCAAAAAAAGTCGGCAAATATACCGACTTTATTCAGAGACCGAAAGCGCGTTAGGCCACAATCCGAAAACACGCTTTTTCAGCCGTTTAAAAAATGCCTTAGTTCATGATATGAATGTCCGTTAATAATCCGTAAATATTTTAAAACGAATTTACTCCTGTTTTTTTACAGCATTCATGCCGCTGCTTTTTAAAGCCTTATATCATAATTTTCGCCGGGTTCATGAGAAAGCTTAAAAATCTCCCGCTTAAGTTCATTTTTACGGAATCGTTTGCTAAGACATAACGGAACGTGCCTTGGACAGACAATGAGGAAAAGCATCGACGACATTTTACGGATAAAACCGTCTGTTCTTCTGTGGCGCACCCATTTCCTTAAGCTTCCGGCGATCTGCATCGGATAAATTGGCTTCGTCTGACAACCAAGCGATTCAGTACTGCTTCAATCAATAAATATAAGGCTTTCAAGAATAAAGCAGGATCCCGTCATTTTTGAACAGAAAACACCAGAAGTCGGCGGAATCTGTAAAAACTGCGGCTTCTCAGGCAGCTCACGGGTAATGATACATAACCCTTAAAATATACTGACAGCAGCTTTCTTTCGTTCCCCTGTCATTCGGCTGCGGCGTTAAGGCAACACCGCACAATGATTGCGAGTGAATTGCGCAGTCAGATTTTTCGTCAGCTTGCATAAATTCGACGAAGGAATACTGACGCATTTCAAGGAGAATTTGTGTAAGATTACGGAATATATACAAGCAATCCGCACGCAAAGCCGTCAGGCGGTCATTGTGCGGTATTGCCTTAAATTAAATCCTTGATTTTAACGTTGGCATGACAGAAAATCGTATACCTTGAAGGATTATACCGAAGCGCCCTTTCCGACAAATATCGGATAGCTTTCGGTTCCTCCTATACTGCGGTAATTTCCGATAAGTACGTTTTTATCGGTGATTACATAATTCATTTCACATTTCTCGCCCACAACCGTATCCTGCATAAGTATACAATTTCTTACCACAGCATTTTTTCCTATCTTTACGCCCCTGAATAAAACGCTGTTTTCCACGGTTCCTTCAATAATACATCCGTCCGCAACAATGGAATTTTTACACTTAGCGTCGAGACCGTACTTAGCGGGAGCTTCATCGCGGACCTTTGTGTAAATCGGATTGTCTCCCACAAATAACTCATGGCGTACATTGGGATTCATTAATTCCATATTGGCACCGAAATATGTTTTGATGCAATCTATCTGCGCATTATATCCGTCAAAGCGGTAACCGTAAACGTTCAGCTCATGAAGCATATGCTGAAGCACGTCTACCTCAAAACTGTACAGATTTTTGCCTGCCTTTTCGATTACAAGCTTCTGAAGGAACTCCTTCTTCATCATAAACATATTAAGGCTTACATTGTTCTCGCCGCTTATTTCGGGACGTACCAGAACATCGTACACCTTGCCCGAATCATTTACGCTGAGAACGGTCTTTGTTCTTGAACGCTCAGTATCGCAAACCATTTTAGTATAAACTATGGTAATATCCGCTCCTGTTTCTTCATGAGCCTCCAATACCTTTTTATAATCAATATTGGCGATGACATCCGTATCGCTTATCAGAACATATTCCTCGTCTGAATAACGTATAAAGTCGATTACTCCCGCCAAAGCCTCAAGCCTTCCTCTGTAGAGTCCTCCGCTTATATGACCGTAAGGGGGAAGAAGATGAAGTCCGCCGGTTTTTCTGGAAAGATCCCATTCCGCACCTGATCCCAGATGATCGATAAGGGATTGGTAATTTGCCTTGGTGATTACACCTACTTTATTGATGCCGCTGTTTACCATATTTGACAGAGCAAAGTCGATAAGTCTGTATCTTGCGCCGAATGGAACGCTTCCCATCGTGCGAAATTTAGTAAGATTAGATATCGTGCTGTCATGCATATTAGCAAAAATCAATCCCAGCACATTAGACATATTAGCCATAACTTTTAATTCCTTTCTGTTCTGTGAATTGCTTGTGATCGTGCCGCTCAGATTGATTCGGATATCATAGCCTTTGCTTTAACAACGCTGTTATCGCTTACGTTCACCTTGTGCCCTACGACGGCAACGCCCCATGTATCCTTATTTTCAATGGTTTCGGGACGCTCGCCTACATGTACGTTTTCACCTATTACGCAATCCTCGCCAACTATCGAGTATTCTATTACCGCATCCTTTTTAATGACGGTATTGGGCATTATAATGCTGTCGCGCACGACCGCGCCTTCTTCAATGGTAACACCCGAAAAAAGAATTGAAAAGTCTACCGTACCGTAAATGTTACAACCCTCGGCAACCATGGAATTTTCTATTTTGCTTGCCGCGCCTGCATAATGAGGAGGCATTACCGGATTGCGTGAGAATATCTTCCAGTTATTGTCATAAAGATTAAGCGGAACGTTGGGATCGAGACAATCCATATTGGCTTCCCAAAGGCTGTCGATTGTACCCACATCCTTCCAGTAATGTGTAAACGGAAAAGCGACCATCTTACACTTGTCCTCTAACATGGAGGGGATGATATTCTTGCCGAAGTCCTTGGTAGCGGTCTCGTCTCTTTCGTTTTCGATAAGATACTGTCTGAGGACCTTCCACGTAAAGATATATACGCCCATTGAAGCCAGATTTGACTTGGGTTCCTTGGGCTTTTCCGCGAACTCGGTAATAACATGATTTTCATCAGCCGTCATAATTCCGAAGCGGCTCGCCTCTTCCCAAGGCACTTCGAGTACAGCGATAGTTGCGTCTGCATTGTTTTTCTTATGAAAATCAAGCATTTCGCTGTAATCCATTTTATAAATATGATCTCCCGAAAGAATGGCTACGTATTCGGGATTGTAACGGTCAATGAAGCTTATGTTCTGATAAATCGCGCTTGCGGTTCCCGTATACCAGCTCTTTCCCGAAGCGGTTTCATAAGGCGGGAGAACGTGTACTCCGCCATATGTGCGGTTAAGCCCCCAGGGCTGACCGTTTCCTATATACTCGCTTAATACAAGAGGCTGATACTGTGTAAGTACTCCTACCGTATCTATTCCGGAATTGATGCAGTTTGAAAGGGGAAAATCGATTATTCTGTACTTTCCGCCGTAAGGAACGGCCGGCTTTGCCATGTCCTGAGTAAGAGCGTACAATCTGCTTCCCTGTCCGCCCGCGAGAAGCATGGCAACTATTTCCTTTTTAACATGGTTCATAATTTTGCCTCCGAAATTTTATTTTATTTTGGTTTTATTTTGAGTGGCGGCAGCGGGAGCTGCTTTTTTTCCGCTTGCCTCTTGTTTTTTACCCTCTGGAATACTTTTTTCCTGCTTTAAAGCACCGGTATTCACGGTCGCTTTTTTGCTTTTTTCTTTTTTAGCGGAGTCCGCAGCTGTTTTTTCAGACTGCTGTTTTTTCGCATCCTCTTCCGGAGTACGTATATTTTTTGCTCTGAAAAACATAGCCGACATGGGCGCGATTTTTATCGTCATTGAATAAGGCTCGCCGTGCATAGGCTCGGTACGGGCGGTAACGGTCTTGTTGGACAGTCCTCCGCCGCCGAATTTCGGATTCTCTGTGGTGAATATTTCCTCATAATCTGCATAATAAGGAACGCCGAAGCTGTATTGTTCATGCGCCTTGGGCTGGAAATTGCAGACTACTACGATCTCTCTGCCGTCCCTGTCGAAGCGTCTGAATACGATAACGGAGTTCTCGTTATCATCGCTGCTTATCCACTTGAATCCGCTCCAGTCGCTGTCCGCTTCCCAGAGACACTTGTTTTCAAGATAGAACTTATTGAGCTCCTCTACGAAATGCTGATGCTTTTTATGTTCTTCAAACTGCAATACATCCCAATCAAGTCCGGTTTTGTAATTCCATTCCTTGAACTGTGCGATCTCCTGACCCATAAACGTAAGCTTTTTACCGGGATGAGCCGTCATATACGCGAGGAATGTGCGAAGTGATGCGAAGCGTTTATCTCTCGGTCCGCTCATTTTATCGAGCATTGAGCATTTACCGTAAACCACCTCGTCATGAGAAATGGGAAGTATGAAATTTTCGGAAAAAGCATAATAGAACGAGAAAGTAAGCATATTGTGATGATAAGGACGATACTCCGGATTCATGGACATATAAGCGATCATATCGTTCATCCATCCCATGTTCCATTTGAAATTGAAACCGAGTCCGCCCATATCCGCAGGCTTTGTCACCATCGGCCATGCCGTGGATTCCTCCGCAATCATCAGTATATTCTCATGCTTGCCGAATAATGCCGTATTGAGCTTCTGTAAAAAAGCGATCGCCTCAAGATTTTCGTTTCCGCCTTTGGAATTGCGCTGCCACTGACCGTCCTTACGGTCATAGTCAAGGTAAAGCATGGATGCAACCGCGTCTACTCGAAGTCCGTCAACATGATATTTTTCGAACCAATAATTTGCGTTTGATATAAGAAAGCTCTGCACCTCGGGCTTGCCCCAGTCGAAAATACGTGTGCCCCAATTAAGATGCTCTCTCTTCAAAGGCTCCGCATACTCGTAGCAATAGCCTCCGTCAAACTCATACAGTCCCGCCGCATCTTTGGGGAAATGTGCCGGCACCCAGTCCAATATAAGACCGATGTCATTCTGGTGACAGAAATCGACAAATTCCATAAAATCATGGGGCGTGCCGAAACGTGAGGTCGGAGCATAATATCCTATCTGCTGATAACCCCATGACCCGTCAAAGGGATATTCCGCAACAGGCATTATTTCGATATGTGTATACCCCATCTTCTTTACATATGGAATGAGCTTTTTTGCCAGTTCCATATAGTTGAAAAGCGCGTCCTCGTTATCCTTCTCCATCCAGGAGCTGAGGTGCATTTCGTATATGTTTACCGCAGAGTCATATATGTTTTTACGTGCACGCTTTTTGAGCCAGGTCTCATCCTTCCACTTGTATCCGTCGAGCTCAAAAACCTTGGTTGCGGTATTGGGTCTTGTTTCCATATGAACGCCGTAAGGATCCGCCTTAAGCTTTATCTGTCCCTGAGGAGTTTCGATGCTGTATTTATAAATATCGTATTGCTTTAAACCGGGTATGAATATTTCCCAAACGCTTCCGTCATGCTCTGTGCGCTTCATGGGATCCGCTATTCTGTCCCAGTGATTAAAGTCGCCTACAACGCTTACAGAAGCCGCTTTTGGTGCCCATACGCGGAATACCACGCCTTTATTTCCGTTTTGCTCGCAAAAATGCGACCCGAAAAAATCATATGCCTCGGTGGCGCTCCCTTCATGGAAAAAGTGCAGAGCCACATCATAGTCTCTGGTATTTTGAATTGCCATGGGAATCGACCTTCCTTTTCTTGTTGAAATAAATAAAAAACGTTGCAGCAACCGCCGCCTTTTTGGTAAATTTTAACCTTTGTTAAGATTGTATCATACTTCTGTAAGAATTTCAAGTGTATTGTGTAATTTTTATTAATAGTGCTTTATCTGGACTTACATTTTTGGTAATCTTTACAATGTTTTACAGTTTCTCAACTTGTGTTTATCCGAAAACCGAATGGATTTTATTACCCGAAATTCCCCGGAACTGCCTTGAAGAGGATAACCGTAAACAACATTACATCCGTATAAAAATAATATCATATCGTATTTGACGTTGAGACGGCTTTGCGTATAGCGGCTCCTTCGATACGGCTGTTTTCCGCCGTATTTTAGGCTGATATTTATGATTGCGCGCACACGGCTTATATACCGCCGGGCCTTATCATATTATGTAAGCGCATTCATAGAGAACCGTATTATGTGTTACATTAATGATTATCTGAAAAGCCGCAAATTACACGGTTTCTTCTAACAGCTGACGCTTTCCTCATCAAAATGACGGTAGTTATCCCAAAGGGATACTGCGAAATATCATCGTATTTATCCGCGTTGTTTCTTAAAATACCCTGCTTTTAGCGTAATCGTACTAATTTGCTTTATTTTCAGATCCGCCCTGATCTTTAGTCAAGATATAGACAAATAATATGGCATGGCCAAAGATCAGTGCTTAAGGCGAGATCTTTGATCAGGTCTTTAACCTGATTAAAGATTCGTATTAATTGTATTTATTGCTCCGGTTTTCCGTTATCTTATCAATATCCCTGTACCGGACACTTCTATCGTACTTACCCCGTAATACGGAAGATTTGACGAAATACGGCTTGACGCGGTTATGACGGAAGCGGTCCATATAAAACTAAATGTTTTTTACGTTCATGATTTGCCGAATGCCGGACAAAGCATACGGGAATGTCATAATAAACAACCCTGCCGAAATTATTTTACGGAAATTTTAGAGCTGCGATCGTTTTCCCGGATCACTGCTGTCAGCGGTACGCTCCGTACCATCCGGCATATACCTGCCGCGCTGTGCCGCGTCCGGCTTAATTGACACAGGCGCATGTGCATTACCGTTTTCTGCCGCATCATGCCGCTCCTGACCATACGGTGCAGAGGCGAAACTATCAATAAATATATTTATTCAAAACTCAAGAAGTTTCCGCATAACGCGGAAAAGTCCGCAATACGATCCTGTTCGCGTCCGGCGGCAAATTCGGCGAAAAATATGCCTCTCCCGCCACCGGATCCGACTAATGGGCTCAAGCCGACACCGCACAAGGATGGCGAACGTCCCCGTGCGGTGCCTGACGCTATTTCTTTATCTGGATTGCGACTACCGAGATATCATCCTCCTTTCCCTTTTCGCAGTTAAATCTTGCGGCTCCCGCCACTGATTTTACAAGCTCCTCAACATTTCCTCCGCTATCCTTTGAAAAAGCCTGCTCAAGCCATTTTTCGGACAAATCTGCTCCGTCGCTGGTCATAATTATTACATCGTCCTCGCCAACAATGAAGCTGTGAGACGAAACGGACGCATTACCGCTTACTCCTACCGGGAGACCTGTCCCGTGAATTTTGGTGACGGTCTTTCCGCTTCGCACAAAGCTGTCCGCGCCCCCCGCCTTGTAGATGGTGGTTTTTCCGGTATAGAGATCCACCCTGCATACGTCGAGAGTAGCGAAGCTCTCATCGGAGGATTTTACCATAAGTGAAGTATTGAGCATATCGATTGCCGCTTCGACGCCTATGCCGCTTTCCAGCAGCTTGGTCAGCAGTCCGCAGGCGAAGGCGCTGTCTATTCTGGCCCTTGTACCGCTTCCCATACCGTCGGAAACTATGCTGTAATAATAACCGCTTCCGTCAATACACCCCGTAACATAATCTCCGTTTACCGTATCTTTTTTTCTGCTTAGCTGACAGACCGCCGATTTGACCCCGTACTCCGCCCGTTCAAAAGCGGTGACTCTAACTTTTTTTCCGAACTGCAAAATACATGGAAGGTCAAATTCTCTTTGAAGGGTATCGATAAGCATATCCCCCAATTCCTCTGCGGTGCAGGAAAGCTCTCCGGAGCCGTAAGCCTCTATTATCATATTTCCGTCGCACATTTTGGCTGCCGCCTTAGGATAAGCCAGGCCGCACCGTTCCAGAAGCCGCTCGGTTTTAAAGGCTGCCTCGCTGTTATAGGAAACGTTTCTGCCGAATTCCTCGGATATTGAATTAAAAAGCTTCTCTGTATTTTCAAGCTGCTTTGTCAGTATTCCGCGCATTTCCTTTATACGGCGGCTCATCTGTCCCGCTGCGGTAAAATCATCGTATTTTTTATTGATGCTGTCACAAAGCTGCTGCTTACGCTGACACCGCAGCCCCAGAGCACCGGAAAAATTATCCGGCGTCAGGCTTTCTCCCTTTCGCAGCGATCTTAAAAAACCGTTCATAAGCCGCACCGAATCATTATATTCCTCGCCCCAGCATTTCATGTTAAAGCGGCAATTTCTGCAAACTTTATCGCAGGCTGAATTGTAAACGTTGGTTATATCCCTGTCCGTGCTTTCATCCAATGCCTCCGCGGTTTTTTCCACTGCATACCTTAGCTCCCCCATGGTGTTTCCGACTAACTCAAGCCGGCCTGCGAAAACCTCCGTCGGACTGTCGTTAAATTTACCGGGTAAAGACCTCCCCACAAAAATTCCCATAATTTCCTTCAGCGGCAATGCGGCGAATATGACCGAACCTATTACCGTGTCCGCCATAAAAGCGAGCATGGTTCGGTCCATTCCGAAAAAAGCACCCGAAAGTGCTGTCGTAAGAACAAACGCCGCCGCAAGAGGAAGCCTCCCTTTCGGAGCAACGACCGATCCCATGACCGCTCCGGCCGCCATGGCGATTCCCGCAAAAGCAAGTCCGTTGTCCGAGGCCGCAAGTCCCAGCGCGCATATTATGCCGGCAAGGCTTCCGCCGCCAAAGCGAAATCTGTATGCCGAAATCAATACCAGAAGAGAGGAAACTACTGCGCCTAAATTAAAAATGCCGTATGAAAGCCCCGACATGGCGGCCAGCAAAAAAACTGCCGTTAAGGCATAAGGGATCATTTTGACCGGATTTAATGCTGCGGGCCCGATCCCCTTTTTAAATTTTTTTCTGAAGGATGAAAAAGAATAGCAGGATACTCCCGAAACAACTCCGAGAACAAAAACCGTCAGAAGCTCCGAAGGCTTATCCGTGGTTATCGCATTTGTAAGCAGCACCGCCGAGCCGCACAGAACACTGCTTCCAATATCAGCTGCGGTGCTTTTGCTCCTGCTTAAAATGATCCTTAAAACACATACAACCGCCGCGGATATAATAAAAGGAACCGCCTGTGTAAAATCTCCCCGGGTAACAAACCCCACGGACGCCCCTACGAACGCCGCAAGACAGTCCGCTCCCGAAAGCCCTCCTATAAACGCTATGCTTATAGGATTTATCCTGCCGAAAAGCGTCATGACCGATAGCAGGTATCCGCAGAAAATTATTATTCCTAAAAAAATTTTAGGTCTTTCCCTGAAACCTTTTTTCATTTTAACTTCCTTCCTGTTTCGCCGTCAATTAGATCTCGGATATCCAATATCAATTTTACAGCGACGGAAAAGAAAAAAATGCCGAAAAAGCAGTTAGCGCCCGATTTTTTCATGCAAACGCCTGATTTATAACAAAGTTAAGGCAACACCGCACAATGATTGCGTGTGAATTGGCAGTCAGATTTTTCGTCAGCTTGCATAAATCGGGCGCAGGAATACTGACGTATTTCAAGGCGAATTTGTGTAAGCTGACGTAAAATATGCAAGCAGGTCGCACGCAAAGCCGTCAGGCGGTCACTGTGCGGTATTGCCTTAAAACAACCGATTGATCATATATCATTTTCACGGTCACTATGCCGTTGTGACATTCTTCTGCCGTTGTATCACACCGTCAGCTCCGAAAAAAATGTTTTTAAAAAAAGCTTTATTGTCGGGAAATACCCTCAGTTTGCATATTTTGAAATTTTTATCCCAACTTCCTCCCGTTTTTACGGAATGTCCGTAATTGTTATTTTATATCATTCTCAGATCAGATCGTAGAAGTGATAAAGATTTCACCCTTAACGCCCCCCTTGCTCACGCGTTGTCTATACCCCTACCTAATCTCGGTATCATATACTTAAAAATCTGAGGACCTGTTCACATAGGAACGGTGCGTGGCTTTTCGGGCAAATTTTATCGAGGACAAGGCAAAATTTCGCAGTATGGCTTGCGCAAAAAGCAAGTCAAGAAATTTTAACGCAGTTATCGGTAAAATTTGCCGGATTGACGCGTTCTGATTCCTATGTGGACAGGTTCTGAGGCATATTCCATTACTGTTTTTCATAAAATCTGTAATTTGAAGGTTTTTTACAACTGTCCGCTTATGGGCAGTCTGAAAACCCGCAAATTGTACGATTTCTACTGAATGCGTCTGCATTCCGCGTCAAAGAATGCCGACGGTTATCCTAAAGAAACAACTGCGAAATACCTCGTATTTCTCCGCTTTTTCCCTGAATTAGCCATGCATTCAACGAATCCCTGAAAAATTGCTTGGTTTTCGGACTCGCCATAGGGCTTGCTTGAAAAATCGGAAACATCGTCTTTTCGCCCCCAAACGGTCATCTTCTGTGTCAAAAAGCCTCGTCAAACGACGGTTTGACTGCGTTTTTTTCCTTTAAGCTAACCATTTGGAGTCAAAGACCCGTCATTTCCTCTGTTTTCAAACAAGCCCTGATCTGCCGTTTATCTGATTCCACATTGTTTATGGTTTATGATCATTATGCGGGCGTTTTTTCCGTAAAGAATTAAGCGGCGGCTTCCCGTTAAAAGGACCCCGTCGCTTAATTATCCGTCTGCATTTTTATCATTTATAATTAAGAAGCCTTCTGAATGCCCGATAAGATCGCCTGTATCACATAAGCCCGGTTTAAGACACGGAAAAATCTATCATACAAGTAAAAGGATCGCAAAAAGTCAGTTCTTGCTCAGTTTTCGGCACAACTGCGCAAATTGCTCCATACCGACCTCCTCAGCCCTGGCCGATGCTTTAATACCCGTATCCTCAAGCACCTTTATCAGATCCTGCTTTGATATCCCAAGCTCCGCCGACAAGGGATTAGCCATTTGTTTTCTGCGCTGGGAAAATGCGGCTTTCACTATCCGGAAAAATAACCGTTCATCCCCGACCTCATAATTAACTTGTTGCGAAACATCGAGCCGGATAACTGCGGAATCAACGTTAGGGCTTGGTGAAAAGCTTCCTCTTGAAACATTGAAAAGCTTTTTAGGCCTGCTGTAATAATTTACGGCGACAGTAACTGCTCCGCATTCTCTGGTTCCGACTGCCGCGCATATTCTGTCTGCCGCCTCTCTCTGAACCATAACGGTAATCGACCTTACGGGAATTCTTTCTTCAAGAAGCTTCATTATGACCGGGGAAGTGATATAATATGGAAGATTGGCGCAGACGACAACATCCTCGCCCTTGAATCTTTCTTCAAATAGCCTGCTGAGATCTATATCCATAATATCCCCGAACACGATCTCAATATTTGAAAACTCAGCCAGGGTTTCATTAAGAATAGGCTCCAGGCCTTTATCTATTTCGACGGCAACCGTCTTTTTGGTACGAAGTGCCAGCTCCTTTGTAAGAACACCTATACCCGTTCCTATTTCCAGAGCGCACACCTTTCCGTCGCATCCGCCCAATTCCGCAATTTTCGGACATACGGAGGGATTTATAAGAAAATTCTGACCCAATGATTTTGTAAAAGAAAAACCGTGACGGGCAAAAAGCGATTTAATTGTTCCCAAATCGGTGAGCTGCATTTTTTTAATTCCTTTCCCTTTTAAAAATCTAAGGATACGCTTGCGGATCTACGTCTCAACACCGCCAAAAGCTATGCTCCTGTCATAAACTGTTATCAATGCCGTGTAAGGACCAAGCCTTGATCAATTATCATAGTAGATCATACTATCCGGCGCACCCAAAGGTCATTTCCCTTCCCGGCATTTGTTTTTATCAGTAAAAAGCTTTACCCGCATATTATTTTTTCATGCCAAGCCGCCTAATTCAAAAGGTTGTTATAAATACTGCAAAAAATGTTGACTAAATAAAATACATATAGATGCCAAATGTCAAAAAGCCATAAAATAACAAGCCCTTTTCAAAAAACCACAATCTCAGCCCTTAAAAAATCACATCATTCCCCGCAAGACCCGCTCCCGATAATAAATCCTTATACAAAAAACCCAAGTCCCTTCTACCGTCCCCATATTTCAAGCATCAGTGGGATCGCCCGAAAAGACCTTAAAAGCACAAGCCCTTTTCAAAAACCACAATCTCAGCCCTTAAAAATCACATCGATCCCCGCAAGACCCGCTCCAGATAATAAATCCTTATACAAAAAAACCAAGTCCCTTCTACCGTTACCATATTTCAAGCATCAGTGGAATCGCCCGAAAAGACCTTAAAAGCACAAGCCCTTTTCAAAAACCACAATCTCAGCCCTTAAAAAATCACATCATTCCACGCAAGACCCGCTCCCGATAATAAACCCTTATACAAAAAACCCAAGTCCCTTTTACCGTCCCCATATTTCAAGCCTCGGCAGGATATCCCGAAAAAGCCTTAAAAGCATATAAGCTTTTTAAAACCCGCGCAATAATCCTATGAAGCAAAAAAATTCTTTTCTCGGCTTAAACAAAACGAATTTTAATCAGTTTAAGGATCTCCGAAGCCTGTCTTTTAAGCCAATAAGTTATTTTTTTTAAAACACCCTTCGACAATATATAATTTTTCTGAAAAGCTCCGAATAACTCAATAAACCGTATTTAAGGCAATACCGCACAATTACCGCCTGACGGCTTTGCGTGCGGCTTGCTTGCATATATTACGTCAGCTTACACAAATTCTCCTTGAAATGCGTCAGTATTCCTGCGCCCAATTTATGCAAGCTGACGAAATATCTGACTGCGCTATTCACACGCAATCATTGTGCGGTGTTGCCTTAAATTAAAATGATTTTCATACCGGACAACACTGAAAAAACGATCCGCATAAATTCCGCCTCCGGATTATGTCGGATTTGCCCTAAAACCGCCGATTGCACTTAATGGCGAATTGACCGTCATCCGATTTCTTTTATTTATCTTCTGACTCGATTCTTATTTTATCTGCAATTTCACCTATTCTGCGCATTCTGCGGTATACTCCACTTCTGCTGATCTCCGGTTCGGCCAGTTTGCCGATCTCACCGAGGGACAGCTCTGCATTATCCCTTCTGATTTCCGCTATTGCTCTTAGATCCTCGCTTAATATTCCGAGGCCCTTGACCTTTGCTATAAGCTCTATATCCTCCAGCTGCTTTCTGCTTGCGGCAACCGTCTTTTCAATATTGGCGGCTTCACAGTTTACCGCCCGGTTGACATTGTTGCGGACTCCCTTATATATCTTTGCATTCATAATTTCCATAGAGCATATCATAGCTCCTATAAAGGTCAGTATGTCGCTTATGATCTCACTGTCCTTGGTATAAATAATATATTTTCCCTTCCGTGATGACATCTTGACCTTCATGCCGCTTTCGTTTACGATTCTGCATACTTCGGAGCATTTATCCTTATCTCCTACGGAAAATTCAAGATGGTATTCCCTGTTAGGATCGGTTACAACGCCGCAGGCAATAAACGCGCCTCTTAGAAAAAGCCCTGTATTCTCGTCTCTTCCGTCCACATAATCGGAACTTATAAAAACATTTCCGGTATCGAATCCGTTTTTGCTTAAATCAATAAGAAAACCGTCACGACCACGCCTTTTCACAGGCGTTACAACGGTTTTCTGCTCTCTGCCTATTTTTCTTATAAGCTCTGCTACGGTCTTGCTTTCAGTAAAAAAATCCTTGGTATCCTTTAAACAATACATGAATCCGTAAAACAGAATTTTCTCCTGTCTTCGCGATAAAGCACAGCCGCAGATCTCATTTTTTACATCAATAGTAAACGACATAAATCACCTTTAAAATGTTGTAAAACAACTTTAAATCTAATAAACGTGCTATCCGTAGCCTGCGCTTTGCTGTAAACCTAAAATGGTTTACAGCAAAGCGCAGGCTATTCTAAAAAACATAAATATAAATCTGATGAAAAAGACCTGACCTATAAAATTTTATCAGGAATACGAATTTAAAGCCGTCTTTTTTTACACAACCATGACAAAAAATCGCTATTTTTTACCCTTTTTCACATCTCTGTGCAATATCCTGACCTTATATCCGCTTTCATTTAAATGAGAGTAAAGCTGCTCCGCATAGGTAACGCTGCGATGTCTGCCTCCCGTACAGCCTATTGCAATATTTAACTGACTCTTTCCCTCTGCAATATACTGCGGCAGAAGAAAGTCGATCATATCGAACATTTTAGCCTTGAGCTCCCGCGAGACCTCAAAGCTCATAACAAACTCCTGAACACATGCGTCGAGCCCTGTAAACTCTCTCAATTCAGGAACATGAAAAGGATTCGGCATACATCTGACGTCGAAAACAAGATCCGCTTCGGCCGGAATACCGTGCATGAATCCGAAGCTGACACAGCTTATTAGAAGCGTGTCCGAAACGTTTTCAACGAACAGATTACGAACTGCTTCACGTAAATTCGTGGTAGTCATATGAGTAGTATCGATAAAATAATCCGCAGCGAGCCTGATAGGCGTAAGGATATCATATTCCGCTTCAATGGCCTTATCGATATCACCCTCGGCCACGTCAAGAAGTGGATGTTTGCGCCGTGTTTCCTTATATCTGCGTTTTATTTCATCATGCTCAGCGCTTACAAAAAGAATTTTTGCATTAATGCTGTTGTCCTTGAACTGACCGATGTTGTCCTGAAGCTCAAGAAAAAGAGAACCGCCCCTGATATCCGTAACTATGGCTATCTTATCTATTGTCCCGTTTTCACGGCACATTTCGGCAAATTTAGGTATAAGCTGAGGCGGCATATTGTCAATACAAAAAAAACCGGCATCCTCCAGTACATTGACGGTCTGAGACTTTCCGGAGCCGGATTGTCCGGTAATAATTACAAAATCCATAGCAAGCACTTCCTTTCCGCCGCCGAATCAAAATTAAAAATAATTTTATGACCAGATAACCACTTCACATTCCAGTTCTCTTCCCGAGGTTTCCGAAACCCTTTTCTTTACGGTTTCAATAACTCCGATAACATCCTCGAAGCGTGCGTTGCCCTTATTCACCACAAAACCGCAATGCTTTTCACTTACCTGTGCGCCGCCTACGGAAAAGCCCTTAAGTCCCGCCGCTTCTATAAGCCTTCCTGCAAAATCTCCCTCGGGACGTTTAAAGGTACTTCCGGCGCTTGGGTATTCAAGCGGTTGTTTTTCCCGTCTCTTACCCATAAGCTCGGACATTTTGCGTTGAATATCCTTTTTATCGCCGTTTTCAAGCTTTAATACCACCTCGGTTATTATATACGGTTTACCGCTGAAAAAGCTATGCCTGTACGAAAGCTCCATATCCTTATTTTGTATTCGGTGCAATTGACCGTATTCGTCCGCATAGGTACAGCTTTCAATTATATCCTTCATTTCTCCGCCATACGCTCCGGCATTCATATAAACGGCACCCCCGGCGCTTCCGGGAATACCATAGGCAAATTCAATGCCGCTCAGCGATCTTTCAGCCGCTTCCCTGCAAACCGATATCAACGGTGCGCCGGCGCCGGCGGTGACTCGATGCCCGTCAAATTCTATGCTCCCCATATCGGAAGAAATCATAATGACCGGACGGTCAAGACCTTTATCCGAAATAAGCAGATTGCTTCCCCTTCCCATAACGAGGTAAGGACAATCCTCCGTTTTAAAAGCGGCCATAAGCTCACAAAGGCACTCGCTGCCCTTGGGCTTTATCAGAATCGGACATTTTCCTCCGATCTTAAAGCTTACATAATCGGACAATATCTCATTTTCTATATATTCTGCATTATATCTTTCACAGATTTCTTTAACAAAACTATACTTCAAGCTGCCCTCCAAAAACATTATTGACTTTAAAAGTTATTACAGATTATCCGGAGCAGCTATGTAAGACTTAATGCATCCTGAATAGAAAAGCTGCGCCGATAATACCCGCATCATTGCCTAATCTGCATATATCAAGCTTTGGAAGAAGCGCCTCGTCAATACAGTAACTGTCTCTTGCAATTATTTCTCTTAAAGGCTTTGTCAGATTTTCTCCCTCCTTACATATCCCTCCGCCGATAAGAAGTATCTGAGGCTGAAATATATTTACCATATTGGTAAGACCGCAGCCCAGATATTCAATATACTCATTTACAACGCCAACGGCCGTTTTATCTCCGGCTCTCATACCGTCAAAAGCCGTTTTTCCGTCAACCTTGTCAATACCTCCTGCGATATCCCAAAGCTTACTATCCCTGTTTCCCTCCATTGCCTTTTTCGTAGCGGTTATAAGTGCGGTGGCGCTGGAATATGCTTCGAAACACCCTTTTCTGCCGCATGTACAGCTTCGGCCGTTATACTCTATTACCGTATGACCTAACTCTGCGCCGCAGAAATTGAACCCGGTATATATTTTTCCGTCAATAATGACTCCGCCGCCAACTCCCGTACCCAGTGTTATCACCACTACATTTTCATAGCCTTTACCGCCGCCTGCCAGATATTCGCCGAATGCTGCGGCATTGGCGTCATTTTCAACATAAATATCCTTACCAAGTCTGTCCTTAAGCATTTGACCCAAAGGGGTATTTCTAAAACCAAGATTATTGCTGTAAAGCACCTTTCCGGTTTTTCTGTCGGCCGAACCCGGCGTACCTATTCCTACCGTATTGACATCATCCATCCCGATTCCCGCATTCTTAAGGGCAATATCAACTGCCTCGCATATTCCGTCTGCGATTTCCTCTGCCGGCCGTGGTAAATTTGTTTTTACAACGGCATTTGAAACAATTTCATATTTTTCGTTTACCACTCCCACTTTAATATTTGTTCCGCCCAGATCTATGCCTATATTAAACATTATATTTTTCTCCTCGGTTTTTATGTTTTATCATTTGCAAATCTGTATTCAGCCGCCTTAATAAAGCGTAGCATCACTCAAAAATATTTTTTCCGCACCTGCGGCTTACCAACTGCCTTATCCTTCCCTCATCGACATTAAGTATCAGCTCTTCGGGAAACCCTATCTCATCCAAAAGCTTTTCCGCCGGTTCAAAGGAACCTATTGTACTCCAAAAGTGGGAATCGGTATTAACGACAATAAAAGCTTCCTCTTCAGCGCAGATTTCCAGCATCCTGCGGTAGAATTCATAGGCATGAGTATTGCCGGTATCCCGTATACGCGCTACGTTAAGCTCCATGGCTTTACCAAAGCTGTGGCAAGCCCTGCAAACCTCTTTGATATCATAGGGAAAGCTTATGCTGTCTGTATGGCCCAAACAGCATATATCAGGGTTTTCGAGCGCTTTGACATAGGAATTTGTAAATTCCCTTTCGCTGCCGCTTCCCCAATGATAACTGGCAATTATCCAGTCCAGCTTTGAACAGGTATCCCCGTCAATATCCAGCCTTCCGTTATTATCAATAATATCTGCCTCTATTCCCCTGAGAACAAAAACATTGTTTATGATCCTCGGAAGGGCTTTATAATTATGATGGTGCCAAAGATGCGGCGAATCCTCCATCTGAGGTCCGTGGTCAGTGACCGCCAGCATTTTTAAACCGGCCTTTTCTGCCTGAAGCGTATTTTCCGTAACTGTGGAATACGCATGAGCGGAGGCGAGAGTATGGGTATGCAAATCCGCTACCAGCTTCATTTTAAAATATTCCCTCCCATAAAAGTAAATTACAGCGTTTTAATCATAAATATATCGTCCGAAAAGGTTCCGTCATCGTATTTGTTGGCATTCGGCAGTCTGCCGTATTCATAAAAGCCAAAGCTTTTATACAGCTTTTTTGCCCTTTCGTTTTCGCTGACAACGGTAAGCTCCATTTGCTCATAGCCTAATTTTCCGGCACAGCCTATTGCTCTCTCCATTAAAACACGCCCAAGGCCCATACCTGTGTATTTTTGAAACAAAGCTATCCCGAACTCTGCGCGATGAGCGTTTCTCCTGCTTTCTTTCTTAACGCTAAAGGAACAGTTTCCCGCATATTCTCCGTCAACAAAGGCAATTATAAGCAAATTACGGGGTTCCTTCATTTTATTGATAAAGCTTATTTCCTGTTCCAATGTGATATTGACCTCATCGGCTTCTTTACTCAAAAACTTTGTTTCACCGCTGACTGTTTTTAAATATCCGACCATAAGAGGAGCGTCCTCGGGTTCAGCGCCGCGAAGCAATATTTCGTGACCGTTAAGGTCAAAACATTCTTTTTCTATAAGCATAAATGTTCCTTTTTTTCAACGAGGGACAGCGCTCCTGGTTCATGAGACAATCCGTGGTATAAATCTCTCGGTTTTTCGGTTGGAAATTGTATCCGCCAACGGTAAAACCGACAAGAAACCCGCCGCCGAGAAAATGCGGCGGCATCCGTCCAAAAGCTTGGCACATATTCCAAGACCAAAGCGGATAATCGCCTAAGGAGGCGGAAAGCTTAAGGGTTTCGATTAATAATTCACCTTTGAATAAAATATCCCTTAATGGGAAAATCAGGCTCCGCCAAAACCCATACGGTGTTACATATCCTGCATTTAAAACAAATTTCAAAAGGATTGGATCCGGTTTTTTCAAGCACCCCTTCCAATAACGCCTGCTCTATGTTTTTCTTCGTTGCATTATACTGACGGTAACTGTCGAATCCGTTAATTTGCGCTATTTCCCTGCAATATTCACATTTCTCCATAATACATAAATGATCAGGTAATGTCGGTTATATTGTCGTCGCTCTCCATATCGAGCCCCAACTTATCCAAAAGATCCTGAGCGGCATTGTAGCCCATCTTCTTCTGACGGTTGTTCATAGCTGCAACCTCAAGTATAACTGCAAGGTTACGTCCGGGCTTTACCGGAAGCGTAAGATAAGGCACCTTGACACCGAGAATTGACATATAGTTATTGTCGACTCCCATGCGGTCATACACCTTTTCGGGATTCCATATCTCCATCTCGACCACCATATCGATTTTTTCGGTAACCTTTACCGCACCGATACCGAAAAGCTGACGTGCGTTGATTATACCTATGCCCCTGAGCTCAAGAAAGTGGCGTATATTGTCAGGAGAGCTTCCCACAAGGGTAATATTGGAGGTACGGCGGATTTCAACGGCGTCATCCGCCACAAGGCGATGTCCTCTTTTGACAAGCTCGATTGCTGTCTCACTTTTTCCGACTCCGCTGTCGCCCAGAATAAGCACGCCTTCGCCGTATATCTCGATCAAAACACCGTGACGTGTTATCCTTGGAGCAAGGCGCAAATTCAAAAACGCAATAAGCGCCGACATAAATTCCGAGGTGCTTGCCTTGCTTCTGAACAATGGCACTTCGTTTTCTCTCGCAAGGCCCTCGATCTCAGGAAAAAGCTCCAGATCACGTGTTATAATAAAAGCGGGCGGCTTCTGTGAAAGCAGGTTGGCAAACGCCGATATTCTCTTTTCCTCAGAAAGCTGATCCATAAAGGCAAATTCCGCTTTACCTGCGATCTGTATACGGGTGCTGTCAAAATATTCGTAAAACCCTGCCAGCTGAAGCCCCGGACGGTTGACGTCATTGTTCTTGATTTTTATATCCTTAGGATTACATGGGCAATAAATTGTTTCAAGAGAATATTCATCGATTATATCCGAAAGCGGCACATAATATTCCTTCTGCATAAATAGTTTTCCTTTCTTACTGTTAAAACGAGTCTGCGAAGCCGCAATTTGTACATTTTTATCCGCCCTTGCTTTACGTTCTGTTTACGCTTTCCGAAGCGATTTATAAAGCCTGATTACCGCAAAACATACTGTCAGGCTGACAACATGACCTCTTTGCGGCGATAATTACAATGATAAAATCGTTGAAACAATTTGCTCTTTTCGCTTTTTGCGCATTATTACCGATATACATGCTTTGCCATCGCTGTTCAAAGCGCATATATGCTTGAAAGCGCCGGACAAAATGAGACAAAACCAAAATAACATAAGTTCTGATTCACTTTTGACGTAATTCCGTCAACCGCCCCAATTTACACGATTTAATGTTTTTTTAAAAGCTGCGGAGCAGAGGCGTCCATTACCGATTATAATACAATGCAAACCAAATGGCATTCGTATAGAACAAAAATGCAAATCACCATGCATATCCCCGTTTTAAATGCATTGCACGGCTGCCTTGCGTTTATAAAAACTCAAAATTTGTCTCACAATTAAGCATAATTTATATGATCGATCACTCAGAAGCGTTAAGATATTCCACCTGCTGTTGAGTGAGCTTGTCTATTTCGATACCCCAGAATCTCAGCTTACGTTGTGCAACCTCATTGTCTATCTCCTTGGGGACATTGATGATCTTCTCATTGAGCCTGCCCTTATTACGAACAAGATAAAGAGCGGATAAAAGCTGTATAGCGAAGCTCATATCCATGATCTCCGCAGGATGTCCGTCACCTGCCGCAAGATTTACGAGTCTTCCCTCGGCGATAACGTTTATTCTTCTTCCATCCTCCAGCGTGTAGCACATAATGTTGTTTCGTGCGAGGTGACTTTCTTTGGCTATTCTCTTAAGTCCCGCCACATCCACTTCGACATCAAAATGCCCAGCGTTGCAGCAAATAGCATTGTCCTTCATGACCCTGAAGCTGTCCTCGCATATTACTCCGCTGCATCCGGTAACGGTAATAAAGAAATCTCCTATCTTAGCCGCTTCCGTCATCTTCATGACCTTAAATCCGTCCATTACCGCTTCCATCGCCTTAATAGGATCCACCTCGGTAACAATTACCGAAGCGCCCAGGCCCTTGGCCCTCATTGCAACGCCCTTGCCGCACCAGCCGTAACCTGCCACAACAACGTTCTTTCCCGCAACAATAAGATTGGTAGTACGGTTAATGCCGTCCCATACCGACTGACCGGTTCCGTAACGGTTGTCAAACAAATGCTTGCAGTCCGCGTCGTTAACCAGTACCATCGGGAACTTGAGTTTTCCGGCTGCGTCCATTGCTTTAAGGCGTATAATACCGGTCGTCGTTTCTTCGCAGCCGCCTATAACGTTATCTATAAGATGCGGATATTCCGAATGAATAAGATGCACCAGATCTCCGCCGTCATCAATGATTATATTGGGCTCGGCTTTGATAACCTCGGAAATATGACGGTGATACTCCTCTTCGTTGGAATTGTACCATGCAAAAACATTGAGTCCGTCATGTACCAGCGCCGCCGCCACATCATCCTGAGTGGAAAGCGGATTGCTTCCGGTTATATACATTTCTGCACCGCCTGCCGCCAAAACCTTGCACAAATATGCCGTTTTAGCCTCAAGGTGTACCGATAAAGCGACCTTGATGCCTTCGAAAGGCTTAGTCTCTGAAAATTCCTCTTCTATGCTTCTGAGAAGCGGCATATTATTCTTTACCCATTGGATCTTACGGCTTCCGCTTTCCCAAAGGTTAATATCCCTGATTTCACTTTTCATAACATTTTCCTTCCTTGCCGATTATTTTACTTTTATATTCTACCATAAAAGCCCGTAAACTTCAAGTGTTAAAAAAATTATTTGTCAACAGCCCTTGCAAAAACACAAAAAAAGCTTTATAATAATCAAATAAAAGATATTCCGGGCCGGTAAATAAGTGACAGCATGCAAAAACCGAAACGGCGGTTAAAGCTGCAATTTTAAATGAAATGAGGTATGCCATATGATAGCACTTATAACAGGTGCAAGTTCTGGAATTGGCGAGGAATTGGCGAAGAAGCTTGCCGAAAAAGGCTTTAACCTTATTCTTACCGCAAGACGAAAGGATCGTCTGCGTCAGCTAAAAGAAAAGATACTCGAAACCTGCGATGTAAAAATAAAGCTTCTGAGTTTCGATTTATCAAGAAAAGACCATTGTTTAATGCTGTACGAACATGTGAAGAATCTGAATATCGATATTCTTATAAACAATGCCGGATTCGGGCTTTTCGGCAGGTTCGGCGAAACCGGGCTTGATCGTGAGCTTGAAATGATTGATGTGAACATAAAAGCCGTTCATATATTGACAAAGCTGTTTTTACGGGATTTCTGCGGCCGTAATTACGGATATATCCTTAATGTTTCCTCGGTTGCGGGATTTATGGCTGGTCCTCTTATGGCCACATATTATGCCAGCAAAAATTACGTTCTTCAGCTCACCCGCGCCATAAGCCAGGAGCTTAGTCATGACAGGATAAATGTTTATGTGGGGGCACTGTGTCCCGGTCCTGTCAACACGGAATTCAACAAGGTAGCCGGTGCCGAATTTGCGGTGGGCGGAGCAGCTGCATCAGATATTGCGGAATATGCTTTGGAGGAAATGTTTAAAAGAAAGACTGTCATCATTCCTAAAGCGGAAATAAAGGCTTTGGCAATGCTTGCAAAAACCGTTCCGTCTAAACTTATGCTCTGGGGAACATATTTTGCGCAGACTGCAAGGCGGGGTGATCCTTCGGAAATATCCGACGGTAAAAATATTTAAAAATCTCATATCAATAAATTTTATATGCAATAAGATATAACGGCTTAAATGCCGCTGCTTAAAAAACGGGAAAGCGCAGTTAAGCGCTTTCCCGTTGATATTTAAGAATATTATCTCAGCCAAGTCTTTCTTCAAGAGCCGCCAACTGCTTCTTCATCTCTTCCGGAAGCTTATCGCCGAACTTAGCATAGAACTCCTTGATACCCTTAACGTCTTCTTTCCAGTACTCAACGTCAACAGAAAGAAGATCCTTCACAACATCCGTGGTTATGCCTTCGCCTTCAAGTCCCTCAATATTGATATCCTCGGGCTTGGGCTCATAGCCGATAGCTGTCTCAACCGCGTCGACCTTACCCTCAACACGCTGAATGATCCAGTCGAGTACACGCATATTGTCACCGAAGCCGGGCCAGATAAAATGACCCTCGTCATCGGTTCTGAACCAGTTTACATTAAATATCTTGGGAGCATTTTCTCCAAGCTTTTCTCCCATATCTACCCAATGCTGCCAGTAGTCGGCCATATTGTAGCCGCAGAAAGGAAGCATCGCCATAGGATCACGTCTTACGACACCTACTGCGCCGGCAGCGGCAGCTGTTGTCTCGGAAGCCATGATAGAGCCTACGAATACGCCGTGATTCCAGTCAAAGCTCTGATATACCAACGGAGCTGTCTTAGCTCTGCGTCCGCCGAATATCATTGCGGAAATGGGCACGCCGTTAGGATTGTTGAATTCCTTGGAAATACACGGGCAGTTTTCGGCGGGAGCGGTAAAGCGGCTGTTGGGGTGAGCCAGCTTCTGAGGCTTTCCGTCCGGACCCATAGTTGCCACATATTCCTTGCCGTTTACCTTTGCACCCTTCCACTCGGTTGCATTTTCGGGAGGATTCTTGTCAAGGCCTTCCCACCAAACGGTATTGGTATCGTTATTTATAGCAACATTGGTGAATATAGTGTTCTTCTTGGTGGATTCAAGAGCGTTGAAGTTGGATTTTTCATTTGTTCCGGGGGCTACGCCGAAGAAACCGTTTTCAGGGTTGATGGCATAGAGCTTTCCGTCCGCGCCCTGCTTAAGCCATGCGATATCGTCGCCTACCGTCCAAACCTTGTAGCCCTTAGTTCTGTATCCCTCGGGAGGAATAAGCATAGCAAGGTTGGTTTTTCCGCAGGCGGAAGGGAACGCGGCGGTAACATACTTAATATCTCCGTCGGGCTTCTCGATGCCGAGAATAAGCATATGCTCGGCCATCCAGCCCTCCTTCCAGCCCTGATAGGAAGCGATACGGAGCGCGAAGCACTTTTTGCCGAGAAGAACGTTTCCGCCGTATGCGGAGTTTATGCTCCATATGGTGTTGTCCTCCGGGAACTGTACGATATATCTGCCCTCGGGGTCAACGTCTGCCTTGGAGTGAAGACCTCTTACAAAATCGTTGCTCTCATCACCGAGGTTTTTGAAAGCCTGTGCGCCCATACGGGTCATTATATCCATATTGAGAACTACATAAATAGAATCGGTAAGCTCAACGCCCACCTTAGCCAGAGGAGAACCGATAGGGCCCATGGAATAAGGGATAACATACATTGTTCTTCCCTTCATAACGCCGTCGTACATAGGAGTAAGCTTAGCGTACATTTCCTTGGGATCACACCAGTTGTTTGTGGGACCTGCGTCTTCCTTTTTGCTTGTGCAGATAAAGGTTCTGTCCTCAACGCGCGCTACGTCGTTGGGCTTGGTTCTGTGATAGATGCATCCGGGAAGCTCATCCTGGTTAAGTCTTATCATCTCGCCTGTTGATATGGCTTCTTCCTTAAGGGCGTTCAGCTGCTCGTCGCTTCCGTCGATCCAGACCACCTTTTCGGGCTTGGTAAGAGCCTGCATTTCTTCGACCCACTTCAGCACATTCTTATTATTGGTCATTGACATGGTTGTGGTACTCCTTTTCTTTTTCATTTCGCTGTATAGCCTGCCGCAAGGGAGAAATTTCCCCGTGGCAAAGGCCTTTAACACATTCTGTCGGTTTTTGCGGCTGTGTTAAACACAGCGTTTGTCAAATATCATTATATACTATTTTTGTCAAACGGTCAATAGTATATTTTTAAAATGCCGCCAGTATTTTTTATGTATTGAAAAGAAACTCACTACGGTAGGGCGCCTATTTTGCATCCATATCATATCCGGAGATCAAAATTTTTATTATTGCTGAGAGCAACCCGCAGCTTTCCTTCGTCCGAATATCCGTAACCGCCTACAGCTATTATATCGTCCTTGGAATCATGCGCTTTTCATATGCCTCTTCAAGAGGTTTAAATGTTTCATCAAGATAAACATAAAGATACTGTGCATTTGTGAAAAAAAGGTTCATCCGCTATATCCTCTGCAACTATCGTATCATAATATAATAAGTTTTTGATGTAATAAATAACGCTGCGGCGTCAATCCTGATAAATCCCGAAATAATTATCAGCAATAACGTCATTTTTGATAGTTTCTCCGCCTTCTGAAATATCATTTAAATATGGCATAATCTTTTTTCCCGTATCTCCTCAGACCAAGTCAACTATAGACTGTTTGCATGAGCAGAAACTAAATAAAATAATCCTTTTCATATTGAATCCTTCTTAGATTTTTCCTTTGTATTGTTTAATTTTTTAATAGATTTTCATAGCATTTGACAGCTTTTTATATCAGTGTAAAATGAAAAGAAAAAGTCAGAGACGGGAAAAATCAGATGATTAAAACAAAAATAATTCTTTGCCATTAAAATAATTTTTGATCGTACCGATCCGGATAATCTTAAGAACGACAAAAAGTGTACGTCTTTAAAAAACGTACACTTTTCAGAGCGTGTTTATGCAAAAGTCAATATGCAGATTTTTAAGCATGATTTTGCCGCTTGCAAGAAAAAAATTTAACACAGTAAGCAGCAGAACTTGCCTTAGGAATGCGTGCTTTGCTTTATGTGAACATGCTCCGATTATTTAAAAGCACATGAATGCCGGCAGTAAATAAAAATTACTATATTATCATAAAATTACCGGAGTATACTTTTTGGTTTTATCCTTTTATTGATTCGGGTCCGGATGCACATTTGCGACAGATATTTTAAAGCTTGCGGGTAAAAAAATCTTCTGTTTATCAAATCGTTCAAGGTTGATCAAAATTCAATTAAAATAGCATTTCATTTTCTTGGCATTCTCGGATGGAAACATTTTTCCAATCCCAAAAACTAAGCCTGTGTCGAAACCGTTTCCTTTCTTTTCTTTATTTTTTTCCCTCTTTTCATCATCATCTCCGCATCTGACCATGACACCTCTCTTGACAGTATAAGAATTGCGGGCAGATTCGGCATCGCCATCAATCCGTTAAGAAGATCGGAAAACTGCCATACAAGTTCTATTTTCATTGTGGCCCCGATCATAGTGGCGGCGGCAAAAATTATAAGATATAAGATCCTGAACCTTTTTCCCGCAATATATTCCAAAGATGACGTTCCGTACACCGACCATCCTGCCGCAGTAGTAACGGCAAAAACGGTTATGGCTATTGCTACAAAGCCTGCGGAAAAGCTTCCGAAAACACCGCCGAAAGCATATACCGCGTTGGAAACTCCGTCCGTTCCCACTTTATCCGCACCTGTTACCAAAAGTGCCAATGCGGTAAGCGTACACATAACTATCGTATCAAAAAAAACCTGAAGCATTGCCCACATTCCTTGTCGCTGAACATTATCCGAGCATGTGGCGGTATTGAGCATAACGCTGCTTCCCAGACCTGCTTCATTTGAAAAAATTCCGCGCCGGAAGCCCCAACTCATACCCTTCATCATAACCGATCCGAAAATTCCTCCGGACACAGCCCTGAGATCAAAAGCCTCATAAAAAATTCTGACAAATGTATGCGGTAAAACATTAATGTTTATAATTATTACGGATAGGCATCCTAAAACATACAATATCGAAATTACCGGTATAACCTTCTCCGTAACCTTTCCAAGAAGTCGTACTCCTCCGAAGATCAGCCATATCAAAAGAATGGTAGCTGCCGCTCCGCTTATCCAAGGCTGAATACCGAATGCTCCGTTTAAGGCTTCGGACATTGCATTTATCTGAGTCATATTTCCGATGCCTACGCTTGCGATCACACAAAAGAAAGCATAAAGCTTACCCGCAGCAGGTGAACCGAAGGCGGCAGATATATAATGAAAAGCACCGCCGAACCAGCTTCCGTCATCACGCTGCTGTCTGTATTTCATTCCGAGTACGTTTTCGCCGTAACAGGTAGCCATTCCAAGAAAAGCTGAAATAAGCATCCAGAAAACCGCACCGGCTCCGCCGATTGCTACTGCCGCTCCTACCGCCACAATATTTCCCGTACCCAAAGTGGTTGCCAAAGCCGAGGTAAGCGTCTGAACGGGAGAAAGATTCTTTCCGTCCCCGCTTTCTTTGTTTTTACTAAAAAGAGTATTGGAAAATATGCTTTTTAACCTTGTTACCTGTGCAAATTTCAGCTTTACCGAAAAAATCACGCCGGTCAGAAGGTAGATCACCAACATAGGCGCTCCCCATATTATATTGTCATTGAGCCACTGCAGCATATTCATTCCCCCCGTAAAGCTTGTTCCTGCTTGTCATTATATGCGCAAAATCTCGGAGAAATGAGCGTTTCACCGCGAATCTTTGTGCTGTCTTGCACCATTTATAAAATTGTGCTATACTGATTTAAGGAGGAGCGATATTATGCCGTTTATAATTTCAATATGCGACGACGAGGTCGGACAGCTAAAATATCTTTCAGATCTTCTTATTAAATGGAGCAAAAACCGAAACATAATGATCAGCATAAAAAAATACATGAGTGCGGAAGCGTTTTTGTTTTCATATCCCGACGAGCCTTGCTCGCTGCTGCTGCTGGATATAGAAATGGGTGAGCTTAACGGGATGGAGCTTGCAAAAAAGCTTCGTGAAAAAGGCGATATGCTGCCTTTGCTTTTTATTACCGGATACAGCGAATATATGAACGAGGGATACGAGGTGGATGCGCTTCATTATCTTATGAAACCCGTAAATGAAGAAAAGCTTTTTTCCGTACTTGACAGATATATAATGAGGAATCCGGCGGACAAAAGCATACTGCTTGACTGCGCCGACGGTATTGTGCGTGTAAGCCTTGACGATATATTATACTGTGAAGCCGATAAAAAGAACTGTCTCATTAATTTGAAAAAAGGGGAGCAGCTTGTCTGCCTGTCGGGAATAAGCAGCTTAAGAGAAAAGCTCGGCGATGATTTTATTTTATGCCACCGTTCATACGTGGTAAATATACGATACGTCAAGTCAATAACAAAAACCGACGCCATACTCGACGGAGAAAAAACCATACCCATATCCAGACGGCTTTATGAATCAGTAAATAAAAGATTTATTGAATTTTTTACAAAAGGATAAAACGATATGAACGACATTTGGATATCAGTAAATAACGATGCCGGCATAAAAGAGCTTATGGAAGCCTACTGTGGCTTTCATGACAGCTGTATTACCGGAATAAGCTACACAAGCGGTTCATACGTAGACGATAATAAATCTATGATAGGCTGCATGGACGCCTGCGGTCATAAGCTTGTGCTGACGCTAAACAGCCAATGGAAAGACCCGTTGGCTCTTTTATTTGAGGGAGTAATGAAATTTAACGTTGTAGGATATGAGGAAAACTACTTCTGCGAAATTTTAGGAGCATACCTTTCCTTTTGCACCGATCTTACGGGAAAAACAAGAGATGACAAACTCATTGTATGGTCAAATAACGAATGCTTTAAACCCGAAAGCTATTCCGAAGAAAAAATCATATCCGCCAACGGAAAAAACAGCACCTATATAGTTGCCCAAAAATTATCCTGGAGATTTATGAAGCCTGAAGAATAAAGAGGTGAATAAAAGACTTGGAAATTATTATAATAATTTGTATAATCCTCGCAGCACTCTGCGCCGCAGCAATACTCTGCCTTATTTTACGCAGGATGTTTTATAACGCCTTGGACAAACGTATAGCAAGATTTCAAAGCGAGCTTATTGAAAAACAAGTACGCGAGATCGAAAATATGTACCGCCAAATCAGGGGTTGGAGACATGATTACCGCAATCATATCCAGAATATGAAGATACAGCTTGCCGAAAAAAATTATCCAGGTCTTGACAGTTATCTGGGGCAGCTTGCCGAGGATTTAGATACCGTTGACACCGTAATTAAAACAGGAAACGTTATGGCGGACGCAATTTTGAACAGTAAACTGAACGAAGCTAAAAAACTGAACATAAGCCTTAATGTAAAAGCAAATATTCCAAATGATCTCCCCATATCCGACGTAGAACTGTGTTCGGTTCTGGGCAATATGCTGGATAACGCTATAGAAGCATGTTCAAAGCTTCCTGTGGAGGAGAGATTCATACGTATTTACATCGGTCAGATTAAAGGGCAGTTTTATCTTTCCGTTCAGAACTCAGCGGGAAAGCTCAGAAAAGAAAAAGGTTATTATCTTTCCACCAAGGAAGGCGAACACGGCTTCGGATTGTTCAGGATCGACCGCGTAGCAAAAAAATACGGCGGCTATGTCAACAGACAGAACGAGGAAGGCGTATTTGCCGCCGAAATCATGATTCCGATTTAAAATTTACTAAAAATAATCTTACGCCTTTACATCAGGGCCTTTCTTTACTGCGTTAAAAAGCTGAAGGATGACGACGCATCTGATGAGCTTTTTTATGCCATGAACAAGCTATTCCCTAAAACAAGGCAAATGTTCTTATCGGAATAAATTCTGATAAATCGTCGATTACACTGCACCGTTTATTCCTTATTTCATCCGTTCGTTACAAATTCGATGCGAACGGTTATTTTTGTGTTATACTGCATACAGAAAGGAGTGAGCAAAAATGCCGAAACGCAACAGCGACGGAATGCTGGTAAATAAAGCAAAAGGAAACTTAATTTACAGATATTCGATCTTCAGCAATATTAAATTCCTAATTTCAAATATCCGCAAGTCAGACAGAGCCTTTATGCCTAATCTGATTTTATGGTGCGTTACGTCCGCCTCTGTTGAGCTTATCTGGTCCTTTTTCAACAGAGATATTGTAAATTTAGTGTTGGGTGAGGGCGAAAAAACGTCTCTGTTGCTCTCCATGGCGGGAATGATCGCCATAATACTGATTGCTAAGCTCATATGGGCCATATCCTCTATTAAAGTAAATCATAGAGGAAGAAGAAACATTTCGCGTTCATTTTGGAAAATGCTTTATGTCAAACAGTGCGACACTGACTGCGAAAACTTGGAAAACCCCGAAACAAAAGATAAATTTCTTAAAGCAAAAAATGCCTCGGGAAATTTTTCCGATTTTGTGGAAAGGCTCTCTAAAGCACTTATGGAGGGGCTGACTATCTTCGGCTGGAGCGGTATTTTATGTACCCTGTCGCCATGGCTTGTCCTGATAATAATTGCTCCCACCGTAGGCTACTTCTATGCGGTAAGATATAAAATAAAATGGTATTCCGACCGTGAGGACAAATGGACACCGACCGATAGACAGCTTGATTATGTCAAGAATATTTCGGGAGACTTTCAAAACGCCAAAGACGTACGCATTTACAATATGGACAACTGGTTTATAAAGACAATGAAAACGCTTCTTGACAAGCGGCTTTGGTGGTACAAAAAACAGGGAAACATGGAATTTAAAAACGGATTTATCATGCTTGCCATCGTGGCGCTGCGCGACCTTGCGGCATACGGATTCATCGTATATAAGGTCATAGGCGGCCAAATGACTCCCGGCGATTTTTTGCTTTACTTTTCCTCGATATCCTCATTGGCGGATAATTTCTACAGCATCCTCAATAATATAGGAAATATAAGATGGATGACCATTCAGGTATCCTGGTTCAGAGAGTTCCTTGACATTCCCGACAAGTCCAACAGAGGAAAAGGAAAACCACTCCCGACCGACAGCTTCGATATACGATTTGAAAACGTATCCTACCGATACGGAGGAGCCGAAAGCGATACCCTTAAAAATCTGAGCTTCACAATAAAATCGGGCGAAAAAATCGCCATTGTGGGAAACAACGGCGCGGGAAAAACCACTCTCATAAAGCTCCTTTGCGGAATTTACAGAAGAACCGGCGGAGAAATATACATTAATGATATTCCCATTGACGATTATAACCGCGATGAATTGTATACCCTCTATGCGGCGGTCTTTCAGGATATAAGAGTGATACCGTCCACCCTTGCCGAAAATATTACCCTTTCCGAAAAACACGACGGAGAAGCGCTGAACTACGCCCTCCTACATTCGGGTATCAAGGAAAAGACCGACTCTCTGCCCGACGGAATAAACACTTATTTGGTTCGGTCGGTATACGATAACGCAATCGATCTTTCCGGAGGCGAGCTGCAAAAGCTTGCCCTTGCACGGGCGCTTTATAAGCAAAAAACAAAAAAATCGAAAATACTGCTTCTTGACGAACCTACTGCGGCTCTCGATCCCTTGGCGGAACAAAACATGTATCTTGAATATGCAAAGTTTACCAAAGGAAAAACCTCGGTGTTTATCTCCCACCGCCTCGCCTCCACCCAGTTCTGCGACAGGATATTTTTCCTTAAAAACGGAGAGATCACCGAAACGGGAACTCACAGAGAGCTTTTGGAAAAAGGCGGAGAATACAAAGAAATTTTTGAAATTCAAAGTCAATATTATAAGGACGAAGAAAGGAGAGAACATAATGAGCAGCTCGCAAAAGCTTTCCTTTAAAGAAAAATATCGACTTCTGCTGCGCTCCGTAAAGGATATTCACAAATTATCTCCTTGGTTTATGGCCTCAAGATGTGTTATTGAAATCATAAGCGCCGCCGACGCCTTTATACCCATTTACCTTTCGGGAATAATAATTGACAGTATAAGCGGAGGAAAGCCCCTTGCCGAAATAATTCCCCTTATCGCTCTTTTGGTGGTGGTGGGATTCCTTGTGCAGACTTCTTATCAATGCTTTAATAAACTGCTGCAAAAAAAATTCTGGAATTTATGGAAGGGCTCCGATATTACCATAAGGGAAAAAATTTTGAAAATGGATTACGCAAAAATAGAGGACTCCTCCGTACAGCGTAAAAACGACAGAATAAGAGAGCTTAACGAAAACGAGTGGGGCGGACTTTACGGGGAGGCAGTAAGGCTTGTCTCACAGGCGGCTTTCGGTATAACAAGCGTTATTCTTGCCCTTATTATGACCGCCGAGCTGTTTTTCGGTTCTGATTCGCCGACGACGGGAGAAAACTCTGTTCTAAATCTTGTCTTTCCCGCCATAATCGGCGCGGTAATACTGCTTATCTTTTTTGAAAACTTCTTTTACGGAAAAGCTCTGAAAAAAAAGCAGGATTTCTTTATGTCTGATGCTTTGGCCCGCCCCACAAGAATATTCAACAGTCTGCTCACCACCTGCTTCGGCGTTTATCAATCGGAAAAGGATATCCACATATACAATCAACAGGATTACATTTTGGGAAAATACGACAGTCTCCATGACGATATGTGCGCCGAATATAAAAAGCTTGAAAAATTGGAGCTGACCAATTCCGCAAGAGTGGGGATCATCGACTTAATGCGTTCCCTTCTTATCTACTCCTTTGTGGGATTAAAGGCAATAACGGGCGTTGTCTCTGCGGGAAGCATCATAAAGGACGTTCAAAGCTATTTCAGGCTCATCAACGGTTTGACCAGGATCACCGGAAGCATTACCGGACTTAACGATATACTGATGAAGCTGAATATCCTTTACGACTTTTTAGACCTGCCCGATGAAAAATATATGGGAACCCTCCCTACCGAAAAAAGAGACGATAATGAATATGAATTTGAATTCAGGCACGTTTACTTCAAATACCCCGGAAGCTCCGAATACACACTAAAGGATATAAACCTGAAGTGGTGTATAGGCGAAAAGATGGCCTTGGTAGGAAAAAACGGCTGCGGCAAATCCACTCTTGTAAAGCTTTTATGCAGATTGTATGATCCCACCGATGGTGAGATCACTCTTAACGGAATTGATATAAAAAAATATGATTACAAAGAGTATATCGATCTGTTTTCCGTAGTTTTTCAGGATTCCAAAGTTTTTTCTTTCAGTATAGGAGAAAATGTCGCGGCGAGCACAGAGTATGACAGTCAAAGAGTGGAGGATTGTATAAACCGAAGCGGAATGGGCAACAGGGTTTCCGAAATGAAAAACGGAATTAAAACATGCCTTTATAAGGACTTTGACAAGGAGGGCGTGGAAATATCCGGAGGCGAGGCGCAGAAGCTGTGCCTTGCACGCGCGGTATACAAGGGCGCGCCCTTTATCGTTCTTGACGAACCCACCGCCGCGCTTGATCCGGTTTCCGAATACGACATTTACACAAAATTCAACGACATAGTGGGAACAAGAACCGCCATCTACATTTCCCACCGTCTTTCCTCCTGCCGATTCTGCGATGAAATAACCGTTATGGACAAAGGTCGGATTGCCGAACGGGGAAGTCATGAAAAGCTTTTGGCCGACGGAGGGGTATATAAAATGCTGTGGACGGCTCAGTCGGAATATTATGCGGATACTGCCGGAGAACTGTTTTTGTAAAAAGCTCTTCTAAATCTTATAATTTAAAGTATTGAAAAGTAATATATTTAAAGGCTGACAGCCTTAATGTAAATTACCCGAATCCACCAATTTTATCAAAACCACCACTGAAGCGGCGGTTTGCACAACCCCTAAAAGGGAGAATTAAAGGCTAAACCCCTAAAGGGGCATTGAAGGTCTGACACAGTATTGCTAAAACAAACAGCCGCTGAAACGGCTGTTTGTTTTTGTCCTTTGATTCCTGCTGCCCGTAAACGGATCTATATATTCCTTCAATGTCATTTGATCATACTCATGATCTTCTTTCAGCTGATTTTGAATATATTGCTTTATTGTGGTTTCATTTTTTCTCACTGTATCTGTACAATATCTTCCACATCAAAAATGCCGGTTTTCGTATTTGCACTTTAATTTAGCATGTCTGTCAAATATCATCAATATACTTTTCCCTTTGATAAATCCGACAAACCATGTTATGCTTAAGCATGGCGGTACTATTACAAGAATGTGAATATGATCGGGACAAGCATTTGCTTCTATTATCTCTACTTCCTTTTCTTTGCACTGTTTCTTTCCAAGTATGCTCCCTATATTTGCCATTGGCTGTCCGTATATCGCTTTTCTGGGGTATTTAGGGACTAATACTTGTGATATTCATATCTGTATTTTGAGTATGACAATGTTTTTATTTCATTTTCGGTCCGTTAATGCTCTCCCTTATGCTAAAGTAATAGTAATGTGGCTGCCAAACTGTTACTATTATATCATAAAAAATTTTGCTTAGTAAAATTTGATACCTCTAAAATGATAAAATGTTCACAGACACTAAAATAAAATTTTATCTCTTTCTACTGTCTAAAGTTATTATACCATAAGAAGAGCGCAGCAAAGCGGAGCGATCCCACTGAAAAGGTACAATGTTCTCAAACATTAAAATAAATTCTTCCTCTTTCCTCAGTTTGAGGTTATTATACCATAAAAAGAGCGCAGCAAAGCAGAGCGATTCCTCAAAATCGGTACAATGTTCTCAAACATTTAAATAATTTCTTCCTCTTTACTTCGTTTGAGGTTATTATACCATAAAAAGAGCGCAGCAAAGCGGAGCGATTCCTCAAAAACGGTAAAATGTTCTCAAACATTAAAATATTTTTTCCTCTTTATTTCGTTTGAGGTTATTATACCATAAGAAAAGTGAGCAAAGCGAACGCTTCCTTTAAAACGGTAAAATGTTCTCAAACATTAAAATAATTTTTTCCTCTTTATTTCGTTTGAGGTTATTATACCATAAAAAGAGCGAAGCAAAGCGGAGCGATCCCTCTAAATCGGTACAATGTTCTCAAACATTTAAATAATTTCTTCCTCTTTACTTCGTTTGAGGTTATTATACAGACCGGAGGCTGTTATTTTGCTAAAGCCTTTTTCCGTCGGCCGATCCGGTGTTTTTTTCGCTGAAACGAAAATCAAGGCATCACGCTTGAAAAATAAGGTGTGATGCCTTGATCGGATAATAGAATTTTAAAATAAATTTAATATATATATTCTGCGGTTAGCCCGCCGTTTCGGAGATTGACATCCATACCGGCTTCTTAATCCGCATCTTTTCGGTTTTGAAGTTTTAAATTATAATAAAACGATGACAGATACGTTTTTAGATAAGGAACAACAAATGCGTCTCATCATACCTCTTAATCTGCCCAGTACACTGTTACCTTATATAATTAAAAGGCGTTTTTTCAATTCTTTCAGGCTCCTTGACGCTGCTCCCAGCCTTCATTTTAAGTAAATATGCCATATTTACCGCCAGAACCTCCATCATCTGCATTGCCTCAATATCCTGCACACACTCGCCCTCCGATCTCCCGTGCACATCGTTCCAGTAAATTGAAGGAACCTGAATCATCTCGGTAATACCAAAGTAATTGTTTATAGTTTGATATGCGTGAACAGCTCCTCCGCGGCGAAGCGCCACAACCGCAGCTCCAGGCTTAAAACGGAAATTTTTCCCATATGTATAAAAAACTCTGTCAAGAAAACTCTTTAATCCTCCGTTTATATCCGCATAGTATACCGGAGATCCGATAATTATACCGTCAGCCGCCGACATCTTCTCACCGATTTCATTAAGACCGTCTTTTTCTCCGAAGGCGCATTTTCCTGTTTTTGAACAAGCCCCGCAGGCTCTGCACCCGCCGAAGACCTTATCACCTACCTGAATTATTTCGGTTTCTATACCTTCCCTTTCCAAAATATCACAGATTCTTTTTTCGGCCAGATATGTGTTACCGTTTTTTCTCGGACTGCCGTTAATTGCTATTACCTTCACAATATAAATCCCCTTTCATTTTTTTCGGGAGCAACGGCATATAATTAACAAACCGCCGTTGCTTCTGTTTCTAAAATATATTAACACAAACGGAAATTTATTGCAAGGGCTTGAATTATAAAGAAAAAAATGCTATAATAAATAAGGCAATGATCTTCGAATTTCTTCATATGATTATAGTATTCATTCTAATTTGTGAAGCGGACGGATTTTATGTCGAATCAGTTTTAGGTCATTTGAAAAGGACGCGGTTTTTGTGCTGCACGTCCGAGAAAGGAATAAATATGGATCAGAATCAAAATAACCAAAGCATTTTCGATAACCAGAATTCACAGTCTCAACAAGTAAACGAAAATGAAAATCAAAATCCGGAATACCTTTATCAAGAATATCAGGCGCCGGTTTATGCAAACGAGTTTAAACCAATCAAAAAAAAGTTTAACCCCATTTTTATAATTATTCCCGCCGTTATTATTGTTGCGGCAGCGATAGTATTTTTCATACTGTTCTTTAATCAGGCTAATTACCAAAAAGCAGAGAGAAAATATTTTAACGATATGTTTGCCAAGGCTCTGTCTTCTGCCGAAACGGTTGAGAACACCGAAAATTATAAACCGAAATCGGTTACGGTAGACGTTCAAACGACTCTTGACCGCATCACAAGCGCTGTTGATATATCAAATATCAATTTTAAAAACGCTTCCGCCATTAAGGACAATAATATCTACAATCTTACCGAAATAACGGTCGGAGAAAAAAATATAAGCGTTGAAGCCTGGATGGATAATGCTGAAGAAATTATATATATGTATTTCCCGGAAATTTCGGAAATTTACGGAAAAGTTAATTTAAATGACATTATCAACCAGTTCAAGACGCGCGAAGAACAAACAAAAAAAGCTGACTACTCAGAATTAATGCGCGTATTTGGCGATGTTATTTCCAAGACCTCCGATACATACTTTGAAATTATAGGCGATCCGGAGATAATAAAGAACCAGGATCTTTTTGTGGGAGAAAAAATTTATACTGTCGATAAAACGGTAATCCACCTCAATGCATCCCAGATAGCGACAATAGTTAAGGCTTTATATAATAATTTCTTTGATAATGAGGAAGCAGTCAAGCTTAGCTGTGATTTATACGGATTTGAAAGCGAAGCGGAAATAAGAAATGCACTGGATGAAAAATATTTAATAAAAGAGCTTGATAAAATAATAGACGGAGAAGAACATGCTTCAGCTATCGATATGACCGTTTATATGTCAAAAAACAATATAATCGGACGTGACATCGTTATTACAAACGACGATCTGGATCAAATAACCATTTCCTTCTACGATATGCCTACCGATAACGGTAACGTAAAATATTTTGGTATTGAATCCTCAGATTCTCAGAAAACCGTTATCAGCTTTTTATCTGAGGATTCCGTAAAGGACGAAGCTCATACCGGAAAGGTTGTTTTCACTACGGATGATCAGGAATTAACGCTTGATTACAACGATTTTGTAATCACAGATAAGCTTTTCCGAGGCGAGGCATCCTTGTCAATCAAAAGTCAGCCTGCCTTCTCCGTTAATCTGAAGCTTTCATCTGAGGGAGAAACCAGAAACGCAGTTTTGACGGTTCCCAACATTTGTACCATAAATGTAAAAATAGAACCTTCAACTCTTGAATATAAAGAACTTCCTCAGCTGTCCGACAGCAATACCGCAATAATAGTCGGGAATAACGAATTTATAAACACTGAAGCAAATGTAAAGTTCTATGAAGATATAAAAAAATTCATATATGAACTTATGGAAATACCTGATTTTGATTATAACAACCCGTTTATAGATGACGATTTTGATGTTTTCCCCGAAAATATTTACGATTATGACGAAGATTTTTTTGACCTTGATTTAACCAAAGTATCTTAAGCTTTATTATAGCGTATCTGAAAACAAAGCATATTTTACAATTATGCTGAAAGCATGGGGATTTCAGGAAAAATCGTGAAATATTAGGGTATTTTGTAGTTATCCCTTCGAGATAACTATCGGGATCCCTTAACGATAAAAGCGTCCGCAGTTAGTCGAAGCCGTACAATATGCGGATTTTCAGATAGCCCCTAAATTCACATTATTTAACGTAAATTTAATCATATCGATCTTCATAAGTGGATTTGATTTATGATAATATGTTTCTGTCTTGACGTTAAAAATTCGGTTTTAAAGCTTAATAAAAAACAAAAAGGACGGGAAAAAGCTTTTGCTTTTCACCCGTCCTTTTCTGTTTTCCTTACTTTGATACGATACACTGCATTATTATCAGTTATAATTTAAAGGTTGCAGCTTTTAAAGCTGATCAACTATTTCAATTTCCTCAAAAAGATCTGTTTCATCATCAATATCTACCAATTCGTCAGCTTCCGGTATTCCCTCGGAAACAGGCTTTTCATCCTGTACGGCATTATTTTCACCGGATTCAATCTGATCCGGAGTACTGTTTATTGAGGTCACAAGATTCTTGATTTCCTTTAATTCACCTCTTATATTATCGGAAGTTCCTCTGAGCTCATCCTTAATGTTTCCCGTAGTGCCTCTCAGTTCTTCCTTTATGGAATCCGTGGTATCCTTAAGCTCGCTCTTGATATTTCCGGTAACTTCCTTTACCTGCTCCTTGAAGCCGCCGGTAGCTGTTTTCATCTGCTCTATGGTTTCTTCGCCCTTTTTAACCATATCTTCGGATTTTACCTGCTTGATTCCTTCCGAAATCTTATCGGCAGTAGTTTTTATTGTTCCTACCGCATACATAGACGCTCTGTGGACCTTGCCGTTTTTTACGGGCTTTTCCCTTTCTCTGAACTCGCTGTATGCCTCGGTTATCTCTCTTTTTTCATTCATTTTTTTGTAGACAAGATAGCCTACTCCCGCTGTTCCCGCCAGTGCCAGCAATGCTGTTAATGCTTTCATATCTTTACCCTTTCTTTTAAATTTTTTCAGTGTAAGGCAGTGTGCAGATATAATTTCAGCTCACACTGCTCCAATTAATATTAGTTTATCATAAATCACGGAAAATGTAAATACCTGAAATAAATTTACCCGTCTACATATTTAAAAACGCTTCAAGATAAAAAATAGGCATTCCCATTTCAATAAATCGCTGCTCATATTCCGTAATAATATTCCCTGTGATTCGACTGTTATGTAAGTCAAGAGAGACGTTTCTCATTTTCCAGCCATTTTGGGAAAAATTTTCAATAGAAAACTCAAAAAGTCTCATATTATCCGTTTTTTGTTTTATATATCCGTCGGGAGTAATGATGGAACGGTATATTTTTAAAAAAATCGGATGCGTAAGACGATGCTTGGCATAGCTTTCCTTAGGATAGGGACAGCTGAAATTCAGATATATACGCTCTACCGATTGAGGACGGAATACTTTTTCAAGATATTCCGCTTTTCCGGCATAATATCTCAAATTTTTTATCCCGCTTTTCTGTGTTCTCTCCATAGCCGTTATTAAAACATTTGCTGTCTGCTCCAAAGCTATAAAATTGATATCCGGATTATCTTCGGCAAGCCGTTGAATAAACCTTCCCTTTCCACAGCCTATCTCCAGATGAACGGGATTGTGGTTCCCGAATATTTTAATCGGATCAAAAGGCTCTGTAACAGGTCTTTCACGTTTATCGGCAATATAATCCGGCAGCCATCCGAGACAAACATCGCCGCACTTATCCATTCTTTCGTCAAGATGACGCTTTTTTCTCATTCTCATTTTTTAAAAATCCTTTCAAAGCCCGTTTAATTACAGCAAGAATCAGAATAAATCATAAAACCGGAATATGTCTGTTTTTAACGAACGAAATATAAATTCACACTCAAATCGATGTGCCGTAGTTTCTGATAAATTCACGGTAAAATTTCACCCCTCTTGCAAGAGATTCGACTGATAAATTTTCGTTTACCGCATGAGCCGAATTAAGCTGCTGAGCCGTCATCATAAGAGGAACAAACCTCAGCACACAGTCACATATCTTGGTATAATGCCTCGCATCCGTTCCGGCGAGCATTATATAAGGAACTCTCGGTATGTCGCCGAAGATATTTTTAATACTTTTATTGACATATTGATAGGCATAGCACTTCATATCTGCAACGGGAGGAACGTCAAATCCGGTTATCATCTCCATCTGAAGCCCTAATTTTTTTGCCAGCCTTCCGAGCTTTTTATACGATGGCGCGAGAGGTTCATGTATCATAAAACGACAATTGGCCGTCATTGAAGCCATTTCCGGAATAACGTTAGCCCCCCTGCTGCCTTCAGCCATCGTGAAAATACAAGTTGTTTTCACCACAGCACCCATAGGACCTCCAAGTCTATGCATAATGTACGGGGCAACGGGAGCAAAAAGCCATAGGTTTCCATATAGCAGACGGTGTCTGAAATGTCTCATATAAGGAGCCATCGCCTTATACTGAACCCTGACAGGTCTGGTGATTCTCTTTTTAAAGGGATTTCTGTTTTCAATTATATAAACCAGTTTTGAAAGACGCGCAAAAGGATTGTTTACAAAAGGAACACTGGCATGACCGCCGTGAGAACGCGCTATAAATTTAATATTCGCCCTTCCCTTCTCAAAAATACCTATCATGGCATTATGCGGATATAAGGATTTTGTGACATGGTTTTCTTCGGCGTTCACAGAACCTCCTTCATCCATGACAAGGTCAAAACGTATCCCTTTTTCATAAAGATATTCAACGGTTTTTACAGCGCCGTCTCCCGTTATTTCTTCATTGTTTGAAGAGGCTATATAGATATCGCAGTATGGGTCATGTCCTTCGGCAATCAGATCTTCCACACTTTCAAGAATGGCACAAAGAGCCCCCTTTGTATCCACGGTTCCTCTTCCCCATATGCGTCCTTCGGCAATATCACCGGAAAACGCTTCGTGCTTCCATTTTCCCGAAGCCTCCACAACATCCTGATGAGACATAAGAAGAATGGGCTTACGGTCGGGATACCTGCTTCGCCAGCGAAACAACAAAGCCCCGTCTATATCCGTTATCTCGCACGTTTTGTATATATTCGGAAAAAGCTGCTCCAGCCTGCGATGAAAAAGATATATTTTGCTTTTGTCATCCGAGCCGCGAATACTGACGGTAGGTACCTGTATCATCTGCGAAAGGTCATTGGCATATTTTTCCCATTGAGGTGTTTCGGATCTCATATCAAAAGGAATTCCCTCATTAACTTCCTTTTTCATCAACAATGCACGGACGCACGCTATGATCAGCAAAATCACAAGTACAGACAAAATACCAAAAACAATATATAGAGCAATCATAATATTTCCTCATCAACATCGTTTGTTTTTTTCAGTATAGCATATTTTTTCAAAAAAAGCAAAACGGTTTTTTCATTCAAATATTTTAGCTAAAAACCTTAAAGTTCAGGAAAAGGATTACATTTAATCCATACTTAAAACATAGGGGTACTGTAAACGATTACCGGTATGCTTTTTTACTTTTTTTCCTAAAAACCATATTTTCTTTTGTTAATTTTGACGTTAGCAGATACTGCCAAAAAATCCAAAAAACTATTGACCTTTAGCCGCTTTTCGGATATAATTGTAATTGTCGGAGTACAATACAAATCTCTCCTTACGGTTTACAACGACAGCAGTTTGTGACTTGTTATGTAATTACTTTCCGGTAAGCGTTTAATTTACCTAAATGAAAAATCCCGAGTAAATTCAATGCCGCATAACATATTTTCAAAAGGCTTACGGATTTCATTCAATATACAAGGGTTATTTCATAAATGTAAAGGGTTACATAAAATTAACATACCCACGGGAGGTTATTTTGCGTACATCAATCCTGCATAATGACACCGAGTTTATCGGAAATTTGAATTTTTTGCTCTCTCCAAAAGGTATAGACATACTTTCTGCCGACGAATCGGTATTCGACTTTGTTTCGATTTCCAAAGGAGATAACGTACTGCTTTGCAAGATCCTGGAGCTTGAAAAATATTCAATAGAAATAGGCAAAATTTCCGAGGTTCAGAATAGCTTTAATTTAATGCTAAAAAATTCTTTCGGATATATGGATTCCGTTTTTACCGTCAAAAGAAAATCCGAAAATAATACAGAGCTTTCGGTTATGCTTTTTATATCTCGTGAAAACGATACTGTATTTGTTGCCGCTTCCCTGTCCGCCGACAGTATTTTCCGGTATAGTCTAAGTGACAAAAGACTCTATCTTTATGCGAACCGTGACGGCGAATTTTCATTTGTAGGATGTTTTGACGATTTCGAACGTTATTTTTATGAGCATAACATAGTTTATAATGATGATCTGGATTTATTTAAATGCTTTTGTCAAGATGTTTATGAAGGCAGAAGCAGTCTCGAATATATTCTGAGATTATCCAACGGAAGCAACAACACATTTTCGACATGCACCGTAAAAGCAAGAACCACCCATGCCAACGACGAATCCGTGGTAATGGGACTTATAGTAAATGATTCAAAAAACGGTAATAAAAACATAAATATTTTTAAATATGATTTTGAAAAAGAAATTACCGATTTTGCCTTTGATCTGGTGGATAACGCCACTAATGCCGACGAAGCGGTTAAAATGCTTATGTCGAAGATCGGACGCCATTTAGCGCTAAAAAAAGTAAAAATATACGAAGCCGAGGAGCTTCCCTTTTCTCTTAAAATGACATATTGTTTCAGTGATAACGCCTTGGTTCCGCCGGATAATAATATTATAACAACGGATCAAAGCGATTGGGAGCTAATGCTGTCAGCCTTTAAGAGCAAAAAAATAATACTTGCCGAAAATATTTCCACCAGCGGACTGCCAGTGATATTAAAAGAAATATGCGGCAACGAAACCGTTTTACTGTGCTCGTTATATAACGGAAACAAATTCAGCGGTATTCTTTGCTGTGACGGATTTTCAGGCGACAACAATGATGATATTCATATAATGAAAACCGTAAGAAGAATAATATCCTCGTATCTTCTGAAGATGCGCGACTATCAGAAAGCCAATATTACCATTGACCGGCTTACCAACTATGACAAGCTTACCGGTCTCCCCGCTATAGGAAAATTCAGAAATATTGCCGAAGAAACGCTTAATCTGGAAGCAAGACCGGATAACCTGGCGCTTATATGCTATGACATCAACAATTTCAAATATATAAATGAAAAATATGGTATCGAAGCCGGAGACAGGATATTAAAGGAATTTGCCGAAGCTATCGCGCCCGATAAGGACGAAACCATATTAAGCTGCCGTATTTTCTCGGATAAATTCATATCTCTCGTCCGTTGTCCTAAAGAAAGACTTGAAATAAAAGCAAGAACCGTTACCGACAGCTTTGTTTTCAGTCAGAAGGAAAAATCCTTAGGATATAACCTGACCTTCTCCTGCGGCTTATATATATTCAACAGTTTTAATACGGATATAGGCACCGCTATGGATAACGCTACTACAGCATGCAAATCCTGCAAGAATATGGTGGAAACCGCATGTGCATTTTACGATTCAAGTATGACAATAGGCGTTACTCATGAGCTGGAGATGCTTAATAATGCAATGAAAGCACTTATAAACCGCGAATTTGTGATTTACTATCAACCTAAGGTAGCCTTAGAAAACTCAAAGCTTGTCGGAGGAGAGGCTCTCGTAAGATGGAAAAAACCTGACGGCACAATGATACCTCCCAATGATTTTATTCCGTGCCTTGAAAAAAACGGTTTTATAACAGTACTCGATTTCTATGTTTATGAAGAGGTCTGCAAATTTATAAAGAACAGGCTTGACAATAATCAACCGGTTGTTCCCATCTCGGTAAATGTTTCAATGCTCCATTTAAAAGAAGAAGGCTTTCTGGACAGGATAAAAGGATTGGTAAACAGCTATCAGATCCCTTCTGATCTTCTGGAATTCGAACTAACGGAAAGCGTTTTTCTTGAAAATCAGCAAGCCGCTCTCGAAGTGATGGAAAAAATGAAGGAAATGGGATTTTTAGTATCGATAGATGATTTCGGCTCCGGCTTTTCATCTTTAAACATGCTGAAAAGTCTTCCGGTAGATATACTTAAAATCGACAAGGAATTCTTCTCCAATCACACTCTTCTCAATAATGACCAGATCATTATTTCAAGCATAATAAGCATGGCGAGCCGGCTTCATATTTCGGTAATATGCGAAGGCGTTGAAACCGTGGACCAGATACATTTCCTAAAAGGCACAAGTTGCGATATGGTACAGGGTTATTTCTATTCCAAGCCTGTTTCAGAAGATGTGTTTATGGACTTTAACATGCATCCTGATTTCCGACATGCGGAAGAATAAAAAATATAAGCGGTAATCATCCTTCTTGATTACCGCTTTTTATTGTTCAAATATAAATAACAGGACACACGCAGGATGCTGATATCAGTTCTCCTCAGATAACGAAGCATCAGGAATTTTTATATCAAGCTCTTTGTACAGATGATCCAATTTCATTTCATAATCCTCCAATCTCTGTTCCAATGCTTCCTTTTCCTCCATATCCTTTTTTTCAAGCTTGGATTGGGCGGAAAGATTTATAGTGTATACCGTTACAGTAACAAAAGCAAAAGCGATAAGCCCAACTGTTACAGGATTAAAATACCCCTTGCTTTCGGTCTTTTCATTTATAAGCGGCTTTATCGGAGTTTTTGTCAGAGCGGATCTCAGCGCAATATAGAGAGGAACGGATATGATTACGGAAATCACCGCGTTTATTGAGGATGTGACAGCATTTGTTCCCACTGCCGTCCATGCTGCTTCCGCCGTTCCGCCTATTATAAGAACCGTAAAGAAGGATTTGATCAAATACAGCACGATATACACAAGCTGACCGGTTACGGCAGCAAGCATTGTAGTTCTGACGGTTATTTTTCCTTCAGAATTACGCCTGTTCAGCTTACCTGCAACAAAGCCCATTGCAAATTTAGAGATAAAGGTATATGGGGATGAAAGTATATAAGCAGGATTAAGTAAGTCATAAAGTGCTCCGCCTATTCCACTGGCAAGTCCCCCCGTGCTCCCGCAGAATAAAAGACCGGCAAGCAGGCACATGGAATTACCTAAATGTATTCTTGATACCAAAAAGCCGTTGGGTATAGGGAAAGAAAGATAATTTCCCACAAAAACCAATGCTGCCATAAGTCCCACCGTTACTATTTTCATTATTTTATTGCTTGCAGAACGCTCCATTTTATGTTCTTCCTTTCTCACCCGGAATATTTTTTCAGGTTTGCTATGATTATATTGTAATCGTTAAATCTGCACAATGCAAGTTGATAGTAAATTGACATGTAAAAGGGGAATTTGTTCAGGTTGCATTATTTTATAACATAAGGTTTATAGATTTTCATGATTTTAACAGCAAATTCTTATGATTTACAGACACAAAAACTGCTATTTTGTTTAAAATCAACAAAACAGCAGTTAATAGTTCTATTTATTAAACGGTTTCGGAAAATCAATCGATAATAATATCTTTTTCAAATTCTCCATATAAGGTCAGATGTTCGCCGGTACTTGAAGAGGCCTTTAATACAATCCGGTATTTTCCCGAAGGAAGCTCGCCAAAATACTCCTTTACCGGAGCATCGAACATATTGGATGTTCCAGCCTGAAGAATGACAGCTATTTCAATTACTGACATACTGTCCAGCGGTTCAAGTTTTACCCATTGACCGTCTTTTAAGCACTCCAGGTCAAAGCCATAGCCATAGACATAATCATTTTCCGTTTTATTGGATATTTCAAATTTTAACTCGCCGGAATCATATTCTGAATCGATAAGCTTCATGGTTACTTCATTAGCGGAATACTTTTGGGAATCAGTTACGGGGTCCTTTATTTCAACTTTTTCATCCGTGTATTCGGCAGGCTTATCGGTTTTTTTCAGGTAACGGTTTATTACCTTAACCATCAGATCGTTAAGCTTTTCCACCGCATAATCGCCTACCGTAGGATCGATATGCTGACCGGTGCTTACACCGCTGTCATCCGTAAGGAAAAGATAGGTACCGTTAGTTTTCAGCGCAAAATCACGCATAAGAAATTCTGTTTCTTTGTCACCGCCGCTTGCAAGTATCGGAATAAGGCGTATACCTTTTTGAGAAGCTTGTAACACAAGATCATTCATTTGTTTCACCGCTGATTTATCCTCTCCGTGCGGAGGAGCATCAAGTATTATGAACATGAGCTTAGTGCTCTCATCTTCCCAATTTAATTTATTTATGCCATTATCAAGCGCTGCGTTTACCTTTTCGGGATAATCTCCGCCGCCGTCGGCATTCTGTGCGTTAAGATCCTTTACCGCTTTCGGAATATCATCGGTAAAATCAAAAGAACGTACAACATATTCGTCACCGTCATCACGGTAAAAGCTTACGCTGAGACGCACGGGAATATTTCCGTTGTCTTTCGCGGCACGGCTTATAACACTTTCAAGCTCCTTCTGCAAATAACTGAGTTCATCGGACATAGATCCTGTGGTATCAACAACCAGAGCCAAATCCAATGACTTATCCTTTACGGTTGTAACTTCATCACTTTGTACGTCAAAATTAAAAATCACAGGGTTCTTTGCTGTTTCAGGGGTTATTACCGCTTCTCCTCCATAAACTGTTTTAACTTTCAGATCCCCGACGGAAAATACATCCGGGGTATAAAACAGATATGCTTTTCCTTCATTGTCGGTTACGGATATCCATAAAGTTTTTCCGTTAGCGTCTTCAAGAGTAACATGCGCATTTTCAACCGGGATTCCGTTTACGGTCAACGAAACAAAAGTACGGGAGCAAAAATTTTTATCCCATATTTTACGATAGCTTTCCCAACCCGTATCATCCTTTTGATACAGACTTTGCCAAAAAGTCCAATGATTATTGTCATTCCATTCTCCGGCCGTCAGAGTCCCGGCTATTGCGGGGATCGTTGAATTATTTCCGGAATCTATATCATCTCCCGGCATACAATCCTCATAATCACCGCATATGCCGTCGGGTAACGCTTCGGGAGCATCATAACCATCGCCTGCAATGCCAATTTCTTCTTTATTTTCAAGCATATCAGTTATTTTATTTGTACTTTCCGAAGAGCAGGCTGTAAACGCTGCGGCAATCAAAACAGAAAAAAGGGATAATAAAATTCTTTTCATTTTTTCACCACTTTCTAAAATTTTTATAATCAAATCCGCCTTTGCCTTTTTGAAGCTTCTGTAAATAAAACACTTTACTCTATTAAAAGGTTACATTTAATTTACGGTTTTAGCATTTTGCACAAATCATAAAGCTTAAATTTATATCTATTGATGTAAAATGACAAAAAATAAAAAATCGGGAAAAAACTCTTGATTTTTTTTGGGAAATGGATAAAATAGTATTTAGCACTCAAACGCTAAGAGTGCTAACATGAAGAAAAATTTTTAAGGAGGCATATATATGAACATTAAACCGTTAGCCGACAGAGTAGTTATAAAGATGCTGGAAGCTGAAGAAACCACAAAGGGCGGAATAATCCTTACGAGCTCCGCTCAGGAAAAACCACAGGTTGCGGAGATTGTTGCGGTGGGTCCCGGCGGAGTAGTTGACGGCGAGAAGGTGGAAATGGAAGTTAAAGTAGGCGACAAGGTACTTATCAGCAAGTACGCGGGAACAGAGGTAAAGGTTGACGGCGTTGAATATACAATCCTCCGTCAGAGCGATGTATTGGCTATCGTTGAATAAACAGAATTGCAGAATAAAATTTGAAAGGAACTGATTGATATGGCTAAACAGATTATTTACGGAGAGGATGCAAGAAAGGCTTTACTCAGCGGAATTGACCAGCTTGCCGATACCGTTAAGATCACACTCGGACCTAAGGGCAGAAACGTTGTTCTCGATAAAAAATACGGCGCTCCTCTTATCACAAACGACGGCGTTACAATTGCAAAGGAAATCGAGCTTGATGATCCGTTTGAGAATATGGGCGCACAGCTTGTAAAAGAGGTTTCCACAAAAACCAACGATGCAGCGGGCGACGGTACCACCACCGCTACACTTCTTGCACAGGCGCTTATCCGCGAAGGCATGAAGAACATCGCCGCAGGAGCCAATCCTATGGTTGTCAAGAAGGGGATTGCCGAAGCGGTCGAAATCACCGTTGAAGAGGTCAAGAAGAATTCCCAGAAGGTTAAGGACAGCGCAGATATAGCAAGAGTTGCCACAGTATCCAGCGGCGACGAGGTTGTAGGCAAGCTTGTTGCAGACGCCATGGAAAAAGTCACCGCAGACGGCGTTATCACCGTTGAGGAAAGCAAAACCGCAGAAACAAGCTGCGAAGTCGTTGAGGGTATGCAGTTCGACAGAGGCTATATCAGCCCTTATATGGCAACCGATATGGAAAAGATGGTTGCAGAGCTTGACGAACCCTATATCCTTATCACTGATAAGAAGATATCCAATATTCAGGAACTTCTTCCCCTTTTGGAACAGGTTGTACAGGCAGGAAGAAAGCTGCTCATAATAGCTGAGGATATTGAAGGCGAAGCACTTTCGACCATTATTCTCAACAAACTCAGAGGTACGTTTGTATGCGTTGCCGTTAAGGCTCCCGGTTTCGGCGACAGACGCAAGGAAATGCTTCAGGATATCGCGATTCTCACAGGCGGACAGGTAGTTACCTCTGATCTCGGAATCGAGCTTAAGGACGCTACCGTTGAAATGCTCGGCACTGCCAAGCAGGTTAAGATCGGTAAGGAAAATACCACTATTGTTGACGGAGCAGGAGCAAGCGAATCCATCAAGGAAAGAATTGCTCAGATTAAAGCCGCTATCGAGACTACCACCAGCGAATTTGACAAGGAAAAGCTTCAGGAAAGACTCGCTAAGCTTTCCGGCGGTGTTGCCGTTATAAAGGTCGGCGCTGCTACGGAAGTGGAAATGAAGGAAAAGAAGCTTCGCATTGAAGATGCTCTTGCCGCAACAAAGGCTGCCGTTGAGGAAGGTATCGTTGCAGGAGGCGGCACAGCTCTTATCAACGCTATGCCCGCTGTTGAAAAGCTTATCGAAGGACTTGAAGGCGATGAAAAAACAGGCGCTAAAATCGTTCTTCGCGCATTGGAAGAGCCTGTACGTCAGATCGCTCTTAACGCAGGACTTGAGGGAAGCGTAATAATCGACAGCATAAGAAGAAACGGCGCTGTCGGCTATGGTTACGATGCCGCCAAGGAAGAGTATGTTGATATGGTTAGCGCAGGAATCGTTGATCCCGCTAAGGTAACACGTTCCGCTATCCAGAACGCTGCTTCCGTTGCGGCTATGGTGCTTACCACCGAAAGCCTTGTAGCAGATAAGAAGGAACCTGCGGCTCCCCCTTATGGACGGCGGAATGGGCGGAATGTATTAATTCGCTTCATAATTGATAAAAATGAAATACCCTGCAAGGTGAAATCACTTTGCAGGGTATTTTTAAATCGAAAACCATAAGTCTCCGCCTTTTAGGCGGCAGGTTCCTTGTCGGTCTTTCATTGGGAGATACGATCCCCCGCTGAAACGAGTAGCATATGCCCCGGATTTTCTCATAAATTCGGTGCGTTTCTCCTCGTTAAATATTTTTTAAGATCAGTTAGGCTGTGGATATTCCTTCATCTCAATACCGAACCCTTGAGATTTTAGACCATTATATATTTTTTTAATATCCTCAATATTATCCCATGGATTTCTTTGAGGGGGAAAAGAATAGCCTATTGGTTCGCCATATATGTTTTTCATATCCTCTTCAATCCCTATATACCCATATACATTTTCACCGGCAATTATGCTTTCATCTACAATCCTTCCATTCCTTATGCCTACCCACTCGGTTGTAAGTACACTGCTCCAATCGTTATTTTTACTGTCAATATATTGAGCTAAAAGTTTTACTTTAACATAGATTATATCTCCTACTTGTTTTTGTTCAATAGCCTCTAAACATCCAATTTCATAGTTGTCTTTAAATCGTTTGTAGTTTCTGCCACGTATTTTGAGACCAAATAAAATATAATCCTTTAAATAGCCATCGTTAATATATTCGTCAATATCTATAACAGAACTCCACGATGTGTCACCTATACAGTCCACCGCCTCCTGCATTTCACTTATATATTTTTTTGCAAGAACCGATTCTTCCGTTTCTTCGATTGGTTCAAATGAAATATCCTGACCACGTTCTGCATGATGCTCAAGCTCTTGCTCAATACTTGGACGGGAGATAATTATAGTTGTTATCGGCGGTAAGACTTCATTATTTGTGATAACAGTAGTGTTTTCTAAGTTTTCTTCGGGAACGGATTCAATTATAGAAGGTTTTGAAGCTTCGGTTCATGAGGTTTCCGTTAATATAATATCAATACTGTCCTCACAGCCTGTCAAAGATAAAATTATTAGTGAAAATATAAGAAAATGCTTTATATGTTTTTTCATATATATCACCTTTTTATAGATCGGTTAGGCTGTAAATATTCCTTTATTTCAATATCATAGCCTCGAGCCTTTAACCCGTCATATATTTTTTTAATATCATCTATATTGTCCCAAGGATTTCTTTCGGGAGGAAATGGATAAATCGGTTCGCCATACTTATTTTTTTCAGTTTTTTCTATTCCGATTAAATCATATTCATCTTCTCCGACAAAAAAACCATCATCGACAACTTTCCCATTTCTTATTCCTACCCAATCTTTTTTAAGCGAACTACTCCATTCGCCATATGAATAATATTGAACTATTCCCTTTACATAAACGTAGGTTATATCTCCTGCTTGTTTTTGTTCCACAGCTTCAATTAGAGCAATATCACAAAATGGGACAATATAATCAGTTATATTTGTCTCTTCATACCACATTTTAAACTTAAACTCAATATAGTTTTTTAAATAACCGTTATCTATATATTCGTCAAGAATAGGACTCAACCATGTATCCAAGCGTAAACCACAAGCCTTCCATATTCCTTCCATATATTGTTTTGCAAGTTTTGTTTCTTCTGTTTCTTCAACAGGTTCAAAGGTTATATCCGCAGCAAGGTTTTTAAAAAACTCAAGTTCCTCCTCTATGCTTGGTCGAGGCTGAATTTCAGCAGATGCAGAGGTTTCATAAAAATTATCAACGCTTGTTATGTCGGTTTTGGCATAATATATATCATCAGTAGCGGTGTTGCTTGTACCAGTCGTAATTTCATTGGGTACTGTCTCGAAAATTAATGGTATTGTGGATTCCGCTTCCGTCAATATAATATCAACTCTATCATCGCAGCCTGTAAGCACAAAAACCGATAAAAAAGAAATAAAAAGTAAATACGCAAAACCCCTTTTGTACATGATATCCCCCTTAAGTTAACGAAGTCAAGTGAATAGATCTATAAGTGCCATTTTTATAATCATCCACAAATTGGGATTCGGAAAATTTCGTGTCTTTATCGTACCAATCACCTATGACATTACTCCCGGAACGTCCGGTAACGTGTACATAATAATAATTGTTTTCAAACGTTATATTGGTTATTATCATTGTATGATTGTATATGCCATTACCACTATAGCTTATTTGCACAATATCTCCTACCACCGCTTCATATCCATGATTAGGCGCATACTTTCCGCTGAATACCTTATATGTTCCCTTAGGTCCTTTTCCCTTATTTTTGGTAATAAAGCTGTAGAATGTTTCAACATCTGACCAAGCATTGGCTCTGTTGTCAGTATCATGATAATACCAATACATTTTTTTCGTTACATTATCGTAGAGTTTAATTCCATCCTTTTTATAATCAGCGGGAGCAATAAACGTGGCGCCTCCCGCAAGCAGGCAATGAGAAACGAAATTTGTACAGTCACCCGCAACAGAGCTTGCCTGAGAAAAGTCCCAATAAGTAGATACAAGAGAGCTGTTACCGGAGGACGGACTTTTTTTAGCAACATTGTTTAGCGCATATGTAACCATCTTATTCCTTTGCGCTGTTGTTAACGAAGATGGCGCCGCTAACCTTGAAGCAAAATTTAAAGATGGTACAGCTTCATTATATATTTTTGAAGCATTCATTTGTTCTTGTTCATATTTTATAAAGCTTTGTTTACAAAAAGAAATCTCGGAAACTCTTTCCTTTGCGGTAGCGCTTTCAGACCAAATAATCCTTGACGGTTCTATGCCTTCTTCTCTGAAACAATCCTCTATCCCGTCATTTATACACATATCGACTATTTTGTTGCCGTTTCCCACAAGAACCTGAGCTGTTCTCCCAAATCCCGCCGGAACTCCGGAATCAGCATAATTAAAGCTTGCTTCCGCCCAAATTGTAAACAAAGCGCCGTTTTCTGTTTCTTCTTTGCTTTTTAATTCCGTAGACACCTTAAAATTCTCAACATCAGAGGTTACATAATTCAAATAATCCAACTTTACCTCTATGTATTCTGAAAATGTGTCATATAAGGTTCTGCTTTCGAGATTCATTTCCGAATTTAAATACATACTCGAATAATAGTCCCTTATAAAGCTTTCAGCGGAATTTTTCGACATTTCCTCCGTCAAAGCCTTAGAAGGATTTTCACTGGCTGCCGCACTTATACTGCCTGTCATAATACATGCCGATATCATCAGAGATACGATTTTAAACTTCTTAATATCAAATTCCCCCTTAAAAATTAACGATAGTTATATTTTAGCATGTATAGTAATAAAAATCAATTGCAGAACGTCCAAAAAACATAATACACATTTGTATATTATGTTTCATGCTCATTATTTTAAGAAAGCGTAAAATCTATATCATATCTCTTTCCGTGGCTGAAAAGCACACCGTCGGTCAGCTTAATTTTTAAAATGCAGGTATTTGTATCATTCTCGTCAATATGCCCGTTGCCATACCATTCTTTAAAAATAATCCTGAGCTTTTCGGTCAGTCGCTTATTATTACTGCTTAAAATATATCCAATATTTTCGCCGATGCCGTTAGCGGTAAACCAGTCCCCGCATATAGCAACGCACGGGTTTTCTTTTATATGAAGCATTTTATTTGACACCGCATACGTAATAACATAAAAGCACCCGTTTTCGTAATAAGCATTGACTGCACGAACATAAGGCTTTCCTTTGCTTTCTGTCGCAAGCGCTATAAGAGAGTCCTTTCCAAATCTTTGAAGCATTATTTCCTGTGCCTCTTCAAAAAGCTTTTTTTCCATACAACAATCTCCTTTATGCAGATCAAGGCTTCCGTGCAAGCTGCAAATCCATCGTATCATAAACTGTAATTTTCCCGCCGAGGCTATCGATAACATGTTCAATTTTCGAAAAGAACTCAATCCTTTTGCCGGCTTCGAGAGCGATATGATCAGAGTATGTTCCCAACAAGCCGGTATATTCTTTTGATGAAAACGTTCTTGTACGCTTGAACAATTTAAAGCATATATCCTCGTATCCGTATTTCTTTGCAATATCGGCTCTTTCAGCCGCTTTTTCCCGACTGTACTCTACAGGAGGGGAGGAAGAATTCATATAAACGGCGTATAGCTTCTGGATTTCCTCACAAAGCTCCGGATTACCCTTATCCGGAAACGGGTGATTTGCGAAGCGGGCAAATGCACCGCCGCTTTTCAGCATAGAAAATACCTTTCTGTAACCGGTTTCCTCAGGTATCCAATGAAAAGCGGAAGCGGAGAAAACCAAATCATATGAATCTAATTTAAAATCAATATCCTGAAATTTCCCTGTAATTACGGAAAAATTCGGATAAATTTTAAATTTATCTTTGCATATCTTCGAAAAATGCTCTCCGTATTCCACAGCTGTCAGATCACAGCCTGTCTTCAATATAGGCAAAGTTGCCTGTCCCCCGCCAATTCCAACCTCTATGACATTACTTGATTTATTTATGGGAATATAATCAAAAATAGTTTGATACAAATTCTCCGTATATCCGGGACGCATTTTATCATATGCAGAGGCTACGGTATCAAAAGTCCATTCAAGCCCTTGAAAGGCAGACATACAATACTCCTTTCTGAGCGGTGTGCATGATCATATCTCCGGCAGCTCGTCAAGAGTGATAACCTTTTCGTGATTATAAACAGCCTTTAAATTATCCTTATCATTGTTCTTGATGTGCTCGGTATGCCATATCATAAACCATGACCACATCATTTCATTTTTTTCAAATTCCTCAACGGCAGGAATATTTCCACACTCGTGAAAAGCAAGGGGCTTATTTTCAGAAACTCTGTTAAGAAGCACCCAGCCGTTTCGATTTATACTGTCATCATATGTGTCCGAACCAATGATATCGCAGTATTTATCTCCCGGATACCATCCGGATCTTACTTCTCCCGAATATCCTAAAACCCAGATAAGATTGGTCAAATTAAACTTATTCGTAAATCTTTCATACATCATTATCCAGAGCTTTTTAAAATTCATGGAGCCGCCCTTTCCCCACCAGAACCATTCTCCGTCAAATTCATGGAAGGGTCTCCAAAGCACTGTAACACCTGCGTCCCTAAGCTCCTGAAGCGCTTTTGCCGCCTTGTCCCAATTGGCTATCATATTATTGTATTCATCCGTACCCTCGGTAAGCAGCTTATCGAAATCGGGGTTATCGTCCAAAGCTTCCTGATATCCCTTTCCGTTTATTCCCGTATGCCAGCAGATAGTAACTATGCCGCCTTTATCATGCCATTCTTTTGAACGCTGAACGACGCCGTCAAAATCTTCATTCATAAAGTCAAGTCCTCTCATTGCGGGAAGCTTGCCTGTAACGCTTTCTATATAATCCATTTCATAATCAGGAGAATCCATCCATGTGGACTCCTGTTGGCAGGAAATCATCAGCTTTCCAAAATTATCACAAATATAAGAATAGGTATTTATTGCGGCTTCATCCGCCTTGGGATTGGATAGGCTGTATTTGCCGGGGTTTGCGGGAACATACGGCTGTTTCTCAGTACCGGCGCCGGTATTATTTCCGGATGAAACCTCGGTATCCGTATCTGAAGCGGCCGTTATCTCCGTGCTGCCTTCACTGCCCAGAGACGTATAAGGCGCTTCTTCGCTTTTTGAGCAGCTCACCATCAAGCAAGCCAAAACTGATAATGCGCATAAAAAGGATAACGCTTTAATATTCCTCATAACTATTTTACTCCTTTTATAATTTAAGGATGAGGTTTTCCTTCTCTGTAAGCATTCATAATATCCCTGAATACTTCTCCGTTAGAAGGCGGTGTCCATGTAATAGCATTTGCACCTGCGTTAATTGTTTCAATAATAGTTTCAGGGGTTGGACCTCCGGTTGCTATTATAGGAAAATCCGGATGAAGTGAACGTATCTGCGACACTACCTTGGCCGTCTTTGCGGCAGCCGAAACATTGAATATGGATGCACCTGCCTCTATTCTGCTTTCAAAGTCCTCATGCTCGGAAATCACCGTTACTATTACGGGAATATCAATAGTAGCCGCAACCTGCCTTATTACTTCATTTGAAGTGGGAGCATTGACAACTACTCCCATTGCCCCCAGGAATTCAGCATTAAGCGAAAGATTAACAACCCTTGTACCTTGAGTAAGTCCGCCGCCCACACCTGCAAAAACAGGAACGTCCGCGGCAGTCATTATAGCCTGCGTGATAACGGGTTGAGGCGTAAACGGATAAACGGCAATTATTGCATCTGCATTTGAATTGCGTATTATACAGATATCAGTTGTAAAAACAAGAGATTTTATCAGCTTTCCCATTACAAAAATACCTGAAGCAGCATTTATTTCCTCAGGTACTCTCAGCATAAATTTTCTAAGCTGTCCATTAATTTGCGGAGCGTCCATATTTTTTCCTTTTCAAAAACTAAAATATAATACAAATCCGCTTAAAAAGCGGATTTAAAAACTTTTTAATGCGCAAGTCACACAAAAACGGCGGCACATTTTTACTTTTTCCGAATATAATATATAACGGAGTTAAAGAAAATCAATATGCAACAATCTGCATATTAACCTGTCCGTCCTCGCTTATTTCCAGCACTCCGTAAGAAGGTGAATTTTTTCCTCTGGGCGTACCTAAACTTCCGGGATTCATAACATAAATCCCGTCTATCTTTTCCGCCCTATACACATGCGTATGACCATAAAGAAGGATATTGCATTCGGAAGTCTTGGCTTCGGCAACTATTTCGTCAAGTCCGTCTGTGACATTCTGTTCATGACCATGAGCACAAAAAATGCGGCACTTTCCGAGCTTCAGAAGCTGCTTTGACGAAGCGGTACAAAAATCAGATTCACCCTTTACAAAAACAAAAGCTTTATCCGGATGTGATTTTGCCACATCGGCAAATTCATTTACTCCGTCGCCCAGATGTATATAATAATCAGCAGGATTCTTTTCCACAACCTCATTATATATTTCAAAATTCTTATGCGTATCGGCAACTACGATAATCTTCATAAATTAATTCCTCTCATTTTTGTTAAAGGGTCATACTTTCTGCTTTATTATACCAAATATCGGTGCGGTTGTCAATCTCGGCTTTCTTATTTAAAATATTTTTGACCGGTTACTGCGATAAAAATATTAAAGCTGTTATACAGCGCATGTATAATTGTCTATAACTTTCATCTTAGCAGTAAATACCGGTCCTTTATCGTTTAAAATTTTGTTTGACATATTTTACGGATATAAAGCAGATAATGAACTGTAAAGCGGTGATAAGATTTTATTTTGATAAAACCTTCAAAAACCTTTCGGGAATATATTTTAAACTTTTATCATAAATTAAAAGGAGGCTTATTATGAACAGTAATATGGAAAAAATGATGGAGCTTGCAAGCATGAAGCTTGGAATATCCAAAGAGAAGCTGAAGAACTCACTTGAAAAAGGTAATATTGAGGATATGCTGGGAAATATGAGAAAAGAAGATGCAGACAAGCTGAAAAAACTTATGAACAATCCCGCAGTCAAGGAAAAATTAATGAATTCTCCCGAAGCTGTCAGCATTATGAAAAAAATGCAGGAGTAAGTGTCCTCTAAGGAAACGCCTTGAATTACGAAATGCCGGTCTGATATCTGAAAAACGGCTTGGCTTCGGAACGTTAGAGACATTCGCTGCGACAAGCGCTCCCGCAATATGAAAGGAATGATAATATAATGTCGCAGGAGGATCTGTTAGCGAAGCTTTTTGAACAGCTTTTGGACAATGAAGAAAAAAATAACAATCAAACTGAGGAAAAACAAAGCGGTGATGAGGAAGATATTTTCGGAGGAATCGATATTGAAGCCATTATGAAGTTGGGAGAGCTTCTTTCAAATATGAATAAGCCGGATAAAAACACCCAGCTTTTATTGGCACTTAAGCCTCACCTGCGTCCGGAAAACCGAAGTAAGGTCGACAATGCGCTTAAGCTAATGAAAATTATAAATATCCTTCCCCTTTTAAAAGACAGCGGAATTATGGACGGATTGTTTTAATATAAAGACAACGCGCATATCAGATATAAGATCAATAAAGATAATCCGCATTTTTAACGACATAAAACCGAAAGCAGTTCTTAGATATATTTACAAATCTTAATCAAATATATTAAGAGTCTTATCGGAATTTTAATAAATTCAAGGGATATCCTAATTGAAATTTTTAAATCGGAGGAATAATTATGGAATGGAAAAAAAGCAATATCAGCGGTTCCGAACTGGAAAAACAGCAGCAGGCTTATATAAAGGAAGCGCTTGAAATGGCAAAACGATCGGTGGCCGTTCATCTGGACAATGCTGCTATTGAAGCCGAAAAAGCAGCCGCTGAAAAAGCCGCTGCTGAAAAAGCCGCCGCCGAAAAAGCTGCTGCTGAAAAGGCTGCTGCTGAAAAAGCCGCCGCCGAACAAGCTGCTGCTGAAAAGGCCGCCGCCGAAAAAGCTGCTGCTGAAAAGGCCGCCGCCGAAAAAGCTGCTGCTGAAAAGGCTGCCGCCGAAAAAGCTGCCGCTGAAAAGGCCGCCGCCGAAAAAGCTGCCGCTGAAAAGGCTGCTGTCGAAAAAGCCGCCGCTGAAAAGGCTGCTGTCGAAAAAGCCGCCGCCGAAAAGGCTGCTGTCGAAAAGGCTGCTGTCGAAAAAGCCGCCGCCGAAAAGGCTGCTGCCGAAAAGGCTGCTGCCGAAAAGGCTGCCGCCGAAAAAAAAGAGGCGGAAGAATTAACCAAATATACGGGAGACAATAAAAATACAGAATGTATCAATGAATCCAAAACAGAATGTTGTGATGAATCCATAAACAATGAAGATATTATAGACATTGCAGAGCTTAAAAGAAAAAAGCAGGAACAGACAAGTATAGCGCCAACTCAAAATAATGCGTCTTCAAACCCGCCGAATTTCAACAATTACATAAATAATCACAACAAGGCTCAGTGCAATTGCCCAAACTGTCAAAGAAAAAGAGCCCAGCATTGAATAACATCTTATCAATTCTTGAAGACGGAGATAAAAGACTTATAGGAGTGATCCTTATCGTATTAATGCAGGAAAAAGCCGATCGCGGACTTATTTTAGCTCTTCTTTATATTTTGTTTGCATAGCCTCCGGGTTTTTGGGAAAAATAATGTTGGATAGAACATCTATTCATATTTTTATTTACTTCTTTTTGGAGGATCACTATGAATAACAAAAATCAGCAAAACAAACAGGAACAGCAAAATAAGAAGAGCCAGAACCAGCAGCAGAATCAGCAGAATCAGAATCAGCAGAATAAGAAAAAGCAGAACAGCGAAAACTAATTGCCGTCTTCATACTAACAATAAAGTCCCTCTGAAGAGGGACTTTTAGTTTTTAATTATCAGTAACGGACTTTTCCTTATTCGCCTTGATTATCTTCTGTCTGGAAAATTCTTCTCTTTCCTTTTCCTCCAACGCATTGGTAATAAATTTCACCTGCTCAGTATAACGCGGAATAAGGATATTCTTAAGTGCATTAGCACGCTTTTGAGTTTTCTTTATGGCTACAGAAAGACGATAAATACTGTTTTCTATTTCCGCGAGAGTTGCCGCCATATGCTTCGCCTTGTTAAAGCATATATAAGCACGGTCAAACTGACTATTCGTAAGCATCGGACTATACGTCATTTCCGGAGGCGTTTCATCAAGTGTGACCGTAGGAAGCTCTACTCCCATTACGCTTCGATACGTCACCTTAACGCTCGTTTCTTCAGGTATCTGTTTAGTAAGCGGCGTGACAACACCAAGCATAATATTTGCCATTTCAAGAGATCGATATGCGTCCTTAAATACAGTATCTATACTTCCCCTTATTTCCTTTGCCTTATCCGAAAGCGAAACCATTTCCCTTATAAGAATGTTGCGCTTTCTGTCCATCAGCTCATAACCCAGCCGCGCTTGAGCCAGAGAACGCTTAGAGGCCATTAAATTGCCTTTAGTAGGAAAAACCTGTTGCTGAGCCATAAGCCTTCCTCCCCTTTTACTCCGGGACGCCGGATTTTATTTAACCATTAATAAAAAAGCAATAATTACTTAATATACTTTTCAGCACGCTTGGCATCATAATTTTCCTCTATAAGCTTTTCATTCATACGGTCAAGCTCACTCTTGGGAAGCATACATAAAAGATCCCATGCCAGATTCAGAGTTTCGTCTATTGAGCGGTTTTCTTCAAATCCCTGATTAAGAAAATACTTTTCAAAAGCGTTTCCGAATCTCATATATGCTTTATCCGTCTCGGACAATTCATCCTCTCCGATTACCGACGCAAGAGATCTCGCATCCTGAACCTTGGCATACGCTGAAAAAAGCTGATTTGATACATCAGGATGATCCGAACGGGTATAACCTTCGCCTATACCGTCCTTCATAAGTCTTGACAATGATAAAAGAACTGACAGACCGGGATAAATTCCCGTCTGATCAAGATTTCTGTCAAAAACTATCTGACCCTCGGTTATATATGCCGTCAAATCCGGGATAGGATGAGTAATATCATCGTTCGGCATTGTCAGAATAGGAATCTGGGTAACGGAACCGCTGCTTCCTTCCACTACGCCCGCCCGTTCATAAAGAGAAGCAAGATCCGAATACAGGTAACCGGGATAACCCTTTCTTCCCGGAATTTCACCTTTAGATGAACTGAATTCGCGAAGTGCCTCGGCATAAGAGGCAATATCCGTCATTATAACCAGTATATGCATGTTCTTCTCATAGGCGAGATATTCAGCTACGGTTAAGGCACATTTAGGCGTAAGAGTACGCTCTATTATCGGATCGTTGGACATATTCAAAAACATTACGACGCGTTCTATGGCACCGGATTCTTCAAAACTGCGGCGGAAATAATCCGCCACATCATTTTGAACACCCATTGCAGCAAACACCACTGCAAAATCCTTACCTTCCGAATCGGCAATCTTAGCCTGACGCACAATCTGAACTGCAAGCTTATTATGAGAAAGACCGGAGCCTGAAAATATGGGAAGCTTTTGACCTCTTATTAACGTCATAAGACAGTCTATAGAGCTTATACCCGTATGAATATAATTACGCGGATAAGAACGCGCAACGGGATTTAAGGCTTTCCCGTTTATATCCTCATATTTTTCCGGAAAAACGGGGCCCAATCCGTCAATAGGCTTTCCCACGCCGTTAAATATCCTTCCCAGCATTTCCGTGGCCAAAGGAATTTCCAACGGCTTTCCGCCAAACACGGTCTTTGTGTTTTCAAGAGAAAGTCCGCCGGTTCCTTCAAACACTTGTAAAATAACCTTTTCGCCTTCCATCTGAACGACTCTTCCCATACGCTGGGAACCATCGTCAAGATGTATGGTGGCTATTTCATCATATCCTACCCCTCTTACTCCGTCAAGGCAGACCAACGGTCCGTTTATAGAAGTAAGACCTGCATACTGTATCGACATTTTATTCAATCCGCGCTTTTTATGAAAAGCGTTTCTCCTTTCGGTCTGATGATAATCAAAATCAACTCGGACGACTTGATTCAAGCTGCTTCATTAGTCAGCTTCTCAAATACTTCCTCGATTTCTCTTTCGTAAGCTTCAAACATTTCAGGCTTATCATTCGGAATATCGTATTTTATTTTTATAAGCTTATCAAAGATTCCGGTTTTTAAGATTGACGAAAACAGAATACCGTTTTTGACCGCTTCATTCGCCCTTTCATAAAGGGAGATTATTATTTTCATCATAAGCATTTGCTTTTCCAAAGGCACAAATGTGTCATCCTTATGAAATGCATTTTGTTGTAAAAAACCTACTCTTATCACCCGCGCTGTTTCTATTACAAGCTTTTGATCGTCGGGAAGCACGTCTGCACCGATAAGCTTAACAATTTCCATAAGATTACTTTCTTCAATAAGCAGTGTGGAAAGCTTCTGGCGCAGATCCATAAAATCGGGTCCCACATTTTCTCCGTAATACGGAGCAAGATCCTCCACATACTCGGAATAACTGGTCATCCAATTTATTGCGGGATAATGCCTTGCATACGCAAGAGATTTATCCAAAGCCCAGAAGCAACGCACAAAGCGTTTTGTATTTTGTGTAACGGGCTCGGAAAAGTCAGAGCCCTGGGGTGAAACGGCTCCTATTATTGTGACGCTTCCCTCGTTATCGTTAAGAGTTTTTACATATCCGGCACGTTCATAAAACTCGGAAAGCCTTGAAGGAAGATATGCCGGAAAGCCTTCCTCGGCGGGCATCTCTTCAAGACGTCCGGATATTTCACGAAGAGCTTCCGCCCAGCGGCTTGTGCTGTCTGCCATTATTGCTATATGATATCCCATATCGCGGTAATATTCCGCAAGAGTGATACCCGTATAAATAGAAGCTTCACGAGCGGCTACAGGCATATTTGAAGTGTTTGCTATAAGAACTGTTCTGTCCGTCAGAGGACGACCCGATTTCGGGTCTATAAGTTCGGAAAACTCCTCCAAAACCTGAGTCATTTCGTTCCCGCGCTCTCCGCAGCCAATATATACGATAATATCCGCATCGCACCATTTTGCAAGCTGATGCTGAGTCATTGTTTTTCCCGTGCCGAAGCCTCCGGGTATAGCTGCCGCTCCTCCTTTAGCAATGGGAAGGACGGTATCCACTATACGCTGTCCGGTTATAAGCGGCTTTGTAATAGGGAGTCTGCTTTTAACCGGTCTCGGATCCCTTATTGCCCATTTTTGGCAAAGCGTAACCGGTAATTCAAAATCCTCGCCGTCAATTGCAAGCTTCAAAATAGTATCATTCACCGAATATTTGCCGTCATCCGCCGCAAAAACAACCTTAGCTTTTTTTACTGAAGGCGGTATCATACATTTATGAAGTACTAACGGTGTTTCGGGACATGTGGCATAAATCTGACCTGCGGTAACCGTATCTCCCGCTTTTACGGTTACTGTCACATCAAATTTTCTCTCCTCATTTAGAGCCGGAATACTACTGCCCTCCGAAACAAACGCTCCCGACAGCTTTTTCATATCGCCTAATGGACGCTCAATGCCGTCATATATATTTGAGATTATTCCGGGACCTAATGTAGCGCACATGGGAGCACCGGTATTAAATACCTGTTCCCCTACCTTAAGCCCGTCTGTGTTTTCATATACCTGTATTACTGTAAAGCTTGAGCTTACTCCGATAACTTCTCCTATAAGCTTTTTCTCACCCACATAAACCATTTCACGCATAGAGAAGTCTTTAGTGTTCCTTACCTTAATTACAGGACCGTTTATGGCATATATCGTATTCAAATCAAGTTCCTTCCTTTCCGAAAAGGAATATTTAAATTATTTAAGGCAACACCGTACAATGATTGCGTATGAATTGCGCAGTCAGATTTTTCGTAAGCTTGCATAAATTCGACGCAGGAATACTGACGTATTTCAAAGAGAATTTTTGTAAGATGACGGAATATATGCAAGCAAGTCGCACGCAAAGCCGTCAGGCGGTCATTGTGCGGTATTGCCTTAAATCAGTTTAAAGCCTCATAAAATCATTTGACACAAAATCCGCCTTCTGCTGTGCAAAGGCATTATCAAATGTTCTGTCCGTATAAATCGATTTTTCAGGATAGAAAACAGTTGCTCCCCCCAGGCTTATATTTTTATCAGCCTTCACGTCAATGTTCGGATAGAGGCGCTTTACCTTTTCCACGTCACCTGTCTTAACATATATAATACATGTTTCGTCAAGTCCGCTTTCTTTTTTTATTTCATCAATGATAAGCGATAATTTCCGTTCATATTCCGGAGTTTCCGAAAAAAGACGTATTTCTTCAGCCAGCTCTTCAAAAAATTTTTCCACTGCACGGCTTCGATGCGAAAAAAGCTCTCTCGAGGATTCAAAGCTTTTTTGTGAAACCTTATGTTCTAATCTTCTCTTTATATTTCTTGTCTCACTTGAAACAAAATCGTATGTTTCTTCAAGGTATTTATTATCAGCATATGCCACAGCCTCCTCGGCTTTTTCTTCAGCGTCCGAAAGAAGAGCTTTTATTTTTAATTCGGCTTCTCTGTTTATCGCCGCTTCAAAACGGGCTACTTTTTCCATATTTTCCATAGCCTTATTCCTTTCTGTATAACACCGGTCCGGCTCCCGATAAATATCGCTAAATCTTCAGTCCTATGGCCTCATTTACATATCCGCTTATAGTCTCGGCGACCTCACTCTGACCATGGCGGTCGGAAATCTCCACTATAAGCGGCTTAGGACAATTAAGCTTAAGCTCGTATACATATTCTCTGCAAAGATCTATAAGTTTTTTTGTCATAAGAATTATCGCCGTTTCCTTATTCTTCATTGCCTTTTCAAGCTCAACAACGACCTCGGATTTTTCGTGAGCCAATACTCCTTCAATTCCGGCGAGACGCATACCCATCAGAGTATCGGTATTATCGCTTATAAGAAAAAATTTCATCAGACCGCATCCTTCCGAAAATCAGCTGAACAGAATCAATATGGAGATAAGCAGACCGTAAATCGCAACACCTTCACCCAAAGCAACGAAAATGAGCGACTTGGTGAAGTTCTTATCATCCTCGCTTGTAGCGCCGATAGCAGCAGGAGCAGCACCTCCTACGGCAATACCCGTTCCTATGGTTGCGAGTCCGGTAGAGAGTGCCGCACCCAAATATTGGAGGCCCTTCGCAAGTCCGTCCGCCGCCTCTGCCGTTTCTCCCGCCTCAGCCGCTCCGACAAAAGCAGGCATTACGCAAATCATCAGAGCCATACACCCTATAAACGAGCAGGCGTTTATAACAATAGATTTCTTAATATTTACGGATTTCCCCGACTTTTTGCGTTTTAATGCAATAACAAGCGGTATGATTATAAGTGCCACTGCGATTAAAGGTAAGAGAAAAAGATATGCTTTATCCATTTTTAGTTCCTCCAAAATATTTGTTTAAGTTAATTTATTCATCCGTGTTGAAATTAGCAACAACGGGACTGAAAGGCTTTCCGTCGCCTTTATAAAATCTGCTGAATATTTCGTAAAATTCAAGACGCAATACCTGAATACCTACTAAAAACCCTTCCATTCCTATGACAAAAAGGTTTCCCAGTATCTGAACCACAATCGCCCCGTTGCCTCCCACGTTATTGGCCAACACGGATACTACCAGCATCATACCCGCATGACTTAAGATAAAGCCGCCTATACGAAGGAACGACATAGTGTTGGTTATATAAGTGAGACAGCTTTCGAAAAGCTCAATTATACCTTCAATAATGAAATTCCCGATGCTCTTATGCTTCTTTTTGGACTCCGAGGTATAACGGAAAAGACGAAGATTTTGTTCCTTGCGTATATCCTCGATATGATCGGGCATTTTCATCTTCTTAAAGCCCAAGGCGCCGAATTCCCTTTCTACCGAGGCTATTTCCTTTACGGGAGCGATATATACGCCCATTACATATTTACCGTCGTTTTCAAAGGGATAAAACACATAATTTCCGCTGACCGTCTCTTCGATCATCTTGTATGAGTCTATCTCCATGATCCCGTATTGCGCCTTTACAAAACCGGTATTTACAAGCTCATCCAAAAGCTTTTCCGATTCGTGTACGTTGGAAAGCTTCGAAACGGCGTCACTATATGTCTTAACTGCACGGACAATGTTTGTGTTCTTCGACTCCGATTTAAATATTTTTGATGTCAGGCTTATAATCGGTTCTTTGAAAAACAGCAATACCAAGGGCAGTATTATAAGACAAACAACGTAAGGTGCAGAAAATACCGGAATGCCAAATCCCAACTGAAGTGCAGCACCCGTCATGACAGAGGCATAAAATATCATTCCTACTACTCCGCTTGGACTTAAAACCGCTTCCGAAAGCCAATCAGGACTTCGGAGATGGGTAATGACATTCATTGCCATCGATATTAATAATAATATAACGCCTACCCCTATTGACACAATAAGGAGTATTGTGGAAACCTGAAATATATCTGCCGGTGCTTCGGAATATCCAAGAGCCTGATAAATAAAGGGATTTTTAAAAAACGGCTCGATTATTTCCTCATTTCCGAATACGGAACCGTATAAGACGCCGAAAATTGCGCTTGTAATACCTATTCGCTGCATTACAGGAGCCAACTTTACCTTACGCCATTTATCAAGTATGATACCAAGAACAGTAATCAGCAGTCCCTGCCCCACATCTCCGAACATGATTCCGAAAATAAGCATAAATGTTACGGCCACATACGGTGTCGGATCAAAGCACTTGTAATTGGGCAGGCCGTACATCTTTACGAACATTTCAAACGGTCTGAACAGCCAACAGTTCCTAAGGAGCACCGGCGGAGATGAATTAGGCTCGCTGTCAAGAGGCTTTTCCTGAACTTCCACATCCTGAACGCTTTCAACAGAAGAAATAAACTCCTTTAATCTACGTTTGGGCACATATCCCGACATATAAAACTTGTTATTTACAGCCAGAACATTCTGACGGAGGAAATAGCTTTGGTCAAGCGCAATAAGCTTTATGGTGGCTTTAAGAAAGTCCTCTTCTATTTCATTCTTTAAATCGTCTATCTCCGCCTTTATTTTATCAAGCCTAACGTTTTCTTCCTTAACAAGCTTTATCATTTGAGTTTTAGCATCATCCGCATCGCCGTGAAAATAATCCGGAAGATGTATGCGTTCAAAAAATAAAGAATCAAATATATCGTCTATCTCAATATAATCGGATATAGGAGTAATGTACAGTATCTGAGCATAGCCGTTTTCTTCCTTGAAATGATAGTAAATAAAATTTCTGTCTCTGTAATACTCAAGCTTTGGAATACTGTCCACGGGCAAGCGTCCGAATCTGAGCTTTATATATTTACAGGCAAAAATCTCCGAAAAATCGATATCCAATCCAGAAAGCTTTTCGACCTGCATAAGTGCGGTACTATGATCCTTAAGCGATTCCTCTATAGCGGTCTTTTCTTGCGAAAGCTTGTTGTAGCGTAATTCTATTTCCTTCAGATAACTGTCGAAATCGACGCTTACATTCATATTTACATCATCGTAATCGACACGCTTTATCTCTATACCCAAGCCTTCCGCCATAGCTCTGTAACGGTTTACCAGAGGTGTAAAGGGACTTTTTGACTTCAAAGATCTGAACCCGTTATCACTTTCACCCGCTCCGCTTTTGACAGCTATTATGTGAAAACAATTACTTTCACAGCATTTCATTAGAGTCTTATTGACTCTTTTTAAAGTGCCCTCGATATGAACGAGAGCCATTTTTTCAATAGCCATTTAACTACCCGTCCGTTTTCTCATATTAAAAATAAACCACAACTCTTTACTGAAATTATATAACGAGAAGCTTTTCAGTCTCTTCAGGAGTACGGCCGTACCTGGCCCCTTCTATTATTTTCTGCAAATTGGAACGTTCTACTTCGCAAAGACCCATCAGCGAATATAAAGCCATCGTCCCGTTTTGACTGAAGCTGAGCTGCTTTTTATAAAAGCCGTAATTATATCTGCGAATACCTATTTCAAGATTTAAAGGATCATACTCTACCTTTCCCTTAAAATACATTTTTTTTAAAAGCGCCAACAGCTTTGCATCGGCATCCGGCTGTGACAATATTTCATCCAGCATTGCCGGAGTAACCAAGTAATGATAGCTGTTCAGCGATTTTTTTATTTGTTCCGTATCCTCATTGAACAAGCTCCTTTTACGGTAGCACATCATTATATTGGACAAATCCGACTGTCTTAAAAAAATTTCTTTCAGGCTTTTTGCCTGAGCCCCTTTGTATTCTCTTTCTATGGCTTTAAATGCCCATTTAATATACTGACCGTAAAGTTCGACAGCACATTCGTCCAGCTCTCCGACAGACGCATTTCCCGATAAAAAACGCTTCAGTATCTTATGATACGGGGTATCCGAAAGAACATCCAAAATCTCTCTGTAATCCTTTGCTCCGGAAAGCTTCATCAGATCAAAGGAAAGATAACCCATAAGGTATGCAGGCATTTCGATAAGATATCCGTCGTCAGAATCCGCTTTGATATATGTCAGTGCAGATATTATCTGCTTCATTTCCAGTTCCTTTATCAGATAAAAACAAAAGCTGTTCCTTTCGGCTGACATAAATCTGCAAAGTTTAATATAAAGCTCGAAAACTTCCTTTGAAAGCAACTGCTCCACCTGTCCGCGGTGTATCTGATTTTCATTTACATTGGCAAAAATACTTTTATAGCGCTGCGTGTTTTTTAAATATGCAACTACTCCGCTTACGTTTCCACGGTGTAAAAGGTTATTGTAATCCTCCTTAGTAAGCCGTTTACCGTAAATACTTTTTGCCTTTGCTATTATAGCGTCAGCCATATCAGATCCTCCGTTGTGTTCCGGTTACGGCTTCAAAAATCCGATCGGCAAGGATATTACGCTTTTCATCAAACGCTCTGTCAAATTCCGCAAGCTTTCTGTTCTTTTCCTCTTCAAGCTCCGCAATCCTTTTATCAGCCTCTTCACGGTAAGTATGTTCAACTATATCCAGGTGTTTTTTTGAATTATCACGATACTCGTTAAAAAGCTGTTTTTTTCTTTCCTGAGCGCTATTTATGATTCCTTCGGCTTTCTTTTCGGCTTCCTGCACCTTTTCCCTTGCTTTTTTATCCAGTTCTATAATATGCTGTATGGAATTACCGTTCACCGTACTCTGCATAACATTGCCCGCCTTTCTTCTAATTTACAAATCAAAAAAACAGGTGAAACCGACAAAATAAATCTTTTCTTTTATCTTTCTATCGGCTAACATTTTAACCCCTTTACAGTATTTTTTCAATACCCGCTCCAAAAAATTTGGTGATTGTAGCAAAATTTTACATATGTCGGTTTATTTTTTTGTGCATTATTCAACTTGCATAAATTCGAATATTGTATCTAAGATGCGGCTGCCTAAAAATAAAACAGGTTTTTGTTCAATTTAAGGCACGGCAAAAAAAATTACGGCATTGCTGCAATCGACTCAAAGACCTGCCTGCGCCCCGGATTAAGACCGTTTTACCGGCATATATGATCATAAAACTTTTGATAAGCATTAACGGACGTATTCCTTATATTCAGTATCTCCAATATTTTAAAATCATATTATAAATTTCACCCAAGTCAGATACTTTCTTATGAATTATATGCAAAATAATGCTGCCGATATTAAGGCGGCACCGCAAAACCACCACCGTTTTATGATTTTACGGTGCCTTGCCTCCATATTTTCCGTCATCATGCAAAAAACTCCTTAAAATACGCGGTTATTTCTGCATCGGATTATTATACAATCTGACGCAACACGATGCCGCAGATATTCGCCCAAACCGCTTCGGGAAAAACCGCGAACATAAGAATATCAGAAAACAATATGACTGCGCAGTTTACATGCAATAATTGTGGGATTTCGCCTTAAAACGAATTTATATACAGCTCTGATAATAGCGCCGAGATCATTTTAAAATAAAACAAAGGGCACGCCGTAAACCCCGCATAGGTTCAGGCAAATCGGATAAACCGATTTTTTAAAACGCCCTTTGAATATAAAATTTAATTTTTAAGACTTTGAAGAGGAGCCGGAATTCTTCCGCCTCTGGAAATAAATTTTGAACAATCGAACTTGTTTATCTTCATGACGGGACCGCTTCCGAATAAGCCACCGAATTCAAGAGTATCTCCCTCCTTCATTCCTATGGCGGGAATTACACGTACAGCCGTTGTCTTGCTGTTCACCATTCCTATGGCCGCCTCATCGGCAATGATCCCGGATATAATATCCGCCGGAGTATCTCCCGGAACAACCACCATATCCAGACCTACCGAACAAACGGCCGTCATTGCCTCAAGCTTTTCCAAGCCCAGGGAGCCGCACTTCACCGCTTCTATCATTCCTGCATCCTCTGAAACGGGGATAAAGGCTCCGGATAATCCGCCTACATGAGACGACGCCATTACCCCGCCTTTCTTTACGGCATCATTAAGCATGGCCAACGCCGCCGTTGTCCCGTATGCTCCGCAGCTTTCAAGTCCCATTTCCTCTAATATATGGGCAACGCTGTCGCCTACGGCCGGCGTGGGAGCCAAGGACAGATCCACTATTCCGAAAGGCACACCCAAAGCCTTGCTTGCTTCAGTACCCACAAGCTGACCCATACGGGTAATCTTAAACGCAGTTCTTTTAATAGCCTCCGCTATTTCGCTTATATTTGCATGCGGCATTTTTGCCAAAGCAGCCCTTACCACGCCGGGACCGCTTACCCCCACATTAAGCACGGTATCAGGCTCGCCGATTCCGTGAAAGGCTCCGGCCATAAAAGGGTTATCCTCAACTGCGTTACAAAAGACCACTATTTTTGCCGCTCCGAAGCAATGATCATTGGCGGTAGAGCCTGCACTGTCCAAAATAACCTGCCCCATAAGCTTGACGGCATCCATATTTATCCCGGCTCTTGTAGAACCTATGTTTACGGATGAACAAACATTGGATGTTTCGGCCATAGCTTCCGGTATGGATCTTATAAGCTCCGTATCACCGGCAGCAAATCCCTTATGAACAAGAGCGGAATAACCGCCGATATAATTTACTCCCGTACCTTCCGCTACACGCTGAAGAACTCTGGCATATTTAACCGGATCTCCCTTTGAGGCTGCGGCTAAAATTGCGACGGGTGTTACGGAAAGTCTTTTATTTATTATCGGAATACCATAGCGCTTCTCTATGTCCTCTCCGGTTTTTACATGTTTTTCCGCCACACGCATCATCTTTTCATAGATCTTACCGCATGCTTTGTCAATATCACTGTCTATACAATCCAAAAGCGATATTCCCATAGTTATGGTGCGTATGTCAAGATTTTCCTCCTGGATCATTTTTATTGTTTCAAGTATATCGTTCGTACTGACCATTTATACCGTATTCTCCTTTGTCTGTCGTAAACGTTCCGTAATGCCGGTTTATCCTGCCTATTATGCTGATCAAATTACACATGATGCATTGAATTGAAAATATCTTCGTGCATAACATGAACCTGCAGATTCATCTCTTCTCCCGATTTTTTAAGACGCTCCGCAAGCACACCGTATTCTGAGGTGCATTTGGATATATCTATCAGCATAGTCATTGCGAACATATCCTGCATTATGGTTTGCGTCACGTCCATGACATTGGCATTGTATTCTGCGCATATGGCGCTTATCTTTGCCAAAATCCCCACCGTGTCCTTTCCGATAACAGCTACTACCGCTTTCATAAAAACATTTCCTTTCAAATTTATCTGCGGCAGCAATGATATGTTAATCCCCGATCAAAACAAATATCGCTGCCCTAACCGTTTTTTATATTATAGCGGATTTTCTCCGAAATGTAAAGATTGCGGTAGACAAATTTTTCTTTTTGTGATAAAATACTGCTTGTACTCTATGCAAAGGAGAACGTTTAAATGGAAAAAAAAATTATTCCCGCAGATAGCCACAGTCATTCAAATCAATCACCGGACGGGGAAAACACTCTCCGCGAAATGGTGCTAAGAGCAGCGGAGCTTGGCATAAGGCACTACACGGTGACAGATCATCTGGAAATAAACAAGTTTTATGATGAGGAATTTCCGTATGAAGAACCGGTGAAACAATCCTCTCTTCTGGTTCCGCAGCTGAAAAATGAATTCAGTGATAAAATCGACATACATTACGGAGTGGAGCTTGGACAGCCTGTTCATGACCCGGATTTGACCGAACGTATGCTGAACAGCTATGATTTTGAATTTATAATAGGATCGTGTCATATGGTAAAAGGGTGGGATGATTTTTATTATCTGGATTATAAGAAGACCGATCCTTATCAAATCCTGCGGCTGTACTTCGAAGAGTTGCTTGAAATGGCTCGATGGGGAAAATTTGATGTTCTGGGACACCTTACATATCCTTTAAGATATATTGAAGGGGATTTCGGAATAAAAATAGATATGGACATATATAAAGATATCATAACCGATATTTTTAAATCGCTTATAAAAAACGGTATGGGAATAGAAATAAATACGTCTGGGCTCAGAGAAAAAATCGGAGTAACTTTGCCGGATGAAGCTTTTGTAAAGATGTATCGTAAACTGGGCGGTGAAATAATTACCGTAGGATCCGACGCGCACTGCACCGATGATCTGGGAAAAAGAATATCGGAAGGAATTGCGTTGGCTAAGAAATGCGGTTTTGATAAAATATATTATTATAACCGCCGAATTCCCGTTGCAATAAACATATGAAGCATCAATAATTTACCTTAAGAAAGGAAAAAAAGAAGCATGAAGGAATTAGTGGACCTGCTGAGAAAAAACGCAAGGCTGTCCAATGAACAGCTGAGCACCATTCTGGGCATATCCGCCGCTGAAGTGGCGGAAAAAATCAAAAAGCTTGAAGATGACGGAATGATAATCGGATATTCTGCCATTATCAATGAGGAGAAGCTGGATAAAAACGCCGTTACTGCATTAATAGAGCTAAAGGTATCACCTCAGGTCGAATGCGGCTATGACGATGTGGCAAAAATAATCTCCCAGTACGACGAGGTCGACACCGTACAGCTTATGAGCGGCAGCTTTGATCTTGCAGTAATCATTAGAGGGACGAAGCTTCGTGACGTGGCAATGTTTGTATCCGACAGGCTTGCCACCCTTGACGGAGTTTTATCCACAACCACTCATTTCATTCTTCAAAGATATAAAGAAAAGGGCGTTGATTTCGCCGGTGACAGCGCTGATGAAAGGAGCCTTGTTTCGCCGTGATGGATTATGACAAGCTGCTCTCCGATACGGTCAAGGAAGTTAAATTTTCGGGCATAAGAAAATTTTTCGATATTGCCGCTACGGTGGAAAACGTTATTTCTCTTTCCGTGGGAGAGCCTGATTTTAAAACTCCCTGGGCAATCAGAAAAGAAGCAATAAGAACTCTTGAAAAAGGAAAAACCGCTTATACTGCAAATTCGGGTCTGATCGAGCTCAGACGGACTATTTCAAGCTATATAGAAAGAAAAAACGGATTGAAATATGACCCGGAACATGAAATAATCGTTACCGTAGGAGGCTCGGAGGCAATAGACTGTGCTTTCAGAGTTATATGCAATCCTGGAGACGAGGTACTCGTACCCGAACCCAGTTTCGTATGCTACGCTCCTCTTATAAAAATGGCCGGAGGGATTCCCGTTACCGTAGAATTGAGCATAAAAAACAAGTTCAGACTTACTCCGGAAGATTTAAAGGGAAAAATCAACGAAAGAACCAAAGCCATAGTTTTTCCTTTTCCCAACAACCCCACCGGCGCGGTAATGAGAAGGAACGATCTTGAAAAAATAGCGGAAATACTCAGAAAAACAGATATTTTAGTCATATCTGACGAAATATACAGCGAGCTTACCTACGGAAATGATAAGCATGTTTCCATTGCCGAACTTGAAGGAATGAAGGAACGCACCATTCACATAAGCGGTTACTCTAAAACCTTTTCCATGACAGGATGGCGTCTCGGATATCTGGCGGCGCCCGAGCCTATTGCCTCACAAATGCTTAAAATACATCAGTACGGAATTATGAGCAGCCCCACGATAAGTCAATATGCCGCCATTGTGGCTATGAACGATTGTGAGGAAGACGTTCAGCGTATGAAAAACGAATATGATGCACGACGCAGACTTGTGGTAAAAGGCTTTAACGATATGGGGCTGACCTGTTTTGAGCCTGAAGGCGCCTTCTATGCCTTTCCCTGTATAAAATCCACCGGGCTGTCTTCTCAGGAATTCTGCGCAAAACTTTTACAATCCAAAAAGGTAGCCATTGTTCCCGGTGATGCCTTCGGAGAATCCGGAGAAGGTTTTGTAAGAGTAAGCTATGCTTATTCTCTCGCACATTTAAACACTGCCCTTGAACGAATAAAGGAGTTTGTCAATGAGCTTAAGGGCTGAAAGCGTTATACTTCCCGCCTACGCAAAAATAAATCTCTTTCTGGATATAACAGGCGTTCTTCCAAACGGATATCATACGCTCAATAATATTATGCAGCAAATAAACCTCCATGACAAGGTAACGGTAAGTTATTCGGAAGGAGGAACACAGCGGCTTATAAAAATAACCTGCGATGACAAAAAAGTACCCTGCGATGAAAAAAACATCGCATATAGAGCCGCCAGACTCTATTTTGAACGATCCGGTCTCTTCGGAAGCGTAAATATAAACATCAAAAAAAACATCCCGGTTATGGCGGGACTCGGCGGCAGCAGTACAGACGGTGCAGCCGTTCTTTCCGCTATGAATATGCTTTGCGGCAACAGATTTACACGCCGTGAGCTGGAAGAAGCGGGAGCGTTATTGGGCGCCGACGTTCCTTTTTGTATCAGAGGCAATGCCGCCCTTTGCAAGGGCATAGGCGAGAAAATGACGGATATCGAGGCACTCGCCGATTGCCAGATCGTTATAATAAAGCCTTCCTTTTCATGTAACACTTCCTCGGCTTACAAGCTCTATGACCGTAAACCAATACCGGCCAAAGGAGAACCGTCAAAGCTTCTTTTAAAATTAAAAAGCGGATGCGTCAACGATATAGGAAGAGAGCTATATAATATTTTCGAACCGCTTTATAACGACCGGCGGATAGAACAAATAAAAAAAGAGCTTATCGATGCGGGAGCTGCGGGAGCTGCCCTCAGCGGAAGCGGAAGTTCGGTCTACGGAATATTTGACTGCCGGGAAAAAGCTATCGGCGCTGTTGAAAGTCTGGATTATCCTTTTAAAATTATAACAAATCCAATTTCCGCCCTTGAAAAAAAATAAAAAATATGATATAATGCAATAGTATCTGCCATTATGGCAAACACTAAAAAACGATATTATGGAGGGATCGCAATGGTGCTTATAAAAAGTCATTTAGGCGAGATAAATATATCAAAGCAGTTTTTTTCTCAGCTTATAGGCGGTACGTTGACAAACTGCTTCGGAGTTGCCGACACCAACGCATGCTCACCTAAACAAAGTTTTCTGGAATCCCTGCCCATTATAAAAAAGAAAAAATTTATCGACAGGGGCGTTGCGGTAAAGTCCTTCAAGGGAAAGCTTCGGGTGGATCTTCATATAACCGTGATGTACGGCGTTAATATTGCCTCTGTCGTCAGAAGCATTCAGCACAAAATAGCATATGTAATTCAAGAGGAAACAGATATAGAAGTTGAAGCCGTAAATGTCTTTGTTGACGGAATAAAATCATAACTGGGGGAGAAAGGTTTTGAATATCAGCGGTAAAATGCTCCGCAATGCAATAATATCCGGAGCAAACAATATAGTAAACAATAAAAGCATGGTGGACGAGCTTAACGTATTCCCTGTCCCCGACGGAGATACGGGCACAAATATGTCTATGACCATTACCAACGCTTTAGCCGAACTTAAAATGATGAGTGACGAGGTAACTGTCGGAGCGGTTGCAGATACTACCGCTTCAGCCATGCTCAGAGGGGCAAGGGGAAATTCCGGCGTTATTCTTTCCCTTCTTTTCAGAGGACTCTCAAAAGGATTAAGCGGAAAAACCGAGGCTAACGGACAGGATATAGCCAAAGCCCTCGGACTAGGCGTAGAAGCGGCATATAAATCAGTAATGAAGCCTACAGAAGGCACTATACTCACCGTTGCGAGAGAAGCAGCTGAAGGCGCCTCGAAAAAAGCAGCGGAAACAACCGAACCCTCCGCTGTTTTCGACGCCATTGTAGCCTGCGCAAAAGACGCCTTGGATAAAACTCCGGAGCTTTTGCCTGTTCTTAAAAAGGCCGGAGTTGTGGATGCGGGCGGAATGGGTTTCCTTGTTATTATGGAAGGCATGAAGCAGGTGATCGAGGGCAATGATGTTATCGCCTCAACCGAATCGAAAGACGATTTAAAAGGCCCCGTGATCACAAATGCGGCCGGCAGCATCGACGCCAACATAGAATTCACCTATTGCACCGAGTTTCTCGTACAGAAAAAACTTGGCTGCAAGGACCCGAAGCTCCTGCGCGCATACCTTGAATCAATAGGAGATTGTGTGGTGGTTGTTGACGATAATGATATAATAAAGGTTCATGTCCATACTGAACACCCGGGAAAGGCTCTTGAAGAGGGACTTTTGTTCGGAGCACTTATCAATCTTAAAATCGAAAATATGAAAGAACAGCACAAAACCCAGGAAAAAAAGGTTGAAATGGCCAAAAAGAAAAAAAATCAGCCTGTTAAGCCGGAAAATCAGTACGGATTTGTATGTGTTGTAAACGGCGCGGGACTTGAGGCTATTTTTACCGACCTTGGGGTTGACAGCATAGTAAGAGGGGGGCAGACCTCCAATCCCTCGACAGAGGATATTGCCGAAGCAATTATGGCAACCCCCGCCAAGAATGTGTTCGTGCTCCCCAATAATAAAAATATAATTATGGCTTCAGAACAGGCCACTAAGCTTATAAACGACAGGAAAGTCATTGTTCTCCAATCGAGAACCGTTCCTCAGGGAATATCCGCGATGATGGCTTTTGATCCCGAGGCTGATATAAATGAAAACAGCGTTAATATGACCTCTGCCCTTGATAATGTTGGAACGGGAGCAGTCACCTTTGCCGTTCGCGACAGCGAATTTGACGATAAAAAAATTAAGCAGGGCGATATTCTTGCAATGGAGAACGGAAAACTTGCCTTGGTTGAAAGGGACGTCAAGAAAGCCCTGGTCAAAATTACAAAAAGGCTTTTAAAAAACGATTCGTCATATATTACGGTAATATACGGCTCTGATGTAACTGACGACGACGCTCAGGAGGCCTACGAGCTTCTTAAATCCAAGCTTGACAATGATTTGGAAGTGGTCCTGGTAAACGGAGGTCAGCCAATCTACTATTATATTATCTCCGTTGAATAATAAAAATTTATAAAATAAGAGAAAAAAATAAAAGAGAAGAGAAACGGCATTGGCGGATCAGTTTTGATTTGATTCTGAGCTTGAATCAGGAAAAACATATCAAACTCGTTATATCCTTTCCCTTCTCTTTTTTACCGAAAGGAAAAAAATGAAGATTCCGATAATTGAAACCGACAGACTTATACTCAGACCTTTGTGCATATCCGATACGGATCATATTTTCAATACATGGACAAGCGATACAAGAGTAACGGAATTTATGGTATATACTACGCATAAAACCCCGGAAGAAACAAAAGAGTGGTTGGAAGACGTTATCCGGAACACAGATGATAAAAGTTCAAAAAGCATAGATATCGGTTTTCAGCTTAAGAAAAGCGGGATTCTGATAGGCTGCGGCGGAGCATATTACAAACCGGAATATGACCGTTGGAACTTGGGATACAACACCGCATTTGATTATTGGCACAAGGGCTATACCTCAGAAGCCATGAAAGCATTTACCGAACACTTGATCGAAATGGGAATAAAACACTTTATTTCCAGTCATGCAGTCAATAACCCAAACAGCGGAAGGGTGATGGAAAAAATCGGAATGAAATTCGACCATACGGGCAGTTATACATGCTGCGACGGAAGAATTTTTGAAGCAAAATTTTACATTATGGATTCGGAATGATTAAAAATAATATTGACATAACATATTTAAAAGGCGTAGGAGAAAAAAGAGCTTCTATGTACCGTAAATTGGGTATAAGCAGCACCGAAGATCTGATAACCCTTTTCCCGAAGGAATATATAGACTATTCCTCTCCGAAACCCATATGCATGATTGATAATGAAGAGGTGTGCGTTTTTGAAGGCGTGGTTACAAAAAAACTCAAACCGTATATAGGTAGGATAAACGTTTTTCACGCCGCCGTAAGCGACAGCACGGATGAAATTCTTATAACCTTTTTTAACAGCCAGTTTACCTTTGATAAACTTATAGAAGGTCAAAGCTATCTGTTTCACGGAAAAGTAAGCTGCGATTTTGCAAAAAAGGAATGTGCCTCTCCGCTTTTTATTTCAAAAAACTCAAAAAATGTCATCCTGCCAAAATATCCTCTTACAAAAGGGCTTTCCAACAACATCGTCTCATCAAATATAAGAATGGCGCTGGAAAGCAGTGAATTCGATGATCTTCTTCCTATGTATATACGTGAAAAAGAAAATCTTCTCCCTTTAAAGGAAGCTTTGTTCAATATTCATTTTCCCGAAAACCAGGAAAAACTCGATCAAGCTAAAAAACGCCTTATTTTTGAAGAGCTTCTCGTGCTTCAATTAGGGCTTTCCGTATTAGGTCAAAGGAAGAGAAAACAAAACGGAATCGCAATGAAGAAGGTTGCCATAAAGGATTTTTTTGATTCCCTTCCATTCGAACCTACCAATGCGCAAAAAAGGGCTATTAGAGAATGTATATCCGATATGCTCAAAAATGTTCCTATGAACAGGCTTTTACAAGGCGATGTAGGAAGCGGAAAAACTTTAGTGGCCGCTGCGGTCATTTACTTTGCCGTAAAAAACGGATACCAGGCAAGTATAATGGCCCCCACAGAAATTCTCGCAAAGCAGCACAGAGATACTCTTGCTTCTTTTCTTGAACCGTTAGGCGTTAAGGTTGACATACTGACAGGTTCATTGACGGAAAAGGAAAAGAAAAATATAAGGGATCGAATTAAGAACGGCGAAACCCAGGTTGTGGCAGGTACTCAGGCGCTTATACAAAAAAACGTGGTATTTGCCCGGCTCGGTCTGTCCGTTACAGACGAACAGCACCGTTTCGGGGTAGCACAAAGATCAGAGCTTCAGGCAAAGGGCGAGAATCCTCATAATCTTGTAATGTCCGCAACACCCATACCCCGCACATTAGCTCTTATGATATATGCCGATCTGGATATTTCAATACTTAACGAGATGCCTAAGGGGAGACTTCCCGTAAGAACCTACGGTGTTGACAGCAGCTATCATCAAAGGTTGTACAGATTTATAATAAAATACGTTCATCAGGGATATCAGGCATATATAGTATGTCCGCTTATCGACGAAGGGACAAGCGATAAAACTGCCGCTGTAAAATATTTTGAGAAGCTTAGCGGCGGTGCTTTATCCGGAGTATCGGTAGGACTCCTCCACGGTCGGATGAAGCAAGCGGATAAAGATAAAATAATGTCCGACTTTAAAGAAAATAAAATTTCCGTTTTAATATCAACTACGGTCGTGGAGGTAGGGGTGGACGTACCCAACGCAGTTCTTATGATAATAGAAAACTCCGAGCAGTTCGGACTTTCTCAGCTGCATCAATTAAGGGGAAGAGTAGGAAGAGGCAATGTACAGTCACATTGCGTTCTTGTAACTGACAGCAGGAATCCCTACACAAAGGCGCGTATAGATACAATGGTTAAAACCTCAGACGGATTTGAAATAGCAAATAAGGATCTTGAGCTAAGAGGTCCCGGAGATTTCTTCGGAGCTGCACAGCACGGCTTGCCAACGCTTAAAATTGCAAATATGACAAGGGATGTGGATACAGTATATCTGGCTCAAAAATATTCCGGTGAGATATTAAGGGAAGACGCCGAGCTGAAAAAAAATAAAAACGAAGGCTTGAACAAGCTTGTTTCAATGCTTTTTAAAGGCGGTGAACAATACGGAATCAACTGATATGAACGAAACAGGAGCTGTCGCATATAACGAAACCGATCGTTGGAGGTATCCGCGTTTCTTTGCCGACAACGACGGAGAAAAAGCTTTTATCGGGGGAGAAGACGCCAGACATATAATATCCGTGCTGAGGATGAAAGCCGGCGATTATACGGTTATATGCGACAATATGAAAACCGATAGTCTTTGCAGAATAAAATCAATGCAAAAGGATCTTGTGGAGCTTGAGGTATTGGAGAGCAGAAAAAACGAAGCTGAACCCGATGTCGACATAATTCTTTTTCAGTGTCTTCCAAAAGGCGATAAAATGGATTATATAGTGCAAAAATCCGTAGAATTGGGAGTTTCCCGTATCGTTCCGGTTCTTTCCAAAAGATGTATTTCACGTCCGGATGAAAAAACCATAATAAAAAAAATTCAAAGATGGCAAAAAATTTCAGAAGAAGCATCGAAGCAGTGCGGAAGAGGAAAAATCCCTCTTATCGCTCCGCTTACAGATTTTAGAACGGCTGTTACGGAATATTCGCAAAAAACAATGGGGATACTTTTTTATGAATGCGGAGGCAATTCTCTTTCAAATATAATCACGGAAAAAATAAATGAAATCGGAATATTTATAGGCAGCGAGGGCGGATTTGAACCCGAAGAAGCGGAGCTGGCGCAAAAAAACGGCATTATTGCAGCCAGCCTCGGAAAAAGGATTCTGAGATGCGAAACGGCGCCTTTAGCAGTCTTGTCAATATTAATGAACCTGACGGATAATATGTGAAAAAAATTGTGCAGTTTGCTATATTTCACATAGGACTTGAAAAAACAAAGGAAATGATATATAATTATCTCAGGTAAAATTTTCCGTTTTTTTACCTGAAATGAAAAACATTTTGCCCAAGGAGGATATATACATGAATAAGGGAATCGTAGGATTTATTGTGGGACTTATCGCCGTTTTGGGCGGTGCTTTTGTAGCTACAATGCTGCTTAAAAACAAATTTACCAAAAAAGACGACGAATATGATGATTTTGACGATTATGACGAGATAGATGACGAGGAATTTATACGCTTTTTCGGAGAAGATGAAGACGAAATGCCTGTTGTGAACGACGATGAAAGCGACAGTGAAGACGATGAGGAAAAAGAAGAAGAAGATAAAGAGGAGCAGCTTTAATTTTTTCGGTTGTGTATCAATTAAAAAGGTCATATAAGGGAGACACTTCGTAAAGAAGCTGTCTCCATTAATTTTTTGTAGTCAGTCAGAATGATAGGATTGCAGGTGGAAATTTTTTCTTCCCCCTTGACAGTGACAACAATCCGTGCTATAATACCTAATAGAGTTAGTAATTTAGAAAGGCAGAGACAGCGCGTGGACTACACCGAATTGGCGAAACAACTGATTGATATGCGCGCTGCCGCGCCGCAAATCAAGATGGAACGAACCGTGGCCCAAATAGCAAGGGGCGAGATTTTAGCGTTAAATTATCTGACGGCAAACGGAAACCGGGCATATCCTAAAGACATGAGTAAGGCGCTTATGCTGACAACGGCGAGGGTTGCAGCCATGCTGAAATCTTTGGAGGGTCAGGGCATGATCACGCGAACCCCCGATCCTTCGGACAGCAGGCAGGTTATTGTCTGCTTGACAGAAAAAGGCATAGCCATGGTCGAAGAGCGCCGAGCCGGAATGATCCATTTGGTTGCAAAAATGCTGGAGGCTCTAGGAGAAGAGGATGCAAAAGCCTATGTCCGCATACAAGCCAGACTGATCGAGCTGGGCGATATTTGGAGGTGAACAACGCGGAGTCAAACAACAAAATAGCTGAGGCGCTATAGATTACTATAGGGATAAGTCCTATGCGAGCAATTCGCATAGGACTTAATTTTTTAGGAGGTAACAGCATGAATCCGATCATACAAGTGGAACATTTTTCTAAAAAGTACGGGGATTTTACGGCGGTAGACAATATTTCTTTCACCGTAGACGAGGGCAGTATTTTTGCTTTCCTCGGTCCCAACGGCGCAGGCAAAAGCACGACTATCAACACCCTGTGTACGATCCTTGACAAGACAGAGGGTACTTTGACTATCAACGGTCATGATGTTTGCGAAGAACGCAGTTTGGTGCGAAAGGACATAGGGATCGTCTTTCAGGATTCCACTCTCGATGCCCAAATGACAGTGGAAGAAAACTTGAAATACCATTGCAGCTTCTACAAGGTGCCGAAGAACGAAGTGAGGGAACGAATCGACTTCGCCCTTGATCTGGTGGAGCTTACGGAATGGAAGCGAGCAGCGGTGGGCAGTCTGTCCGGCGGGATGAAACGGCGGGCTGAGATCGCAAGAGGGCTTGTGCACGACCCCAAAGTTTTATTTCTGGACGAACCCACAACAGGTCTTGATCCGCAGACCAGAGCCAACGTGTGGGAATATATTCAGCGGCTCCAAAAGCAGAAAAACATGACGATCTTTCTGACTACCCACTATATGGATGAGGCGGAGGTCTGTTCAAAAATTGTCGTTATGGATCACGGAAAAATTGTTGCCCATGATACTCCGGATAACCTAAAGCACCTATATACGGGCACAGAGGTGGATGTTGTCTGTACTCAAACTGAACTATTGGAAGCAGCATTGCGTGAACGAGAGGTTTCCTATCGGAAAGATGGGAACAAGCTTATGTTCCATACAAAGAAAGCTCCTGCCGCTCTGGAAATTTTATCAGCACATAGGAGCGAAATTACAGATTTTGAAGTAAAAAACGGAACGCTCAACGAAGTGTTTCTGGCAATTACGGGAAAGGAGATTCGGGAATGAACCCAATTACAGCTATTGTACAAAGAAATTTACTGAATTATATCAGAAGTAAGGGATGGGTATTTGGATCGCTCTTTATGTCCATGTTTATGCTGGTGATGTTTTCGTTCCTGATGAAATCTTCCATGAGCGGACTTGACGCGCCCCTGCCTTACCTGATTTCCGGCGTGATAATCATGAGCGTGTTCCAGGTCAGCGTCAATAATTCCTCCGATATCCTGTCCGACATTTCCTGCGGCTATATGAAAGAGGTTTTGGTAGCACCCATCGCGCGGACGCAGATTTCCATGGGGCACATTCTGTCGGGGGCGATCGTCGCCACGCTGCAAGGTGTCGTTACTATGATCTGCGGCATTGTGCTTGGACTGCGGGTGGGCGTCCTGCAAATTCTGCTGTTGGCTTCGGTAATGTTGGTTTCCGCTATGGCATTCAGCGCCATCGGTCTGTTTTTGGCGACCGTTTCACGGAACTCTCCTGCCTTTCAGACCCTCAGCTCAATGATCATGATGCCCCTTACTTTTGTTTCCGGCGCGTATATTCCCACCACCATTATCCCCGGTTTTCTCCTGCCAATCGTCTATCTGAATCCGTTGACTTATACGACCTCAATTTTCCGTTATATTGCTTTGGGGGCGTATACGCTGACCACGGAGGAACTGGTTGAACAGGGAATGGCGTTCTCCATTGGCGGATTTGTCATCACGCCGCTGATGGGACTGGCTATTACCGTTTTGATCGGAGCGTTTTTCTTTGTGCTGTGCGTCCGTAAATTTAACCGTGCGGACTTTTCCACCATCAAGGTTGCCGCCGGTATGCGAGGCGGCGGCGCTCCGGCGAGGAGGTAACTTGTAGAAATTCCAGCTAATGAATGCTTTCACAGTTTTGGCATTTATAATATCACAGCGGTAATATCCTTTTCTATAATAAAATTTTTTTGAATCATTTCAAAATACAAGGAAAGGCAAAGAATATATGGCGATGTAGGGATGACATTTAGGTGAAACGACATATAGAAAGCTGCTGTCCATAGGAATAGCGAGCATCGGATTTTAACACCAAAATGCACAATATTAAAATTCAAGGGCACCTTCCTTATGGAGGGTGCCCCAAATTCATCTTTTTTATAAATTTATATGACCTTTTTGTATTATAAAACCATATGTTCATTACATATCCGTTACTATTTATAGAACTTGCTTTTTGAAAGAACGATCCCCGCTATCAGCGCCAAAACAGCAGATATCCCCAAGGGTATATAAATATTGTCAGCACATGGAAGACCTGTAACATTCATTCCGTAAAAGCTGAAAACCATGGTGGGAACAGCCATAACTATAGTTATAATTGTCAGGACCTTCATGACAATATTAAGGTTATTTGAAATAACGCTCGCAAACGCATCCATTGTCCCGGATAAAATATTCGAATAAATATTGCTCATTTCAATAGCCTGCTTTACTTCGATAAGAACATCCTCAAGTAGATCCTGATCCTCGTCGTAAAGCTTTATAACACGTCCCCTTAAAATCTTTTCCAGAACAGTTTCAGTAGATTTAAGCGATGTGGAAAAATACACCAGAGACTTTTCAAGGCCCAAAAGCTGTATAAGCTCCTTATTCTTCATAGACTTATGAAGCTGACTTTCAACATAATTGCTGATCTTGTCAATTTGCTTAAGATACTGTAAGTACTTTCCGGCAATTCTCAAAAGAATTGCAAAAATAAACCTTGTTTTAAACTGTGTTTTTACATTTTTTACAACATTGCTTGCAAAATCATCAACTATTGCATTTTTCTTGAGGCTTACCGTAATTACGTTACTGTTGGTAAGTATTATGCTCATAGGCATTGTATAATAGCTGATTGTATCATCTTCAAGACTTTGTCTGTTTCTTTTGCCGTCTGAAGCTTCATGCTTTTCGGCTACGGGATAGTCAAGTACTATAAGCGTCTGCCCCTCTTCGCTTTCAATACGCGAGGTTTCCTCCTCGTCCAATGCAGAACGTATAAAATCACGATCCACACCAAGTCTCGTTTCCAACAAGGAGATCTCCGCTTCGGTAGGCGCAATGGCGGATACCCAGCATCCCGCCTCCAAAGCTTCTATTTCGATAATTGTATTTCCTTCGGTCTTATAAAAATTAAGCATCCGAACTCCTTTCCCGCAGGGAGCTCAGACGCCGCACGACAAGCCTTAACCCTGCGATCAAAAATAATTAAAGCGGCAACAGTGCCCGCAAGGGTCGGCTTTCATAATTATCATCCCTTTCAGCCTTTTAAAATCTGTTATTATTGTACCATAAACATGCCAAAAGTGCAAGTTTTTTAAAAAACAAAAAACATAAGACGTCATGATTCGGTATTACTATCTGAAAAACATAAATTCTTAAAAATATCCGTAAGCTTATGCTGATTTCCGAAAATATAAATCAATCGAATGAACGTCAATTCTTTTTTCACACAACGAATACTACAATTATAAACATTGAAAAGCTGTGATTATATTAGCCGCTAAATATTTAAAAGCTCTTTTTCAGAATACTGAAATGCTCTGTCAGATTATGACAGAGCATTGTTTATAAAAATAACTTTTATTAAACCACCAATCAAACAACAAGAGTTTATGCCGGCTCAACCTTACAAAATTAAAAAATATCAGTTTTATGATACTTATACGATTTTTTTTACGGTTGAGCAAGCTGCAACCGATAAAAAACATAAGCTCCTTCATAAATAAAACTGTTATTATTTTCACTTCTGGCTCATTACACAATCTCAATGTGTATTTTAATGCTTCTTTACTTTATAATCGAACTCCTGTAATATTTTAACGGAGTATTCCTCATTATCCCACGGATTGATATCCTGTCGTATATCATAGGCATCAAAATCAAAGGTGCTGAAATCGGCGTCCTTCCACGCCATAACACAAAAGGAATCGTTTCCACATATTGTTTGATTCACAATTTTGCCGTCCCTTATACCAATAACATCTCTTTTACTACTTGACGACCAATACACCTGATCGTCATTTAAAGTTCTCGAATATATCCAACTTGAATGTATTATTACCGTAATATATGTGATATCTCCTATTTTTCTTTCATCATATGCCTTTACCCCTGCGATCTCATATTTATATTTTCTTCCCCTATAGGTATCCTTTTCCGTTGTGTTTTCATCAAGATAACTAATCATAAAATCTTTAAGATATCCATCTTCATAATACTTATCAATGTCAATATAATCAGACCAATGTTTTTCATCATCCGCACATAAATCGATGGCGTTATAAAAATTTTCAACAAAGCTTGTTGCTATCCGGGTATTTTCATTATCCTCAGCAAGAGGCAAATTATAGTCAAACTCTTTTAAATCATCTCTCAATGAAATTTCATAAGTGGAACCCTCAATTTCTACCATTGTTGTAGAAGGCTTGTCCTCAGTAATGCTTCCCATATTGGTTGACGTTACGGCTTCTGTTGACGAAACGGTTAAATTCTGCTCCGTTTTTTGATTTTGAGTACTTTCATAAGGCGCTTTCTCATTATTCCGGCATGCTGCAAATGATATAAGTATAAATGCTGTCATAAATAAAACCATCGTTTTTTTCATTTTTCATTACCTCCTTAAGCCAAAGCCGTCAAATGCAAGAGTCTTGAATTTCCGTTTCTGAATTTAACAACCGTACTAAAACTAATATAAGTATCAAACCACTTTGATAAACCGGAATTTTTCCCGGAACGACCTGCTATATAAGGAACATAGATACCGTCTTTGTATTTTATATCTGTTATTACTATTGAGTGATCAAAAGTTCCGTCCTTTTCATAATCTATTTGAACAATATCTCCAACTTCAGCAATAAAATCCGGCTTTCCACAATTAAATTTAAATACCTTTTGTTCTTCAGCCTTCGGACCTATCCCATTATTATTTGTTATAAATTGATAAAGATAGTAAACGCTTCCCCATGAAGAAGAACGATTATTTATATCCCAATAAAACCATACATTACTTCTGCTTACAATCCCAGATGTTTGATAATTATATGGTCTGTTTACGTTTGCTCCTCCCGCCAAAAGACGGTGAAAAGAATACCGCCGTATTTCTTTTCACTGTCTGTTATCTCAACGCTTATCTTATAGTTTTCAACATCCGGGGTAATATAGCTATCATAATCCAGCTTAGCCTCTATATATTTCCCGAGTCCGCTGTAAACCGTTCTTTCTCCGAGACTAAGATCGGTATTAAGATATACGCTGCCGTAGTAATCGACGATGAAGCTTTCAGCGACAGCTTGTGCTTTCTCGTCAGATAAATCTCCGAAAGACTCCTCCTTTAAATTGAAGGCGTCTATCCCGCCTGCCATAATACATAACGATAATAAAACCGGAATAATTTTAGCGTTTTTACTCACTTTATGTTCCCCTTAACAATAATTTCTATGTTTTGATACTCTTCAGATACAAATCCTATCGTTTAATTTTAGCAAACCAAAAACAGCAATTATAAATATCTTTTATTTTATTTTAACATAAAATTTTAGCAAAGTCAATGATTAATCAAAAAAGCACAAATAAAATTTACTAAATTTGGATATTTTAATTTGTACATCATCATAACTAAATCATACCTTTTAGTATACAGAATCAGTAACAATAATACTACTGTCAGTCAGAAAAAACGATTTTAAAAACAATCATGTGTTTATTAATAATTGAGTCTTCTCTCTCCAAAAATATTTTTGTCCGGGAAATTATGGCTCCGCAGTAATATTAACATTTTAAAAACAACCGAATAAAGAGTGAATTTTATCAAGTAGTAAAAAGCGTTCAATAAAAATATACTACGAATAAAAACGCATATCAGCAAATGTTTATCGCTGATATGCATTTTTTGCTTTTTAATACAATCCTTTATCTATCGCGTCTACTAAACACGCAGCCGCAATAATCCTGCCTGTAAAGCCCGTAAATACCCGAAAGCTCTATTGACCGTTTATAACCGTTTTTTTTCTTAAAATCAGCATATAGATATTTAACTCCATACTGCCCTTCCAGTTTTTCGCCTATCATATTAAGCTTATCGGCGTTTTTGTGAGGACTTATGGAAAGAGTGGTGGTGAAAAAATCAAAACCGCCCTCCGCCGCCGTTTTTGCGGCTTCCTCAAGCCTCAGGCGGTAACATTTAAAGCAGCGTTCTCCCCCCTCCGGAGCTTTTTCAAGACCGTTTGAGATTTCAAAAAAATCCTCCGGCGTATATCTTCCCTCTATAAGCCTTACCGGGGATTTAAGAGGCATTTCCGAAATAAGACGTTTTACCTCCTCCACCCTTTTAACATATTCCGCTTCGGGATATATATTCGGATTGTAATAGAGCAAAGTTATATCAAAAAACTCCGTCAGATATTCCAGCACATAGCTGCTGCATGGAGCGCAGCAGCCGTGCAGCAGCAATGTTTTTCTGCCATCGAGTTTTGTTATGGTTTCTTCAAGCTTTTTTTGGTAGTTTATCATAAATATCCTTTACAGCCTTCGTAAGATCCTGCTTACTGCCTTTTATTATATTTTTAAATTCAAGTATTAAAACGGCGTTTTCCACAGTGGAAAGGTATACGGCTCCCGCTCTTTCATCAAAATCAATACTTGCTAATCTTTCAAAGCTCAGTTGTCCGACAGGCTCCCCGTTTTTGCATATAAAAATTGCTTCACCGCTCAAAAGGGCGCTGTCAAAATCCGAAGCTCCGTTTGTTTCAAGGGCATTTTTAACAAATTCGTTTATAGCAAAACGTAAAAAAACAAAACATATTCCGGAAAAAAGCACAAGCACCGCCGCCATTATCAACCCGAAAAAAAGCTTCATTAAAAAAAATATTGCAAGACAGCCTATAACAAGAGCAATAAAAACTAACGGAAAAATGATAAGCATTACTTTTGCAAATTTGTTTTTTCTAAAAAAAACAAACTCCGCATATTTCTTCAGATTATCCGCCGTCCATTCCGTTTTAATTTCAACCATTGTTCAATCCTTTCATCGTAAGAGAAATACGGTTTTTCTTGGCATCCACATCGAGCACCTTTACATTTACTATATCTCCTACCTTTACAACATCCAGAGGATGTTTTACATACCGGTCGGATAGCTGGGAAATATGCACAAGTCCGTCCTGATGCACACCTATATCAACAAAAACACCAAAGTCAATAACGTTTCTTACCGTTCCCTTTAGCTCCATTCCCTCTTTAAGACTGTTTATATCCATAATGTCGGTTCTGAGAAGAGGCGGAGGCAGCTCGTCGCGCGGATCACGCCCGGGCTTTTCCAGTTCATCCACAATATCGTTTAAAGTCATTTCACCCACGCCAAGCTCGTCGGAAAGAGATCTTATTCCTTTTTCCCGTGCAATTTTACCGATATCCCCATAACCGGTTTTATTAAGATCGGAAAGCTTAAAGCCGAAAAGATCTATCATTTTTTCCACATACTGATAGCTTTCCGGATGAACCGCCGTATTATCGAGAGGGTTTTTTCCTCCATGCACTCTTAAAAAACCCGCGCACTGCTCATAAGCTTTTTTCCCGAGCTTTGAAACCTTTAAAAGCTCCTTTCGCTCTTTAAAAGCGCCGTTTTCCTCGCGGTATGCTACTATATTTTTCGCTACCGTTGCGTTTATACCCGCAACATATCCCAAAAGAGAATATGAAGCGGTATTAACGTCTACTCCCACGCTGTTTACACAATTTTCAAGTACTCCGCCTAAAGCGTCGGAAAGTTGATTTTTGGGCATATCATGCTGATACTGTCCCACGCCTATGGCTTTTGGATCTATTTTCACCAATTCCGCCAAAGGATCCTGAAGACGTCGAGCAATAGAAACCGCGCTCCTCAGTGAAACGTCAAACTGAGGAAATTCTTCCGCCGCCAGCTTACTCGCCGAATATACGCTTGCTCCCGCTTCGGAAACTACCATATAGCTTACCGGAGTATCCAGCTCTTTTATAAGATCTGCAATAAAGCATTCGCTTTCATGGCTTGCCGTGCCGTTTCCTATTGCTATGACAGTTACGTTATGCTTTTTTATAAGCTGCTTTAATACCGCCTTTGCCTCGGCAGTCTTATTCTGGGGCGGCGTCGGATATACAACGGTAGTAGCAAGCACCTTTCCGGTTTCATCCACCACAGCTGTCTTGCAGCCGGTACGGTATGCGGGATCGAACCCCAAGGTGACTGCATTTTTAACAGGCGGCTGCATAAGCAACTGATGAAGATTGTCACGGAATACTTTAATTGCGGAATTACAGCTTCGTTCGGTAAGTTCGCTTCGGATTCTGCGCTCCATTGAAGGATGGATCAATCTTGAATAAGCATCCTCCGCCGCAGACCTTACTAAACTTCCGCACTCGTTTTTTCCTTTGACATATTTGCGATAAACCGGTCTCAGGGCTTCTTCCTCGGAAACCTCTACGGAGACCTTCAGAAGCTCCTCCCTTTCCCCTCTGTCCATGGCCAGTATACGATGAGAAGGAATTTTTGAAGCAGCTTCGCTGTAATCATAATAGTTGGAATATACCGATTCTTTTTCGGCGTCAACCGCTTTGGAAACAACCATTCCCCTGTTTATGTAAAATTGGGAAAGAAATTTCCTGATCTCGGGATCATCTGAAATCATTTCCGCTATGATATCACAAGCTCCTTGTATTGCCTCCTCCGTATTATTAACGCCCTTTTCCGCGTCAATATACTTTTCCGCTTCCTTAACGGGATTGGCCAGAGTCTGTTCAAAAATAAAATCTGCCAGACCCTGAAGACCCTTTTCCTTTGCGGCAGTGGCACGGGTCTTTCTTTTAGGCTTAAACGGACGGTATATATCTTCCACCTCAGCTAATGTAACGGCCTTCTGAAGAGACAGGGCAATATCATCGGTCATATTTCCGCCCGCCTCGATGCTTTCGGATACCTCCTTCTTTCTCTGCTCAAGATTACGCAGATAAGAAAGCCTTTCATCAAGCTCACGAAGCAGCTGGTCATCCAGCGCTCCCGTTGCTTCTTTTCTGTAACGGGCTATAAAGGGAATGGTATTGCCGTCGTCAATAAGTTTGACCGTATTTTCCACCTGTTCATGACGTATCTTAAATTCCTCCGCTAATTGATCAATAATATCCATATACTCTGCCTTTCTGTTTTTATTTGATTTTTTAAAATAAATCCGTGCATTTAAAAACCCGGTATAATAACCTCAAACGAAGGAAAGAGGAAGATTTTATTTTAATGTTTGAGAACATTGTACCGATTCAGGGGGATCGCTCCGCTTTGCTTCGCTCTTCTTATGGTATAATAACCTCAAACGAAGGAAAGCGGAAGATTTTATTTTAATGTTTGAGAACATTTTACTGATTTAAAGGAAGCGTTCGCTTCGCTCACCTTTCTTATGATTTAATATCCGCCGTTTAAATGATTTGTTCCGGGTTTTTAAATGCTTGCGTAAAAATGCACAACAAAAAATTAAAACAGCTTACCCACGATTTCAAATACGGGTCCCTTCTGCCATAAAAACGTAGATAAATTTATTACAAATCCCTCACCTTGATCCAAAGAAAAATCCGCCGGTTTTCCCTTAGGAAGACCGTACCCCGCAAGCAGATTCATGATCACACCCGCATGCGTAATAACCGCCGCTCTTGAAATATGCTCCTTCATCATATCCCTAAACACCTCCTCAAGACCGTCAATGCATCTAAGAGTGAATTCCCCGAAGCTTTCCCCGCCGGAAGCCGCCGCATCATATCCCCCTTTCAGCCATTCGGCAAATTCGGGAATATCCTGAAGCTCTTCGGGTGTTTTTCCCTCAAATTCTCCGAAGTCGCATTCACAGAGGTTTTCCACCTGTCTTATATATCTGTCAGGATAAATTATCTCCGCAGTTTCGAGACACCTTTTCAACGGACTTGAATAAACCTTCTGAACATCGGGGTATATCTCATCGTCAGCCATTCTCTTAATAGCCGCATACCCCTCGTCCGCCAGCGGAAGATCCGTAAATCCAATGTACTTTCCGTCAATATTACCTTGAGTAATGCCATGACGAATAAGAAAAATCGTATAATTCTGCATAAAAACTTTTCCTTTCATTTAAACTCCACTGCCTGAAAACCGGTCTGATCTCTTTAAATCAATTGTACTGTCCTTTCTCACCAATAAAAAAAAATATTTTTGTGGCTTTTGCCACTTTACAAAACGAAATAAATCAAATATAATATACTCTACGAATACATACGCAGAAAAGGTCGAAAAAAATGGTAAATGATTTTCCAAGAATACTTACTCTGTTAAGAAAAGAAAGAAACCTTAGTCAGAAAAAAGCCGCCGAGGATCTCGGAATCGCTCAGGCTCTCTTATCCCATTACGAGAAGGGGAAACGCGAATGCGGACTTGAATTCCTCCTGAGAGCCGCCGAATATTACGGCGTAACCACCGATTACCTGTTAGGTAAATCCCCCGTCAGCAACGGCGCCGTTATAACCAATGAAAATATACAGGACGCCGCCGATCCTGAAAAAGCAAGGAATCTTTCTGCCGACGAGTTATCCGCCGTCTTTGCAAAAAAACTTGTAAACAACAGTGTTGACGTTATCTATTCACTGCTTTCAAAAACAAGAAACACAATGCTTATGGATAAGGTATATGATATTTTTTCCTGCTCGGTATACAGAGCCTTTCGTCTTATCTATAAATCCAACCCGTCCAATGACAAAAATCTTTTTAAAATCCCGGAAGAAACGGCAGAGCAGCTGATTACCGCAGAGGAAGCGATAGCGACCGCCAAAGCCGAGCTGTCAATATCCGAAAACAATGTCTTCGCACCACCGATAAACCGCCCGGAACTTGAAAGAGAGTACGGTAAAAGCGCATCTGTGCTGTTGAATATGGTCATGCACTGCGAAAAACTGATCGAAAAACTTTAGTTAAATCGACATACGCTTCTGCCTGTTGTATATACTTTCTCATACATTTCCCGGCTATAATATCCATTGACCCAAAAAAATTTAATGCAGTAAAACCGGTCAGTTTACCGCCGAAAAGATACTGTCAACGCTTTATTAATGTCCTGAGTTATCTCAAAGTATCTCGGTCACACTGTTTATACCCCATAACCGCTTCCGTTATGTATGATAAATCAAAGATTTGTTTTATAATTTCATATATCCATTCGGATACCTTATACATTTAAAAGACGTAACGTCACGTCTCATTTACCGTTAATCCCGTACCATTCCGACGCTCTTTCAACGTAATTGTCAGCTTTTTTATACAAGCGAAATGTCTGCTCCGGCAGTCATTTTTTATTTTTCAATATGTTTATTGAGCCTGGCTTCCCCTTTTTCATAACTTTCCTTAACTTCCTCAAGCATGCCCTCATAAAAATCTACCGCATGCCGACGCCGATTCTCTGCAATTTCGGACCCTCTTTTTGTAATAAATCCTGAATATATGTTCTCTAACTTATACTTATACTCCTGAAAAAAAGAAGGATCAGCATCGTTTGTACCGTCAGATACCGTACCGTCTGGATTTAAAGAATATAAAGCTTCTTCGGCTATCCCTCTGTAGACCAGCGTTCGTGCGATGCCGATCGCTCCCGCAACGTCAACTTTATCCGCGTCAAAAAGTATTTTTGCCTCCAGGCTTTCGGGATAACTGTTTTTTCGAAAACGATGAGTTTTAATGCAAGCTCTGACCTTATCCGCGAAATCCCCGGAAAAGCCATGTGAAATAAGAAAACGGTATGCCTTATCCCCGCCGACACGGGCATGACACAGCTTAGGATCGTCAAACTGCTCCCTCCGCCCTATATCATGCAGCAAACAGGCGCAAATCAATACGTCATAGTCCACGTTCTCCTCGCTGCCGGCAATCTCCAAGGCGTTATACAACACACGGTAGACATGCTCTCTGTCATGGGCGCTGTCTTTCATACAGGAAAGCATATATCTTTCGATAAGATCGTATTTTTCTTTTATCATTGCGGTATGTCTCTTCTTTGAATAACTTTCTCCATAAGCTTGGGCTGAATATAAGGATATGTAAGTTTCTCGGGAAGACCGTCAAAAAAATGAATACTCTCTATCTCAAACTTCAATTCTTTTTCAAATTCAAATATTTCCGCATAATACAGCATACCGAAGCTTTCATCCGAGTCATCGTCTTTAACTGAATAAACACACACCGGACAGATATTGAAATTCTTTGCGCCCGTTTCTTCGGAAAGTTCGCGAATGGCGGCGTCGGCTGCCGTCTCCCCTTCTTCAATATGTCCTCCGGGTATCTCGAAGGTACTGCGGTCCTTATGTTTGCAAAATATCCATTTGTTTTTGTAACGTGAAGCAATTACAACAAATTTTAATAATTTACCGTCTGCTTTATCGTAAAACGAAACCTGTATCATTACCGTTTCCTCCCTGACAATTACCATTCATAAGGATAACCGAGCTTATCCATAAAATCCGCCATCTGCCAGGGATCGGCATAAGCGTATTCATCCTGATCATAGGCAAGTAAATCTCCCTCTTCATAATGCTCGTCCGTCCATTCAACAAGGTAATTTTCAATGCTTTCCGCCGGTATTCCGAAATACTTTGAAACAATTCCCGCATCTCCCGAATACATTTCCGCATTCTCATCTTCACCGAAATATTCCGGGTCGGGACTGAAACGATCCATTTCCATCCCCTTATCATAAAGATAATATCCCCAAAAATCATCGTCATAAATATACAGAAACATCAGCCATGTATTCAGCTTTTCGGAAAGTCTTGCGGAAAACTCATCATATGCTATACATCCCTCATTTAGAAGAAGCTGAATTCCCTTTCCATGACGTTCCAAATAACGACAGCCGCTTTCATCCAGCTCAAATTCCGGATATTCTTTTGAAAGCTCCGTTATTTTTTGTTTGAGCAATGACATATCATCGCATTTTACAATTACCGTTTCCAAAAACAATCCCATTTTTATTATCCTCACTTTTTAAAAGACAGGCACGTTATGCTTTCGCGCCTAACCGCCTTTACTTTTTCTTTCCCATAACCTGCTTTACAAGTTTGATACAGGCTCTGAAATTAATAAACACCACAAACAAAAATACTGCTGTTAAAATTGCAAAGAAAATAACGTCGTTTTTTGAAAATATTACTGTAAATCCCATTATCAAAAGACATATGGTATTCGTCACAAGTTTTCTTAACCGTATATTCATAAATACAATCTTTTTAGTATCGACGACCCTTATGACAAAAACCGTGAAAAAGCTCACACACGTTGCTACGGCCGCGCCGTGATTTTTCATGAACGGTATCAGGAGCGCATTCAGACCTATATTGACAACCGCACCCACCGCCGTTGTAACCATGGATCTCGTGGATTGCTTTGATGCAACATAAATACTTCCCATAAAAGTTGCAAAACAGCTGTACACAACTGCCAAAACCAAAAACGGCGTATATATGTAAGCGATATGAAAATCCTCGGCGCAAATTACCGAAATTATTGGCTTTATCAAAAGCAGCATTCCAGCCCCCACTACGAAAACAAAGGACTGAAAAGCGCTGAAAACATCGGAATAAAATTTGGCAATGGTTCGGGAATTTTTTTCGCTTATGGCCGACATATTCCAAGCCTGAGAAAAAATTCCTGATAAAAGGGCTATCATATTCGGAAGGCGGTAAGCCGCCTTATAAATTCCGCTTTCGGCAAATCCAAGCATCTCCGAAACGAAAAAATTGTCAGATACGTTTATTATCCACCACATAACGGTGGTTGGTATCATAGGTATGGCAAATCTTATCATAGCCTTCCGCACATCCCTGTCTGTGCCGAAAAGGATAAAATACTTGGGCAGTCTTGCCATATATGTCAAAAACAGCACGGAGCATATATCTGCACATATAACCGAAAGCAGATATCCCATATTACCTAAATTCAATCCCACAAGGAAAAGAAGATTGAACAGAACGTTCATAACGGTAGTAAAAATACCGTCTATGGCATAAAGCCTTACATAGCCGTTTGAACGTACAAATAAAGCGCAGGTGCTTTTTAATCCTCCCGTAAAAACATAAACGGCTGTGATAAGCGAGTATTCGTCCAGAAGCTGAATAACGTTATTGTCCGGCAACACACCAGAAAGCCATGCTATAATGGGAATTATTATAAAACAGGTAAGCGTTCCCGTAAGAGTAACCTTAAGCCCGATAGAAAAAACCTGAGAATTATTATATGCCTTATCAAGCCCAAAGCGTATTATTGATTCGCCGATGGAAAGAGTGGCAAAGGCCATTAAAAGCGTGGCAGTATCGATTATAGTACCGATTTCACCATACCCCTCCTGACCCAGCATATTCTGATAAAAGCGCATCAAAAGTACGACCAGAAGCTTTGAACCAAACTGCCCCAAAGCAAGTACTATAGTATTTGATGCTAACTTTTTATATTTATTCAATTTTTACCATCACCTCTCTTTCGGGGTGGAATGTCTATTTTTATTCAGAAATCTTCATTGGAATGCAACATAAAACCGGAGCGTGTTCACATAAAACCGTCATGCTGATTTTCGAGCATAATTTTCTCACTTGCAGGGCAAAATTTTGCAGGAATATTATATTTCAAAAAGCCTTAACACGGCAAGCGGTAAAATTGGCCTAAAAGGCGCGCTCCTTGATTTATGTGAACACGCTCCAGACATTTTTGTACTATTTCGTTAAATGAGCGGTGATTTAAGGCATTTTTTGACGCACAAAGCGCACCAGTTATTAAAATCGCGCAAACTGCAACTGTTCAAACAGGCCCTAATCCAAGGAAATAACATAATATAAAGCGGCAATGACAAATTAAAACAGTAAGAAGAATAAAGGAAGCGGCCGTCGATCGGTTATCAGTACAACGCGGTTATACGTAATATTGATTGTCAATATTCAACGCGATATTTTATCATATTGCCGTAAATAAATCTTTTATGTTGTCGTGAAAAGATCTTTAATGCTCTTATCGTTTATTCCCCATCCCAAAAGCTCCATATCCTTGAGCCGTTCGTCACCACAGCGCCTTGCTAAATTTTCCAAGTCTATCTTAAAATCAATGAGTCTGCTGTTTTTCAGCTTAAAAACAATGCCGATATCCATTTCCTCACAATCCGAAAGCCGCCGTCTAAGCTCTTCATATTCTCCGTTTTCATACATTGCCGGGTTTTTCAGAGCGTAGGTTGCATAACAGTATTTCGGAGCGTCAAAAAAGTCAGTGAAAACCTCTATGCTTATCCCTCCAAAGGATATATCCTCAGCGTTGCCATCCAATCTAAAGGGCAGAAACATTTCCTTATATTCCTTTTTTGAAAAAAGCAATAAAGATCACCTCCGGTTCTTCAGATTAACAATTGTCTTCAAAGGCTATCAAAGCCTTATTTCATATCCGTATTCACGCAGCACGAAATCCTCGTCAACATGCTCGTCGTAAATTCCCTTTGCCCGAATAAAACCGTTTTTTTGATATAAACCTATAGCGGGAGCGTTTATATCCACCACAAACAAACGCAGATATTCCGCACCCAAAGCCTTTGCCGTTTCTTTTACACTTGTGAGCAAAAGAGCACCTATACCTTTTCCCCTATGCTTAACGCTTACGCCTACACGATCCAGATAAAGCGCTTTGCCGCTTGTGTTTTCCCACTCTATAAAACCTTCACCCGAATTTGAACTGCACAGAGCAAGGGCTGCGGCAATCTCCGATCCATCCGACATAACATAAAGCCGGTTATTTTTTATATCATCTTCAAAATATCCGCAGGGATAAATATCATCCCATATTTGAAGCCCGTCCCGGTCCATTTTTCTTATTATTTCCCTGTACATACCTATGATTTGCGGTAAATCCCGTATGTCAGCCAATCTAAAATCCATTTCTTCCTCACATTATCAGGGTGTATATGAAAACAAAGCAATTTTGTACAATTTCGCTAAATGCGTGGAGATCTTAAGGAAAAAGCAAAGAAATATGCGGATATTTCATAGTTATCCCTTTGAGATAGCTATCGGCATTCTTTGCGCAGGAAGCGCCCGCAGTTAATAGAAATCGTGCAAATTATGACTTTTCAGATACGCCCTAATTAACCCCCTTGTAAGCAATTGCATCTACCTGAAACTTTATTCCTTCCCTTATAAAATCCTATGTAAAGACTTTACGAACAGGATATTTTTCTTTAAACCGTTTTTTAATAATTTCCGCAAGCACATTCAAATCACTAATATCTTTAAATAAACAATCCATTTTCACGACGGAATCCAATCCCAAACCTGCCATAGCAAGTCTTGTTTCCAACACGGTAAACGCTCCGTCGATCTGCTCATTGACAGAGTTTCCCTCATTCGCCATACAATACCCGACAAATATATAATCACCGGCTTCAATAATTGTCGAATCCGCCCAAAATTCATCCGTTTCTATCCTTCTTATTTCACTCATAAATCTTATCCTCCCAATTTAAGACAACACACCGCTTAGTTATTGTTGAGTGACCGCGCAGTCAGTTTTTTCATCAGCTTTATAAATCCGACGCAGGAATACTAACGTATTTCAAGGAAGATTTGTGAAAGCTGACGGAAAATATGCAAGCACCGACAAAGCCCGAAGGGCAGTTAATTGTGCGGCGTTGCTTTAAGTTATTTCGGGAACATACGCCACATATGTGCATAAGCAAAAATATACTTATCACCGTTCTTTCAGCACTCTTTTTATCCTCGTATAATACTTCAAATCATCCTCATGATGGATATATGCTCCATTGCTAAGCTGAACTTTAAGTGAAGCGGGGTTGTTCTTGCTTACAGACATATAAATTTCGTCTTCCCTAATGATTTTCCATGCTCTTTCTACAGTAAGTCTCAAGCCCTCGGTCGCATAGCCTTTTCCCCTGAAGCTTTTGCCTATTCCATATCCTATATGTCCCGAACCTTTCAAAAGAGACTCAGTAAGGTAATGGCGAAGCTTGAACAAGCCTACAATCTCACAATCATTCCAAAGGAAAAGCATTGTTTGGGGAACATGCCCATCCTGTAACCCTATACCCTTGGAATAATTTAAATATTTAGGCAGTATCTCGTTTTCAAACTCTTCCCTTGAGCTCCCGAAGCCAGTATTGATAAATCCATTTTCATTTTCGGGAGTGCTTGTGATAAACTCATATTCCTTTTCAATGTCATCGGTATTGGATTCCTTTAAATACAGCATTTTATCAACCTCAAATTATTTTAACCGAAAACCCCAAGTTTTCCGTCTCTTAAGCGGCAGGCTCCTTGTCAGTTCTTTGACGGAAGGTACAATCCCTCGCCGAAAAACCGAGATGCTTACATTCCGAATTTTATCATAAACCTGAGACGCTGCTCCTCATTTAATTCTGTTCCATTATCTGCTCCCCGACAACAGGCATATATCTCACTAATTCCTCCGAATCCAGGTTCTCCTTATTCATATCCACCGCCGTGATCCGATGATTGTCATAGGAGGTATAGTAATAAATACCCTTGTCCGCATTGCAGCAGCAGGTGTATATCGTTATCTCGCATTTTCCGTCTTCAAGAACGCAGCAGCCCCTTTGCTGATCCACCGAGTTCAGAATATGAAAAAACTGACTTACGCTTTCCTTTTCACCCTCACCCGATACCGAATTCATTTTGACAAATGCAGCTCTTACAAATCTCGACTGGGAGGACAGATCACCCGGAAGTCCCAAAGCACCAAGTCCACGGCAATATCTATCCAGCTCAAGGCCTTTTGCGAAGGTATTTTGGGGAATCTGAGCCGTAAGCTTCATATAATTGTTAAGGTTGAAAAGCTGTTTATCAAAGGATGGGTTATTTGTAAGCACACCCACCGGATTATCATAAATTTTAATTCCCTCAGCTACCGATTCTACCGTTAAAGTGCCGCTCCTGTCCGCAATCATCCAGTGAAGCTGCGCCACGGGAAGCGTTTTACTGAAAGGAACTTTTGTAATATTTATTTTTCGCAATAACTCTTGTGCAGACTTTAAATCCGCACACTGACACAAAATCCAAGGGATAAGCTCAAACTGCGCGATATTATCCTTACCTTCGGCATTGTCAAAATAAACTGCGTTACCCGGGAAATTAAGACCGGCCATACAAAGACCTTTTTCATTTACCGCCTCGTAATACAAGGGATAACCGTCTCCCGCATGCGCCATACCTATGATCGCATAATGAGTATTAAAAACTTTATTTCCCCCGAATGAAAGCTTAAACCTTCTCGGTGTTATAATTATTTCATCGCCATAGGAAAAATCATTGTCAAGAGTTCTTCCGAAATAAAAGTCCTTTGTTTTATAAACTGCTGCAGTACACATAAATGCTATTCCTTTCTCAAAACAAGTCCTCATAAAAACATGCTACGCACGGTTTTTAAAAAGGGCAACATATGTATGTACAATAAACCGCGGAATTTTATCTCAGATCATAAACCGCCGCAATTTCTTCTCCGCAAAACTGACCGTTTTCCTCAAAACCAAAGCTTAAATACATATTTCTTGCCGAAACATTCTCTTTTTCATAGGAGAGCCATACGTAATTCGCCTTTCCGGCAGGAAATGTTCTTAAATATTCAATAGCTTTCCGAAGTACGGGCTTTCCATATCCTCTGCCCTGATATTTTTTGTCTATCATAAGAGGCCATAATACATAATTTCCTTTTGCAATTTCCTGTTTATAGGGATCGGATACCGTATCAAATCCGAACATAATAAAGCCTATCAAAGTATCGCCATCGTATATCCCGAATGGCATCGCAAATTTGTTTTCGTTTCTTGAAGCAAATGCTTCAGACAGACTTACGGCATTTGGCGCAACAAAGCTTTTCTGATGCTCAAAAACATCCAAGCAGCAAACATTTATAACGTTAGTGTTTGTAATTTCCAAGAATTTAATACTCATAACAAAGCCTCAAAAACAATATTGAAAAAAATCTATCATATCAACGATTGATTAAAGCAGACATAAATTCAAGAAGGATCCGTCCGCTAAAACGCCGGAAAAATATGAGACCAGATAACAACAGCCGGTCAAAAACACACGCTACCCAGCTTTTTAATCCTAATCGGATTTACACCCCTTTTTTCTCAATTTTTCAAAAAAATCCGTCAATATTTCTCCGCATTCCGTTTCAAGCACTCTGCTTCTCACAAGGGGTCTGTGATTAAAGGGCAATTCAAACAGATTCAAAACGGATGCACAAGCTCCGCCCTTATCGTCAAAGGCTCCGTAAACAACACGCTTAAGCCTTGCATTGATAATAGCTCCCGCGCACATGGGGCAAGGCTCCAGAGTAACGTACAGCGTACATCCGGAAAGCCGCCAATGCCCCAAAGCTTTAGCCGCATCCTCAATAGCCAGAATCTCAGCATGAGCGGTTGGGGAGTTATCGGTTTCCCGACGGTTATAACCTTCACCGATCACATTTCCTTCATTATCCGTTATAATCGCACCTACAGGACACTCACCCATGGAATAAGCTTTTTCAGCCAATGCCAAAGCCTTCAGCATCATTTCTTCATCATAAAGCATAGGCTATCACCCAATAATCCTTATTTTAAAAAACACTATGATTCGTATTGTAAGCCGTTTTTACATGTCTCTATCTCATCTTTTTAATATGAGTCCATCCAGATTTTATAAAAATTTGTACAGCCTTCCGGAAAATCACTACCTAACCTGTTAATTATACTATATCGGGCAGAAAATTTCAAGAGTATTATCCTTCACGCAAGATAAAAAGTGTAGAGCTACAATAGATATTGGACAATCGAAAAAAAAGATATTGAGAGAAAGCCAAAAAACTGATAGAATAAAGTTATCAGACCA
>CAJTTE010000001.1:236266-301960 GCA_910579265.1 uncultured Ruminiclostridium sp. | reverse complement strand
TTTCTCCTGTTGAATTTTTAAAAAATTTTGTCCAATATCATTGACAAACCTACATGTGCTAAAATAATATGGACGATCACAAGCAAACGGAAAAGCTGTTTTGCTCTTGGTCGTCATTAAAATTTTATCGGAGGTCAGAAATTTGAAAGAAGCATTATACACAAGCTATGAGGAGCTGCCGCTGTTCTTAAACGCAGAAACGCTCGCCAAGCTGCTCGGTGTTTCCGTATCAAGCAGCTACGAATTGATGCACGAAAAGGATTTCCCAGCAATAAGAATAGGCTCACGGCTTGTCGTTCCCAAAGAGAAATTACAGCATTGGATAGACAAAAAGACAGGAAAGCGAGAATAATATTTGAACAAGAAATATTCAAAACGCGATCCAATCAAGGACTACTTCCCGTTGCCTAATGAAATATTTTGCCTCGGGCTTTCCTACGGAGAGATAGCAGTGTACTCGTATCTACTCTATCGTGAAAACAGAAAATCATTCCAATGCTATCCGAGTTACAAGACCATTGGCACGGCGCTTCATATGTCACGGAACACGGTCAGCAAATATGTTCAATTACTCGTTGATAAGGAGCTTATATCCACAGAACCGACCAGCATTTTCACTAAAGACAACAAGAAACTTAACGGAAATCTGCTCTACACGATACTCCCGATTGAGCAAGCCAAGCAGTATTTTTACAAGCATCAGCTTGAAGATTTTGACCGAGCAATTGCTGATGATAAGCGGAGAAAACGCATAGAAAAACTTAATAAACAAGCGGTCTGACGAACTGTAGGGGCAAAAATGGCAAATATTATTTGTAAGCAGGACAAAGCGAGGGGTCGGCAAGCCGCCCCCTCGCAAATCACATCGGACGGCAGAGCCGACCGTTAGGAGCATTTTGAAGAAAAAAGGTGCTTGTCAAAGGGCGGTCTCATGGGAAAGGAGCAAAATGGAGAAAACAGCAATCAGATTTGAACCGGAACTCAAAGCGCAAATACAAAACATGATGAGTGAAGCTAACGCTACATCAATGGCAGATTTTGTTCGCCAAGCAACCGAATTCTATATCGCATACTTGCGGCAAAAGAAAAGTATAGATTTTCTCGCTCCGCTGCTTGCGCAGACGATAAAGAACGAGATCGAAAGTGTAGAGAAGAATATTTCCTCAATGCTTTACAAGTTGGCAGTAGAACAGGGGATTGTGAACAACATAGTCGCTTGCTATAACGGAGTGGATGGCGAAACCGTAAAAGAGCTTCGCGAAATGTGTTCAAGAGAGATCGTGGAGAACAATGGAATCATCACATTTGAAGAAGCAATGCACTTTCAGAACTCGGAGAAAGAATAATGCCAAGACTGATTTGCACGAGCCGATACATCAAAAACTCTAAATCCAAGAACGCAGGGAATTTCATAAAATATATGGGAACACGCGAGGGAGTAGAAAGGCTGTCAAACGGTTACGATAATTCTCTCGCGACACAAAAGCAGCACAGTTTAATTTGTGATTTACTCAGAGCATACCCTCCCGCCTGGGAATATCACGAATTTCAAAAATATATAACCGAACACTCAAGGGGAGCAGCAACGGAATGCATAAACGCTTTCATAGAGCGCAATGCTGACCAAATTCAAGATGTAAAAAAATTGGTTTCATATATGGCAGAGCGCCCTGGTGTTGAGAAGATAGGTAAGCATGGTTTGTTTTCTCAAAGTGATGATAAAATTGACTTGGATAAAATTTGTGATGAGGTCGCGAACCACGAAGGAATAATCTGGACACACGTTGTAAGTCTGACTCGCGAGGACGCGGAACGGCTTGGATATAACAAGGCAGCAGCATGGCGGGAACTTGTTCGCAGAAACGCTATGCAGATAGCGGAGGCTCATAAAATTCCGGTATCGGAAATGAAGTGGTATGCGGCGTTCCATAACACCACACATCACCCGCATATTCATCTTGTGGTATATTCGGAAAATATCAAGCATGGATATCTTACGAAAAAAGGTATCGACAGTTTGCACAGTATATTCGCGAATGATATATTTCGCAATGAAATGTATCATCTTTTCACGCTTCAAACTCAAATGAGAAATGAGGTCAAGCAAGAAGCACAACAAAAAATAGACGAGCTCATAAAACACACATCCGAAAATATTCCTTGTAGCGAGAATTTTAATAATCTCATATCGTTGCTCAGCGAACAATTGAAAAAGCACAAGGGTAAAAAGCTGTATGGATATTTGCAAAAAGATATCAAGAATACGGTGGATGCTATCGTAAAGGAGTTTGCAAACGATAGCTGGATAGCGGATTTTTATGCAGAGTGGAACAACATCAACCGACAAAAATTATCCATCTATCATGACAAACCAGATCCGGATATTCCACTGGAGGACAACAAGGAATTCCACAGCATAAAGAACGATATCATAAAAGCTGTTCTGGAATTGGATAGCAATCCCGATGTCGTATCTTATAATTCAAGGGTAACCAACACAGTGACCTTATGGATAAAATTGCTTGGCGGCATGATAAACGATTCATATCAGAAAAAGCAATCGCGCCTAAACAATCAAATTGATTCCAAGTTGAAATCCAAAATCGAACAGAAGAAACGCGCTCTCGGAATCAAAACAGATCATTCTGTCAAAGGTGTCAAAAACGACGACCAAAATTTGTCGCTTTAAGTGCTGGATTTGTTCGGAAAAAAGTGGTATGATGTTTGGTTACAGAGGAGGTGCTGCTATGGCAAAACGCAGACCGTCAGGCGACGGAATGGTTCGCAAGCGCGAAGATGGACGCTGGGAAGGTCGGATCGTAGTCGGTCACAAAAACAATGGCGAGCCGATATACAGATATGTCCTTGCCAAAACCCAATCGGAACTTACCCAAAAGCTACATGACAAAATTGAAATATACCGCGACGCCGACCTCAGCGAGGACTGTAATATGACTCTTGGCGAATGGCTTGATAAGTGGATCAGCGAGTTCATGACCTTTACACTCAGACCAAGTTCTCTATATGGGTATGAGATGGTAATAAAGTGTCAAATCAAGCCATTCCTTGGAAACCGACCACTGTCCGCGCTTACCACAAATGAAATTCAGAAATTCTATAATAACGTAAAGAAGAACGGTCGCGTACATCCCGACAAGCAACATGGTACAGAAATCTCGGATAGCATGGTTAGAAAAATCCATTTGCTGCTGCACGAATCACTTGATATGGCAGTAAAACAAAGGCTGCTCGTAAGTAATCCTACGAACGGAACGACCATTCCAAAAAACAATTACAAGGATAAGCAAATTCTGAACGATGAGCAGCTTGGTAGATTCATGGAGATCATAAAGACCGACGAGCGCTGGTATGATTTCTTCTACACTGAGATTACAACAGGACTTCGAAAGGGAGAAATATGTGGACTGAAGTGGAATGACTTTGATGAGCACAGTGGAAAACTGAAAATACAACGCAGTGTAGGCAGAATAAAAGACGGTGTCCTCCCTGTTGGCGAAACCAAAACCGAAACAGGAAAGAGAGAAATTCTCTTACCGCCAAGTACAGTGGAACTTCTTAAAAAGCGAAAGGAAAACGCAGTCGGCGATTGGATATTCCCAAACTGGCACAATCCCGAAGAACCGATGAATCCGCAAAGCGCATATTCACGCTTGAAAGTACTTCTCAAAAAAGCAGAACTACCACTGATACGTTTCCATGATCTTCGCCACACATTCGCTACCCATGCTATTGCGGGCGGAGTAGATGCGAAAACGTTATCCGGAATTTTAGGACACACAAACGCCAGTTTCACGCTTGATACTTACACCCATGTCACGACGGATATGCAGAAAAATGCCGCGAAGATCGTTGGTAACTTCATGGATAACATAATAGGGGGAATGAAGAATGGCTAAACGACGAAAACAAGGCGAGGGTACTCTGAGATTGCGTAAAGATGGCAGATGGGAAGGTCGCGTAGTCGTAGGTTACGACGATAAGGGCTTACCCGTAACCAAGAATGTCACCGCCAAAACAAAAATGGAATGCGCAGAAAAACTTGAAGCTCTCAAGGATAAGCATTGCAAGTCCACCGAAAAAATAAATCCGGAAATGCCATTCGGAGAATGGATCGATTTCTGGTATCAGACATACTGTAAACACACAATTCGCGTTACTACTCAACAAGAGTATGAGAATCGAATTTACAAGCATATAATACCCGACATCGGGAAAATACCGCTGAATAAGCTAACCCAGTCTGATATTCAGCAGTTCTACGCAAGGACGAAGTCCGGAGGACGCAAAATTCACACCGAAATATACGGCAAGGGACTTTCCGACAGAGTAATTCGGGCTATACACGCCAACTGTAGATCGGCGCTTGAGAAAGCGGTACAAGAGGGCTTGATAAGAATTAATCCTGCGATAGGCTGCAAGCTGCCGCCTAAGAAATCCCGAGAGATGAAAGTGCTAACACAGAGCGAGGTTATACGTTTTCTCAATCGAGCAAAAGAGGAAGGCTATTACGAACTTTTCCTGCTTGAACTCGGTACGGGAATGCGCCGCGGCGAGATACTCGCTTTAAAATGGAGTGACCTAAACTTCATAACAGGCGAACTTAGAATAAATAAACAGATAACCGCACTTCACGGTGAGTTATTAATATCCGAACCTAAAACTAAAGCCTCCATACGAACGGTAATATTACCGCCATCGCTTCTCCAAATATTATCGGAATATAAGAAAACAGTCGATTCGGAGTGGATATTCCCCTCGCCGATTGATAGCACACGACCAAGAACACCCTCGGCAGTACGCAAACGCCTCCAACTGATATTGGAAAGATCGGGCTGCCCAAGAATAAGATTTCATGACCTCAGGCACACATTTGCGACGATGGCACTTGAAAATGGTATGGACATAAAAACGCTGTCCACAACGATAGGACATGTTTCCTCGGCAACAACAATCGATATATACAGCCATATCACCGACACTATGCAGCGACAGGCAGCCGCGAAGATAGACCGCCAGATTGGCGGCACAGAAGCCGAAATTCCGAGGGCTGAGGAACGAGCAAGGATAGACACCACCCCGCCCGATTTCGAGCCGTACAAGCCCAAATGTCGCAAATCCGGCACAGGCTGTGTGACGATGATAAACGACCACCTCTACGAGGGAAGATACACGCCTACTAATGCATATGGAAAGCGAGAATCCCATAATATTTACGCCAAAACGAGAGAGGAATGTGAGGAAAAGCTCGCGGCGATGATAACGCAGGTCAAGGCTGACATCAAGGCGGAGAAAGAGCGATTGAAACCTTGAACGATTCTTTAAAACTCGAGGCTCAATAACGAAACGCTATTGAGTGCTTTCAAGAATTGAGCCGCAGTAAACAAAGAATATAGCACCTGCCCTATAATAGGGCGGGTAGGTGTGTCCAAAACGGATACTCCTTCAAAACAGCCGTTTCGACATAATTGACTTGTTTGGACTCAGGGGCGATTTAACCCCGGGTTGCCTAAAGGTCGGATTATGCTACCTTTCAAAATCGGTACTCCGTGTTTCATGAGGTACCGATATAGGTGAGGATACAGATGAGTACCTCATAAATCTCTTGTCAAAAATTGAGCCGCGGTAAACAAAGAATACAGAATACGCCGGAGAAAACTTCCGCACTAAAACGGTGCTTAGCAGGGTGCCCCAAAGCAAGGCATCCTTCATGACTTCTCGCCTACCGAAACGGTACTCGAGGGGATGTAACGAATCGTTACATCCATGAAAAGCAAAACCGCATTACTAAGTCGATAAATGGCATTGTAATGCGGTTTATGTGACATCGTGACCAAATAGATTATTTTGGCATTCGCAAAAGAAATGCCTTAAAGCAGTCAAATTTCTAATGTGACACACTCAAAAAAGACAATTCTATAATGCTCCACATTTTTATGCAGAATCTCTGTATTTCAAATCGAAGATTGGGTTTGGATTCCGTACCTTTTCCTTTTTCTTTTTTGTCTCCAATTTGGATCTGTTTTAATTTTGACATACATTTTGAGACCCGGCTTTACCAATCTTAAAGCTGCATTGAAAAGGGGGTTAAAGGAAATCCCCCTTCATCGTTTGAACCTTGGGGCAGATTACTAGCAGGTGATTCAATCTATTCATCCATAAAGACCTATTAGTTTTGGCTCAACATCATAATAGGTCTTAAATAATGAATCACTTTCTAAATCGGGAAACATATCTTCTACTTTTTTAGTTGTCAATATGTCTTCTCCTTGTAAATGTATTTTTGCAACAATGCGGTAACCATAAGCATTTTTCCCAAAAGCAGAAGCCCCTATCAATAAACCACATTTTTGATTTTCTATTCTAGGCGGAAGTTGAAAAATACCATTACAGGTTGCGTTTTTAAACATGCGTGTTGAAACATCTAATGTGCAAGTATCTCTTCCTTCTGCTATTACATAAATCACATTATTTTGATTAGGATTGCATAATTCATATTTCCTTGTTTTTTGATTTAAAAATGACTGCGTAAAAAATAAAGCAACATCTAAATCATCTGTTATATCTAGCATTGATGTATATCCTCCATATTGTTGCGTTGCTAATATCTCAGCATATTCTTCTAAGTCATGTTGAAAGTATACATATTCTTCTATATCAAACGGACAGTTATATACAAATTTAGCCATTTTTTGAGGTTCTAAACTTTTTACTACTTCCCAATAATTTTTTCCGTTTATGGCGAACTCTTCTTTATATTCTTCAGATTGTATCAAAGTCCATATTTTAAATGCTTCAATCCAATACATCATATTGAGTTTTATTTCGTTAAAATTCTCTTTTGTAATATGCCTTCCTAAGGATGGGATAAGAGATGGCATTCTTTCGTATTCTTTTGGCAAGCCTAATTTAATTAATGTATTATAGGAGCGTTTTTCATAATACTCTTGCCGTTGACCTCTAAACCATAATTTTCTAAAGAATTTTGAAGTAGACAGAATATTGGTAATTTCTGTAACAATTTTTTTAGTTCATTTAAAGAGTTTGCGGTATATTCTAATATTGGCACAGAGAAAATATCTCTGATTTTGTATCCCATATAATCAAGCGTAGTAATACTTCCTGGTGCATTTCCAAGATATACTAATAATCTTTCTCTCATATTAGGTTTAGAAATATATTGTCTAAAATAAGCAGCATCAAATATATCATATTGTCTGGAACTACAGGCACCCACTGCAATATTACAAATACCATCATGAATATAATAAATCAATTCAGAACTTGTATCTAAATAATATTTTTTCCCCTGATTATCTGTATGTAGATATAAAATGCCATCTTTCAACATAGAATTATCAACATTTTGAATTTCACAAGATTCAGAAAACATCCTATACATTTCAGGGCAAAACTTATTTGTATCTCTAAAATATACAGACATATTTTTCTTATATAAATTTTCTATCCTCATTATTAATTCGGATTCAAAAATTAAATCTTCAGCACTTTTTGTTATAATCATTTTAACAACAGCCTTTCGTAATTTCTACCTTTATGCCAATTCAGCATTCCCCAATCTTTATTAAGAAGATGCGAACAAACTACGCTATCACTCATAGGTAATTAGATTTTCATAACGATTTAAAAAGCATATTTTATAGATTATATTTGATTATAGAGACTACTCCTACCAATAAAACTGACATTTAGGATTATTACACCTATATTTTAATGTATAATGATTATTTTTTGAACCAATGACCTCAAAGCACTCGTTCTCCTTAAGTTTAGTTACGTCCGAACCACCACAGCAGCAGCAAGCATCAATTTTATATAAAGTTTCTTTTTTGTCGATTAGCGGTAGATCGTCTTTTTCCAAAGGAAAGCAAGGGGGATTCATAAGCTGACGTTGTGTCACTCTCCTATATCCAATTATCCATTTTTCTGACCAGTTCTGGGGAAGCAAAATTTGGTCTGCCCCACCTTCCAATATAGTTCCAGTTTTTAACTTCACTGGGGCTACAATGCCTACATTAATTATACTGCCCTGGGGCAAGAGTATCTTTTCTTCATATGCTTTTGTACTTAGCCACGACGGATCTAATGCAAGACGTATTTTTGCATCAATTAATGATTCGGCAAATTCTGTAGAAGCAAATCCACCCAGACTTTTTGCCCCTGTTGGAAGTCTGTACAAATTATCCTTTATCTTCATACTATATCTTCCAAAGATTCTGTACAAAATTAAATCGTCTAATGCTTTGCAAGTGTAATACTCTCCGTTTAAAAAACTCGATTTTAACCAATCCTCAAGGTTTTGCTTTTCAATTTTCTCAAGTTTTCCCACCAATGATGTTTTATATTGAACAGCAAAACTTCCGGATTTATAATGCTGCATAGAGTCATAATCACAATAATTCATGTAGTCATCCTTCCAATAAGATAATTAGATTTACCTATCAAATAACCAAATTCATCAAAGTTTTTTTGTGTCAGAAACACAGTTCAAACAAAGTTAAGAGATGTTTTTATGTGTCCTAATGAAATCCAAAACATCTGCATTTTTATTAACAATATTTTTATTTTTATACATCTTGTCAAGTGTTAACCAATAGAATTTCTTCCCATTATATTTAAATGGCTTAGATTTTGTTTGTAATGTATCAATAGTAGTCATATAAAAATGGAAATAATATTTTTTGGTGATTTTATTACCAACAGAATATTTCTCACTGTTCAAGCAACCGATGTACCTTATCATATTAGGGTTTATATCCCAATTGAGAAATCCCTTAATAAAAGAACTCACTTTTTCTGTGTCATCAGAGTCAAATTTATCATTTATCTTGTAATCAGGAAAAAGCTTGCATTTCCAACGTGGGCTATATGACAATAAATATTCCCCTTTAACAGAACTATTTTTTTTCAATATAATGACAAATTCATGGCGTTTTTTCATGTCTAATTTTTCTATGCTCTCATAAATTTGTACAATTTTTATTCCGTTTATCTTGCTAAATATAAATTTAGCAATACCATATACCATAAATGCAATTGCAAAAGTCCATGCAAATATTTCAAAATATATAGGTGGGAATATGGTTATACCACTAAAATCACCACTTGATAAGGTTACAATTAATGAAAATCCGGAGAATGCATCAACAATTCCTTTAATTTTACCACTTTCAATCTTCTTTTTGTTTTTCTCCAAGTATAATTTCAAATCTTTTTCATCAATTTGTAGCATATAAACCCGCCCATTCACAAAATATATCCAAACAACTTCTCAACAGTTAATAAATTAATGTTTAGAAGGAAATTTAAGTTTTTTATGATAAAATACAATTATCCACATTGGACAAACTTTCCTATGATTTATTATAGTATACTTTGGTATATTTTTCAATCCCCTTTTTGCTCACTTTGCGCAAATGGCATAAATCCTGCGTGAATGGTAATAAAATCTGCGTTTTCAACAAAATACGACGCTAATATTTGTATAATTTTACGTTGCCCAAGTCCGAATTTATGTTCGCGGTTGCTTTTAAACATGATTTTACAAATAAAACTGGATAAGGCGTAATCGTCTGGTTTTATCTGCTTGACTGTTTTTTTGTTCTTATTAACCCCGAGTGTTTTAAAGGTCGGATTAATCTATCTTTGCCGAACTGTAGAGTTCAAGTTGTATAAGGCAAAGGGTAGGAGGCGTAGCTGATACATTCAAAATTGGTACTCCATGTTTCACGAAATACCACTGGAGGGGGATACAGATGCATACCTCATGATAAAAATAATGATAGGATATTTGTCCCGCCATTATTTTGTATGTCAAAAATTGAGCCGCAGTAAACAAAGAATATGCCGGAGAAAACCTCCGCACTAAAACAGTGCTTAGCAGGTCGCCCCAAAGTAGGGCATCCTTCATGACTTCTCACCTACCGAAACGGTACTCGAGGGGATGTAACGGATCGTTACATCCATGAAAAGCAAAACCGCATTACTAAGCCGATAAATGGCTTTGTAATGCGATTTGTGGTCGGAGTGACACGACTCGAACGTGCGATCCCTTCATCCCAAATGAAGTGCGGTACCAGCTCCGCTACACCCCGATTTTATGAAATTTTTCCAAAAATTTTCCGAAAGTGGTCAACTATGTGGTCAAACGGATTCTCGACCAAGATTTTTGCGAAACGAAAGAGCCGTGACCGTGTAGTATAAAAGGAAATGCACGAAAAACCGATCTGCAAAGCGCTCTGACGGCTCTATGCTCCCAAATGTCGCGCGCTACCAACTGCGCCACACCCCGATAAGTTATTTAATTGTGGTTATGTAAGTGGTCAAATATGTGGTCAAACACAGATTTGACTGCCTTTTTGATTTTTACAAACTGCCCGAAATCCGCACTGTTAAAGGGCTTTAGGCGGTTTTCATTTTCGGGTACTGAGAACAAAATCTACGCTCCCAAATATCGCGCGCTACCAACTGCGCTATACCACGATTTTTTGAACAAATATATTATACACCGACAATAAAAAAATGTCAAGGCTTAAAATCTCTAAATCTCTGTAAAACAATTGACCGTGGAATATAAAAAACAGCGTTTCAGATTAATCCTGAACGCTGTTTTTATAGCAAAACAAAGCCGTGCCCCAATGGGTTGTATTTTTATGTTGGATAGACTATATTTTACTATATGATTATTAAAATATATTATTTGTGCTATGTTTTTTAAATAAATGGAGTATGAATGATTTGGGACACGGTTTGTGATGTTGATATTGTTTTAAATCAGAATGTGGCGGATTTGAACGGAAGTATGCAGGCCATTACAATGTATGCGATAAATATAGGAAAGAAGGCACTGAACACTCCTATCAAAACTGTCAGAAGTCTTATGATATTATGATCCAGATTAAGATATTCGGCAATTCCTCCGCACACTCCGCAGAATACCTTTCCTTGCTCGATTTTATATAATTTTTTTGGCATAGATTTCAATCTCCTTTTTTCTCAAAATTAACTCTTACTTCTCCTACTCCTGTGTCGATCTTAAAATCATATTTTCCGCCGGTGGATTGGATCGGAGTGTTTCCGTTTACCTTTATATTGCCTATTCCGCTGTCAATTTTAAAATTGTAGTCCGATGAATCTCCGTAAAGATTTATTCTGATTTCACCGACTCCGTTGTCAATATTGGCGTCACCATTTATTTCTCCGTCAAAGGTAAATGCTCCTATACCGTTATTTACGTCAATATCTCCGCAAATAATGTTTTTTGCTCTTATTTCACCTACGCCGCCGTCAATATCGAGCTTTCCGCAGGTTATATCCTCTAACCGTGCAGCTCCCGCACCGTTATCCATGGTAAGCTTATCTTTTACGGAGACATTTGTAAATACCACTTCTCCCGCTCCGTTATTCATTTTTAATGTGTCGGCGTTTATTGAGTCTATTTCGGTGCGTCCTGCTCCGTTTTTAATATTGGCCGTAACGAAATTACTGTTTTTAGGCAGAGTTATTTCTATATATGAGTTACTGCGCCAGCTGAAAAATGAAAAACCGCTGCCGTATTTTACTTTAAGAGTGTCTCCGTCGACTTCATACTTAAACTTATTCTGAAGAATATTTCTTGTATTTATCTCAACATCTTTGACATCTCCGGTTTTTATTATAAGCTCTCCATAGTCCACATCGACCTTAAGATTTTTTACACTGCCATCGGACATAATTGTTTCTCCTTTTGTCTGTAATATGTTTTCTTCATCAAAATAATGAACTCCGGACAAATCGATAGAAATCCCTTTGAAATTCCATATCATGCTCCAACCGCCTATACATCCGGCAATAATTATAAGCACTAAACCGAAAGCAACTATTGAACCGCCGACGATATATTTTTTTGAACTTTTTTTCATTGTGTTACCTCTCTTTTGCCCGTAAGTCTGTTGATAAGTGCGCCTATTCCTTTTATACATGAGCTTGTCAATTTAACGATGCCCTTACACATAGGGAAAATAGCCAAAGGAAACAGTCCTATAAAAACCATTGAAAGACCGATAAGCATAAGCCCCAGTGGAGGTTCGTGTATCAATGCAATTATTCCCGATACAAAGAATCCGATTCCACAGGCGCCGAATGCGGCAATTATACCGATGACAGCTCCGAAAAGTCCTACTATTACCCCGATAACGGCTGCTAAAAGACCAAGCCATATCGGAGATGAAAGCACCGCCAGAATAACGAAAAGCGCTATTTGTGCTCCGGACCATTTTGAGGAGCTTTGAGCGGGCGTCGGAGGAGGTGTAAAGCCGTTTGAGAATCCGCTGTTATTATAATCCTTTCTTTCTGCTTCGGGATTTTCTCTGTTATTTTCATCAATTACGGATTTCGCCAGATCTTCCGGAGTTCCGAGGCTTGCGATTACGGCTTGCTCGTTATCCTCTCCTGCCTCACTGAAAAATTCCTCATAGTAGCTCATTGCAGCATCACGTTCCTCCTGAGGAAGCGAGGAAAGAGCATTTCTGAGCCTTGATAAAAAGTCGTATTTATTCATTTATATTGTTCTCCTCTCCTTGAGTGAATAAAATATCCTCAATTTTCTTTCTGTGCAGCTTCCAGTCTTCCCGATACAGACTCAGCGATGCTTTACCCTTGTCGGTCACTCGGTAGTATCTTCGGTTTCTGCCCTGAAACTCTCTGTCATAGGTCTCAAGGTTATCTTCCTTTTGCAATCTTCGCAATACGGGATACAGCGTCGATTCGGATACGTCAACGGCTATTCGTATATCCTGAGTAATTTTATAACCGTAAGTATCCTCTTTTGCCACTACTGCCAGCACCAAAGAATCCAACAATGCAGCATTAACAGGAAATGCCATTATAATCACCTTTCTCATTTTTGTTTTAAGACAATGATCTTGCTCTTTGTACGATATTATATCATCTATAATATCGTTTGTCAATACAATATTGATTTTTTTCAAAAATATTTTTTTCATTGACTGCGGATCAAAGAATTATTGAATACAGAGGCGTTTTACAGGATTTTGTTCACCGTAAAGCAATTAAAGTAAAAGTGAAAGAGAAATTGATCTTAATGCGGAATGAAGAAACGTAAACATTGATATGGCTGCCTCTCGACCCCGTTTTAAAATATCTGGACACTATGGAAGTTACCTGCCGAAAATGGCGAAAAAAGTAATCGACCTTTTAATATTGCTTTTATAGAAGTAAATACAAAAGGACTCTTTAAAATTTTAAAGTGCTTATAGGGACAATACCGAAAAAATTTATCTAAAAACGTTTTAGTTATTCTTTCTCTGAATTGATCCGTACTGTTTTTATTGATGCATCGGCTGTTGTCATGCATTATCAACGGTTTCTGCTACTGCGTCAGCTTCTGCGGTTAACGTTTCAAAATGCCTATAACATTAAAAATCCGGATATAAAAGTCTTATACTATTTTCAAATCATAATGCAGATAAACTTATTGTTTGAAAAGACTTAAAAATTGTGCATCGGATATCTCCGATTTGATTTGTTGCCTATATATCGAATTGGAATAAGTATTATTACTCTGAAGTCTAAACATAAACAGTGTTTATAGCAGGTTGGATTTAAAGATATCCTATGCTTGCATCAGATTGAACGATATCCGGGTGTAGTACTGATCCCTTTTAAAACTATTGGATTAGTGTTTGGGGTGCAATCCCTTTTTAAACTGTGGGTATTACGTCAGTTTAAAAAGGGATAGGCATAAAACAGTCGTTCTTATATCACCGCGTTACATTAGTATTATCATTATCGGTATTATTCTTTGACATGTGCGGTTGACATTTCCTTTTTGTTAATGTATAATAACAGCAGAATTTCCCGGTTGTCATGCAATGATTAAATTATAAAAATTTATCGCTGAATATTTGTTAGAATTCAGGGAAAGGTTATGACGGCCTTTATTTTAATGTAAAATAATTTATTGTTATCGAATAGCTGCAATCTAAGTATTAATTGTAAAGCGTACAATTAAGATGCGCTTTGTGACGAACATGTATTCGATTTATAGATGTGCGGCGATATAGTGTAAACATATGGTAATACGAGGATAGAGTTAAAATTATTGTCGGCAAAAAAAGCGGATTTTATGAAGCGTTTATATTAGGGCGTATCAGAAAACAAAGCAAATGTTTATAATTACGCTAAATGCGTAGCGATTTCAAGTAAAAAATCGCCATGCTTTTAGTGTAATCGTACTAATTTGCTTTTTCAGATACGCCCTAATTAAAAATTCGTATTCGGAGGAATAAAGAATGTACAAGATTATGATAATAGAGGATGATGCGGCTTTGGCCAATGAAATTAAAAAACAGGTTGAAGCTTGGGGTAATGAGGTAAAGTGTGTCAGGGAGTTTAGAGATATTATCCCGGCATTTACGGAGTATGATCCTCATATGGTGCTTCTTGATATTACGCTTCCGTTTTATAACGGTTATCATTGGTGCAGCGAGATTCGCAGAATATCCAATGTACCGATTGTTTTTATATCCTCGGCTTCGGACAATATGAATATTGTTATGGCTATGAACATGGGCGGAGACGATTTTATTGCCAAGCCTATTGACTTAAGCGTTATGATGGCAAAGATACAGGCGGTTTTAAGAAGAACATACGATATGGGCGGAAAAATACCTGTACTTGAGCATAAGGGAGCAATATTGAATTTAAACGATGCCTCTCTTGATTATAACGGAAATCGCATAGAACTGACCAAAAACGAGTTTAGAATACTTCAGACGCTGCTGGAAAACAAAGGCAGGGCTGTAAGCCGGGACACGCTTATGATAAAGCTTTGGCAAATGGATTCATATGTTGAGGAAAATACGCTTACGGTAAATGTTACGCGTCTCAGAAGAAAGCTTGACAGCGTCGGTCTGAAAGATTTTATAGCCACTAAGGTAGGGCTTGGTTATATTATCGGATAAATAATAAATGAATGTCGGAGGAAGTGTTTATGGAAACGGAAAAATGGATCGTAGTTTTTATAAAATACATAAAACAGTATCGTTATACCTCGTTAATGTTTCTGGCCTTTTCCGGCATTTTTGCGGGTATTTTTTTTCTTTACGATCTTGAGACCGAGGCAGTTTTATATGCGGCCGGATTGTGTGCGCTTCTTTCGGCGGTTGTTATTTCGATACATTTTGTTTCCTATCTTAGGAAGCACCGGGAGAGAGAAAACATGCTCCGCAATATAGATGTAATGTCGGATAACCTTATCGAGGCGGATACGCTTGCCGAACAGGATTACCTTGAGATGGCGCTGAAGCTGAAAGCACTCCTTGATGAGAGCATTATTGCGGCAAAAAACGATAAAAGGGAAAGCTTAGAGTATTACACTACCTGGGTACATCAGATAAAGACCCCTATTTCGGTTATTGAAATGATACTTCAAAGCGAAGACACACCTGAACATCTGGAGCTTTCGGCGGAGCTGTTTCGGATCGAACAGTATGTTGATATGGTACTGAATTATATCAGGCTCGGAGGAGAAACAAACGATTTTGTTTTTGAAGAATATGAAATCGATAAAATTATAAAATCAGCTGTGCATAAGTATGCTCCTCAGTTTGTCAGAAAGCGTATAAGACTTAAATATGAACCGGTGAGCATTAAGGTTATAACCGATGAAAAATGGCTTCTTTTTATTTTGGAGCAGCTTTTGTCAAATGCCGTAAAATATACCGAAAAGGGAGAGGTTGCCGTTTGCGTAACCGATGATAAAATACTTAAAGTTTCAGATACGGGCATAGGCATAGCAAAGGAGGATATTCCGAGAATATTTGAAAAGGGATTTACCGGGTATAACGGCAGATCGGGAAAAAAGTCAAGCGGTCTCGGTCTTTTTTTGTGCAGGCTTGCTGCGGACAGGCTATGCCATAAACTAAGCGTGGAATCTGAAGTCGGAAAGGGAACGGTATTTAAGCTTGATCTGAAAAGATATGATCTTAAGGTGGAATAGCTGTTACAAAAATGTCATGTCTTATAGGACAAATGTCACTTTTTTGAATGGCATGCTGCGTCATTCTTTTGCTATAATAAAACCAGAACAAAGAAAGGACGGTATTAGAATGACGATATTGGAGACACAATGCCTGAAAAAAATATATACATCACGTTTTGGCGGTAATCAGGTACAGGCTTTGTCGGATATTTCCTTTTCGGTTGAGAAAGGGGAGTATGTGGCTATAATGGGTGAATCCGGTTCGGGAAAAACCACGCTTTTGAATATATTGGCTGCTCTGGATAAGCCTACCGAGGGTCAGGTGCTTCTTGAAGGAAAAAGCCTCGCGGGAATTAAGGAAAAAGAACTGGCGGCATTCCGGCGTGATAATCTTGGATTTGTGTTTCAGGATTTTAATTTACTTGATACCTTTACGCTACAGGATAATATTTTTTTGCCGTTGGTGCTTGGCGGAATGAATTATACTCAGATGAGGGAAAGGCTTATACCTGTTGCGGAGAAGCTGGAGATAAGCGATATACTGAATAAATATCCGTATGAAGTTTCCGGAGGACAAAAGCAGAGAGCGGCTGTGGCAAGAGCGATAATAACCGGTCCCAGAATCATTCTTGCCGACGAGCCTACCGGTGCCTTGGATTCGCGTTCAACGGACGGTCTTTTGCGTATTTTTAACGAGATCAACAGCGAGGGACAAACCATAATTATGGTTACTCATTCGACGAAAGCCGCGAGCCATGCAAGCAGGGTTTTGTTTATAAAGGACGGACAGGTGTTTCATCAGATACATCGCGGTAACAGTACAAATGAGATTATGTTTCAGAAAATATCCGACACTCTGACGATTATAGCAACAGGAGGCGGTGATTTTGAGCAATAAGCTTTATCTTAAGCTGGCCGCCGATAACATAAGGAAAAACGGCAGGACGTATATCCCTTACATTATTACATGCATAATAACCATTGCCATGTTTTATATTATAAGATCATTGTCACTTAACGAGGGGCTTCAAACTCTTAAAACAGGGGCATTCATTATGTCGCAGATATTAGGGCTTGGCAGTATAGTTGTAGGCATTTTCTCGGTGATTTTTCTTTTTTATACAAACAGCTTTTTAATGAAAAGAAGAAAAAAGGAATTCGGTCTCTATAATATTCTTGGAATGGAGAAAAAGCACATTTCAAGAGTTATCGCATTCGAAACATTATACGTATCCGTTATCAGCATTTTGCTGGGCTTGGCAGCCGGATTTGCCCTTGATAAGGTAATGTATATGCTGATGGCGAAGATTATGAAGGCGGATATACATTTTGGGTTTTATATTTCCATTGAATCGGTTATAACATCCGTTGTCCTTTTTGGAATTATTTTTTTCTGCATTCTTCTTAATTCTCTGAGACAGATTCATTTGTCAAAGCCTATTGAGCTGCTGAAGGGAAGCGATGTGGGAGAAAAAGAACCTAAAACAAAATTAATAACGGCTTTTTTAGGCGTTTTGTTTTTGATCGGAGGGTACTTTATAGCCGTAGAGGTAAAAAATGTCATGGAGGCTATGACTTTCTTTTTCTATGCGGTTATATTGGTAATTATAGGAACCTATATGATATTTACGTCAGGAAGTATTTTTTTCCTTAAGGCACTTCGAAAAAACAAAAAATATTATTACAAGACAAAACATTTCATATCGGTTTCGGGTATGATTTACCGTATGAAGCAAAATGCTGTAGGACTTGCAAACATTTGTATCCTTTCAACTATGGTATTGGTTATGATATCCAGCACGGTTTCCCTTATGGTGGGCATAGATGATATTATAAATATGAGATATCCGGATTTTGATATTCAGGTTTATACCCGCGGAGCATATATGGAGGGCGAAAACGGGGATAAGCTTAAAAACCTCAAAGAGATTGAAGAAATAATGGATCAATATTCTGACTGCACAGTTAAAAAAGGTGATTATCTTCATCTTTCATTTAATTGTAGCATAAAGGGAAACAAGCTCTTGACGGAAGAAGGAGAAAATGATATATCATGTCAGTTTATATTGTTAGAGGATCATAATAAATATTCCGGAGAAACCCTGACGCTTGGAGAAGACGAAGTATATTTGATCGGCAGCATTAAGGAGCTTGATTCCGGTTATTTGGAAATATTCGGAAAGAGCTTTTCGGTAAAGAATAGGTTATATGTCAAAGATATGGATAATTACGGATATGATCATATAACCGTATATGTTAAGGATATGGATGCGCTTCAGGAAATAAACGATCTTTATAATGATGCATTTGGTCTGGATGAACCGGGATGCTGGTTTGACAGAACGATAAATTATGATATTAAAGACAGCGGTCGTGCCGAAGAGATAATAGACAGAATTTACGGTGTAAGAGAATCTGTCAGTATAGAGGACAGTTATACGGCGCGGGAAGATTTTATGGAGCTGTACGGCGGGTTGTTTTTTCTCGGTATTTTTTTGGGTACTCTTTTTGTAATGGCTACGATACTGATCATTTATTACAAACAGATTTCAGAGGGGTATGAAGATAAAAACCGTTTTGAAATAATGCGTAAGGTCGGTATGAGCAAGAGTGAAGTGAAAGCCTCCATTCATTCCCAGGTGCTTTGCGTATTTTTCCTGCCTCTTATTACTGCCGGGATCCATATATGCTTTGCTTTTCCTATGGTTTCAAAAATGCTGGCGGGATTGGAGCTTCTGAATACTTCTCTTTATATAATCTGTACTATAGCATCCTTTTTAGTGTTTGCTTTTATGTATGTTATGATATATCTGATTACGGCAAAAGTCTATTATAAGATAGTAAGCAAATAATTTTTTTATGATAGTATCGTTGTAATCGGCGTTTGTTCAACGGATACCGCCGCTGTTTTAGGGACAGCGGCGGTATTCGTTTCAGAAAGGATATGTGATATTTACATTGATATAATAAAAATAACCAAGGTTAATGATCAGATGCTGAATTATCACATTACCATCACACTTTTTACTTGAAAAAAAGGCTTTTATGTGGTATACTTCTATTGTTTAAATTTTTTCCGTTGAAAGGATTGACTGTGATGTCTTATAACGATGATAAGCGAGAATTGCTTAAACTTAAGCAGGGTATTATAGAAAAAAGCGACACTATAAAAGAGGATAAGAACGGTTACGGCGATAAGGCGGTTTACGAGGTTGTCGGAGTAAAGAATAAAATATCCAATTTTTTCTATCATTATAAATGGCATGTGATAGTTACGGCATTTGTTGCGGCGGTGGCGGCATTTCTTATTATAAGCACAGTGACCAGAGAAAAGGGCGATATAAGAATACTCGCCTTTGCGCAGACTACGGAAACGGCCGGTTCTCTTTATTATAAATCGATGGATATAGAGCTTGCCTTGGAGCAATACACAGGGGATTATGATAATAACGGCTATACTCATGTGGATTTTTATTTTATGAACATAAATAAGGATCAGGACATGAATTATTATTATACGAACCAGACTAAGCTTTTTTCGGAAATCGGACTTGGTGTTTCACAGATGTATATAGCGGATAAAGCTTCTATTTTGGCGATTTTGGGTGAACAGGATGAAGAAAAGGCTTTTGAAGATCTTTCCGCTTTGTACCCGGATGATCCTCAGGTAACGGACAAGTATTACTATAAAGTCAAAGGCAGCAAGTTTGCCGAAGCGGCATTATATGTTGAAAGCTGTCCGGAAGATATGTATATCGTTGTCAGAAACGAAAACTTCAGCAGCTATAACAGCGGCGGCAATGACATAGCGGAATATCACAGAAGAGCGATGGAAGTAATGGACAATATTGTGAACGACAAAAAAATAAACGAATCATGACCTTATTTTAAGGCAATACCGCACAATGACCGCCTGACGGCTTTGCGTGCGGCTTGCTTGCATATTTTCCGTCATCTTACACAAATTATCCTTGAAATGCGTCAGTATTTCTGTGTCGAATTTATGCAAGCTGACGTAAGATCTGACTGCGCGATTCATGCGCAATCATTGTGCGGTGTTGCCTTAAATAAAACATAAGCCGCACGGCTCATGGCTCCTGCGGCTTATTGGAGGCTATCTGAAAAGCCGTAAATTGTACAATTTCTGCTAACATCGAATGCTTTTCGCGTCAAAAAATGACGATAGTTATCCAAAAGGTATAACTATGAAATACTTTTGTATTTCTCAGCTTTTTTCCTTGAAGCCGCAATACTTTTAGCTTAATTGTACTAATTTGCTTTATTTTCAGATACTCCCCGGTCTTTATATGACCTATGATTTATAATTATTTTTTATTGGCGTCCACTTCATTTCTGCATATTCTTGCGTCTATATCGCTTTTATTAAGAACGCATCCGTTCTTGTTGGTTTTATTGTCTGTTACAATATATGTCAGATATTGAGGTTCCTTTGTCTTGTTCGGATAACTGCTGCTGTCATTTCCTCTGTTTATCGGTTTGCCTTTATCGTTGTTCATATTAAAGAAATCCTTTCAGTCCGTCGGCATATCGTTCTTCTGCGGACAGAAGCTGTTTAGCTTGTGATATTACTCTTTCATCCGCATTTTTTGCATGGTTTACCGTTTCTGAGATGTCTACTATTCCCATGTTCGTACCGTTATACATTATTTTTGCAATATTGCTGCAGGAGCGGTCGGTAAATGTTTTCATAGTTATTCCCATTTCCGCCATTGCCTGACTGCTTTTTGGAGGTTCGGCGGGTTCGCCGCCAAGCTCTCTTATTTGTGAGGCAACTTTTTCGCAGCTGTTGTCATAATGCTTACGTTGCTTTTGGATATATTCCTTAAGCTTATCGTTATCGCATTTTTCCGTCACACTGTCTATACAATCCGACGCCATTTTACTGTTTTTGTAAATACTGTTCAGTATTTCAAGATCATCGTTTTTTGACATATGTTACTTGCTCCTTTAAATTTAATTAATTATATTTTTGACGCGGGAGGATGGTTTTATGCAGAGAAAACCGTTTTGGAAGCTTTTACTTTTGGGAATCGGGTATATGGTCCTGGGAAATATAATGTCCACCGTTATGACGGTGGCGGCTTCGGTGGTTGCCGACATACCTTTAATAATGATAATACTTTTTATTTTCACTGTTTTTATTTTTTATTCTCTATGCTTTACCGCTGCATTTAAGGATGGTCAAAGGGAAAGGCTTTTAGTTAAAAACCACCGTGTTGAAGGCGTTATAAAGGGAAGATGGACGATAATAGGGATAATAATGCTTCTGATTATGTGCATTCCTTCAGTTATTCTGTTTATCGATGCATCAGTAAGACTTTTTGACGGTTATCTTATACCTTACAGAATGCTGTGTGGTATGATCTATCCTTTGGCTTTGGCAATGGGTGTTAATTATTCTGAAATAACCGGAATGCCGCCTTATTTTGCGTTGATATTCATGGCTTGTTATATTCTTATTCCATTGGCTACTACGATAGGCTTCAATATAGGATTTAAGGACAGACTTAATCCTGATAAGATAATGTACGAGAAAAGGTAGAAAAATTGACGTAAATTAAGAATAAAATTACAGCTTAAGGTTATTGGATTCAAAAACGGCATATGCTTGTCATTTTTTAAGCCATAAAGGTTATATTTTGACAGCTTGTTTCATAGTCTTACATCAGAGGGACAAATTCCCATATTTCTGACGATTGAAAGGATATAGACTATGAAAACAAAAATTCCTCATACCCTCATTTTTCTTGCCTGCTTTGTTGTGGCGGCGGTTGCGGTTTCTTTTCGCAACAGTACCATTCCGGCTGTTTCCTCCTCCGTGGAAGAGGGAAGAAGGACAATAGTTATAGACAGCGGACACGGCGGAGCTGACGGAGGCTGTGTAGGCGTCAACGGCTGTATCGAAAAGGATATAAATCTTGCTATTGCCAAGGATCTTGCCGAGCTTTTAAAATTGTCGGGATTTAACGTGGTTATGACAAGAAGTGAGGATATTTCTCTTCACAGTGACGGAGTTGAAGGATTGCGCAATCAAAAGATAAGCGATATGGAAAACCGGTTGAAGATAATACAGTCATATCCGGAATCCCTTTTTGTTTCGATACATCAGAACCAGTATACGGAGCCTGAATATTTCGGTGCGCAAATGTTTTATACCACCAATAATCCTGGAAACTTCAAGCTTGCGCAGATAATGCAGGAATGCTTTGCCGAGTTGCAGCCGGAAAATGATAGGGAAATAAAGCTTATTGACAATGATTTGTATTTATTTAAGAATACCCAACAGCTTGCTGTTTTGGCGGAATGCGGCTTTTTGTCAAATACTAATGACGCTGCCAATCTTTCGGACAGCGAATATCAGAAGAAGGTAGCTTTTACTATATATAAAGGAATAATGAAGTATTACGGAGCTGCCGATACGACGGACGTTAAAGTAACGGGAGATGAAAATGGCGAAACAAAGGACATATTACATATGCAGTGAATGCGGTCAGGAATACCAGAAATGGCTGGGCAAATGCAACGTCTGCAACTCATGGAACACTCTTGAAGAGGTAGAGGCTGATACATCGGTTAAGCCGTCTTCCGTACGGGCGGTTAAATATTCAAAGCTAAGGGATATCGGCTATGACGAGGACGTAAGGTATGATACCGGCTCAGAGGAATTGAACAGAGTACTCGGCGGAGGACTGGTTAAAGGTTCCCTGGTACTTTTAAGCGGAGATCCGGGTATCGGAAAATCAACTCTGCTGCTACAGATATGCGACTATCTGGGAAAAGAGCATGAGGTTTTATATGTTTCCGGTGAAGAAAGCCGAAGACAGATTAAGCTCAGGGCGGAAAGACTTCATGTTGAAACCGATAATCTTAGTTTGATTGCGGATACTGACTGCAACGCAATTATAGCTGCCATCCGTCAGAATAAACCGGATATAGTGATTGTGGATTCAATCCAGACCGTACAGCTTGACAATCTTTCTTCATCGGCCGGAAGTCTTGTACAGGTAAGGGAATGTACAAATTCTTTTATGCGTCTTGCTAAAAACGAGGAGATACCGATTTTCATAGTCGGACATGTAAATAAGGACGGCGGAATAGCAGGACCTAAAGTACTTGAACATATTGTTGACACCGTCTTGTATTTTGAGGGAGACAAGCAGCTTTCATACCGTATATTAAGGGCGGAAAAGAATCGTTTTGGATCTACCAATGAGATTGGAGTATTCCAAATGTCCGAATGTGGTCTGGAGGAGGTACAAAATCCTTCGGCAATGCTTCTTTCAGGCCGCCCGGTCAATGTGAGCGGCATAAGCATTCTTTGTACTATGGAGGGAACCCGTCCTATTTTAGCGGAGGTTCAGGCTTTGGTAACAAAGACCTCCTTTGCAGCTCCGCGGCGTGTTTCCAATGGCTTTGATTATAACAGGCTTTGTCTTATCTTAGCGGTTCTGGAGAAAAGGACAGGCTTTCTTTTCGGTATGTTTGACATTTACATAAATATTATCGGAGGGCTTCGAATAGATGAACCGGCCGCAGATCTTGCGGTAGCGGTAGCCTTGTATTCGGGATTATGTGACAAACCGCTTCCGGAGGATCTTTTTGTGTTGGGAGAAATCGGTCTCGGAGGAGAAATAAGAAATTCTTCTCATGTGTCGGAAAGGATAAAAGAGGGTGAAAGACTTGGATTCAAGGCTTGTATAGTGCCAAAAGCAGCATTGCAGGGTCTTGATAAATCGAAAAAATACAAAATAAATATTATGGGAGTATCTAATTTGCAGCAGGCTTTTAAAGCGTTGGATCTTTATGAACAAAAAAAGGCTTCCGCCGCGTTAAAAAAAGAAGCAGCCGAAGCTGAAAAGCAAAGTGAGACGGATAAATAAAAATGGATCCTGTATTGATCGTCTAAATATAAGGAATGACGAATTGCGGTAAGGGAGATTCGGTTTTTATCATGAAAATCGGTTGTCCGTGGGCGTAGCGTCGGTTGACGGCGGATTTGAGGCTTTTCATATAGCTGCTAAACAGCAAAAACGACATAGCCTATTTTATCCGACAGCTGCTGCGGTAAGATTATTGCGCAGATTTTTTTGTTTAACGGCAATTATGTAACAAAAAGGAGGATTATGGATAAAAGGGCAGTGTTGAAATGTTTATTTGTCCAATGAATGATGTGAAATTTCATCAAATTATATATCGGCTAATAACGGCTGCCGCTTTTTGACTGCGGCAGCCGTTATTTATTGTCTTTTTAAATATTTTTCCTTGATATATTCATAGGCTTCGAAAACAAACGGTTTTTTTCAAAGGATTCCTCAGAGGGATTATGAATACATATCCAACCCATCCGGGCATAAATCGGGCGGGGAAGAAGTCGTTCAATTTCGGTAAAGTCATGATCCGTTTCTACAATACCGCCTTTTAAAGGACATTACGGAGTTTTTCCGAAAAGAGAAATAAAAGTTTTTTTACGTACTCCAGAGATGCTTACGGACAACTGCTTACAAGATTTGACAGGATAACGTTAAGAAATAATGCAAACGGCAATTTACTCTGTATATCTCTTCACGTGATAAATTCGATGCTCTGTCATTCTCTCCGTCTTTTTCTTTTATTGTCAAAACATATACGCCGCGCTTAAGTTTTTTGCCCGGATTATAAAAAATTCCTTTTTCGCCACAGCTGTTTATCATAACGGTGTCGTTTAAGCTTTTAAGGCAGAAATCCGTTATATATTGAGATGTGATTGTTTTTTTATAGAATTATAATTTAGATCCCTTACCGTAAATTTATATGTTGTTTCATAGGGAAATAAGCTATTGTCGGTCGGGCAAGCTTTTTTTAACGGAGCTTATTTTTTTGCAGAAGAATATAATAAGCTTAGCGCAAAGAAATCCGACGATTGTTCCTGATGTATTCGTTATTATGTCGTCAATATCTCCGGTCCTTCCGAAAACGGGCTGCACAAGCTCAATCACACAGGTTGCCCCGAATCCGGTAATTATAACATGCCGCCATCTGAGACTGCGGAACAGTATCGGAAGAAAAAAACCAAGAGGGACAAACAAAGCAACATTGGCTGCCAGCATATACATTTCATGAGCATCACCGCGTAAATCACCGAATAAACACCGATACAGCATTTTATTGTTTTTGTATTCGCCTTTAAACATAAGGCGGGGCGTGTTTTCGAAGTTAAGATTATACAATTCGTCCCAAAAGGTAACGGGTGTCCACACAAGAGCAATAAGCGAAAAGAGGTAACAAATGAACAGCCCGTAACAAAGCTCCTTCCAGATGGCTTTTCTTTTTCTGCCTTTAATCCTTAGAACGATACATCGTATAATAAAATAAAATATTCCTATAAGAAAAGTAAAGGGAAGAATTTTTAAAACATCGTTTATTTTCCCGTCCGAAAAAATTTTATTTATCATATTTGATACGATTACATATACTTTTCGATATATTCGTTTACGGTTAAAAACTCACCTGTTTGCTCATAAACCTCGTGTATTTTTTTTGCATGCTCCAAACCTACAAAACGATAATGCCAAGGTTCGTAAATAAAACCGGTGATATCTTCCTTACCTTTCGGATAGCTTAAAATAAATCCGTATTTCCATGAATTTGCTATAAGCCAATCATATTGAGGAAGCTTGTCGAAGCTCTCGTCAAGATCGGTGTGTGTGCTCCAGTAATTATCCGAAACTATATCCATGGCTAATCCGGCATTATGCTCGCTGTGACCGGGAAGAGCGATTTCCTTATGAGCTTGTATCGTAGCCTGTTCTTTCGTATAGCCCTGAGCCATAAGCGTGTTGATGTAGCTTTCCAAATTTTCGGCTTGTTTTTGTATGCTTCTGTATGATGAGGTCACATAAAGTCCTACGTTTTGCTCTGCGGCGTCTTTAAGCATTTGTATTGCATGATCTGCACAGCGTTTGTCAAGATGTCTTTCACCGGCTACCGCTTTTGTTTCAACGGAAAAATCATCGGGAAGGGGATTGTCGTTTCCGATAACGTAAAGCGCCCAGTTGTCTCCTTCGTTTACAGGTGTTTTTGTTGTTTCCGGCAGGGTTTCTGTTTGAGTGATATCGGTGATTGGGGAGCTTGTTGAAACGGGTGGCGGTGTAGAATTACCGGGCTTGGTTTCTGCTGTGCCGCCGGTTTCGCCGTTACCGCCGCAATCGGTAATACTGCAAATAAAAATTATAAGAAGCAGGATTATCACAAAAAGAACAGAATACATTGCTATATAGGCAGGTACATATTTTTTCCTTTTATGTTTTTTTTTCGAAGCCATATTATTTCTCTCCTTTTAAGCAGCATCTTTTGTTCATGTGGCTGCAATAAATGAACAAAGCGCCCGCTGCCTTAAGACAAAGTATAGTACAAAAGCCGAAAAATGTCAATAACAAAATAGTTACAGATTTCTTGCGTTTTTGTGACTTTTCCGGCAAATTAAAGTATAACTCCTCCTCCAAGGACGATATCATTATTATAAAAAACAACACGCTGTCCTCTTGTAAGCGCTCTTTGCGGATGCTGAAATACTACTCTTACGGTATTTTTTGCATCAGGGTATACCGTGCATAACTGTTCGGCCTGTTTATATCTTGTTTTTGCCTTGCATTCGACAGGCGTTTCAAGTGAGTCGAATGCTATCCAGTTAAGCTCTCCCGCGATAAGGCTGTGATCCAGAAGTTCATCGTATTCACCTACCGTTACGGTATTGGCTTCTGGATCCTTTCCGGTAACATACATCGGCTTGCCGAAAGCGATACCCAATCCTTTGCGCTGTCCGATTGTATAATTAATGATTCCGTCATGCTGACCTAATATATTTCCGTTTTTATCAATAACATTGCCTTTTTTTGAGGTTGTTCCTGTATATTTTTGAATAAATCCTGCATAATTTTTATCCGGAACAAAGCATATGTCCTGGCTTTCGGATTTGTTGTGACTTGTAAGATCATTTTCCTCTGCGATCTTCCTTACGCTGCTTTTTTCGGTTTCACCTAACGGAAAAAGAATATGAGCCATTTGATCCTGCGTCAGGTTGTATAATACGTAGGATTGATCCTTTTGATTTTCTCCGTTTTTGCCTATAGCTTTTTTTAAAAGATATCTGCCGTTATCAAAAACTATTCTGGCATAATGCCCTGTTGCTATATAGTCGCATCCGAACGCAGCTGCCCTGTCCAAAAAAACTCCGAATTTCATAAAACGGTTGCAGTCAACGCAGGGATTAGGTGTCAGACCGTTTAAATATTCTCTGTTAAAGCGTTCGATTACATTTTTTTTGAATTCATCCCTAAAGTCAAAAGTATAATGCGGTATGCCGAATCTTTCAGCAACATTCTTTGCGTCTTCAATATCTTTTAAGGCGCAGCAGGCCGTATCATTGTCATAAAGCTTCATGGTTGCGCCTATTATATCATACCCCTGCTGCTTTAAAAGCAAAAGGGAACAGGAGCTGTCAACACCGCCGCTCATAGCAAGCATTACTTTTTTACTCATGTTTATTTTCCTTTGTATTGTTTATGTTCTTTTCGGCTTCATCGGATATAAAAATATTCTGATCATTGTCAGGCTTCTGCTTTTGAGACTCCTCATGGTTTTTTCTGTCCGAATATTTTTTTGCCGCTTTGTTTATCAGGAGCAGTATGATATATATCATGACCAATACTGCCGCAAGATAAAGAAATGATATAAGAATTCCTGAAATATCGATAGAGGATTCTGACTGCGTATCATAATTTTTGACGGTTTGCAGGGGAAGGGCGGAGGATAATACAAAAAATATTCTTGTTTTTTTATTTACCATTTTTTCACCTGTAAAAACATATGCCTTCAAAAGCTTATGCAATTTGAAGGCATTATTTTCAGTTCAGTATTTTATCGAGAACCTCGAAAAGCTTTTCAACATCTATCGGTTTAGCTATATGTCCGTTCATTCCGCATTTTAATGCATCCTGCTTATCTTCTTCGAATGCATTGGCGGTCATTGCAAGTATGGGTATTGAAGCTATTTCGGGGTCTTCAAGGCTGCGAATCGCTTTGGCGGCGTCATACCCATTCATTACAGGCATCTGCACGTCCATAAGAACCAACTGATAGTATCCTGCTTCGGATTTCTTCAGAATATCTACGGCAATTTGTCCGTTGTCGGCAATGTCGACTGTGAAGCCGGCTTCGGTCAGTATTGTCATAGCGATTTCCTGATTTAGCTCGTTATCTTCGGTAAGAAGGATTCGTCCGGTACGGTGCTTAGATGCTTTACCGTCGGATTCGTTTTCGTTTTGATTATCGGTTCTCGTAACGGAGCACAGACAGCTCTTAAGCTCGGAAAGGAACAACGGTTTTCCGCAAAAAGCGGTGACTCCCGCTTCCTTTGCTTCGTCTTCTATATCCGACCAGTCATATGCGGTAAGAACGATGACCGGTACATCGTCGCCCATTTCCTTCCGGATTCTTCTTGTAACCTCTATACCGTTCATATCCGGCAGAAGCCAGTCTATAATATAAACCGAATAGTTGTCCTTGCGCATATTTGCCTGTCTGGTACGAAGCACAGCTTCCTTTCCCGATAAGGTCCAATCTGCGCGCATACCTATCTGTTCCAGCATATGTGATACGCTGTCGCATGTATTGAAGTCATCGTCCACAACAAGAGCTCTGAAATCGTTGAATTGAGGTATTATATGGTTTTCTTTTTCGTCTATGTTAAGACGGAACGTAAATAAAACGGTGACCTCTGTTCCTATGCCGGGTTCGCTTTTTATATCGATTGAACCCTGCATCATATCGATTATGTTTTTTGTTATTGTCATTCCGAGACCGGTACCCTGGATTCCGCTTATGGTAGAATTTCTTTCTCTTTCGAACGGCTCGAATATATGCTCCAGAAACTCTTTGTTCATTCCTATGCCGGTATCTTTTATTATAAATTCATAATTAGCGTGACCGCTTGGCGCACCGGGCTTTTCCGTAACTCTCATGCTTACGACGCCGCCGGCCGTCGTATATTTTACGGCATTGCTGAGCAGATTCAGAAGCACCTGATTAAGCCTGAGCTTATCACAGTAAATTTCCTCGTCAAGAATGTCTACCGCGTCAATGTATAAATCGAGCTGTTTTGCATGTACATCAGCCTGTAATATATTTTGAAGCCCGTGAAGCACTTCGGGAAGGCTGCATGGTTTTTCGTCAAGATGCATTCTTCCGCTTTCTATCCTGCTCATATCGAGAACGTCGTTAAGCAGACTGAGAAGATGGTTTCCGGACGTCATTATTTTTTTAAGATATTCTTCGACCTGTTCCTTATTATTGATATGGTTTATTGCAAGCGATGTAAAGCCCACGATAGCGTTCATAGGAGTACGTATATCATGAGACATATTGGAAAGGAACACACTTTTTGCTTTATTGGCTCTGTTAGCCTGCTGAAGGGCTTCTTCGAGGAGGTTTTTCTGTTCCATTTCGCTTTTGATTTCATCATCAACGCTCCTAAAGCCCATAACGACGCCGTTGCCTTTATCCCAGTTACCGATACGAACGACTTTTACCTGATAGTATTTCATTTCGTTGTCTTTTATAGTACGGTAATTGATATGCCATATCATATCTTCTGAGAGAACACTTTTCAGATGCTCTTGGGAAACCGCCTGAAGGAGCATATTCTGATCCTCTTCATATACAAAGTTTTGTATATATTCCTCCAGACTGCTTTTAAGAGATATTTCTCCGTTGAAAACAGATACCAGCTCCTTGCTGCTGTTTTCGGCGATACGTAGACTGTTGCCCATACCTGTGTCCAGATCATAGAAGCAAACAAGATTGTAATCTACGCTGAGAGCCTGTATAAGCTCGATCTGACGCCTTTCTATCTCTTCCCGTTCTTTCTTTTCATGAAGCTTCTGATCTGTACAATCAAGCAGAAAGCGCTGATAAAACAACTCTCCGTTTTCCCTCAGCAGCTTTACGTTCCCCATAATATGCAGGATTTCGCCGTTATCATGCTGTACCCGATATTCAAGGCTTACGCTGTCGCCTTCTTTTTTAAGCATTTTGATTTTTTCTCTGAGTTTTGGCTTATCTTCATCCATAACTGATGGCGCGACCGTTTTGAATCCGCTGGTCAGTAGATCTTCCTGGGATTCGTAACCGAGAATTTTAAGTGCGGCTGTGTTTATGCTTAAGATTCGTGAGCCGTCTATGGAATGACAGATTATTCCGCAGTCCAAAGTGGTAAAAATAGTCTCAAGGGTTTTGTTTTTCTTGATTATTTCCTGTTCATAGGCGCGTTCCTGAGTAATGTCGATAGCTACTCCTACCGTGCCCATTACGCTTCCGTCAAGATCGTACAGGGGTGATTTATATGTCGTAAGGAGCTTTGTACCGTCACCGGTCTGTATGGTTTCCTCTGATACGCAGGTTCTTTCGGTCCTCATGACCTCAAGTTCGGATTCTATGCATGCCGGATCATCGTGTTCAACGTCCCATATGTATGCGTGACCGCGGCCCTCTACCTGCTTTTTTGTCTTATTTACAGTTTTACAAAAGCTGTTGTTGACTTTCTCATGTTTTCCGCATTTATCCTTGTACCAAATAAGATTAGGCGTGTTGTCGATAGTTGCCTCGAGAAAATGATTGGTTTCCCATAGATCCTTACTCATTTTATATGACTGCTGCCATCTTTGAAAACGGAATTCGATTTCTTCGTCACTCATCGGAAGGGTCCATATATCTTTAACATATGAGAGATTTGCGTTTTTAAGGATATCGGTTTTATTATCCGAAATAAGGATAAGCTCTGTATCGCTTTTTTTGTCGGCGGTAAGAGCGCTTATGATTTCATTTGCATTAGTATCGCAAAGATAAGCAAAAATAACGTTTGCTTTTTCTGTTATATCTTTTTCGGGTAAATAGCTTTCGGAAAATTGGTGCGAAAAGTGATCGAACGGAGTCATTCCTTTAATTATTTCAAATATTCTGTTATTATCGTTCCGATAACCAATTAAATAAAAATGAATATGACATTGATACATAACTTTCCCTCCGGACGCTTATCGTATTTTAGGATAATGTTTTCAGGGGTCCTGCGCTTTAATGTTTTATAAAGCTTCATTTTTTAATCGGAATATAATCATACTGTTTTATTATAGCATTTGATTTCTGCTATGTCAAGAGTTTAACATTTTTAACGCTTTACTTTTTGTTTTGATATTGGGAAAAATGCCGCAACCTCTTGATCCCTTTTTTCACCGCTTTCTTATATGTGAAGGATTTTGTTGAGAATGTGAAAAACAATACAAAAATAACGCTCCGTTGGTTCAAGAGCGTTAAAAATATGGAGCTGATAATCAGATTCGAACTGATGACCTCATCCTTACCAAGGATGTGCTCTACCAACTGAGCTATATCAGCTTTGATTGCTTAATGATTATAACATAATTCATGATGCATGTCAATAGGAAAAATGAAAAAAATGATCTTTTTTGAAGAATTTTAAAAAATTACCGATAAAAAGCAGACGGCTTCCATGAAATCCATCATGGAAGCCGTCTGCCTGAAGGAAAAAATATTCTTGCTTTTGCTGAAAAAAGGGTTGGTGTGTTTGTTGTTTTTCAGTGAAGTTATTCGAAAAAGCGGAAGGGAATTATAAAATGATACATATAAGTCCGCCGCAACCGTCGTTGATTATACGCTGAATGGTTTCCTGAAGTTTTTGCCTTGCATCGGTCGGCATTCGGTAAAGCTTGTTGTGAAGCCCTTCTGTAACCAGTTCGTGAAGTGATTTGCCGAAGATATTGCTTTCCCATATTTTTGCGGGATTTTCCTCAAATTCTTTAAGCAGATATCTTACCAGCTCTTCGCTCTGACGTTCTGTTCCGACTATGGGAGAAACTTCTGTGTTGATTTTCGCACTCATCATATGAATGGATGTTGATTCAGCTCTCAGTCTTACGCCGTATTTTCCGCCCTGCTTTACTATTTCCGGTTCTTCCAAAGTAAGCTCGTCAAGGCTTGGCATAACGATTCCGTAACCGGTGGCTTCGACCTCGTCCAAGGCGCCCTTAACTTTTTCGTAACGCTTTTTTATTTGTGCCAGTTCGATCATACACGGCATAAGATCGCTTTCATCCTTTATATCAAGCCCGGTTGTTTCGCCTAAAACACGGTAGAACAGGTCTCCTGCAAGCTCAACCTTGACGAATCCGGCGCCGCTGCCGAGATCGACCTTTTCAACGCTGCAATCCGTGATATATTCGTTTTCGGATAGCTTACAGGACACGTTTTTTACTTCACCGATGTTGCAGATATCGGCGGCGGATTTTTTAAGAGCATTAAAAATTTCGCTTTTCAGCCAGTGGCCCTTTTCAAGCGCCGTAAGCCACTTGGGAATTTTTATATTGATTTCCTTGACGGGGAACTGTAAAAGAACCTCTGCAAGAAGATCTTTTATATCGTGCTCATTGATCTCGAGGCAGTTAAGGGGAACTACCGGTTTTTGATACTTTTCCGACAGCTCTGCCGCAAGCTCCTTGCTTTCGTCGGAATTTGGATCCTGACAGTTGAGTACGACGATAAAGGGTTTATGTATAAGATTCAATTCGTCTATTACTCTCTGTTCTGCTTCGGCATATTCTTCCCGCGGAATATCCGTAATGCTTCCGTCGGTGGTTATTACCAGTCCGATTGTGGAGTGTTCGTTTATAACCTTCTGCGTACCGACCTCCGCCGCCATATTAAACGGGATCTCTGTGTTGAACCAGGGGGTTTTTACCATACGGGGCATTTCGTTTTCAATATATCCGATAGAACTGGGTACGATATAGCCGACGCAGTCTATAAGTCTTACGTTCATTGAAATATTTTCTTCGACTTCGACTGATATTGCTTCTTCAGGAACAAACTTAGGCTCCGTGGTCATAATGGTTTTTCCTGCCGCGGATTGAGGCAGCTCGTCAATGGCTCTTTCCTTGCGGAATTCATTGTTTATTGACGGAATAACGAGCGTCTTCATAAATTTACTGATAAAAGTTGATTTACCGGAACGGACGGGACCTACTACGCCGATGTAGATATTTCCGTCGGTTCTTTTGGAAATGCTTTGATATATGGAATTTGTCATTTTTCTCCCTCCCGTCTTAAACAATAGGAATCAGCAGCAGGCAGGGTGCGGAAAGCACCTCTTCATCCAATTCGTTTTCTTCCATTATTGCTTCCGGCTTTGTATTATATTTTTTTGCAACTGTGAATATTTCTTCGTTTTCTTCTGCGTAATACATTTTAAGGCCGTAATCCGTATTTTTTTCTTTTGGCTTTTCATCATCAAGAATAACGTTTTCGATTATGGCGACATTTTTCATTTTGTATATGCAGCCGTTTAAAACAAGGGTTATACGAAGCTCAACAGTTGAATCTCCGTTTATATTGAAGCCTACGTCGGTTACTTGAATGCCCGGTTCTATAATGCAGTTTTCGTCCGTAAATCCAACCTCGCAGGAAAGCTCGGCCGGCTCGCTTTTTTCTATGAATACCGGATAGCCTGAATCCGAAAGTCTCCCTATGGCCTGAGATATCAGCTGTCCGGTGATAATCAGATTACCTTCTCCGTTAAATCGACAGTTTATGCTGTTTATATCGCATCTGCAATCAAATATTTCTTCCAGATTACCGTCTTTGCAGTCTATGACGGTTTTGTATGAAAGCTGCTTTTGTATCTGCTGAGGCGCATATTCGACCTTAACGTTGGATTTAGTATATTCGGTTTCGTATTTAGTTGAAAACAGGTCGGTAAGTACCGGAACACTGTTTTCCTTATTGGCGGTGATCTTGCAGTCTATGGTAAGATCGCACCCTAAAATCCTGTTATCTCCGTTATCACCCGGCTTTATTTCAAGTCCGCAGTCCATTACCTTTACATCTGCATAACAGGTATAGCTGTCGTCAAGACCGTCCATATCTATTATCCTGCTTATAGGTATTGAAGCCTCCATAACCTCGGTATCCTGAGTTTCCTCGTCGATTTTTACAAGATAAAGTGCTTTTACTTTGGATTCTCCCTTTACGACTGCTTTTCCCGCGATTATCTTGATATCGTTTATTTCTGCGGTTGCGTCGCAGTGAACTATGCCGAGGATCCCTCCTTTGCCCGTACCGGTCTCAATATCCTCGCGTATTACGAACTGACCGCCTCCGATAAGTTTATTGCCGCAGTAGGTTAGCATCTCTGATTTGGTTTCAAGCTCTTCGGCGCCGCTTATTATTTCCATTGTTTTTGACGCGGTTGCTTTTATTTTGCAGCTGACTGCCCCTCTTACGTCGAACCTCCTTCCGCTTATGGCCCTGCAATTGGAATAATCCGTTTTGGTTTGGATATATACGGTAGGGTTATCCGCCGCCTTGGTAAGCTCAAGGGTTTTTGAATAGGTATACTTCTGCTCGACGCAGTGTATATTTACATTGTCGTCGGAAAGATACAGAATTTTAATAAGTACGGCTCCGTCTACGAAAAGCTGTGTTCCTGATATGCTGTAAGAGGAAATGCCCGGAGTAAGGCTGCATTTAAGAATTTTGAATATATCCGGGTAATAATCCGGAAGAACATAATCAAATTCTACGCCCTGTTCCGTTTGCCCGTCGTATATTACTTCGTTGAGAAATACAGGCTCTTTTTTCAGTTGAAGTTCCATGAATAATCTTTCCTTTCCTACGGAGGCTTTCGCCTTCGCTGTCATATTAAAGCACAAATGCCTTTTGTCAAAGAAAATATATTCATCTGCGGGACAGTTTATGACAAGCCGTAATTATATTTAAGGCAAAAAAGAACTCAGGTTCTGAAACCTGAGCTCAAAAAAACTGTTGAATATCCTGTTAAATCCCTAAAAACGGTATGTTTATCCGTTTAAAATCATTTCCGATATTTTCCATTGTCCGTTTACTTTTACAATATATACCGTATAGTCCGCCAGAGCATGATGCTCCCCGTTTTCCGTGCTCTGAACACCGTATAGTACATGATCGTAGCTTATACGTACAGTTACGGCGTTTTCATTGTAGAAAACAGGATCTTCGGCATCGACGTCAAGAAAGTCATAGCTCGTATGATAGTTGTGATAACGGTTCTGATAATTTAAAAGATTGTTATAAAGTAAGGTATCGGGAATGAGATAGGACGTTGCCGTGCTGAGATATCCGTCTCCTTCGATAAATTTTGAATATGCTGTTAAGTAATCTAATGCCAGCTGAGTGAGCTCATCGTTTTTTACTTGAGCCGGAACAAACTTTCCGTTTTCCTGCTTAAGCTCGTTTCCCAGCATGTCCTTAGCCGTAAAAACCGGTTCGTTTATGAAACCGTCGATGCTATAGGTGATGTTATAGGGAAGGTTTTCCGCGTAGCCGAGAAAATTTTTTGTATTTTCATATACCGTACCGGTTTCGGATACATATTTTGATGAAACCTCCTTACCGTTACAGTATAATACGGCATTGGAGGGAACGGTTGCCGAATAGGAGCTTGTTGGAACTTCTCCGAAGCAGATTTCTCCGGCGGCGTACTTGTAAAATCCGTATCCCAGTTCTATATCGGAAGGTTCGACTGTTACCTTTGCTATAATGTTGTTCTCCGATTTTATGTTGTATACGGTTTTATCTTCCGAGCTTTCCTTGCCGTTGCGTATGTAAGTGATTTTTCCTTTTGTAATTGAATTGAAGTATTCATTGGCGTCGGATATATCTTCAAAATCGTTAAGCTTTACATCTATTTTTGAAAGAAAAGATTTCTTGTCCCTGTTTATTTCTGCAATAAGCTCTTTTGCGGCTATCTCAGGCTGGCTTTTTTCATATGCGCCGAGAGCGTGCCAAAGATAATAAAGCGCAAAGCCTATTACAATAATAAGCATTCCTGATAAGATACCGTAAATTATTCTGAACGCTATCGTTCCTTTTGTTGCTTTTTTTTTCATTTTTTATTCCTTTCGGAAAATTTATAGTATAAACAGCCCCGGTAAAAACGAAGCAAGATTGGCGGTCAAAGCATATGCCGACGTTTTCATAACGGAAATTTTATCTCCGCTCTTTTTTCGAAAGACAACATTATATATAACTGCTTCTGTGATAAATATTATAATCTCGGTTATAATGATCAGAAAAATTGCTGTTAGCGGATTACCCCTGATCCTTATCAGCGAAAGTATTATATTCATGCCGGTTTGAGTTATGATATTTGCCGATATTATTGTGACGAGCATATATGCTTTTCTGAAACCGAATAGTAAAGCGGCGGCGATTTCGATAACGATCGTGATAAGTATACGAAGAAGCATCGGTCCTGTTTCCCAGATTTCTCCGTAATACTCTTCCTTGGCCGTAAAATGTACCGTCTGTCCCGGTAGATCTGTATCGATATCCGTCATATCCGCGACGAATTTGCTGTTAAAAGCGTTTCTTTCATATATATCGCTTACGGCAAAGGTATCGGTATCCGGATAGTAAAGAAGAATTTTAAAAGGACTTGGGGGATAGTAGTTCCAGTCGATGGTTTTTGTACTGCTGCATAGCCAGTGTCGCTGCAGGTAAAAAAATCCGTCATTATCCTTATATTGTGTAAAGGCTCGCCAGACCTTCATGTCCATGGAATCCTCCGGATACTGAGGGATGTCGTCTTCTTCTCCGTTCCACGCTGAGGCGGGACCGGTAGATTCATGCTCATACAGGAGAGTACCGTAACAGATTTTATTTCCCATATTTATAAATTCTACCGTTACCGTAGGCTTGGGACCGGTATCTGCAAAAACTGCGGCGGACATAAACATAATAACCTGTATTAAAACTATCAAAAAGCGTGTTATTTTATTTTTCATAATTATATGTATTTCTTTTCTTAAGTGTTTATGGTATATCTTTATGGCGTATCGGAAAACAAAGCGAAATGTACAGTTATGCTAAAAGCATGGGGATTGCAAGAAAAAATCGAAGAAATATTATGGTATTTCATAGTTATTGCTTCACCAAGTAACTCTTGAAGAACTTGTGCGCCGAAGGGCTGTGGAAAGACAAGGAAGAAGACCGCAGGAATATGCGCATATTTTAAGGGCTTCTGACGAAGTATTTAGGCAGCCGGGCAAGCAGAATAATTCAAGAGTAAATTGGGGGAGCAATACTTTGGGATAACTATCGCAGTCTTTAACGTTGAAAGCTTCTGCGGTAAGCAGGGCTTTTGCATTTTGCGGCTTTTCAGATAACCCTAATCATTCTTTCCTCTTACCAGAAATGTGGTGCACATACGTCTGAGCCCGATAACGCTTGCATTGTCGTTGATATGTTCACCGTTAAAGAGCATACTTGTGGATGATCCTCCGTCTAAATTATAGGCATTTACCGCTTCAAATTTTAGCATTATGTCCTGTACGTCCCTATAGCTTGCTCCGAGGCTGTCAGATCTTCTTCCGTTTATTGCGAGTAAAAGCATCGCTCCGTCCGCGCGTTGTCCGATTGCGGTACGTGGATTCAGACCGCCGCCTGATCCCAAAGCTTCCGTAGGAACATTATTTACGATAAGAGTAGGACCGTATTTTGCGGCGTCGGTAATCCCCATATCGACAGCCTGCTGTATCGTAAACGTACCTACCACAAGCTTTCCTTCTTTCGTGATTCCGCAGCATTCCCATAAATTATTCATAGGTGTACCCCAAAGTACCTCGCCCTGCGACATAACTATCCCCCAGGGCTCGCCTCCGGTTCCGTGTCCCGGGCGGTCATCCCATCCTCCTCCGTTTATACCTGCAACGACGTTTTCATAGCTGTTATAAATATCCGTGATGGTTTTTCCGGATTCATACCGTCCGAATTTTCCTGAAACACCCACAAAAATTCTTGTGGGATCATATACTATCATCATTTTGCCCTTAAATGTTGAACCGCTTACTTCGACGATATCTATGCCGTCTCCGTCGGGATCAATCTCCTGACCGTCAGATCCGGGGATGGTGGGCTTTTCGTTAGGCGATTCGTTCTCCTCCGGTTTATTATCATCTGGTGCGGAGGTATTTCCGATAATTACAAGATCCGGATCCGTTATATCCTCGACAACCTTTATAGAATTTGCTTCGAGTATATCGTCAACCTTTTCCTGCCCCAAAAATGAGGTTGCGAGAAATTTCATTGCGCTGGTTTCCATTACTGAGACTACAAATAAATCTCTGGCCTTTTCCGAGGGTCCGAATTCAAAAATAAATACCGCGCCTAAAAGACCGGACGCAATTATAAACAATGTGGTAAAAACGACCAGAAAAAATCTGAGTATTATTTTTTTTGCTGTTCCATGTTTTTTCACTTTTACGTTTTCAAATTCAGGCATTGCCGTGACCGTCCTTTTTATTTTTCTTTGAAGACCCATTCGCGCTGTACGGTAAAGCACAGGAAGAACAGTATAATGTCTACCGCCATTTTGTACAGAGTCTGCAATATGCTTTGATGAGTGCCTATAGCTTCGGTGATCAGAAATACCAGTCCGTATGATAATGCCGCCTGGCATATACACAGAATATAATATTTTATCAGCGAGCTTTTTACCTTGCTTTTGCTTTTAAATACACGTTTTCTGTTTATCGTATAATTTACTGCCGAGGATATTATTCGCGCGGCGGCTGTTGCGGTAAAGATCCGTATCCATTCTTCTATTTTCTGCGGCAGCAGAAGGTTAAGAAGAGTAAAACAGATAAGATCTATTATAGAAGCGCTCAATGAGCTGATCAAATATTTCAATATAACGGCGTATATTTTAATGGAATCCTTTAATGGATTAAAATGTGTCCCGCCGTTATTTTCGTTATATATTGTTTTGATCGGTAGCTCTTTAAATATAAGATCATTCTGTTCCATAGCGAGCAGCATATTTGTTTCATATTCGAATCTTTCTCCGCTTGTATTGATAAGCAAAGGAAGATAATTACGAGGAATTGCTCTAAGTCCCGTTTGAGTATCGGAAATTTTTATTCCGCACAGGAAACTGAAGGTAAAAGATGTGATGTTATTTCCTATACGACTTTTTGAAGGAACATTTTTCTCCTTAAAGTTTCTTGATCCGAATACGGCGATTTGTGATATATCCATTTCTCTGGCGCATGCTTTGATATCCTTACAATCGTGCTGCATATCGTCATCAGTGGTCACAACTCCGGATTGATGGCTGCGGTTGTTGAGAAAAAATTCGAATCCTGTTTTTAATGCGCGACCTTTGCCCATGTTTGATTTATGCGTAAGTACGGTAACAAAAGGGTTATTTTTTATTTCGTCAAAAAAATGCTGTTTTTCCTTGTTGCTTCCGTCATTTATTACGATTATGTCATCAAAACCGTTATCGATCAGCTCATTTACCGCAATCGGAAGCTTATCGGTTGGATTATAGCTGGGAAGAATGACTGAAACCTTCATAAACTTACCTTTTTCATTTTTTAATTTCAAATTCCCGTTTGTTTCATTATAACAGCTGTATTGGCGAAATACAATTACAAAACGGTTACAATTTTAAATTACGGATGCCTTATCGTGATTTATTATGACCGTAAAAGAAATTTAAATCAAATAATCAGTAGACTTTTTTATTGATACATTGTTTTTAAGAAGAAAAGTATTGAATTCCTGTTGAAATTTTATTGCGGCTGTGATAAAATATTTAAGGCAATACCGCACAATGACCATCTGACGGCTTTGCGTGCGTCTTGCTTGCATATTTTCCGTCATCTTACAAAAAATCTCCTTGAAATACGTCAGTATTCCTGCATCGTATTTATGCAAGCTGACGAAAAATCTGACTGCGCAATTCACACACAATCATTGTGCGGTGTTGCCTTAAAAATATTGCTGTAATGATATAAAGTTTAAAGGAATGGTCAAATGAAGAAAAGGGAATTATTTGTATTTATTTCTGTTATATTTGTACTTGTCTGTGCATGTATGCTGCTTTTCTATTTTCTCATACGACAATCTGAAGCGGTATATATAAAAACTGCGGATACCTCGTTTTCCGATGCGGTGCTGTCAAATACCGCAGAAAACAATGTACCGATTACGGAAAAAATAAGTATAAATACTGCGTCAAAGGAAGAGCTTTTGACTCTTCCCGGTATAGGAGAGGTCATATCCGAAAGAATAATCGATTACAGAAACGAATACGGCAAATTTGACAGTATTGAGGAAATTATGGAAGTCAGCGGTATAGGAAAAGCAAAGTTTGAAAATATAAAATATCTTATTACGGTATGATTCATATATGCTTTTATACTGAATTCAATATAAGGACGGTATTTGGGGAAGACTTAAGGATCGTGATATTTATTTTAAAGCATTTTAATCAATTTGAACGTTATTCAGAAGCTATCTTGAAAAGCCGCAAGTTGCACGATTTCTACTAACTTTTAACTTTGGACGTTTTCCGCATCAAAGGATGACGATAATTGTCCCAAAGGCATAACTATGAATTACCCTTGTATTTTTCCGCTTTTTTTCTTAAAATCGCCATGCCTTTAGCCAAATTGTAAAAATTTGTTTTGTTTTCAGATACGCTCTGAGAATAATCTGCGCAATCCTTTTATTTTGATACAATATGGAACAAGATCGGGACGGGGCTCGAATATAAAAAAGCTCAGACTTATTTTCCGAGATAGATCATCGGACATAGTCTGAGCATTATTATGTAATTTTAAATTTTAAACTTACTTAAGAATTCTGATCTTACCAATGAGAGGAAGCTCTTTGGCTTTGCCGGAGGCAGCGTTGACGATACCCATGATCAGGAATATAAAAATTGCGAGACCGAGCAATCCGCCGATAATAGCTCCTACTATAGGAATGAACATAAGAATGGTGGATACGATTCCTACTGCAATGTCTACAATGAACAGTACTAATCCCTGATTAGCATGAAAACGCGCATATTTGGAATTGGGCGCTGCCAGAAGGGGGATAAGGAACAGAATACCGATATAAGCCAGTACGGCCATTAACTTATTCTGCTGAATATCGTTAGGATCAAACTGAGCAGTATAGTCACTGCCGGTTGCGTCAGCAGGCATTGGGTTTACAAACGTGTTTGATGCTTGGGGTGCTCCGCAGAGTGGGCATACAGAAACATTATCGTCGATCTGTCCGCCGCATTTGCTACAAATTGCCATGTGAAAAATCCTCCTTAAATTTAAACGGTTTTAACAATTCTGCTGAGAACATGACTAATTTGCGAAAAATCAAAGAATTATTTTCCTACATTATAGTTTATGATCAGGTCAGCAGTATTGCTGAAAAATAATTGCATAGCACATATATATTATACTGTCTTGTTCGGAAAAAATCAATAGCTTTTCTGTTTTTTCTTTCAGGAATTTGAAATTTTTCTCTCAACGCTCTCAGAATTAAGCGAAAACTTTATTACCGTCTCATAACTGATGATTCCTTTTTTCTGAAGATTGATAAGATAATTATCCATGCTTATCATACCTTCGCTGCTGAAGCTGTTGATCGCATTGTCGATCTGATGTATTTTGCTTTCGCGTATCATATTGCGTATAGCGCTGTTGCAGTGCATTATCTCAAATGCAGGGATGAGCTTGCCGTCAACGGTGGGTATGAGCTGCTGAGAGATTACCGTCTGTAAGAGCTGAGAAAGCTGTACTCTTATTTGCTGTTGTTGATTTGGCGGGAAAACATCTATGATACGGTCGATTGTATTTGCAGAGCCTACCGAATGAAGGGTGGATATAATAAGATGCCCTGTTTCTGCCGCGGTCATCGCTGTTTTTATTGTTTCAAAATCGCGCATTTCTCCTACCAGAATAACATCCGGAGATTGCCTTAGGCTTGCTCTGAGCGCGGTGACGTATCCTTCGGTATCAGCATGTATCTCGCGTTGGCTTATTATGCTTTTATTGTTTTTGTGAAGATATTCTATGGGTTCTTCAAGTGTTATTATATGATTGTTTCTGGTCCTGTTTATTTTGTCAATGATGCAGGCAAGAGTAGTTGACTTTCCGCCTCCGGCAGGACCGGTTACGAGAACGAGTCCCTTTGTTTTTTCCGCAACGCACATAACGCCTTCCGGTATTGACATTTCTTTTGGATCTGGAACGTCGAACGCAACCAGGCGTATAACTGCGGCTAATGAACCACGCTGCTTGTATGCGTTGATACGAAAGCGTGAAAGGCCCTTTATAGAAATTGAAAAATCATCGTCTCCGTTTGTCCTGAGCCTGCTTATATCTCTGTCTGCTATTCTGTACGCTTCGGTAAGGAGCTGTTCGGATATTTCGGGAAGGATGATTTCCTCATTTTGAGGCTTAATAGTGCCGTTAAGCTTATATGACACAGGGATTCCCGAGACGATGAAAATGTCGCTGGCCTGTTTTTCTACTGCATCCTTAAGCATCGGAATGAATTCCATTTGTGATCTACCTCTTTTCTTTTTATTGCATTGTCAATTAAAGGGAGTAACCCCGTCCCAGAAATTCATGTTGTCATCGATAATTATCTGGTTGTCGGACACTGTCTTTTTTGAAATGATCTTTACCGTACTTCCGTCTGCTTTTAAAACAGTTTCTATCGAACGGTTATCGTCAATTTTTACTTTAAATTTTATGATAACCTCCGTTTCGGAAACCGTCGCGTCCGCCCCGTTTTTTTCTGCTGTTGTAGCGATTTCCCGGAGCTCGGTAAGCTCCGATACGGCGGCCTTTATTATCCCGGTTTTTATGGCCGCTGTTTTTTCGGCATTATAATAGTCCGATGAGATCTGTGCTGATTTTTTTACCGTTCCCAGCTCATTCTGTGAGGAAACAAGAGTAAGTACAGAAAAAACGGTTATTGTAAGTATGATAAAAATTATCAAAATAAGGGATCCGCCGATTCCCGCAGATCGTCCGCTGTGTCTGGCAACCATATCCTGTACCGATCCTTTCCGTAATATTTGATTTATCGTTTTGATGCTTTGTTTTTTATAAAACGGCTCACAACAAAGCATTTTTTGAATGAGCGTAATATTTCTGCTGTTTTGCTTTACGGGCAATTTAAAAGCTCTGATATGTCTTGTTTAAGGACATAAAGCGGAATTGATGTTGTAAATAAGTTTTTTATCTGCCGTTCTGAATATCTCTATGCTGTATTCGCTGACGCCGTTTTCCGAGGAAGATATTTTTGAAACAACGGAATAAACTGTTTTTTCATCGTTTTCATTGTCGGTGGCGAGAAGCAGATCATTATAAAAAGTGTTTTCGGAGATCTCCTTACCGCTTTTTATAAGCTCGGCATGATTTTGAGCCAGTATTAATGCATTGCTCAGATCGCGGCTTTCGGAGATATTTATCGAAGCTTTTGCATTTATTGCCGCACATATGCAAGCACATACCGCAAAAATAAGAAGTGAGATCATAAGCTCCATAAGAAACAAGCTTGATTTACTGTTTTGTTTCATATTAAGACGAATCCTTTACAGAGTATTTACATAAAAATCTGTTGTCTTGCTGTTTGCGTCGGTTAGACTTATTTTATACAGATTATCGCTTTCCTTTAAAAAATCTATTCCGGACGCCTTTGTGAGAGGCGAACCTATATTGGGATTGGGAACGGCTTCCGCATTGAAAAACAATTCGCGTATCATACCGTCATAATGATAAATGTATGTATTATAAACGGCTTGCTCGTACCTGTCCGTAATACAGAGAGCCTTGCTTCCGTTAAAGTCCACGACGGAAATTTTTTCATTCTCGTTGTTTGACCGTATTTTTGCCGTTATATAGCTTATACACGTTTGCCGGTCAAATCTTTCTTCCATTTGAAGCGCGGAATTTTTATATGCCAATGCTCCCGAAGCGCTGATAAATAATGCCATGATAACAAATACCGCAAATAATATCAGTACAAATACGGTGTCTATTGAATGAAATGCGTTGTTGCTTTTGTTTCTGCCCATGTCTTTATTCATTCACCTGCTTTCTGACAACGGTAATTTTAGGCATTATATTTGAGGCGAATATATCGTAGTAAACAATGTAATCCTCGCTTATGTAAAGTCCGTAGTTTTCTTTAAGATAGTCTATGTTGTTTGGGTAACTTCCCTCATTTGCATAGCAGGTTATAACAGCGCGCCTGACGCTGTTTTCAACTATCGAAAGGCTTTCCTTTTCGGTAGTTTTGTTTATATCCTTAAGAGCAGTAACGGTTATTGTTATTATTGCCGCGAAAACCAAAACGGCGGGAAGGTATCGCAGAAAATAGGGTATTTTTTTTTTGTTTTTCATTTTTCCGATCTCTTCCTTTCACATAAAATAACCGGCACCCGGAATCAGACTGCGGTAATAACCGACAGCATGGGTATCATGACGGAGAAAAGCACAAAACCTACCAACAAGGACATGATGATTACCAGTGCGGGTTCGACGCGGCTTATTTTTTCGTCGACCGAGTTATTGACCTTTTCGGAATAGTCCTTTGCTATTTTTTTCATGGCTTCATCTGTTTTTCCCGTATGGAAGCTTATGGTAAGCTTTCTTGAACTGGCGGGATCGAGTATTGCGGATTTCTGAACGGCTTTATCAAAGCTAAGCCCGTTTTTCATCATTTCCTGACAAGAGTTTATTTTACCGACGGCCTCCTTGTCGCAAAGCTTTTTTGACATCTCCAGGGATTCGTCTATATCCATACCGCTGGAAATGGTCATTGACATTGCGGAAGCAAATTTTGAAGAGGACATCTGTCTTTTAAGCTTTCTACCCTGAAATATTCCCATAACGGTTTCGTGAGTGGCGGGAATATTGTAAAGAATAACGATCCCCGCAACCAGAGCTGCAATTACGGCTATGATTATATAAGCGTAGGTGCTGATAGCCGAGCCAATGTTCATAAGCGCGGTGGCAGAAGCGGACATTGTAACGCCCAGCTGTCTGAAAACATCGTCGAAAACAGGTAACACCTGTGTCAGAAGTAATACTACTATCACCACAAGGATAGTTAGCAGAATAAGAGGGAATGCAACGGCATTTTTTATATTGCGGGTTACTTCCTCCTCTCTGTTGTAATATACGGACAGCTCTTTGAGGACCGAATCAAGTCGGCCGGTCTGCTCTCCGATATCTATCATTTCCTCCACATAAGAAGGGAATGCCTTTGTATGTTTGACTGCGGCGGAAAAGTTGCAGCCCTTTGCCGTTTCGGTTAAAAGGTTTTCCAATATGATATCGTTGTCATTGTCGCCCATAAGCATATATATTCCGTCATTTATCGACATACCCGAGCTTACCGTATCATAGAGCTCGCCGCACAATCTTGAAATGTATGCGGGCTTAAGCTTTCCAGATGCCATTATGTTTCTCCTTTTGTGTCTAATAGAGCAATTCTGCGTTGTAATTGCTGCCGTTGCCTATATACTGCATGATTGAGCTGTTGGAATTTGATGATGCCGCATAGGTAGGATCCATTCTGTGCCATGCGGATCCATCGAAATAAATGGCTCCGTATACCCATCCTACATCCGTCACATATACGTTTACCCATGCGTGAGACGATGTGGCTCCCGATACGTGCCCTACCACCAATTGGGTCGGAATATCCTGACTCCGCAGCATGGCCGCCATAGTACCAGCATAGTCAAGACAGATGCCCAGCCGTCTGTTTATAACCTTTTCGGTATCCGCAACATATCCTCCGGCAATAATTGAATTTGCAAGATCATAGTCGTAGCTTACATTGTCCACAAGCCACGTATAAATGCGGTCTACCTTTTCAAGATCAGAGGTAGCTCCGCCGCAAAGCTGGGAAGCCTTGGATACGGCGCTGTCTCCCGATGAGTAGGGAACATAGCTGCTTGGTCGCACATAAGGAGCGAGTGAACTTGAAAGGGAGACATTGAAGGTAGACGAATGCGCTACGGCGTAGTGACCGTCTCCTACGCTTTCGAGAACCATTATCGTGTAAGAACCGTTGTTTCCGGTGAGAGGATATGATTCGTATTTTCCTCCGGAATTTAAGTTGTAATTTTGTTTAACTCCGTTTGGACCGATGATCTGAACCTTTATCTTATTGACGCTGCCGGTGTATTTTGCCATTACATAGCCGTCTGAGGTATTGCTGTAATCTATAGTGGCAAGCTTGTTTGAATCTGTGAGAGTTCCGCTGGCTTGGGGACTGCGAATTGTGGGCGGAGAAGGCTTAGGCGGCTGAGTGACCGGCGGATCGGTAATTTCCGGAGGTGCCTGTGTGACTGTTGAAGTAGCCTCTGTGACCGTAATCGGAGCTTTTGTGTCGGAGGGAGGCGTTGCTTCGGCGGTTGTTTCTTCGATCGAAGTCGAATAAGAAGTCGTTTCTGAAGGAATTGTCACTTCATCGGTGGTTTCTATGGGAAGAGTTTCCTCGGCATAGGATGTTTCGCTTATATCGGCTGTAGCAGCCGATGTCTCGCTTGAGACCGGACCGTTTTCGGAGTTACAGCCTGTTATGATAATTGCCAGTGCGGCAAAAAGCGCTCCGAAGCTTTTTTTTCTCAAAAACTCACCCCCTGAAAATATATGTGAATATTATAATGATCTACGATAAATTTTATCATAAGATGCGTCGAATGTCAATATTCAATATAGGCTTCTGATATGATTTGAAAAAGACAAGACCGGCTTCCTTTAGGCGTCCGGTCTTGTTTTTTCTTTTGATTTATAAATCATTCACCCGCATTTTCCAGTGAATCTATTATAGCCGACTGTGTGATGCTGTCGGCTGATTCTGCGGAGCTGACGGAGTCTATACCGTTTTTTTCATCCTCATCGTCGGTTATACTCTTATATTTTTTCGGCTCCGGGTTATGTCTTTGGAATAAAAGAGCGTTTTTGTAAAGCTCCGGATATTTTTCCGCCAGAAATTTTCTGTCCTTCATCGGCACCTTATCGCCGTGCATTATCCTTGCGGCGATCTTCATACATTTCTGCATATCCGCTATGCTGTTTTTATGATTTTCATTGGATTTTTCCTGTTGCTTGCGGAAAGCCTCCATTTCAAGAAAAGATGTGTTTTTGTCCTCTCCGGATATTTCCGTAAGTTTTTTTCCGTCTTGTTTTTTTTGACGTGCCAGATACTCCTGAGCCTCTTGGGATATGGAAAAGGTATCGGTTCTCGCTTTCTTTTTGGGGGTATTGTCGACCGGATTTTTTTTCGGCGTGTAGTTAATGGGAATTTTGTTTGCCGGATTAAGCTTATTTATATCCACAGGATCACCTTCTTGCATTTGTATATATCATATACTTTTATTATTATATCGGCAGAAGTAAAAGAAAGTTTAGCGCATCACCTTGGTTTTTGCTTATATGATTATATTTAAGGCAACACCGCACAATGATTGCGTGTGAATTGCGCAGTCAGATTTTTCGTAAGCTTGCATAAATTCGGCGCAGGAATACTGACGTATTTCAAGGAGGATTTGTGTAAGCTGACGGAAAATATGCAAGCAAGCCGCACGCAAAGCCCTCAGGCGGTCATTGTGCGGTATTGCCTTAAGTAACGTCTGCACATTTAAGTTGTACGAAGTTGACAGTCTAAAGTATTGATATATGACCTGATATAACCTGTTATCCACTAAATCCGGAACTGCGATACTGTTTAAAGGGTGATTCGTTACTCATAAGTATAACGAAAAAATAAAGCCCATACAGTATCCATGCGATCGTTCCGCAAAAAACAGCTTGCTTATCGCCATAGAAAAATTTGAAAAGCATACCGAAATCCAAAGGCATTTTTCGACAGACGCATAAACCATCCGGAATTACCTGATAAATAGTACATATTATGTACGCAGTATGGCAGGATTCAAAAACAAATAAAAATCCTGATCCATAAGAAACAATAAGAAGGCAGCGGTGATAAATGACCTGTAAAGAAAATCAAACTACTCCGCGTCATTTAAAGTCTGACGGTTAATATGCTATGTGAGCTTATATAATCGAATATAATGACGTTGTATAAAGTAAGTAGGGAGCATTGAAAAATATGCGCCGCTAAGATAAAAAATAGGAAGCTAAAATCCTGATTGCAGAAAGTATATATGATCAATAAAATATGTAGGCACATTCAAGCTGGTTTTAGAAGCAGGACCAGGTATGAAAACATTTAAAAATATAAATAGTTGATATAATATAATTAAGCCTTATCAAGTGAATGCTGTTTGCTATTATTATCTGTAAGGAAAAAAGAAATCATATCAAGCTGATTATATAATTATAGCAGTTGACATATGGTATTTTATAATTAGACTTATACACTCGAATATAATTTTATAATAAGTAATATCATATATAAGCTTACATGTTTAAGGATTTTGATGTAATTGTACTTTTTTTAAAGGGATTGATCCCAAAAAAGTGTTTTTTTAAGAGTGAAGTATAAAAAAAGTGTGGTTACCACTGACTAACCAAAACGGTTTTAAGCCTTTTAAAGGCATAAAAAAAGAATAGGATTAAAAAATCAGTTTCATAAATCCGCATTATACCGTTAAAAATCACCGGAAAAATATCACTTGAAAGTTGTAAGTGTTAACTAACCCGATTTATCCGGATATATAAAAAATCGGCTTCACCAAAAGGAAAAACAGCTTTGGTTTGCCGATAATTAGATTATGGTTTAATATATATTGTTTTAATCGATCAGACTGAACACATGACCGATTTTTTCTTCAATAAGAATATCGGCCGAAGAATCCGCACTTGTAGAGGAAGTGTTTATTATGATGAGGTTTTTGCCTCGAAAGAAATTGATAAGTCCGGCTGCGGGGTAAACCACAAGAGAAGTTCCGCCTATTACAAGCGTCTCCGCATTTGAAATCATGGTTACCGCACATTCAACGGTTTCCTGATTGAGCTGTTCGCCGTATAGCGTTACATCAGGCTTTATAAGCCCTCCGCAGCCGCAACGGGGAACGCCTTCACCGTTAAGTATAAATGCGGCGTCATATAATCTTCCGCATTTAAGGCAGTAATTTCTGTGGACCGAGCCGTGAAGCTCATAAACGGTTTTGCTGCCTGCATTTTGGTGAAGCCCGTCTATATTTTGAGTAATGACTGCCGACAATTTCCCGTTTTTCTCCATTTCAGCCAGCTTGATATGCGCCGCATTGGGTTTCGCGTCAAGGCAAAGCATCTTATCTCGGTAAAAGCGGTAGAACTCTTTTGTATTGGAGTAGAAAAAACTGCTGCTGAGTATTGTTTCCGGCGGGTAGTCATATTTCTGGTTGTAAAGTCCGTCTACGCTCCTGAAATCAGGTATACCGCTTTCGGTTGACACACCTGCGCCGCCGAAGAAAACGGTGTTACGGGAATTTGATAAAATGTCGTTAAATCTTTTGATCTTATCTTCCATAGCATTAAAAAGGCTTTGAGTCCTTCAGCTCCACGATCCTATTGAAAACGTTGTCGTATTTGGAGTCCTTGCAGAAATATCCTATACGTACAAATTGGAATTTATCGCCTGCCTTGGCGTCTTCAAGGCATTTTTCAAGCTTACAGCCCTTCTTTTTTACAACAGAATCTGGATTAAGATAATCGTCGAATGTTTTGTCTTCGGGAATGGCATTGGTATTTTCGATAGTGAAAAGATTGTTATAGATATATACGTCTCTGTCTATGCAGTTGTCTTCACTGAGCCAGTGAATGGTGCCCTTGACCTTTCTTCCGTCGGTAGGATTTCCGTTTCCGCTTTCTATATCCGCGGTACATATTATTTTTTCAATATTGCCGTCTGCCTTGTATACGATATCCTTGTATTTGATTATATACGCTCCCATAAGGCGTACTTCGCCGTCAGGCTTTAAACGAAAATACTTTGGCGGCGGATCGGAACAAAAATCATCTGCGTCTATATAAATGTTTTTTGTGAATTTTACTTTTCTTTTTCCCGCCTCGGGATCATTGGGGTTGTTGGAAATTTCAAAGTATTCCTCTTTATTTTCAGGATAATTTTCGATTTCCACTTTGATCGGATCCAATACCGCGATACGTCTTTGTGCTGATTTATTTAATTCATCTCTTATACAGTGTTCAAGAAGAGCGATATCCACTAAGGATAGGCTTTTGCATATGCCGGCCAGTTCTACAAAACGAAAAATTGATTCGGGAGTATAACCTCTTCTTCTTAAGGCGCAAAGAGTAGGCATACGCGGATCGTCCCATCCGTCAACTACGCCTGTTTCCACAAGCTGTCTCAGATAACGCTTACTCATTACCGTATTTGTAATACTTAATCTTGCAAATTCATATTGATGGGGAGGCTGTTCAAAACCGATATTCTCAACGACCCAATCATAAAGCGGTCTATGATTCTCAAATTCAATTGAGCACATTGAATGGGTGATACCCTCCAAAGCGTCCTGTATGGGATGAGCAAAATCATAAAGCGGGTATATGCACCATTTGCTGCCCTGACGATGATGCTCCATATGGAGAATACGGTATATTGCAGGATCGCGCATGTTCATATTTGGACTTGCCATATCTATCTTTGCGCGCAGGGTACAGTATCCGTCGGGAAATTCTCCGTTCTTCATTTTTTCAAAAAGCTTTAGGTTTTCATCGACGCTTCTGTCCCTGTAAGGACTGTTTTTACCGGGTTGGGTGAGAGTACCGCGGTATTCTCTCATCTCATCGCTTTTAAGGTCGCATACATATGCTTTTCCTTTTTTTATAAGTTCAACGGCAAATTCGTAGGTTTTTTGAAAGTAGTCGCTTCCGTAGAATATCTCATCGGGATTGGCTCCGAGCCACTTTAGATCCTCCGTAATGGCTTCGACGTATTCGTTGTCTTCCTTAGTAGGATTAGTATCGTCAAAACGAAGATTGAACAGGCCGTTATATTTTTTTGCCGAGGTATAGTTTATATATATTGCCTTTGCGCTTCCTATGTGCAGGTATCCGTTAGGTTCGGGAGGAAATCGTGTGTGTATTTTTTTTACACGGCCTTCAGTCAAATCACTTTCCATTATATCCGTAAGAAAATTTGTATTGCATTCTGCCTCTTCATTGATTTTTTCTTCTTCCGTCATTTACAATGTCTCCTTGAATTTTTTTATTCTGTTAAAGCTTTCTTCTTTACCCAATATCTTCATTACGGCACAAAGATCAGGGCTGTTGAGCTTTCCCGTTATCGCAGCGCGTATAAAGGAGCTTACGTCTCCTACGTTACCCTTCCAGCCCTCCGGATCGGCTTTATAATCTTTTATATTAGGGCAAAAGCCGTGCTCTTCTCCGACTTGCTTTACCTTTGAAAACCATACGTCCTGTTCGTCGTTGATATCAAATTCCCGAACAAAATGATCGAGGCAATCGGCAATATCTTTTTTATCGAAGCCTTCGGGCTTGTCTTCATATTTGAAGTATTCGGGATAAAAGAAGCCCATATACGGCTTTGCATCCTTCCATGTTTCCAGATCCTTACGCGGTTTGTTTCCTCCTCTGCCTATCTGAAGAATTGCTTTCGTAAAGTCGGGATCACGTGATATTACATCGTAAAAATCTCTGTCAAATTCCTTAGCCCATTCTGTCAGTTTATTGTATACATTTTCGGCAGTCATCCGTGAAATAACATTTTTGCTTACGTCCCCCAGTTTAATAAGATCAAAAAGGGAACCGCTCGCACTCATTTTTTTTATGGAGAATGGAAAATCTTTTATATCTGCATTGGGATTTGCTCTTCGCCAATCCTCAAAATTGCTGTTAAGCAAGGTCATTACATATTCAATAACGCTTTCGGCAGGATAACCTTCGCTTATATAATAACTCATGCCCGCTCCCTTATCCCTTTTTGAGAGCTTTTTCTTAGCGTCGCCATCTTTTCTCATAAGCTGAGATATATGAAGATATTTCGGAAGCTTGAATCCGAGTGCGCTAAAAAGCTGGATATGATAAGGAAGACTTGACAGCCACTCTTCACCGCGAACAACATGGGTTGTTCTCATAAGATGATCGTCAACGGCATGTGCAAGATGATAAGTCGGCATACCGTCGCTTTTAAGCAAAACATGATCTATATGATTTTCCGTTACTTCTATTGTTCCTTTAACAAGATCGGTAAATTTAATCTTATTGTCAGGATTTCCGTCTGAACGAAAACGAAGGACATAAGGGATACCGTCGGAAATTTTTTCTTTTATCTCTTCAATGTCAAGGTTGCGGCATTTCACGAATTCTCCGTAATAACCCGGCGTAATTTTGAGCGCTTCCTGTTTTTCCCTTAGCCTGAGCATATCTTCTTCGCTGCAAAAGCAAGGATATGCTTTACCCTGTTTAACCAGCTCTTTTGCATAGGTTCGATAAATTTCACGGCGTTCACTTTGACGGTAAGGAGCGTATTTTCCGTTATTGACGATACTTTCGTCAAAGTTTATTCCGAAATTTTCAAATACCTTTATCAAATCATACTCGGCGCCTTCTACTTCCCGTTTTGAATCGGTATCCTCAATTCTGAGATAAAATACTCCATTGCTTTGATGGGCGAGGCGTTCGCCTACTAAAACAGGAAACAAACCCCCGAAATGTACAAAACCCGTAGGACTTGGAGCAAATCTTGTTACTTTAGCACCTTCGTCAAGAATCCTTTTCGGATACAGGTTCTCATAATAATCCGGAGTTTTTGTCACATCAGGAAACAGAAGCTCTGCGAGTGTGTTGTAATTCATCCTTTTGGTCTTCCTTTTTTTATTTTTTCCGAGAATATCATAACATAATTTTTTTATTTTTTCAAGAGGGTGTACACAGAAAATGATAATTGTGAGGCAAATCCGGGTTTTAAAAAAACGCCTTACGGGGTTGCATTTTTCAGGAAAATATTGCATAATAGAAGAAGTAAAAAATTAACGAATATATGGGAGAATGCAGTATGCAGTTTAAAAAAATAAAAATTTTTACGGAATCTGAAGCGGTTTATCCTCTTACCGTTCAACTTAGTGAACTTGGAATAAACGGATTTGAAATTCATGACAGCGCTGATTTTGAAGAGTTTTTGGAAAATAAGGATATGAACTGGGATTATGTTGATGACGGTCTTATGGACCTTAAAAATGTTAAAACTCACATTGTCTGTTATCTACAGGACAATGTTCAGGGAATGGAAATGATGACCGCACTTAAAGGTGCTCTCAATGATATTAAATCGAGAGATAACGTGAGATTCTACGGAAGCCTTGATATTGAGACAGGCAGTATATCTGAGGAGGATTGGGCGAACAATTGGAAACAATACTATAAACCTTTTAATATAGGTGAAAAATTTATAATTAAACCGACATGGGAAGAAATCCAAGACGGAGAAGGGCGTAAGATACTTGAAATCGATCCGGCTTCTTCTTTTGGTACAGGTCAGCATCATACTACGAAATTGGTTATGGAGTTACTTGAAAAAGTGATTAAAGGCGGAGAAAAAGTTCTTGATCTGGGATGCGGCAGTGGTATACTATCGATTGCGGCGTTGTTGCTGGGAGCGGAAAAGGCTGTTATGACGGATGTGTTTCTTAATGCGGTAAATACGGCTTCCGCAAATGTTGAGCAAAACGGCTATGACGCGACTTATTATTCGGCTTACTGCGGTAATATTATAGATGATGAGAAGCTAAGGGACCGTATCGGAAGCGGATTTGATGTTATAACGGCTAATATAGTCGCCGATGTGATTATAAAAATGTGCCCGTTTTTCGGACAATTCCTGAAGAAGGACGGAACACTGATTGTGTCCGGAATAATTACCGAAAGATTAGATGAAGTAAAAACCGCATTGACCGATAACGGAATTTTTATTGATAGAGTATTTGAAGAAGAAGGATGGAATGCCGTTTTATGTACTTTGTAGCATAACGGCAAATATTGCATAAACTGTATTGAGGTGATTATATGCAGTTTATGTGGTTTTTCCTTTCCGTATTTTTAGGAATTATAGGCGGGCTGACAGTTCTCAAAATGATTTATTATGCAGCTGTAGGGAAAATATCCGACAGCTATTGCAAAAGAAAGATGAAAGAAAATAATTATGGAAGAAGAAAATCTTGAAAGAATATCCGGAAGCGTTGAAAACGTTGTTTTTAAGAATTCTGATACGGGATATATTGTTTTTGATATAGATTATAACGGTCAGATGCTGACGGCAGTCGGTGAATTGGGCGATATTTCCGAAGGAGAAAGGCTTGAACTTTTCGGGAATTATATAAATAGCAGTAAATACGGAAGACAGTTTCGCGCCGTAAGCTGCACACGCATGCTGCCAACTACTTCTGCCGAAATACGTAAGTATCTGGGATCGGGCATAATCAAAGGAGTAGGACCGTCTCTCGCTAAAAAGATTGTTGAAAATTACGGAGAGGATTCATTGAACATAATTGAAAATGATCCTTTAAGATTAGCGGAATTAAAAGGCGTTACAAGTGACAAGGCTCTTTTTATAAGCAATGAATACCGTAAGCTGAGCGGAATGAAAGCCGTTGTGGAATATTTGCAGAAATTCGGAATAAGTCCTGCGGCTGCGGCTGAGGTATGGAAAAAATATGAAACATCCTCAATTGCTTTTATAAAGGAAAATCCATATATTCTTTGTGACGGTGAAACAGGAGTAGATTTTGATCAGGCTGATGCAATTGCCCGGGCAGAAGGTATACGACCCGAAAATCTTAACAGGATTATTGCGGCACTTATATATATTTTAAGGGAAAATGCCAATGCGGGGCATACGTGTTTGCCGTTGAAAAGAGCTGTGGAAGCGGCAAGAGGTTTTTTACAGATCAGTGAGGATGATATACACAGGGGCATTGACGAAGCTTTGAAAAATCAACAGCTGAAGATCCTTTCATTGGGGGAAAAAAGCTATTTATATTTAAATGAATATTACCGTGCGGAAAATTATATCTCGGACAAGCTTTCGGAAATGCTTAAAACCTCGGTTTCTTACGTCAATGAATTGTCGGAAGAAATAGCAGGAATAGAGTTTACTGAAAATATTCAGTATGAAACACTTCAGAAAGCTGCCATAAACGGCTGTATGGGAAACAAGCTTTTTATACTGACTGGAGGACCCGGGACAGGCAAAACCACTACACTTAACGGTGTGATTCAGCTTATGAAAAAACGAAAAAAAAGTATGTCGCTGGCTGCTCCTACCGGACGTGCCGCAAAAAGAATGAGCGAGGTAACCGGAGAAACGGCAAGAACTATTCATAGACTTTTAGAAGTGGATTTTACTGTTAAAGACAGGCTTTCGTTTAAAAAAAATGAAAAGAATCCTCTTAAAGCGGATGTAGTTATTGTAGATGAGATGTCAATGGTTGATGTATTGCTTTTTGAAGCATTGCTAAGAGCATTAAAGCCTTCGGCTTCACTTATAATGGTGGGAGACAGCAATCAGCTTCCGTCCGTCGGAGCGGGAAACGTGCTTCGCGATCTTATCGCCGGAGGTGAAATACCTATGGTAGAGCTTACGGAAATTTTCAGACAGGCCTCCGAAAGTCTGATAGTCACAAATGCCCATAAAATAGTAAAAGGGGAAATGCCGCTTCTTAATGATAGAAAAAAGGATTTCTTTTTTATGAACTGCTGTAATGAAAATGAGATATCACGTCTTATAATTGAGCTTGCGAAAATACGTCTTCCCAAAACATACGGCTATTCTCCCCTTGACGATATACAGATACTTACACCAACACGATTAGGATGCTCCGGAACAAAGGAGCTTAACCGTGAGCTTCAGTTAGCGTTAAATCCGCCTTCAAAGGGAAAAAACGAAATAAAGATTTTTGATACGGTTTTTCGTGTAGGTGATAAGGTTATGCAAATAAAGAACGATTATGATATTGAATGGCAGAAGGGTTCGGAATACGGGAGAGGCGTATTTAACGGTGATATAGGTTTTATAGAGGAACTGGACAGATATAGCGGAAACATGGTTGTAAATTATGACGGCAAAAGAGCTTCGTATTCACCCGAGATGCTCAGAAAGCTTGATTTAGCCTATGCGGTAACAATACATAAAAGTCAGGGGAGCGAATATAATGCGGTGATCATGCCTCTGGCTTCGGTCAGCAGAAATCTTCAGTACAGAAACCTGCTTTATACGGGAGTGACCCGTGCGAAAAATATTCTTATTCTTATAGGAACAAAGGAGAATATCTTCAATATGGTTCAAAATGACAGGAAGACATTGAGATATTCATGTATACGGCCGCTTCTGAAAATAAATATGGAACAGTCAGGTTAAGGCGTAATAAATGAAAAATATGGTTACTCCCACAAGAAAAAAGTTCAAAATGAAATTATATCTTTTGAAAAGGCTTCTATTGGATCTGTTATATCCCAACAGATGTCCTTTCTGCAACACTATTATACCTTTTGACGAGTACTATTGCACCGAATGCTCCGATAAGCTTTCTTTGCCTCCTGAACACGAGATATATCCTTATATCGACTGTTTTGCGGCGGCAACATCTTATGACAGCGTGAGCATTCCTCTTGTAGGTGAAATGAAAAGGAAAGGCAACGGATATGCCTTGTCTGCGGCGGCATTCTGTATTTTTGACAAGCTTGCATCTGTTGAAGAAATGGAAAAAATCGATATTATTACTTTTGTACCAATGAGAAAAAAGGACATCTACAAACGAGGATATAATCAGTCGTATGAAATGGCAAAGGAGCTGTCCGGCCTTGCGGGAGCTCCCTGCCGCACACTTCTCGTAAAGACGAAGAATACTCTTGAACAGAAAAACCTTGGTGAAGCTGACAGACGCAAAAATTTGAATAATGCATTTAAATTTAGAGGCAGGATGGATCTTAAAGGAAAAACAATACTTGTTGTAGATGATGTTTGTACAACGGGAAGTACTCTTTCGGAAGCGGCAAGAACACTAAAGACGGCAGGCGCTGACAAGATAATCGCGGCGGTTTTTGCCAAAACCGTAAAGAATACTTGAAAAAAAGTCTTTTTTATGTTACAATCAACTGTAATACAATTAACGGTAAATAATCCGAAAGGAAGAACACATTGTCTATTAAAGCAATAACCGGAGAAGAGCTTATAGAGCAAAAGAACTTTGCTCAAAAGGTATGTTCCATGACTCATGCTTATGAACAAAAGCCTTTGGCTTTTGTTCATAGCTACGGCTGTCAGCAGAATGTTACGGACGGGGAAAAGATAAAGGGAATGCTGGAGGAAATGGGTTTTGGATTTACCGATGATAAAACCCGGGCTGATTTTATTCTTTTTAACACATGTGCAGTAAGGGAAAATGCGGTTGAAAGAGTTTTCGGCAATATCGGGGCTTTAAAACAGCTGAAAAAAAAGAATTCAAAGCTTATAATTGCGGTATGCGGCTGTATGGTCCAGCAGTCTGAAACCGCTTTAAGGCTGAAAAAGAAATTCCCTTTTGTAGATATTATTTTCGGTACTCATGTACTTCACACTTTTCCTGAAATTTTGTGTAAATGCATTTTTGAAAACAGAAATATCTGCGAAATTCCGGATATGGACGGTGTTATTGCAGAGGGCATTCCTGTCAAAAGAGAAAGCGCCTTTAAGGCAAGCGTACCTATAATGTACGGATGCAATAATTTTTGTACATACTGTGTCGTACCTTTTGTACGGGGAAGAGAAAGATCCCGTTTGGCCGGGGATGTAATCTCTGAGGTAGCATCTCTCGTTGAAAAAGGATATAAGGATATATTGCTCCTGGGTCAGAATGTCAACTCCTACGGAAAGGGAACCGATGTTGATTTTCCTGAGCTTTTAAGGCGGCTTGACGGATTAGAAGGTGAATTCAGAATACAGTTTATGACATCCCATCCTAAGGATTGTACGGAAAGGCTGATAGATATTATAGCTGACAGCAAAAAAATATGTCATCATATTCATTTACCGGTGCAAAGCGGAAGCGACAGAATACTTAAGCTTATGAACAGACATTATGATTGCGCGCATTATTTAAACCTTGTAGATTATGCGAGAAAAAAAATTCCCGATTTAAATCTGACTACCGATATTATTGTTGGTTTTCCGGGAGAAACAAGAGAGGATTTTGAAGCAACCTTGGGGCTTATGAAGCGGGTGTGTTTTGATTCGGCTTTTACTTTTATATTCAGTCCGCGCAGTGGTACGAAGGCAGCGGCTATGGAGGATCCGATTCCTGCGGAGGAAAAAGGACGCTGGTTCAGAGAGCTTCTTGAAGTACAGGGTGAATGCGGGAGCAGGAGCTATCAAAGGTATATCGGACAAACTGTCAGGGTTTTATGCGAGGGAAAAGGAAGAACATCGGATAAGTATTATAACGGAAAATCAAGACAGAATATAATCGTGGATTTTAACGGAGATATCAGTGATATAGGAAAATTTGTCGATGTAAAAATCACTCAGGCGCTCAATTGGGCCTTGATCGGTGAAAAAATAAACTAATAAAGAAAGGGAAAGACAATGGATGTAATTAAAGCAGCAAGGGAGCTTGGAAAGGCTATTCAAAACGATAGCCGTTATAAGGACTATGTGGCGGCCAAGGAAGCTAATGATAATGATGAGGGACTTCAGCAGCTTATAGGCGATTTCAACCTGAAAAGGGAAAATTTACAGCTTGAAGCAAATAAACCTGACGGCAGCAGAGATGACGATAAGGTTCAAAGATTGAATAAAGAGCTTCAGTCATGTTATGAAAGGGTTATGGGAAATCCGAATATGGCTAATTTTGCCGTTATGAAAAATGCTATGGATAACCTTTTACAGGATGTGCAGAATATAATATCTTTAAGCTGCGAGGGAGAAGATCCGGATACTTGTGAATATAAAGCAAGTCACTGTACTTCGGATTGTTCTACCTGCGGCGGCTGTCATTAATTTCAGGCAACACCGATTTAATGCGGTGTTGCTGTATTTTGTCGGGAATTTACGGCGGATATGATACAAAGCTTTAATAAAATAATATTGATTCATTGCCGGAGCAGGCAATAAACGGTTTATTTATGGTGACATTCCAAGCAGAACTCTGTCATCGGAGTTAATGATTGTTGCGGTAGATATGAAAATTACGAGCGATCTACATTAAGTATAGCGTTATATGAAAAACAGCGGGAGTATCATTTATCATAGCGTGGTTTTGTTTTTAAAGTTCCTATAGGAACTACAGACATTTTTAAGCTTATTCATGTAATCAATAAAGCCGTATTGTAATTGCTGAAAAGCAGATCCAAAGGCGGTTGATTAAATTAAGAGCCATGGCTGAGTATCGTCGTGTTCATTGCTTTTGAAGTGAAAAAACGATTGATACGGATTTCGGATTTACTGTTAATGACAGATTATGCAGTATAAATTATTATGAGGCGGGTTTGGAAATTGGAAAAGGAAGAAAAAACTACCCCTATGCTGGCTCAGTATCAGCAGATAAGGAAAGAATATCCCAATTATGTGCTTTTCTTCAGATTGGGGGATTTTTATGAAATGTTTTATGAAGATGCTAAAAGAGTGTCAAAGGAGCTTGATCTGGCGCTTACTTCCAGAGCGGGTGTTCCTATGTGCGGCGTTCCGCATCACTCAAGTACGTCGTATATAAAACGTCTTATCGATGTAGGGCATCGTGTGGCAATTTGCGAGCAGGTGGAGGATCCTTCACTTGCCAAGGGACTTGTAAGACGCGAGGTAGTAAGAATCATAACTCCCGGAACAGTTATTGAAGAGGGTATGCTTGATGAAAGCAGAAATAACTATATTCTTTGTCTTTTATATAAGGAAAACAGCTGTGGCATGGTATTTGCAGATGTCTCTACGGGTGAATTCCATCTCTTCGAAAAAACCGGAAAAAACCAGGCTGAGCTTGTTAAAGGAATCATAGGGGAACTGGGCAGCTATATGCCGGTAGAGCTTCTTTTTAACAGTGATTTTCTTGAACTTAAAGACGTTCATTCGTTTATAACCGCAAGACTGGGAAACAGCATAGGAGACGTTTTGTCCGATGAAAGCTTTGAGCCTGATAATACACAGGCTTTAAATGATCAGTTTATTTCCGAAAACAGCGGGATCATACCCGATGTCATGATACTTTGCCAAAAAGCGGTATACGCGCTTTTTAACTATATAAATTCCACATATAAAAACGAAATCAAAAGAGCGATAAAGTTTATTGTTCACGGCGGAAACGAGTATATGGAGCTTAATCTGTCTACACGCCGCAACCTTGAGCTTACGGAAACAATGAGGAACAAGGAATACAAGGGTTCTTTGCTTTGGGTGCTGGATAAGACCAAGACCGGAATGGGAAAGCGCAGGCTCAAGCAGATAATCAGCCAGCCTTTAATGAAACAGATAAATATTATAAGGCGTCTTGATGCAGTGGAAAACCTTTCAGCCGATATATCCGCATTGGGTGAGCTGAGAGAAAGCCTTGAAGGTATATATGATCTTGAAAGGCTTATGTCAAGAATTGTTTATAAGGTCGCTTCACCGCGCGACGTATATGCATTGGGAAAAACCTGCGGAAAGCTTCCGAGACTTAAAAAAGCTTTGGATGAATTTAATTCTCCGCTTATTGTAAAATATAACGAAGCTATCAGTTCTCATGATGAAATAACCATTCTTATTGAAAATGCGATTTCGGATAATCCTCCCATAAACACCCGTGACGGAGGATACATAAAAGACGGATTCAATGAGGAATTGGATCGTTTGCGCAGTATTACGGGAGGCGGCAGGGAGCTGCTGGAAAAAATAGAAGAGCGCGAAAAAGCAAATACCGGAATAAAAACTCTTAAGGTAGGCTTTAACCGCGTTTTCGGATATTATATCGAGGTTTCCAAGGGCGCCGCAGATCAGGTCCCCGAAAATTATATCAGGAAACAGACACTTACAAACGGTGAAAGATATATAACCGAAGAGCTTAAGGATATTGAAAGGGAGCTGCTTACCGCAGGCGAGCGTATACTGAAGCTCGAAGCAAAAATATTCGGTGAGATAAGACAGTTTATTTCAGAAAAAATGGCTTCGGTGCTTTGTACGGCAGAGGGGATCGCCGATGTAGACGTACTGGCGGGATTTGCGCAGGCTGCTATTGAAAATAATTACACAAAACCCGATATTACTCTTGAAAACGTTATTGAGGTCAAGGGAGGGAGACATCCCGTCGTGGAAAGGATCCTCTCTGATGTTCCGTTTACACCCAATGATGCATATCTTGATCTGAAACAAAACCGGCTTCTTATGATAACCGGTCCCAATATGTCGGGCAAGTCCACCTTTATGAGACAGGTTGCCCTTATAACTCTTATGGCTCAGATAGGAAGCTTTGTTCCGGCAAAATATGCCCGTATAGGTGTTGTTGATAAAATTTTTACGCGTGTCGGAGCAAGCGACGATCTTTCCGCGGGACAGTCAACGTTTATGGTTGAGATGAACGAGGTGGCTGAAATACTGAATGAAGCTACCAGAAACAGTCTTGTTATAATGGACGAGATAGGAAGAGGAACATCTACGTTTGACGGAATAAGTATAGCCAAGGCAGTGGCGGAATATATCAACGGACGTAATATCGGTTGCAGAACACTTTTTGCCACACACTATCATGAGCTTATTGCTCTTGAAAGAACAAATGAAGGCATTCGTAATTTCAGCGTTGCTGTCGTTAAAAAGGGTGATGATATAAAGTTTCTTCATAAGATCGTGGAGGGAGGAACGGATGACAGCTACGGTATTGAGGTAGCTAAGCTGGCAGGGCTTCCCAAAAAGGTTATCGAGGCCGCTAAAAGCGCACTTTCCGATATGGAACGGGACAGTCGTATCGATTTGGAATCCGAGCTTAAGAACGAAGCGGAAAATAAGGAACAGATCGATTTTTCGGAGATCAATAAGAACAGTGTTATTCAAAGAATAAAGAATCTTGATATGGATGATCTGACGCCTAAAGAAGCATGGAAGGCGCTGGAGGAAATGAAGGCGCTTGTCTGATCGTTTTTTACTAAGGTTAAGCTGCTCCGAAAAATATAATGTAAGGCTGCTATAAGATCAATTTTTTATTTATTTCTTTTTTATATAAAATCTAACATTAATTATTTCCGCTTTTTCTTTTAGGGAAGGGAAATTTTTGGGTTATAGGTGTAATATCAGTTAGTTATAGCTTACTCTTTTTTTAGGACGGTTTTTTGAAATTACAAAGCGGTTTAATGCGGAAAATCAAGGGTGAAATTTTTATTTTTTAAATAAGGACTGCTTAAAAATGGCTTAAAATCGTTTTGGTTAGTCAGTGCTAACCAATCCTTTTGGTAGCGTTTTGATTTTTTTCCCGATATTTTGTATACAATTGCAGCATAAAAAATAAAATTTGAGTTTTCAGCGATTACTTTCCGTAAGTTAAATTTGTTCGTAAGTTAAAATAACTTTTCAAATGCAAAGCATCATAAAGAAATTGTAATAAAAATATCAATTGTGTTCTTAAAAGTAACCCGGTATAATATTAAGAATTATTTCAGCATAAGTTTTAATGATATGTAACGATCACTGGTATAACCTGATCAATTTTTGTTGGTGAAAGGATTTTTCGATGATAAAGCTGCTTGATAAAAGCGTTTATGAGCTTATTGCCGCAGGGGAGGTTATTGAAAGGCCGTCTTCGGTGGTAAAGGAGCTTGTGGAAAATGCTATAGACGCCGGATCAAAAAGAATCTGCGTTGAAATAAAAAACGGCGGGATAACTTATATGAGGGTTACTGACGACGGCTGCGGGATATCATATAACGATGTTCCCACCGCTTTTTTAAGACATGCAACCAGTAAGCTTTCTTCGGCCGGGGAGCTTGAAAATATACTTACCTTAGGATTCAGGGGAGAAGCTCTGTCTTCGGTCGCGGCCGTTGCAAAAATAGATATATTGACCAAAAGGGCCGAGGATAAGCTGGGGACAGCATATAAGATCGAGGGCGGAGAAGAGACTCTTTATGAGTATTCGGGCTGTCCGGACGGTACCACAATAATAATGAGAGATCTTTTTTTTAATACTCCGGCAAGGCTGAAATTTTTGAAAAAAGACGTAACCGAGGGAAATTATGTCCAATCCGTCGTTGACAAGCTGGCGTTAAGCTATCCGGATATTGCTTTTACATTTATACGCGACAATAAAACCGTTCGTGTTACTTCGGGAGACGGAAAACTTTATTCCGCCGTTTATTCTGTTTTCGGAAAACAGTTCGCAGGCACGCTTACCGAAGCGGATTATGAGCACAACCATATTTCCGTTAAAGGATATATTTCCATCCCATATGCCTGCCGCTCAAACAGGCAGATGCAGTATTTTTTTATCAACGGAAGATGGGTACGCAATACCACGTGTATGGCAGCGCTGGAGGAGGGATACAGAAATTCGGTTATGACGGGTAAATTCCCCGCTTGTGTTCTTAATATCGAAATGCCGCCGTCGGATATTGACGTAAATGTCAGTCCCTCCAAAACGGAGGTAAGGTTTGCAGATGAAAAAAAGATCTTTGAGACTGTTTACCTTTCCGTAAAGAACGGCATACTTAACGGAGAAAATAATAAGGAAATTCTATTAGGCAAGGGGCATCATGAGGGGAATAGTGCTTTTGACAGCAGTCCGGATATAAAAAACATGGATGCGGAAGAAAAGAAAACGGATGGTGCTTATTCATCCGTATTTGAAAAAAAGACGGAAGGTCATTCAGATATTCCGGATAGAAAAGAGATCACGCCGTATCCGGAAAACCGTACCGATGAAAGAACCTCAGGTGTTTTCAACAGCTCTAAAGCCGTTTATAAACCTTTACCGCCTAAAAACATATATGTCCAGGAGCTTCTTGATACCGGAAAAAAGGAAGCCGAACTTCATGATTATGAATTTATAAACAGTTCAAGTTTTATACGGGCGGGAACAGAGGATGAAAAGAAAATTCAGATACCGGATCCCATAGTTGAGGAACAATATAAAGCAGAGCTTAAATTTATAGGAGAGCTTTTCAAAACTTATATACTGTGCGAATGCGGGGAGGAGCTAATTTTTATCGATAAGCATGCAGCCCATGAGCGTATAAGGTTTGAACAGCTTAAAAAAGAGATTTCGGGCAGTTCTCAGATTCTCGCGGAAAGCATAACGGTTCCTCTTTCTATTGAGGAAATAACAGCGCTTTCGGATAATGCGGACTATCTTGAAGGCCTTGGAATAGATCTTTTTTTCAGAACAGATAAAGAGGTTGAGATTACGGGATTTCCTTCAATGCTTATGAACAGACCGATCGGGGATGTTGTTGAACAAATAGCCGAAATACTTATTGACGGAGGCGAGAATATAGAAGGAATGCTTTTTGACGATATTTTTCATACCTCGGCTTGTAAGGGTGCTATCAAGGCAAATGAAACAACATCCGCAAAGGAGCTTGAAATATTGGCGGAAAGAATATGGAAAAACAGGGAAATACGCTATTGTCCTCATGGCAGACCAATTATTACGACAATATCCAAGTATAATATTGAAAGGAATTTCGGACGTATACAGTGATCGTTTCGGATAAAAATTTTAGCATATGGAAAAAGAGAAGATTTTCGTTGCGGTCATATGCGGTCCTACCGCTTCGGGCAAAACAGAGCTCGGTATAAGAATTGCCCGAAAATCAGGGGGAGAAATAGTTTCGGCGGATTCCATGCAGATATACAAGGGCATGGAAATCGCTTCCGCAAAGCCTACAGAAGAAGAGATGGGCGGAATTCCTCACCACATGATCAATTTTCTGCCGCCTAACAGGACTTATTCCGTGGCAGATTATGTAAAGGACGCCAGCCGCTGCATAAGCATGATCCGCGAAAGAGGGAAGCTTCCCGTTATCGTAGGAGGCACGGGGCTTTATATTTCGTCCCTTGTTAATAATCTTAAATTTGACGATACCGGCAGTGATTTAAATTTTCGTGAAGAAATGAAGCATTTTGCCGAAAAAAAAGGAAATACGGCTTTATGGGAAAAGCTGAGAGAGGTCGACCCGAAAACCGCTTTTAAACTCCATCCCAATAATCTTAACAGAATCATACGTGCTTTGGAGGTTTATCACATCAGCGGAATCACGATAAGTGAGGCGCAGGAAAAAAGCCGCAGCGAGGGCAGTCCCTACAGACCTTTTTTCATGATGCCGGATTATCCGCGAGAGATACTTTACGAACGTATTGACAACAGGGTCGACAAAATGCTGGAAGCAGGATTATTGAAGGAGGCGGAGGAGTTTTTTACCCATGATGATTATGTAACTTCGGCTCAGGCAATAGGATATAAGGAGCTTAAACCTTTTTTCGACGGTAAAAAAAGTCTTGAGGAATGTGTAGACAAGCTTAAACAGGCTACGCGCAACTATGCTAAAAGACAGCTGACATGGTTCGGCAGGGAAAGCCGGCTCAACAGAATACCGGCCGGAAACGGAATAGGAGATGATGTTGTTTCGGAAATTTCGGAAGAACTGTCAAAACAGCAGACGGATTCGGAATTCGGAAGGCTTTGATTTTCATGTTTTACACAGTTATATTTCCGTAAGCTTATTTAATGAAAATTTAAGGATTTATTGATTTTGGGTATTGCACTTTGATTGAAACTGTGGTATAATAACCTCAAACCGTCTAAAGAGGAAGAGATATTGAAATGTTTGAGAACA
>CAJTTE010000001.1:0-236258 GCA_910579265.1 uncultured Ruminiclostridium sp. | reverse complement strand
GCTGCGCTCTTTTGATGGTATAATAACCTCAAACCGTCTAAAGAGGAAGAGATATCGAAATGTTTGAGAACATTTTACCGATTTAGAGGAATCGCTCCGCTTCGCTGCGCTCTTTTGATGGTATAATAACCTCAAACCGTCTAAAGAGGAAGAGATATTGAAATGTTTGAGAACATTTTACCGATTCAGAGGAATCGCTCCGCTTCGCTGCGCTCTTTTGATGGTATAATAACCTCAAACCGTCTAAAGAGGAAGAGATATTGAAATGTTTGAGAACATTTTACCGATTTAGAGGAATCGCTCCGCTTCGCTGCGCTCTTTTGATGGTATAATAACCTCAAACCGTCTAAAGAGGAAGAGATATTGAAATGTTTGAGAACATTTTACCGATTTAGAGGAATCGCTCCGCTTCGCTGCGCTCTTTTGATGGTATAATAACCTCAAACCGTCTAAAGAGGAAGAGATATCGAAATGTTTGAGAACATTTTACCGATTTGGAGGAATCGCTCCGCTTCGCTGCGCTCTTTTGATGGTATAATAACCTCAAACCGTCTAAAGAGGAAGAGATATCGAAATGTTTGAGAACATTTTACCGATTTAGAGGAATCGCTCCGCTTTGCTGCGCTCTTTTGATGGTATAATAACCTCAAATTGTCTGATAAACAATTTTTTTATATTTCAGAAGATTTTGTCTTTTTATAAAAAGATCTTTTATTTCACTGCATGTTATATGAAGATATGAATCGTAATATTATAGCTTGTATATAAAAACTTGTGCCGGAATATTACCGGATATGAGTTTTGTCAAACAGAAAGGAAAAAAGATGGCTAAGGATATCAATTTGCAGGATGTTTTTTTAAATCAGGCGAGAAAAGAGAAAATTCCGGTAACTATTTTTATTACCAACGGTTTTCAGTTTAAAGGCATTGTAAGAGGCTTTGATAATTATACTGTAATTTTGGATACGGACGGCAAGCAGAATCTTATTTATAAGCATGCAATAAGCACTATTACTCCTTTTAAGAGCATTTCTCTGCTTGATGCTTTTGAAAAGGACGAGGCATCAGAACAAGAAAATGGCTGAAAAAAGGCAGACTGCCGTTACGACGCGTATTGTCTGGTTCCTGGTCGCTCTGTTTTTGCTGGTTACGATCATAAGTCAGCTTGTAATCCATTATTATAATCCTGTAACCACCGAACCCGCGGAATTGTATATGTTTGAAGATTATGTACAAGCTACGGGCGTATTTATCCGGAATGAAAAGGAAGTGCAGTATAACGGCAACGGAATAATCAATTACGTATGCTCAGACGGAGAAAAACTGGCAAAGAATTCTGCGGCCGCTAAAATTTATTCTTCGCGAAACGATCTCGAATTACAGCTCAGAATCGACGAGCTCAATCAGCAAATCGCAGTTCTGAAGGACGCCGAAAAACTTGTGGGAAGCGATAACTCTCAGCTTGAGGCTTTTTCCAATCAGATCTATGAAAATCATTCGAAAATATTGCAGAATATAATCGAAGAAAATTATACATCAGCAGCCGAAATGAAAAACGAGTATCTTAATTTGCAAAGCAAAAAAAAGATAGTCAGCGGTGCGGCGGATAATTATACTTCGAAGATCAAAGAGCTTGAAGGTCAAATCGCATCTCTTTCGGCGCAGATCTCTTCGTCTCCTTATGATCTTATATTACAGGAAACAGGTTATTTTGTAAGTTCGGTAGACGGATATGAATCGGTTCTGACCTACGATGTGATAGATAAGCTGACAAAAACTAAAATTGAGGAAATAATCAAGAATCCGGTCATCGATCATGATGCTTCTTCAATAGGAAAAATCATTTCGGATTATAAGTGGAAAATGGTATGCGTTATTCCCGCAAACAGATCTATGAATATATACAAGGGCGCCGAGCTTGATGTACGCATCGGAAACAATACTTCCGTCATAAAAGGTAAGGCGGAGGAGATCAAAGATCTTGATCCGGAAAATAAGCTTCTTGTTATAGGCTTTGATGTGTTTAAGCAGGAGCTTATCATAAACCGTACCGCCCAGATAAGAATCCTTTTTGACGAATACAGCGGGATTCGAATCCCTTCTTCGGCAATACATTTTGACGATCAGGGGAGGATGGGAGTATTTATAAAGCTTGGCGTAAACGTGTTTTTCAGATATATAGACGTTGTCCGCACGGAGAACGATTATACATTGGTCAAGGATACGACGGGCAAGGACGGCTATCTGTCCTTATACGACTCAGTTATTACCGAAGGGACTGATTTACGTGACGGAAAAATCATTCTCCAATAGCGATGATATTTTTTTCAGGATAAGGGAAAACTATAAGCGCATATCCGAGAATATAGACGGGGCTATGGATAAAGCCGGGCGCAAGGACCGTGTCAGACTTATGGCCGTAACAAAAACCGTGCCTTTTGAAAACGTAAATTATGCGGTTTCCTTGGGAATCGATCTTCTTGGTGAAAACAGAGTTCAGGAATTTCTCGGTAAATATGAGTTTTATGACAGCAAGTCCCAGATCCATTTTATAGGCGGACTTCAAAGCAATAAGGTCAAATATATTATAGATAAGGTCAGTATGATACATTCGGTGGACAGCGTTAAGCTTGCCGATGAAATAAATAAAAGAGCGGCGCTCTGCGGAAAAATAACGGATATTCTTATAGAAGTCAATGTCGGCGGAGAGAAAAGCAAGGGCGGAGTAGCGCCGGATCAGATCGACGAGTTTTCGTGTTATTGCAAGGAGCTGTCCAATATAAGGCTGCGGGGATTTATGGCAATTCCGCCTATCGATATCAACGGAAGCAACAATAAATATTTTGAGCAGATGGAACGTATATACAACGACTGCCGTTCGAAGAGCGGAAAAAACATAGATACTCTTTCAATGGGTATGTCGAACGATTATCAGCAGGCATTGCGTTACGGTTCGAATATCGTTCGTATAGGAAGCGCACTTTTCGGACGCAGAAAATAAAAAATCAGTGCCTTGATATTGCTTTAGAATAATATCAATCGAATAGTTTTTTTCATAGGCAGAGCACTAAATTTTCAGGTAAAATTCGGGGTTGTGCTCATCATTAAATACACAGTTGATAATGATGCTCATAATCTTTTATAAATTCGGGAGCAGCGTCTCTCATTTGAACGAAAGGATGAAAAAAGTCATGGGAATCATGGACACAATCAGAAAAATAACAGGTGTTGAGGAAGAAGAGGAAGATCAGGAATACGAAAACGAAGATGACGGGGACGTTTCCGATTTTGAAGAAAACTTCGGCATCAGACATTCCAATAATATATCCGCCGCGCCTAAGTCCGGCAAGGTATTGAATATTCCGGCTACAACCAGATTGCAGGTTATCGTTGTTAAGGCGGAGAAGTTTACAGACGCTGCTGATATTGCGGATCATTTTAAAAACAAGAGAGCGGTCGTTCTTAATCTTGATAATACAAATAAGGACGTGGCAAATCGTCTTATCGATTTTCTTGGCGGTGTTGCATACGCTTCGGACGGTGATTTGAAAAGGATCGCAAATACATCGTATATTCTTGTTCCTTATAATGTGGATATATCCGGCGATATGATAGAGGAGCTGGGTAATAACGCCGCCGATTTTATGTAATGAAATTTATTCAGCCCGTAAATCCGGAGGAAAGAGATTTTTGCAGACATATCATGGATCTGCTTCAAAATGCGGAAAAAAATAATTTTTTCAGGTTCAGCTCTTTTCTTACAGACAGGGAACAGGTTTTAGCAAGAGCTCAGGCGGATGCTGCCGGAGTTCAATGCGGTTTCTGGGGAGGTCATAAGGAAGCGGTAAGAAAAATGTTTTCAGCCCCTAAAGCTGAGAATGAAAAATATCCTTTGGATGCTGTTACGTTTTTTTTCAGAAACAGCGATATGCTTACGCATCGTGATTTTCTCGGATCAATGATGTCTTTAGGCATCAAAAGAAATCAAATAGGTGATATTTCGGTTGCAGATGGCGGAGCGGTGGTTTTCGTTTCAAGGACTATTTTACCGCTAATAAAGGAGACGTGTAAAATCGGCAGAGTAGGCGTCAGGACAGAGACGGGGATCGGAATTGAGCTGCCGAGTCAGAAATTTGAAGATATTTTTTTGACGGTATCGTCGTTAAGAATAGATGTGTTGGTTTCCGGAATTTGCGGAGTCAGTCGTGACAAATCAGCTGCTTTTATAAAGTCAGGCAGAGTGATTTTAAATGGCATACGGATTCTGTCGTCTTCCGTAACGGTTGAACCGGGCGACATATTTTCCGTTAAAGGATACGGCAAATTTGTTTTTTCGGATTTAGGCGGAGTGACAAGAAAAGGAAAAAACCACATCACTATAAAAAAATATAATTAACGGAGGCTTTTAATGGAAGCAAGGGACATAATTGACAAAAAATTCAACAAAGGGCTTAACGGATATAAGATGGAGGAGGTAGACGATTATCTTCAGGAGATGTCTACCGAATTTCTTAATTTAAAAAAGCAGAACGAAGAGCTTGAAAAGAAAATGGAGGTATTGGCCGATAAGATACGCGAATACCGTAATGATGAGGATGCAATAAAGGAAGCTTTATTAGACGCTCAAAAGCAGAGCAGAATGGTGCAGGCCGCAGCAAAAGAAAAATCCGAAAAAATGATCAGCGACGCCAAGGAAAAGTCCGAAAAGATGATCAAGGACGCAGAGGACAGGGTCAGCGAAAAGGACGCATATGCAAAGAAGCTTGTTGATGACGCTAATGCTGAGAAAACAAGGATCGTTGCGGAATGTGAGCGTAAATCTGCGGAAATAAAGGCAAATCTTGAGGCGGAGAGAGAAAAACAGGAATCCATCATAGCCAAGACCAGAGATGAAAGCAATGCTTTTATCGAGAGACTTCTCAAAAACTATCAGGAGCATGTGGAGCTCATCAAGTCAATTCCCGAAAAATGTCAAAATCAGTTTGTGCTTAATATGAAGGACAAGCTTAAGATCGAAGAGGAGAAAAAAACGGACTCCGCCGTTACTGCGGCAGCAGCTAAGCCGGCAGCGGCTCCTGCCAAAGCTCCGGCAGCGGCCCCGGCACCTGTTGCTCCCGCCGCAAAACCCGAGGTTAAAAAGGAACAGCCAAAAGCTAAAAAGCCCGTTGAGACAGTTCTGGATAAAACCTCTGAAATTGCTTCAAAACCTGTGTTCGAAGAAGAGGCGGTCGCAGAAGAGGTTGAGGAGTTTGATGAAAATAATCCTCTTTTTGATAAGGCAAAGCATAAATCCAAATTTGAAAAGCTTCAGTTCGGAAGCAATAATAAGAGCAAGGAATAACATCGGTTTTAAGAAAACGTATGCGGAAGGATTTATTTGCTGAACCGCTACGGCGATATGTAAAGATTTATAGCAGATACGGATAAGCTTTAAATTTCAGCTTACGTATATGTGTTTTTTTCAGGTGAAAACGAATATGTAATGTATTGGAGATTGTTTAAGGGATCCTGATACGTAAATCCTTTTTTACTTTTCTTTCATATAACATATTTGAGACGGATAATGCGGTTCATTTTTTTAAAGATCAAAAGTACAATTAACGGGGAACGGATATATGCCGTTTCCTTCTCCGCATTGTATCACACGATTTGAATGCTCACTTTGTAGGGAGGATGATCTTGATCCTTCCTTAAGGATCTTCTTTTTGATTTAATGTCAATTGTTTATATTGAAAAATCTGATTTCGTTACGCTTTTTTATTGGTGTAGCATAAAAAATTCACCGCTTGCGGTTGTTTTTTAATTCAAACACGATAGGTTTTATTTTAGAAGTCCGGAGCATTTGATTATTCCCGATGATCGGGAGGTAGATGTAAAAGGTGATTTGTCGCTATATAAGCTGCTTGTTTTTATAGGGCAAAAAAACAAAAATACCATATAAATGATAAGTATAACACACAAAGGATCAATATTAACAGAAAGAATAGGTTGTATTATTTTTAAAGGAATATCGGATGCTTTTTAAGGTCATACAGCCTTTGTGATAGAAAAGGAAAGACGATGGCTTATATATCTTTAGCGGTTGCCGCTGTACTTGTAGGAATAGATCAGTTTACAAAGTGGTTGGCGGTAAATTATATCAAACCTCAGAGATCAATTAATCTTATCAGTTTCGGAGATAAGGAATGGCTTAATTTAACATATCAGGAAAATACAGGCGCAGCTTTCAGCATACTGCGCGACAAACAATTATTTTTAATTATATTGACCTCCATAGTTCTTTTGGGGGTTATTATATTAATGCTTTCAAAACGGATAAAGAATAATGCCATTATTTGGTCCTTTGCTTTAATTGTTGCGGGCGGGGTGGGAAATCTTATAGACAGAGTAGTCAACAACTATGTGGTGGATTTTATAGATGTGAGAATAATAAATTTCGCCGTATTCAATTTTGCGGATATATGTGCGGTCGTAGGAACGGCTTTACTTATCGTTTTTTATATTGCGGACGAGATCAAAAATTCCAAGGCAAAAAAGGACAAGGAAAACAAAACGGAGGAGAATAACGGAAAGGGTACTCCCGCAACTGATGAATAAAATTGTTTTAAAGGCTTCGTCTGATGAAACCGGTTTAAGAGCCGATAAATTTATATCCGATAATTCGGATATTTCAAGATCACTTGCGGCAAATCTTATGGAAAGCGGCAACTGCACGGTTAACGGATCGGCTTGCGGTAAAAGCTACAGGCTTAAAGAGGGAGATCTTATAGAAATCAGCTTACCTGACAATAAAGAACCGGAAATTCTTGCTGAAAAAATTCCTTTGGATATAGTTTTTGAGGATAAGGATCTGCTGGTAGTAAATAAGCCTAAGGGTATGGTAGTTCACCCGGCTCCGGGACATTATTCCGGAACTCTTGTAAATGCATTGATGTACTATTGCAGAGGCAGTTTGTCCGGAATCAACGGAGTTGTCAGACCGGGGATCGTGCATAGAATCGATAAGGATACCAGCGGGCTTCTTATGGTAGCTAAGAGTGATACGGCTCATCTGGGTCTTTCAAGGCAGATAAAGGGACATATGTTTACACGAGAGTATCAAACGGTCGTTACAGGCTCGGTCAAAGAGGACGGTACGGTTAATGCTCCGATAGGCAGACATAAGACTGACCGCAAGAAAATGTGTGTTACAACCGAAAATTCGCGGGAGGCAATAACGCATTATTCCGTGATAAGAAACTACTCGGGCTACACATATCTGAACGTGAGACTTGAAACAGGGAGAACCCATCAGATACGCGTGCATATGAGCTATATCGGACATCCGGTGGCGGGCGACGAGGTATACGGCAGCGGTAAACCCAAATGGCTGTGCGGGCAGTGTCTGCATGCGAAAAAAATCGGCTTTGTTCATCCGGGAACCGGTAAATATATGGAGTTTGACAGTGAGCTTCCCGAATACTTCACAAAATTCTTAAAAAGCATAGAATAAGGGAGGGTCACAATGACGGAGCGGTCCGGTACGATAAAAATCGGAAAAAGCGATGCTTCTTCAGCCGATCTTTGCGGACTTACTCCCGATAAAATCACATACCTGCACGTTTATGCCGACAAAAAGCAGGCGGACCTCAGTTTGCTCAGTGACTATCCGAATGTTACGTCTTTTACAGAAAGAAATGTTCATTTATATAATTGAATCGGAACCTTCGGATCAAAGCTTTGGAAAAGAATAACCCGTAATAAAGCAGATTTGAAGCCGCAAGGGTAAACGCGTTCATTAAAAATGTAAGTATGAACATATTGTGAGGCACTATGAAATTTGACAATGTTATTATAATGACGGATATCGACGGTACGCTTTTAACTGATGACAAGATCATTCTTGAAACGGATATGAAGGCGATAGAGCATTTTCGCAGCGGAGGGGGAATTTTTACTCTCGCTACCGGGAGAGGTTATTCTATGGCGAAGCCGATTGCCGAAAGGATAAATCTGGATATTCCCGCAGTCATTTTTAATGGTTCGGCAGTCTATGATTTTAAAGGTGACAGGTTTTTGTGGCACAGCAGTCTGCCTAAGTGCGCGGACCGTATTGTCAAGGAGCTTATAAAAGAGTTTCCCGATATTGCCATAGAAGTTCTTTGCCGTGATAAAGTGTATGTTCCTTCAATGAACGATATTGAAAGGGCACATCTTGCGCTTGAAAATGTTCAGCCTATTATTTGCGGCGTTGATGATATTAATGAGGAAAGCTGGCTCAAAGTATTGATCGCCTACCCTCCCGAAAAAATCCAAAATATTATCGATTTCGTTTACGGCAGACCCGATTATTTGTCCAATGCTCATTGGGTACGAAGCGAGGTGCATTACTTTGAGATGCTTCCTATGGGTGTTAATAAGGGCAGCGGATTCAAGCAGCTCATAAAAATCATGAACAGAGCTGACGCTTTTACCGTAGGCGTTGGTGATTATAACAATGACATTGAGCTTATCCGAGACGCTAAGCTCGGAGCGGCCGTGGCTTCGGCACGACGGGAAGCAAAAGAAGCGGCGGATATAATCGTCTGTGATAATAACAGCGGCGCTATTTCCGAGGTGATCGAATATATCGAAAAGCTGTGATCAGCGGATCGCTTTATGAAATCAATGTTTTGATCAAGATACATGTAATGAATGTTTTGATCAAGATATATGTAATGAAACGGGAGAGATACTGCATAAACGGTGCTGTCGAGGGAAAAAATCCGTAGCGAAAATTTGCTCCCGTCGTATTTGCATGAATACCGTTTAAGACGGTCGTGCCACGCTTAATGTGCGTTTGAAGGAAAAAACTGCACAATGCTTTATAAAAATGGAAATAAATATTAACGAAACGGATCTATCCGGCTTAAATGCCATCTGCGTGAATATGTATGAAATAATACGAAACAGGTAGTAATACTCCTACAAAACCGCTTTATAAAGGAGGATATGCAGATACTGAATGATCATAATGTTGTACGTGAGCAGTATAAATCCGACAACAATCTGAATACAAGAATTTCAATACATAAAAAGTATTCAACAAATAAAACAGGCTTTGGCAACTGGATATACTCACATTATGATTTTCATTATGATACTAAGATACTGGAGCTTGGCTGCGGTACGGGGGATATGTGGAAAGAAAAACTGCATTTGCTCCGTGAAGGAATACAATTATATCTGACGGATATTTCCGGGGAAATGATTGTATCAGCTAAAAAAACTTTGGGTGAGCATTCCAATATTTCATACGGGATCACGGATATTGAGGCTATTAATTACGAAAGCGGATTTTTTGATAGGGTGATCGCAAACATGATGCTGTATCATATTCCCGATCCGGATAAGGGATTGTCCGAGGTAAAGCGCGTAATGTCGGACGAGGGGTATTTTTACTGCGCCACATACGGAGAAAACGGGATCGTTTCTTATATTGCGGATTTGTTTAGTGAATATAAGGCTGAAGACACCACAAATAAAAGCTTTACGCTTCAAAACGGCGAAGAAATTCTTAAAAAACACTTTTCAGGCGTACAAAGATATGATTACGAGGATTCCTTGGCGGTTACGGATATTGATGATATGCTTGATTATATTTATTCGCTGAAGAATATGTCCGCCGTTGCTGAGCTTTCAAGGGAGGACGTAAGAGCGGTGTTGGAAAAAAATACGATAGACGGGGTTTTGAATGTTCCTAAGGAATACGGTATGTTTGTTTGTCATAAGTAGTTTTGTTTTTTGAATTTAAGTATAATCCGGTTATGATCGCGGCAGGATGTCCCCCGCTTTTTGCTGCAAGCAAAGGCATAGTCTCATTAGGCGGCGGGTTTCGTCTTTCGGTTTGGCGGTGTATCAAAATCCCCCAATGAATCTCGGAATCGTTTCTTAATTACGGCAGCTTGTTTTAGTTTCGCTTTAATAAAAATGCTTAAAAAATCAATATAACTTCTCCAAAATCTTCTATAAGCCCGTTTTACGGTCAAACATATAAATATTGATTATTTTGAGCTTGGAGGTGTTTAAATTGGTAGAATCGAAGGGTTGGGACTGGGAAAAGGCTGAGAGTGATATATGGCTTGATCCCGCAGAGGAAAGCTATTTTTTTTGTGAGAAATGGAAAAGACAGGGAAAAAGATCTGTTCTCGATTTGGGCTGCGGGCTTGGCAGACATTCGATTTTGTTTGCTAAGTACGGATTTAAGGTTACGGCATGCGATATTTCAGATTATGCTGTAAAAAGCTTGAGAGAGACCGAAAAAAGAGAAAACCTTATTATAAATTCTAAGGTTTGCGATATGGCGGAGCTTCCGTTTCGCGAAAATTCATTTGACTGCATATTTTCGTATCTTGCCATTTCACATACAGATACCGAGGGATTTCAAAAAATACTGTCCAAGCTTAAGAATATATTAAAACCGGAAGGCGAGATCTATCTTACTCTTTGTTCAAAGGAAACCCGATCCTTTAAGGAAGCGGGTTATCCAAAGATCGATGAAAATACGGTGCTTAAAATGGAGGAGGGGCCGGAAAACGGTATACCTCATTTTTTTGTGAATCTTGAAGATATAAAAAGAATATTTGAACCTGATTTTGAACTGCTAAGCGTCAGACATATAGATAACTGTCTTGTAAAAGGGATCTTACAAAACAACTCGCATTATCATGTATGGGCGCGTATCAGAAGCAAGGAAGAAAAACGGCCTGATTTTTCTTCAGTTATAGGTACAACCGTATCGGGAATCATAGACAGGCCGATCGGTTCCTTCCACCCTAAAAACTGTTGCCTTTATTATTCTGTGAATTACGGATATGTTGAAGGTATTATTGCGGGAGACGGAGAGGAGCAGGATGTTTATTACTTAGGCGAGGATAAGCCTGTTGACAGATTTAGTGGCAGGGTTATCGCCGTTGTTCACAGATTTAATGATGTGGAGGATAAATGGGTGGTAGCCAGAGAAGGAGCCGATTATACCAAAGAAGACGTAGAAAAAGCCGTTGAATTTCAGGAAAGATTTTTTGACAGCGAAGTTATAATGTGAAAAGCGCCGGTTGCTGGAGCGATGACATATGGGCAGCAGATGATTGCATTTTCCCGGCGATTGTGTTATACTATGATTCAGAACCATGTTTTGTCAGGAGGAATACAGTTAATGGAAATTGATGCTTGGTGGTTTGAAAACAAGCAGAAGGACAGCGAAATACTTCAACCCGAATTTTGTACGCCTAAAACACATTTGGGCATTTATGCCGAAATGTCTGAAATAACATTTCCTTTTAATATATCCGTTTCGGCAAAAAAAGACAATTGTAAAATTTATTGCGGAGAATTTAAAATCGATCAAAAAAAAGAAATAACGGATTTTTTTGAAATAATGTGTGATAACCGTGCATTTTTATTCAAGAGCATTATCGGGGACGTAACCGGATTGCCCGATGAAATAACTGTTGAAATCACAATTGGTGAAAAAAGATATAAAAAGACAGTAAAATGCGAATATGCCGATATTCACGGTAAAATAACGGATTTTGAGGGGAATCCTTATCCGGCGGTTGTGATATTCAGCAGAATTTCATTCGACAGCGAATATGCCTGCATGGCGGTGTGGAGCGATAAAAACGGAGAATATTCCGTAATCGTACCCAAAGGCTGTTATAATATGTTTTATGTTTGTGACGGGAGTTACGGAAAAACCGTTCTGGAAAGCTGGAGCTGGCACATGATAGTGGACAGGGATGAGGAACATGATTTCAAAATAGGCAACGGAGAGGTTTATTCGCTTTCGGCCTGGTGTAACAACGGCGGAGGAAAAACCATGTTTTTCTGGTTCAGACCCATGATACTGCCTTCGGTTAAAAAGTCGGAATACGAAACGGAAATAAACGGTATAAAGAGAAAAGTATATGATATATCGCCCGAGCTGGAGCTTTGTGATATAAACGTAATGTTAAACGGTTCACGTTTAAATACAATCTCTTTGCAAAAGATATATGAAACGGGAAAAGACTATACCATGCCGTCGTATATAATACAAACGGAAAGACCTGACAATGCTTCTGAAACCATAGAAAAACAGACGGTGATCGTGGAATACAACAATTCGGACAGAAAGGAGCAGGCGGGTTATACGTGTCAAAGTCAGGGAAGGACGCAATTTTATTTTAAGGACTTCTTTGCTCTGACGTTAAGATGAGTTCAAGTTTTTTAAAATGATTTTAAATAGATTTTTGATTTAATCGAAAATCCTAAGTCTCCCGCCTCTCAGGCGGCGGGTCTCTTATCGGTCTTTCGGTTGGGGATCGTATCTTTCGCCAAAAGACCGAGGGGCTTGCACCCCGGAGTTTCTCATGAACTCGGGGGGCTGCCCCTCGTTGAATATTTACTGACAGAAAGGAAAGTTTTTATGGATCAGGTACACAAGAGGCAACTTGAAGTAAATGCTGCAAAGGTAAGAATCGGTATAATCGAAGGGGTTTACGGAGCTAAGTGCGGACATCCGGGCGGGTCTCTTTCGGTTTGCGATACACTGACTTATCTTTACTTTAACAGGATGAACATCGACCCCAAAAATCCTGATATGAAGGACCGCGACAGGCTGGTTCTTTCTAAAGGCCATACTGCGCCCGCACTTTATTCGGTGCTGGCTAACAGAGGATATTTTCCGGTGGAAGACCTTAAAACCTTAAGACATATCGACAGTTATTTGCAGGGTCATCCCGTTATCGGCAAAGTTCCGGGAGTTGATATGAGCACCGGCTCTTTGGGACAGGGAATTTCCGCAGCCTGCGGTATGGCGCTTTCCGGAAAGCTCGACAATGAGCCTTACAGAGTATATGCAATACTCGGAGACGGAGAAATAGAAGAAGGTCAGGTTTGGGAGGCGGCTATGTTTGCCGCTCATTATCAGCTGGACAATCTTGTGGCGGTCATTGATAATAACGGTTTACAAATCGACGGTAAAATAAGCGAGGTAATGAATCCTTATCCCATAGATGAAAAATTCAGAGCTTTCGGATGGCATGTAATCGTTATTGACGGTCATGATTTCGACGCTATAGAAAAGGCTTTCAATGAGGCGGAAACCGTTGCAAACCAACCTGTTGCTATAATTCAGAAAACCACTAAGGGCAAGGGCGTAAGCTATATGGAAAATCAGGTGTCATGGCACGGGGCTGCGCCTAACGAGGAGCAATATAAAATCGCGATGTCCGAGCTTCAGACGAGGCTTGACGAGCTTACCAAGTGATTTAAGGGGGATATGTTAAATGGAGAAAAAAGCAACTCGTGAAAGCTACGGCGAAGCTCTTGTAATGCTTGCCGAAAAAAGACCGGATCTTATCGTGCTTGATGCGGATCTGGCAGCGGCCACCAAAACCGGTATATATAAAAAAGCTTATCCGGACCGTTTTTTTGACTGCGGAATTGCCGAAGCGGATATGATGGGCGTTGCAGCGGGCATTGCCACTACGGGAAAATTGGTATTTGCAAGCAGCTTTGCCATGTTTGCGGCAGGACGTGCTTTTGAAATTGTCAGAAACAGCATCGGATATCCTCACCTTAACGTGAAGATAGGAGCTACTCATGCGGGAATTTCCGTGGGTGAGGATGGCGCTTCCCATCAGTGCAACGAGGATATTGCACTTATGAGAGCAATTCCCGGAATGACCGTTATCAATCCGGCAGACGATGTTGAGGCTAAGGCGGCAGTTCTGGCGATGGCTGATTATGTAGGTCCTACTTATATGAGATTCGGACGTTTGGCTGTTCCCGTGTTCAATGATCCCGCTTCTTATAAATTCGAGGTTGGCAAGGGTATTGAATTAAGAGACGGCAAGGACGTTTCCATTATTGCCACAGGACTTATGGTAAATGAGGCTTTGGAGGCTTCAAAGGCTTTGGCTGAGCAGGGAATTTCGGCTCGAGTTATAAATATTCATACTATAAAGCCCATTGACAGAGATATTATCGTTAAGGCGGCCAAGGAGACAGGAAAAATTATTACCGTTGAGGAACATTCCGTTATCGGGGGTCTTGGCAGCGCCGTTGCAGATGTTGTTACGGAAACCGTTCCCGTTCCCGTTATCAAGATCGGCGTTCAGGACAGATTCGGACACAGCGGTCCTGCTGTGGCTTTGCTTAAGGAATTCGGTCTTTGTGCTGATAATATTGTTAAGGTTACTAAAAATGCCTTGGGTAAATAGTTTTTTGCCACCCGTTTTTCGGGTGGCTTTTTTATGAAAAACTTTTTATTGCTCCCCGGCTAACTTCCCTTATTTTATGCACTGAACGCTGTTGAAAGACGGGGAAGAAGACCGCAGGAATATGCGCATATTTTAAGGTTTTATGACGAAGTGTTTCGGCAGCCGGGCAAACAGAGAAAGCGGGGAGTCGGTTGGGGGAGCAGTATATTGTACAGATTAAAGGAGCGTGTTGAGGATAAAATGATAAAACAAGCAACTATAAGTGATATACCCGTATTAACAAAATATGCGTTGAGCTTATATAATGATAGTTCTGCCAATGAACTATCTGATGAATTTGAAAAAAGTATTAAAAATAAAAATGCGGCAATTTTTTTGGCATGTGAAGATAACGTATGCATCGGCTTTGCTCAATGCCAATTAAGACACGATTATGTAGAAGGCACTGTCAGTACACCTGTAGGTTATTTGGAAGGCATATTTGTCGAAGAAAAATACCGCCGCAAGGGATATGCAAAAGCACTGCTTTTTTCCTGTGAGAAATGGGCTAAGGAGCAGGGGTGTACAGAGTTTGCAAGTGATTGTGAGCTTGTAAATACTGACGGTTATAATTTTCATTGCGAAATGGGATTTAAAGAGGTAAACAGGATAATATGCTTTGCAAAGACATTGTAATATGCTTTTACTTTACAAATTCCCATCTTTGTAATAAACGAAAAATCAAAAGGGCATTACTAAAAACAGTTTGATACTAATCCCTTTTAAAACTGTCGGATTATTATTTCGGGTGCGATCCAATTTTAAACTGTGAGTATTGCGTCAGCTTAAAATGGGATTGATATAAGGAGGAAAAACATATGCTGGAATTTAAGTATGACACACAGCTTTTAATTGAGGGTACAGGACTTGACGAAGATGAAATAAACGGTTATTTCAGACAAAACCTTGAAGGCGACAGCCTTTTGGCGGTAGGAGATGATGAGGTCATTAAAATCCATTTTCATACAAACGAGCCTTGGAAGGTACTTGAATATTGCGCTACATTGGGTGAGATCTATGATGTTGTGGTGGAGGATATGGACAGGCAATCCCGGGGGCTTAAGGGATAAAAAATATTTTCATGGAATGCTTTCAATCTGAAAAGATAATTTTATAGATGGGGCAGTACCAAAGGATAACAACTAAATATCCTTTTGTTTCTCCTCTTTTTCTTTAAAATCTCCATGCTTTTAGCGTAATTATATATAATTGCTTTGTTTTCAGATGCGCTTTAATAGGTATTCATGGTCTGAAAATAAAAGGGATGCTATGGAAACGACACCGGATATATGAAAGCGATCACATAAAAATTAATTTTTTCAAAGTGAAAAAAAGTATTGCTAAAATCGGTCAAATGTAGTATAATTAAAAGAAATATGTTCGGAATTGTTGAAAGGAAAAGAAAATGGAGCTTTGTCTTATAAACGGACACGTTGTCGACAGTAAAAACGGAATTGACGAAACTCTTGATATAAGGATAAAGAACGGCAGGATTGCAGAGATAGGAAAAAATCTTTCTTATGATGAGGATACTGTTGAAATCGATTGCGGCGGTCTTACCGTTATTCCGGGAATCTGCGATATGCATATACACATGCGTGATCCCGGGCAGACTCATAAGGAGGATATACTGACGGCTTCGGAGGCCGCCGCCGCAGGAGGAGTTACGGCGGTAGCTTGCATGCCCAATACGTTGCCGGCCGTGGACTGCGCCGAAACGGTACGATATATTAAGGAAAAATCACTAAATGCAAAAACAAAGGTTTATCCAATAGGTTCGATCACAAAGGGATTGTCAGGTGAAGAACCTACGGATTTCGCAGAGCTGAGGGAAGCGGGCTGCGTTGGTGTCAGCGACGACGGCAGACCGGTAAAAAACGCTTTAATGATGAAGCAGGCTATTAAAAAAGCCGCTCTTGAACGATTGACAATAATAAGCCATTGTGAGGATCTGGATATAATTGACGGGGGCATAATAAATAAGGGAGCCGTCAGCGAAATTATGGGTGTAAAGGGAATGGCGCGTTCAAGTGAGAATTATATTACGGCAAGAGAAATCCTTTTGGCTCAGGAACAGAATCTTCCCATACACATTGCTCACGTTTCAACAAAAGAAGCGGTGGAGACAATCCGTCTTGCAAAAAAATTCGGTGTAAAGGTCACCTGCGAAACAGCGCCCCATTATTTTACCTTAACTGAGGACAAGCTGTTTTTAAAGGACGCAGATTACAGAATGAATCCGCCTCTTAGGGAACAGGCAGATGTTGATGCGATTACCGCAGCAGTCTGTGACGGGACAATAGACTGCATAGTAACTGATCATGCTCCCCATACCGCTGAAGAAAAATCGGACTTTTTAAAAGCTCCTAACGGGGTCGTAGGTCTCGAAACTTCTTTGGCAGCAACCGTCACAATGCTTTTAAACACGGGAAAAATAACACGGGTCAGGTTAGTCGAGCTTATGTGCGTCAATCCACGCAGGATCTTGGGAATAGAGGGCGGAGACCTTTCTGTCGGTTCTGCGGCGGATATTACGGTATTTAACGAGAATGAGCAATGGACGGTAGAACCGGGCAGACTTCATTCAAAATCAAAAAATACCTGCTTTAAGAATATGAATTTCAGCGGCAGGGTTAAATATACCATTCTTGACGGAAGGGTGGTATACAGAGATAAGTAGGCAGCATGTCTGCTTCGGGTTTAAGTTTGTACAATGGAAAGGAAGGAAGACAAAATGTCGTTTGACAGACTCATTGAAAAGATTGCGGAAAAGCAGAATCCAACTGTGGCAGGACTTGATCCAAAGCTTGATTACGTTCCGGAATACCTGAAGGAAAAGGCGTTTTCCAAGTACGGAGAAACATTAAAAGGAGCCGCTAAGGCTTTATGGTGGTTCAACAAGGGGCTTATAGACGCTCTTTGGGATATCGTTCCCGCCGTTAAGCCTCAGGCGGCTTATTATGAAATGTACGGTTATGCCGGTATGAAAACATTGTACAAAACACAAGAGTATGCGAGAAGTAAAGGGCTTTTTGTTATCACAGACGGAAAGAGAAACGATATAGGAAGTACAATGGAAGCCTATGCGGCTGCACACTTGGGAAAAATCAGGATAGGTAACGAGAGCGCAGAGCCCTTTATCGGAGACGCCCTTACTGTAAACGGGTATCTTGGAAGCGACTGCATAAAGCCCGTTGTTAAGGTTTGTAATGAATATGACAAGGGAATGTTTGTGCTTGCAAAGACCTCAAATCCTTCCTCAGGCGAGCTTCAGGATTTAAAAATCGGAGAGCGTACGGTTTATGAGGTTATGGGAGATATGTGCGAGGAATGGGGAAAGGATATTATGGGAAAATACGGTTACAGCGGGGTAGGGGTCGTCGCCGGCGCTACATATCCGCAACAGCTTGACACATTGAGAAAAAGGCTGCCTCATACGTTTTTCCTTATTCCCGGCTATGGCGCACAGGGTGCGTCCGCAAGGGATATTTCCTCCGCGTTTGACGGCAATGGCTTAGGCGGTATCGTAAACAGCTCCAGAGGCATTATGTGCGCTTATCAGAAGGAAAAATGCGGAGAGAAGCAATTTGCCGCGGCGGCGCGGCGTGAGGCCATACGTATGCGAGACGAGATTATGGAAGTCGTGGGAAGTATTAAATTAGTAACAATCTGAAAAAAACGCTATTTGCATAATTTTTAATGACTGCGGACGATTTCTGCGAAAAAAATGTTTCAGAATACTTATATATTTTGGCACTTTTCCCTTTATAACGCCGTGCGTTCAACGAAATTGTACTGATCGCTTATTGTTCAGATGCGTCTTAGATCAGTGCGTATCTGAAAAGCCGCAGCTTGCACAATTTCTGCTAACTGCGTGCGCTTTCTGCGTCAAAGAATGCCGGCAGTTATCCCAAAGGGATAACTGCGAAATACCTTAGTATTTCTCCGCTTTTTCCTTAAAATCGTCATGCATTCAGCAAAATTGTACAAAATTGCTTTGTTTTCAGATACGCCCTAATTTAGTGTAATTTATCCTCTGAAAGGAATGAAATAAAAATGAATTTCAAAACAGCAAAAACGGCATATCTTATTTTATCGGACGGTACTGTTTTTAAAGGCAAGAGCTTCGGTAAAGAAGGAACTGTTATCGGAGAAACGGTTTTTACTACCGGTATGACCGGTTATCAGGAAACCTTGACCGATCCCAGCTACTGCGGTCAGATCATTACGCAGACATTTCCGCTTAACGGCAATTACGGAACCAACAGCGAGGATTATGAATCAAAAGGCAGCGTAGCGGGTGGTTATGTAGTGCGTGAATGGTGTGAAGTCCCTTCCAACTTCAGGTGCGAGGAAACTATAGACAGCTTTTTAAAGAAGTACGGTATTGTAGGTATTTGCGGCATCGATACGAGAAGGCTGACCCGTATAATACGTGAGACAGGCGTTATGAACGGTATGATCACTACGCAGGAAACGGATGTTGAGACTGCGCTTAAAAAAATAAAAGATTATATACCGGAAAGGCCCGTACCTAAGGTAAGCGGGAAAAAGGAGGTCTTTAAAGCCGAAAACGGTAAATATGACATCGTTTTGCTGGATTATGGATATAAATTTAATATAAGGCGAAATCTTCTTAAAAGGGGATTTAACGTTACGGTCATGCCCTGGAATACCACCGCGGATGAGATCCTCGAATTAAATCCCGATGGAATAATGCTATCTAACGGCCCCGGCGATCCTATGGACTGTACAGAAGCAATCGAGACTTTAAAACAGCTTTTGGACAGGAACATACCGACTTTCGGAATTTGTCTCGGGCATCAGCTTCTTGCGATCGCCAACGGCGCTAAAACAGTTAAGCTCAAATACGGTCACAGGGGTGGAAATCAGCCTGTTATCGATAAGGATCACGGAAGAACATACATCACCTGTCAAAATCACGGTTATGCCGTTGTAAGCGACAGCCTTCCGTCGGGTTTAGGCAATATAAGTCATGTGAACGCCAACGACGGCACTTGTGAAGGAATCAAATATACCAATACTCCCGCCTTTACAGTGCAGTTTCACCCGGAAGCCTGCGGCGGTCCCCGTGATACCGCATATCTTTTTGATGAATTTATTGATCTGATAGAAAAACATAAGGAAGAATCAAATAACGGACAGATGCACCACAAGGAGGAAAAATAAGCAATGCCATTGAGAGATGATATAAAAAAGGTTCTTATGATAGGTTCGGGGCCCATAGTCATCGGACAGGCTGCCGAGTTCGATTATGCGGGTTCACAGGCTTGCCGTGTTCTTAAGCAGGAGGGCTTGGAGGTCGTCCTTGTAAACTCAAATCCGGCAACCATAATGACGGACAAAAATATGGCGGATAAAATTTACATTGAACCTCTTACATTAGACTGCCTTAAAAGAATAATCGAGATAGAGAAGCCCGACAGCATTTTATCAACATTGGGCGGACAGACAGGTCTTACTCTTTCAATGCAGCTTGCGGAAGAAGGCTTTCTTGAAAGTCACGGAGTAAAGCTTTTAGGCGCGGATCCAGACACCATCCACAAGGCTGAGGACAGGCAGGCTTTTAAGGATACTATGGATTCCATAGGCGAACCCTGCATTCCTTCCAAGGTCGTTGAAACTCTGGAGGACGCTATGGATTTCGCCGATAACGGAATAGGTTATCCTGTTATCGTGCGTCCTGCATTTACATTAGGGGGAACAGGCGGAGGAATTGCAGAAAATGCGGAAGAGCTTCACGAAATTGCCATAAACGGGCTCAGAATGTCGCCGATACATCAGATATTGGTTGAAAAATGTATAAGCGGATGGAAGGAAATCGAATTTGAGGTAATTCGCGACGCAAAAAGCAATGTTATTACAGTTTGCTCCATGGAAAACTTTGATCCGGTAGGCGTTCATACGGGAGACAGCATCGTTGTTGCTCCCGCAGTGACTCTTTCCGATAAGGAATATCAGATGCTGCGCACGGCGGCTCTAAATATAGTTCAGGCGTTGGAGGTCGAGGGCGGCTGCAACTGTCAGTTCGCACTGCACCCAGAAAGCTTTGAGTATGCGGTCATAGAAGTCAATCCCCGTGTAAGCCGTTCTTCGGCGCTTGCCTCTAAGGCAACCGGTTATCCTATCGCAAAGGTAGCCACAAGAATTGCGATCGGTTATACTCTCGATGAAATAATCAATCAGGTTACGGGAAAAACCTATGCTTGCTTTGAGCCCGCAATCGATTATCTTGTTGTCAAGTTCCCCAAATGGCCCTTTGATAAGTTTGTGTATGCAAAAAAGACATTGGGTACTCAGATGAAGGCCACAGGCGAGATAATGTCTATCGGCACAAGCTTTGAGGCGGCTATGATGAAGGCTGTCCGTTCAATTGAGCTTGGCATGGACACTATGAGGAAAAAGGATTTTACTGAGCTTTCTGATGAGGAGGTTTTGAAAAAGCTTCACGATGTGGATGTGGACAGAGCGTTTTGTATTTTTGAAGCGCTAAAGCGTGACATTGACGTACAGACTATATGCGGTATTACTAAGATTGACAAATGGTTTATATGTAAGCTTAAAAATCTTAAGGAATTAGAGGATTGGCTTTCCGAGGGAGAGCTTACACAGGAAAAATACGATACGGCGAAAAAGTATTGTTATCTCGATAAAACTGTTGAACAGATTTCGGGAAAAAGTATTGAGGAATGGGGCGTTAAAAAGCGCCGTGCCGTTTATAAGATGGTTGATACCTGCGCCGCTGAATTTTCCGCAGAAACGCCTTATTTTTACAGCACTTATGATGAGGAAAACGAGGCGGAGGAATTTATAAATCAACATCCTACCGATAAGAAAAAAGTGCTTGTTTTCGGTTCGGGACCTATCAGAATCGGACAGGGAATAGAGTTCGATTATTGCTCCGTGCACTGTGTATGGGCTCTTAAGGAAATGGGATATGAAGCGATTCTTTGCAACAATAACCCCGAAACGGTTTCCACCGACTTTGATACGGGAGACAGGCTTTATTTTGATCCGCTTACCTTTGAGGATGTAGATAATCTTATAGCTACGGAAAAACCGGACGGAGTAGTGGTCCAGTTCGGAGGACAGACCGCTATAAAGCTTACAAAGCACTTACAGAAGATAGGAGCAAATATACTCGGTACCTCGGCTGAAAGCATTGACGCCGCAGAGGACAGAGAGCTGTTCGACGAGCTGCTTGAAAGATGTGATATTCCCAGACCTGCCGGGGAAACGGTATTTACAACCGAAGAAGCGCTTATTACCGCAAATAAGCTCGGTTATCCGGTGCTTTTGCGTCCTTCATATGTGCTTGGCGGTCAGAATATGATCATTGCTCACGCTGACAGCGATGTTACAGAATATATGAAGATTATTACTGCTCATAAGCTCGAAAATCCCGTACTTATCGATAAGTATATGATGGGCACCGAGGTTGAGGTAGACGCTATATGCGACGGAACGGATTTCCTTATCCCCGGAATTATGGAGCATATTGAAAGAGCGGGCGTTCACAGCGGCGACAGTATTTCCGTATATCCTGCTCAAAATCTTACGGAAAGAGTTAAAAAGGTTATCATCACCTATACGGAGCGTCTTGCGAAAGCGCTTAATGTTATAGGACTTGTGAATATACAGTATGTGGTTTATGATCATCAGGTTTATGTTATCGAAGTAAATCCCCGTTCTTCAAGAACAGTGCCTTATATCAGCAAGGTCACGGGTGTTCCGATGGTGGATATAGCTACAAAAATAATGCTTGGACATTCGCTTAAGGAGCAGGGATATACAAGCGGGCTGTATCCTGTTGGGGATTATATTGCGGTCAAGGTGCCTGTGTTCAGTTTTGAGAAGCTTCATGACGTTGATACTCAATTAGGTCCCGAAATGAAATCCACAGGCGAGTGCCTCGGGATTGCAAAAACATTTTCGGAAGCCTTGTACAAGGGACTTATTGCAGCAGGGTTCAAAATGCAGTATAAGGGCGGTGTTTTGTTCTCCGTAAGAAATCAGGACAAGCCGGAGATAATAGATCTTGCAAGCAGATTTGAGGCTCTTGGATTTGACATTTATGCTACCGGAGGTACAGCCTCACTGCTCAACAGAAATATGATCGCCACAAACTTCACATACCGCATAAACGAGGGGAAGGAGCCTAACGTTATCTCTCTTCTTGAAAGCGGTAAGATCAACTATGTTATTTCCACTTCGGAGACGGGCCGCGATCCTGCCCGTGACAGCGTTAAAATGAGAAGAAAAGCATCGGAAAGATCCATTGCATGTCTTACGTCAATAGATACTGCGAATGCACTTGTGTCATGTCTGGAGATGCATAAGTCAATTGACGATGTTGAAATGATTGATATTACCAAAATATAACAGGTTTACGGAATGAGGATTAATGTAAATGAGAATCGGTGATATAAAGGTAAAAAGAAATTATCAGATAGCTCAAATGGTCCTGGATGCTGTTGCAGTTATAATTTTTATAGTCATAATACAGTGTATTCTTTCATTCGGTGCTTTTATTGACGATAAAAATAAGCTTATTCACGGCGTGAACAATGAAATTGCCGATCTTGTTGTTTGGCAATGGAATCTGATATGGATATTCGTTGCCGCAGGGGTTATTATAATATCTTTGTTTATGATATACCGACCAAGAAAAAAGCCGAAAAAATATATCGTTAATGAAGAAAATGCTCAAAAGTACAGCGATATAGTGATAACGGCTATTACCTGTGTTCGCATTCCGGTTTTACTGGCCGTTTTTGAGGGGATGTGTATTCATCAGGCGATAATGATTGGAAACTTTAATGGAATTTTTTCTCTTCAAATTCCCTTGGATATTTTGGTTACTGTTATTATTGTGAGATTTTCCATTCATAGGGTAAAGGCTATTCAGCCTAAAAAGGATGATAAAAAGATAATTTTTATAGAGGATTGATCATGGATAAAGAATATCTCGAATTTGATAATTTGCCTTTTAAGTTAGCGGTCATAGAGGTCCTTATGTATGAACATAAGCTTCTCGGAGAGCCGTATAACGGCGCTGACGAATATTTTGAAAGATATGAGGCGGATTATGTTACCGCATCCGAAGAAGAATCGATAAGGCGTTTAAAGGAATATATTGAACGGGGAAATAAGTTTTTTTCCGAGCTTAAAATTCCTTGTTCGCTGGCGCCGGGGATACGTTTTTTGTATTCGGGCGAGGAGATGAAGGTTTACGGAAATATCAATCCTCAGTATCTGGATTTTGAAAAGTATTTTGACTGGGGAGCTGATTTTGATATCACCGACATAAGCGAACGGGAGATCAAGCAGTTTCCGAATTTGGAAGGGATTACATTTAATATGTATCACGATCCGCCAAAGGAGCTTATCCGTAAATTGGAAGGCTGGGGGATCAAAATAAACCCTCAGGATTAGGAGCGGCGGTTATGGGATATGACGTTGTCATTGTCGGAACAGCTCCTGCCGGATATTTTACTGCAATCGAATTGGTTAAAAGCGGCTCAAGAAAGAAAATACTGATTATTGAAAATGACAACTCGGCGTTGAAGCCTTGCAGTTCTCAGTTTTGTCTTAATAACCGCTATGAATGTGAACATAACTGTTTTTTATCTGAGTTCTTTTCGGGAACGGAAAAATGTTTTGGAAATAAGCCGTCGTTGTTATGTGAAGAGTATGCCGTTCTTTCCAGGCATATCGGAGGACAGAAGGCCGAAGAAATTTTTTCCTGCATTAAAGGATATAATTTTGATTTTTCCCTGCGGAACACTGCTGATCAGCATATTTACGAACAAATTAAAAGATATTTGCTTGACAGCGGAGTCGAAATAATGTGCGGAGTCCACTTTGACGACTTTATCATGGAAAACGAAAAACAGTGCAATGGAATCATTTGCTCAGGAAAAGCAATTTATTCTTGTTATTCTGTAATAGCTTCGGGTGTATCAAAGAATATTTTCAATGCTCACGGTGTTGAATACCCTGTTAAAACAGGGGCATGTTTCAATACCGATATAAATGGACTGTATTAATCGGATAATTATAAATGTCCGATTATATCATCGATTGCAGGTGTGATAATCGGGAGGGAGATTTACAGGTATGAATTCACCCAAAAAATAATGATGGGAGACAGGGCTTACTGAATAGTATGTTTATTAAGGAGACTCCAAAATGCAAAAAAGGATCATTGATGAATCGCTTTCTTTAGTACCGTATTATCCAAATTATGAAGAAGCTTTAAAATGGTATCAGGATCCACAGCTTTGTAAACAAGTGGATAATATCGATCATGTTTATACTTTGGATAAGCTTAAGGCTATGTACGACCATATGTCATCTCACGGCGAATGTTATTATATCGAGTATAAAGGAAGGTTAGTAGGTGATATAACCTTAAATGACAATGACGAAATATGTATTGTTGTTTCCAGGGAGTATCAAAACAGACATATCGGCAGAAAAAGCGTAAAAAATATAATTGATCTTGCAAAAGAAAAGGGGATAAGATATTTAAAGGCGGAAATTTACTCTTTTAACGAGCAGAGTAAAAAAATGTTTTCTTCCTTAGGCTTCAGGCATATTGATAATAATCTGTATATGCTGAATCAAAACAGGATAGAAGCTTCCGATCTTTACCTTGACAAGGCACGTTTTTGCGATTGGAGCGATATGTACGAAAACGTATGGTCAAGACCGGAGTGCTCCAGATATATGAGGTGGAGTCTGACAGAAAACGAAAACGACGCTCAGATCAGAATAAGGAAAACAATCGAATTTCAAAGGGATCACGATACATACCTTGTTTATGAAAAGAAAAGCGGTAAAGCCATCGGCTTTGCCGGAGTGGAAAAAATATTTACGTTGGCCTGTGAGGAAGCAGGTATCTGTTTGGGAGCAGAATATATGGGAAAGGGCTATGGAAAACAGATACTAAAGGCTCTTATGGACTATGCCGGCAAGGAATACGGGGCAAAGGAATTTCTTTATTCCACGAGAGAGGAAAATACGGCTTCAAAGAAATTGGCGGCTTTTTTTGGATTTAAGCAGGTTGGCTCGGAGAACATGGTGGATGACCGGGACGGGCATACATATAAGATTCTAAGATACAGAAAATCATTAACGGAAACAGACGTGGGAGACTTCGGCATAAATGAAATGAAAACAATGCAAAGAAGTCTTCAATTAAAGTATCAGGGCAAATGGGAAACGATCGGACCCGAAACGGGAAAGAACAAACTTCTCTGGATGATAGGGGAAATCGGAGAGGTGACAGATATTATTAAGAAAAATGGCGGTACGAAATCCTGTGAGGATCTTAATCTAAGAAAAAATCTGATAGAGGAATTAGCCGACGTACTTATGTATTATAATGATGTTTTGCTCTGTTACGGAATAACGGCCGAAGAATTAAAGAAATGCTATACGGAAAAGTATGAAAGAAATTTAAATAGATGGTAAGCTTATTGACTACCGTTAAAAAAGGGGGAAAAATAATGCCATTTTTTTGTAGCTCTTATCCTATTATAGAAAAATGCGAAATTGCGAAGGATATTTATTCTTACATTATAAGCTGTCCCGAAGCAGCCTCCGCTTCAAGGGCAGGGCAGTTCGTTCATATCAGGGCGGAGGGACATACATTGCGCCGCCCTATTTCCATATGTGAAATTGATAAAAAAAACGGAACAATACGTATTGTGTTTGAAGTAAGAGGCAAGGGAACGAATAAGCTGTCACAGCTCAAAGCGGGAGACAGCATGGATATAATTATGCCTCTGGGTAACGGGTTTACCGTTAAGGAAGTTCCTTCGGATAAAAAAATAATTGTTGTGGGCGGCGGCATAGGAGTACCTCCGATGTGCGGTATTGCGGCAGAATATTCCGTGAGCAATAAAATTAAGGCGATTATAGGTTTCAGGAGTAAGGACAGGGTTATTCTTGAAGATGATTTAAATCGTATCGGAGCCGATGTTATTGTTTGCACCGATGACGGAAGCTATGGTCATAACGGAATGGTTACGGCTCCTCTTGAGGAGGAGATAAAGAAAGGTGATACCGCGATGATTTATGCTTGTGGTCCTGCTCCCATGCTTAAAGCAGTCGTCGGTTTCGCAAAAGAATATAATATTCCATGCGAGGTTTCTCTTGAGGAAAGAATGGCGTGCGGAGTAGGCGCCTGCGTCGGGTGTGCATGCAGAATAAAGCGTAATGACAGAGAGCTTGTACTCAGAGTATGCAAGGACGGTCCTGTCTTTAACGGAGAGGAGGTAATATTTTAGGTATGCAAAAGGATTTATCAGTAACAGTTGCGGGAGTTGATTTTCCGAATCCGGTAATTGCTGCTTCCGGTACGTATGGATTTGGTCAGGATTATACGGATCTTTATCCTCTCAACAGACTCGGAGGAATTTCATGCAAGGGGACTACACTATTGCCCAAGGACGGCAATCCGTCACCGCGTATTGCGGAAACTCCTGAAGGAATGTTAAATTCGGTTGGGCTTCAAAACCCAGGAATTGATGTTTTTATATCCGACTATCTTCCGACAGCAAAAAAACAGGGCAATGTTATTATTGCCAATATTGCCGGAGCAACTCTCGATGATTATAAAAATGCTGTCGAAAAATTGGACGGCACCGATGTTGACATGATAGAATTGAATATATCCTGTCCTAATGTAAAGCAGGGAGGAGCAAGCTGGGGAATTACATGTGACGGAGCAGCTTCGGTTACGAAAGCCGTTCGTTCTGTAACACATAAGCCTTTAATGGTAAAGCTTACGCCAAATGTTACCAATATAGCTGATATTGCTAAGGCGGTAGAGGCAGAGGGCGCGGATTGTATTTCCCTTATAAACACTCTTCTCGGTATGAGGATAGATATTAAAACACGCAGACCTATTCTTAAGAACAACGTAGGAGGGTTTTCTGGTCCTGCCGTTTTTCCTGTTGCACTCAGAATGGTCTGGCAGGTTGCTAACGCCGTAAATATTGACGTTGTGGGAATGGGCGGAATCAGCACCGCCGAAGACGCAGTAGAAATGATGATGGCTGGTGCTAAGGCAATTCAGATGGGTACTGCGATTTTTACCGATCCTTATTCGCCTCTCAAGGTTATTGACGGATTAGAAAAATATATGATAGATAACAATCTTGATTCTCTTGACGAAATTGTCGGGACGGTCCGGCCATGGTGACAACGCTTTATCTTGTCCGCCACTGTGAAGCGCAGGGGAATATCAACAATACGTTTCAGGGAAAGATTGACCAGGATATCACCAAAAAGGGGCAGATGCAGCTCGAGCTACTTTCGGAAAGGTGCAGAAGACTTAGTTTTGACGTTATTTATTCCTCTCCGTTAATAAGAGCATATAAAACAGCGCTTGCTGTCAATAAGTACCATAACGCTGAAATTATTACCGATCCCGCTTTTACCGAAATAGACGGGGGAGAGTATGAGGGACGGCAGTGGGAGGAGCTTCCCGTTTTATTTCCTGATACATATAATCTGTGGAAGAATGATTTTTCCCGGTTCAAGACCGATAAGGGTGAATCCATGAGGCAGGTATTTAACAGAGTAAGTAACGGTATCCTGCGTGTTGTTGAAAAAAACAAAGGACGGAGTATAGTTATTGCTTCACACGGATGCGCTATACGAAATATGTGCTGTTTTATGCGCGGCATTGGTATAGAAAGAATTATGGAGTGTGAATGGGTCGATAATACGGGGGTATGCTGCTATCATGTGTTGGAAGACGGAAAATTCGAAGAGATTTTTGTAAACGATTGTTCTCATCTGGAAGGTGCGGAGGGTGTAGAGCCTCACCGTATGTTCTGGAGAAAAGGCGAATAAATAAAAAATCCGAACGGCTTTGTTGATTTTATTATCTCAGAACACTCAGAGTTCAAGTATAGATAATTGAATCATCAAAGCCGTTTTTTGTGAATCGAAAAAGAATTTAAGGTTGTTAAAAGCTTTACTATTTAACAGAAGCTGCAATATAGTAAAGATTAAAATGAGAACAGGCAGGAACGTAAAATGAAGAACAATGAAGATAAAATTAAAAAAGTGAAAATAAAATTTCAACAAATAAAAAGGACTATTTTGTACGGCAATTCCCAGTTATATACACATTATCCGCCGATGTTTTCCGGATGTCTATTTAAATGAATATATTATGATCATTTTTTTCATTCTTTTATCGGGAATAATTCCATAAAAGAAGAGGCTTATCTTATTTTATGTCAAAAGAAAAATAAGTTTTACTTATGTTAAATTAAAGGTGTCAGAGTGAGCTGTAATAATATCAATTTAAAAAAATGTGAAAAAATAAAGCGGTAAATTGATTTTAAAAAATCCTTACGGTTTTTCTGCCCGATGGAAAACCGACTTTTACGGTGACGAAAAAATCCTTTTTTAAAAGGGACAGGCATTTGGGTTGATAAAATCCGGCAAACGTATTAAGAACGGAATGCAGACTGATTTTAAATATATATTTACGGCACACTGAGCGAAGGCGTTCATTGCCGTTTACGGTAGGGAATTGATTAAAAATATACGATATGTGCTGCTGAAGCTATTATAAAAATTAAGATCCAGGTCGCTGACGGAAGGACAGAGCGAAAAATACTTGATCATAAATCAATAAAAATAACCGGGACATATATGTTCCGGCTATTTAAGTATTTTCTATAATGGTTATCTTCAAGCTTTTTAACAACTCTGGTGAATAAGACTTTTCAGTCATATGGCACTGAAATTAACAATCTTAAGTTTTATAAGCTTATAATATCTGTTTTATTATGGACATTGTTATTTTTTATTGAGTTATCTTGAAGTTATTTTCTTTTTCCTATCGGATATATTTCATCATATGCATATTCGGCCATTTGATTTGCGGCTTCGGCGGTAAGATCGAATCTATACCACATAGGTTCCTCTTTATCCCTCGGTTCCATCCATACCAAGATTCCTCCCCATTCGTTATCATATGATGATTTGTATACATCGGAAAGATTCATGGTAAAGTTTTTTTCATCATCATTGCTTGTTTCCCCTATAAGACACGGTTTGTCACCGTCTAATCCAAACGACTCCGGATCTCCTTTAAAGGGAAGACCGAAATACGGTTTTTGCCAAGAATAATAATGAGTACTGTAAAAATCGACATATGCACCATCGAGTCCCGTAAGCTCTTTTAAATATTCATCAGAAATTTTGTTTCCCTCATATTTGTCTGAATTGTACTTAATCATAGCCATGCCTACGGTAACAAGCGTCTTACAGTTATCATGTATGGTTGCCGCGCATTTTCCGAGGAAATAGGAGATATTATCCCACGGAATCTGACCGCATTCCCGGTTTTCAAAAACCCAATCCGGTTCATTCATTATATCGATTGAAAAAAGATATTCGTTTTCACCGTAGCGTTTGCAGAATTCCGCAACATATTTTTCGGCGTATTCGTCCGTCATTCCTTTTGATTTTATAAGAGCCTGCCAATTCGGCGCTTTAAAATGATCGAAGGACAGAAGCGTCGCCATTATATATATTCCGTATTCTTCTGCTAAGGAAAACAGTTTATCGAGATCTGACCAATGACCGTCATTTATTCCGGAAATTTTTCCTTTAGGATCAACACGTACTATCTGATTTCCGTTGCAATTTACCCAGATTCTGGTACAGTTTATATTGTTTTCCGCCAGCATGGCAAAGGTTTCTGTCCATTTATCTTCATCCATGCTGCCGGCAAAGTCGTTCCAGTTATACCAAGGGGTGTTTCCGCCGCTTAACCAAAGCTTTTTTCCGTTTACAATAAAGTTTGTTCCTTCTATGGTGACCCGTGCGCATGGAGAGGGAATACAACCCGAAAAAAACGATATTGTCATTGCTATTATAATTACAAATACAGCTGATCGTTTCAGTATTTTTTTCATATTTACGCCTTTTCTGTTAGGGCGGATCTGAAAATAAAGCAAATTATTACAATTTCGTTAAAGACATGGGGATTTAAAGGAAACAAGCGGAGAAATACGAGGGTATTTCGAGCTTTTTTCGTGGATAGCGTCCGCTTTTAGCAGAAATTGTGCAATCTTCGGCTTTTCAGATAGTCCTTAATTTTACGGGAGTTTAATGGTATAATTTTTTCCGCTGACAGCTCTCATAATTGCTTCGTGAATATCCGTATGGAGCTTTTTGTATGAATAACGGTCAAAGATAGCAAACGCTTCTCCGCTGCTTCCGTCGTTGCCGTTATCCCACCATATGGGAAGGAGTCCGTGTTCTTTTGCAGCCTTGGTAACATATTCCACATAATACCTTCGACAGTCATCGTTTCCGTTTTTATTGTTTACCGCTCCGTATTCTCCTAAAATAACAGGAATTTTTTTATCAACAAAGTTTGTTTTAATACGGTTAAAGATATTGTCGACCCAATCCTCCTGACCCCAGTTATCGGTATTCGTTCCTGTTTTTCCCCAGTCACCCTTTCCTTCGCCCGCAAAGCTCCATGGGTCGTAAAAATGTATTTCCACTATAAGCTTGTTTTGCGCCGTATCTCCGGGCATTTTCATTTTCAGTGACTGCTCCGCGTTCGTATTGTATGCCTGAACAATAAGTATTCTGTTTGAGTTGTTTCCGCCAGTGGATCTGACGGTATCCACAAAGGTCTGATTAAGTTTATCCGTCAGTTCCAGATACTTCTTTGCAGGATTGCTGTAGCCCTTATGAAATTCGTTCATTCCGGCAAAAAGCAGATGCTCGTCATATTCCTTGAAATATGTTGCAATCTGATACCAGATCATATTGAATTTTTTTATCATTTCCGATTCGTTTTCCGGTTTGGGGGTAAGCCATGATTGGTTGGTATCATTTCCGTCGTGGTGAATGTTTATAATTACATACATATCGTTGTCAAGAGCATAATTAATGACCTCGTCAACTCTTTTAAGCCATGCATCGTCTATTTTATATGTATTTTTATCGAAATGTCCCATCCATGTTACCGGAATCCTTATCGTATCAAAGCCTGCTGCCTTAACAGCGTCAATGAGCGCTTTTGTTACCTTTGGATTGTTCCATGCCGTTTCACTCGACAGGCCGTTTCCTGTGGAGTCCAGAGAATTACCCAGGTTCCATCCTATTTTCATTTTTCCGTATAATTCCATAGCAGATATACCGGCAATTCCTTTTTTATGTTCTGATTTTGATAGATTGGGAATAACAGAGGGATATATGTTAGACGGAGCTTCAGTTACAGCCGCAGTTGTTATCTGAGGCACGGGTCTTGTTGTATTGACAGGGCCGATGCTTTCGGCAGGCTTATCAGAGGTTTGAACAGCAGGAGGTTTTATCGGCGTAGGTACCGAAGAAGATTGTGACGGGACATTATCTGAAGTTACGGTATTTGGTTCTGATTCCGAAGAAGCTGTCGGTTCAACCACTTTTGTTTCATCAGGCGTAACATCATCTGGAGGTATTGTTACGGTAATATCACTTTCGACGCCCGTATCGTATGAAACGGATGTTAAAACAGATACTTCAGCATCGCCTTGATCACCGGATGACCGCTGGCAGCCGGTGATCAAGGGTATACAAACAGCGGATATTATAAGCAAAGACATTAATTTTTTCTTCATATACAAGTCCTTTCCTAAAAACAGACAGCTCCACAAAATGTTTGATTGAATGATAACGATTACATAATAATGTTATCATATTCAATATAAAATGTCAATAGCGGTGGAAAATTTTTATTCTTTTTGATGATTAAGCGCGATTGAAAAAAGCAGTTGTCTGTGATATAATCAAAATAGAATATTGGGGGAAAATAGATATGGAGTTTGACAAGGACAGGATCGTTTCCGAGATTAAACGGGCGCTTCATTATGCGGTCATTTTTTTTAAATGGCTTTTTTTAAGCATGGCTATCGCAGTTGTTTGCGGAGGTGCGGGATGTCTTTTTCACATTTTGATCGAAAAAGCAACCGGATTTCGGCAAGAGAATGATTTTATATTGTTTTTCTTACCTTTGGGCGGAATTGTTATAGTTTTATTATATCATTTGTTTAAACTTGAAAAAATAGACGGTACCAATTATGTAATAGAATCCATACGAAAGGATGGTTCGGTGCCTTTTACCATGGCGCCGGGAATACTCATTGCAACGGTTCTGACACATTTGTTGGGCGGCTCCGCCGGAAGAGAGGGCGCCGCGCTTCAGCTTGGCGGAAGCTTAGGTTCTACGCTCGGTAAAGTTTTCCGGCTCGATGATAAGGATATGCATGTTATCGTACTTTGCGGTATGAGTTCGGTTTTTACCGCGCTTTTCGGAACACCGCTTACTGCCGTTATTTTTGTAATGGAGGTTATAAGCGTAGGAGTTTTTTACTACAGCGCGATAATGCCTTGTGTTTTCAGTTCGGTTTTTACATATTTTCTTACACAGCTTCTTGATATGCATCCTGTCAGTTATCATCTTGAAAATGTTCCGTTAATTACACCTGTCAGCCTGCTTCAATGCGTCGGTCTCGGAATCGTTTTTTCCGCAGCAAGTATTTTGTTGTGTCTTTCGTTTTCCAAGGGCGGGATGCTTTTGCATAAACTGATAAAAAACGATTATGTCAGGGTTATTGTCGGAGGTTCGGCCGTAGTTCTTTTATCTTTGGCACTTGGTACGTATGATTATAACGGAGCAGGATCAGCCGTGGTGGATAATGCGATTCTTAGAGGCGATGCAAATCCGGAAGCATTTGTATTGAAAATTCTCTTTACAGTTATTACTCTTGGCAGCGGATTTAAGGGCGGTGAAATAGTTCCGACCTTTTTTGTCGGAGCGACATTGGGTTGTACCGTTGCTCCGCTTATAGGCGTGGATGCCGGATTCGGAGCTGCTCTGGGGCTCGTCGGAGTTTTTTGCGGCGCTACCAACGCTCCTCTAGCTTCAATAGTACTCAGTATTGAGCTTTTCGGTGTCCAAGGTCTGCCTTATTATGCAATAATCTGTTCCACATGTTTTATGCTTTCGGGATATTTCAGTCTTTACAAATCACAGATAATCGTTTATGATAAGCTTAAGGCCGTTTTTATAAACAGAAATACCAAATAAAAGTAGTTTTTTATAATATTGTCCTATAAGACGGCAGCAAGAATACTAAAATAGGGATATTATCCGTCAAGCCATTTCCGGCTGTCAGATCAGTCCCTGTAAGCTGAGATATTAAACTTGGTATTCGTTCGGTGTTGTCGAAGATCCGGCTGATTATCACAATGGACGACCGTATTTCATACAAGACGATATAGACGGAAAAAATTTTTTCTTCCGGACAGTTTGTACCGGCAACAATCATGGAATACGCTTTGCTTTTAAATAACGTAACCGCTTTTGTTGGAGGAAGAATTTCTTTGAGAATAACGGGATTGTTTTTTCAGAATGCCGGTTAGGTCGATCACGTATTTAAGGGAGAAATCACCTTGCAGCTTTTTAATGCCGATTGATGTCCTATCAAAAAATAGGGAATAACAAGTAGTATTAAGGTATAATAATGGAGAGAAAATATTTTATAGATAATTTAAGGTGGATGGCAATCTTGTTGCTTTTTCCATTCCATGCTTCACAAATTTGGAGTGGAGGTGAATACAGCGGATTTTATATCTGGTCACATACAAATATCGTGCTCTATTTATTTTCTACTGCGGTATATCCATGGTATATGACTCTTTTATTTGTTATTGCAGGCATAAGCTGTAGATACTCTCTTCAAATAAGAACAAACAGACAGTTTATAGTGGAGCGAATAAAAAAATTACTTGTTCCGTTTTTATTCGGATTACTTGTGTTTGTTCCTGTAATGACATATATTGCAGAAGTTTTTTTTAATGGATATACGGGTTCTTATTTTCAACAGTATGTTCTTTTTTTCACAAAGGAAACTGATTTAACAGGATATCACGGAGGTTTTACGCCTGCACATCTTTGGTTTTTGCTGTATTTGTTTATTATTTCATTGACGGCGGTTTTAATTGTTCTTTTGCAAAAAAAATATTTTCATAGGTTTAAGGCTGACAATTTACCGTATTTCTGCATTGTTTTTTTGTTCGTTCCGGAATGGATATGTCAATATATTCTGAACATAGGCGGGAAAAGCTTAGGGCAGTTTTTGATTTTATTTCTGTTCGGATATTATATCCTTTCGGAGGAAAGTATTCTGGAAAAATTACAGCGGTATAGATTTGTAAATCTTATTTTATTCATAGCATCAGGCTGTTTATATACATATTTGTACTGCTTGGAAAATGTCAGAAATATATTTATGGATGGGCTTTACATATTTTACGGATGGACGGGTATTATTACCTTGCTTGGCATAGGGCGGTCAAAGCTGAATTTTCACAATCGTTTCAGCGATTATCTGACACGTGCGTCTTTTCCCGTTTACATTATTCATATGCCAATACTGGTCGTTGCAGGATTTTTCATATTAAGATTACCTATCGGTGTTGCAGGACAGATTTCGTTAATTGTGCTGATTTCATTTGCCGCAACGTTTTTACTATACGAAATCGTAAAAAGGATCCCTGTCTTACGATTTTTTCTTGGAATAGTGAAGAAGAGGCTATGAAAGGTTTTCATAATTTTGGTTTGTAAAAAAGTTAGAAAAAATACCGTTACGCTTTAGGGAATTTTGAATGCCTATTTAGTGGATCGGCAGATCACGCATTGATCATCAAAATAGGTGGCATGCTGAGTAACGGGATCGGTTATATAAGTTCTTGTCAGCATAATAATTATATGGCGATATCACCATATTGATAAAACGGATAAAAGAAAAAGCGGCAGTTTCAGGTGGTTTTATTTCGACTCTAAAATTTTTACCTGAACATACATGGAATCCATTTCTGAATAATATGGATGATTGATGCTTGAAAAATGAGAGAAAATCAGTCAGTTAAAGTTATCCGCGGAAGAATTACATTACGGCTGAATAGTGGAACGGCTTGTTTTTCAAAGATGGATGAAACGGCAATTAATTTTTGTAACGGAAAGAACCGAGAAAAAGCAGGTGCAATCGTATCAAGCGCTTTTATGGATAGCGAGTCAGCAATAAGGTGAGTCTTTTTATAATCACTATTTGGCGGTGAAAGCTATTATTCATAATGGTATGAAAGAAGTTCAGCATAATATATAAAAAGAACATTCAGAAATAATCGGCAGAGGGATATCTGATATGACATCATTCATATCATATTCGTATCCCGTCTGACTTCGAATCGTTTAAATCTGTACTTCAAACAGCAGTATAATATAAAAGCGGCTTGTTATTTGTATATCGGAATGCTTTAAAATCAGGGTGTTTTTTATAAGAGAACGAAATATTGTTTTCTGAAAGATCTTACAAAAAATTTTAACCATTATATTGACATTTTATATATAGTGTGGTAAAATCGTAAATGTAATCGTTTCCACAAAATACCGGAAACAAGACATATTTTTATGAAAGGATATATGAAAATGAAAAGAAAACTGTTAGCCTTATTTTTAGCTGCGGCAGCTTGTATTTCGATGACAGTTGCCGGATGTAATAATTCGACATCCGGAGATAACGGAAATTCCGGCGGAACGGATACGGACCATAAAAAAGAAATAGCCGATCTTACCGCCACCGAGCTTTACGATAAGATGACCATAGGATGGAATCTGGGAAATTCTCTTGATTCTGTGGGTACGGGTCTATCCAGTGAGACAGCTTGGAATAATCCTACGGTAACAAAGGAGCTTATTGATGCCGTAAAAGAGGCGGGCTTTGATGTTATCCGAATTCCCGTCACATGGATGGGGCATCTTGACGATGATAATGTTATAAGCGAAGAATGGCTTGCAAGGGTGGGCGAGATCATTGATTACGCGCTTGACAATGATATGTATGCCATAATTAATATACATCACGACGGAAATGATACAAATCAATCCTGGCTAACACCTGAGCCCAAGGACGAAGAGGCTATGGTAGACAAATTTGAAACTCTTTGGAAGCAGATCGCCGAATATTACAATGATTATGACGAGCATCTTCTTTTTGCCGGAATGAACGAATTTCATAAGGGCTACAGTAATCCCAAAAAAAGCTATCTTGAACTCACCGACAGATTAAATCAAAGTTTTGTAGATACGGTAAGAGCTACCGGCGGAAATAACGCTAAACGAATACTGATCTTCCAATCATATAATACAAACGGCGAACAGGCATTTAAAATGGCTGTTCCTAAGGATCCGGCTTCAGATAAGCTGATGGCGGAGATCCATTTTTATGATCCCTGGAATTTTGCCGGAGAGGGAAAGGGTGATTGGGGAAAAACAGGAAAAAAGACCGACAACTGGGGTCAGGAGGACTGGGTCGACAATTTGTTCGGCAGACTTAAAGCAAGTTTTGTCGATAAAAAAATTCCCGTTGTTATAGGTGAATACGGCGCCGTCAACAATAAAGACGGAAATGACGATTACAGAAGATATTATATTGAATATGTGACTAAAGCGGCTAAAGAAAACAGTATTCTTCCCATATGGTGGGATAACGGAAACGACGGAAGCAGCGGCGAGGCATTTGCTTTATTCAGCAGATATGATTATAAAAAACTGCATGAGGATATTCATGAGGCAATTATGCGAGCGGTCAAGGGAAATGATTATACTATTGAGTTGCCGAAGGAAAAGGATTCTTAATGGAATCCCGATAGTGTTTTTTTAAATATTTAAAAAGCAAACTGCCGAAAATAATATTCGGCAATTTGCTTTTTATTTGGAATGCTGTTCGGAAGAGTTTCGATAAAAGTATTTTTTTATAGATGGTAAAACTCATTAATGTCCTTTGTTGAAAACATTTGTTTTAACTTGGTGATAAAATGTTTTTTAGATTTGCAATAAAATTCTTCAATTATATTAGAAAGTGTTTAATCCCGATCAAATGCAGAATCAATCAAACTTGTTTTTCATTTCAGATGTTCGACAGCTCAATTAAGCTTTTCTTATATACATGCTTTAATCGATTCTAAAGCTTCTTTAAAGCCGGGCATAATATATGACAGCCAATATATGGTTTATTCCCCAGATCGTTGTTGATAAGACAGATCAAAAAGTTTATTGCTCCGTTTTTATCAATAAGGAATCATGATCGGTCTTATGAAAGATAACATTCAATATCTTGATATAAAAAGTTAGTATTATTTTAAAGAAATCTAATTTCACTATTGACATGTAAAATGAATTATGGTATGATGAATTTACAAAAAATGGTTAATTATTTTGACTTTTGATATTGAATGGAAAGGCTTTTGGGGTAATTTTTCTATTGCAGAATCAAATCATTTATATTGCACAAGTTGGATATGATGATAATGGTTTTATTTTAACTCATATCGGAGAAATAAAAAATGAAAAACAGTAGAATTGTTATATTTATAACTATATTAATTTTGGCGTTGATCATATCCTTTTTTGCTGTAGGTTTTATAGTTTCATCTGATAAAATAATCAAATCCGGTAGCACAAGCATAGCCAAAACAACGTTATTTACTCACGAAACCGAAAAGGGAGAAAATATTAATTTGTCATTTTCCAAAAACGTTGATATTATCGGTGATGAGATGTATATGATTAATATTTTTTTTACCGATGAACAAAGCAGCACAAATTACAATATAAAAATTACAATATAAAAAATTCAAAGCTTGAGTTTAGTGTAAACGACAGCGTGGATATCCTGATGTCATTTTATAGTGCAGGCGGCTCAGAATATCAAATTCCGCAAATTGATTATCCAGAGGGGCGGAAGGTGATACAATGCTTTTCCGATAACGGCTATGTACATTTAAAATTGCTTTTATCCGGTAGGGAAGCTGAAAATTCTGATTTGACAGTAGAATATGATATTAGGGGAAAAGGATTTTATTCGTTTAATAAGTTTCATGACTTTAAAGAGAAAATAAATTTAAGCTTTACTGATAAATGAATAAACAAAAAAACAGATTGATGAAAACGATTTTTATCAATCTGTTTTTTCTTTTATAGCGAACACAGTTCTCCTTTACTTTCTTTCAGCATTCGCCATGCAAAAGATTTGACAAAAGCACGTTTTTCTTTGTAAATTCTTTTGCTGATCTCAAAATGAATATGATCTGATGCAGAAAACTTGCTATCATCAAGAAGCAGATAAGCGGCTTCAGTCATGGACATCTTTTCTTTTAACGCATACTGAAAATAATTCCATACTTCAAAGCTTCCGAAATGGTCAAGCAAGTCGGCATCCTGGTGAATCATTTCATCAGTTTTAAGATCAATTTTTGTGCGATCATCATGTATGCGAATAATTCTGTGAATATCACTGAGCTCTGATTCTGAACAAAGGTTCTGTAAAAGTAAAACAGTTTTGTCGGCGCCTTTTTTTTCGTGATCTTCTTCTCCGTTGCATATATCATGAAACCATGCGGCTACCGTTAAGATCTCAGGGTTTTCTTTGTATCCGATAATATTACAAAGCTGTTTAACTATCTCGGCCGTGCGCTGACCATGATAAAATTTATTGCCGGGTTCCTTAAAGGGATGACTTGCTTTTGTTTTCATTTCTTTAGCCGCTATTTCAGAAATTACTTTTAAGTCCATAGTTTTACCTCTTTTATCCTATAAATTTTTTGCAGGATATCCGCTTATAAAAACGGCGTATAGTTTTATTTTTTACTTTTTTGCGATATCCGGGAAATCAGATTTTCTTTCGCATTATTTATATGCCGGGCAGTAAGGAGTTCGGCCAAATCCGCATCATTGTTTTTTATGGCATCAAGAATTGCCCGGTGTTCGGAGACAGTTTTTTCGGCTCTTCCCTCGGTATGAACGGAAATATCTCTGGCATGCCTGATATAATTATGAAAATTTGTGAGAATAAAACGCAAAGGTCGGCTTCCGGAGGCATTGTATATTATTTTATGGAAATCTCCGTCAAGACGCCAAATTTGTTCCGTATCATTTTTTGAAAGGAAAAATTCCTGAAGCTCAACTATTTTTTCCAACGATTCAAGCTCATCATTATTTATTTTTTCCGTGCAAAATTTAGCAGCCAAGCCTTCGATTTTCATCCGTATGGCATAAATGTCATCTATATCCTTTTCGGATATATTTACAACCACCGCGCCTTTATTCGGAATGGTTCTTACCAGTCCTTCAAGTTCAAGCTGCATCAGGGCTTCCCTTACAGGTGTTCGGCTTACTCCCAGCTCTTTAGAAATTTTAAGCTCGTTCAGACTTTCACCGTTCTTGTATTCGTCATTTAATATGGCGTCCTCTATGGCATTAAAAACCCGGACACGAAGGGAACCGCTGCCGGATTTAAGAATCATGTTTACATCTCCTTTTTTTCCGTAGGCTCTTGCGTATCTTCCGAAACCGATGTCAGGATCTCTCGTCCGAAAATCCACATGAGTGAATCCAGTTCATCGTCGCTTATAACCGTGACTCTGCCGTTTTCATATTCGTTATCTATCCATTTTTTTATTTTTTCAACGCAAGGGTGATTCTTATCAATAGCCTTTTCACCGGGGAGACGATAGAAATTGTTTATCCAATGCGCTATTCCGGCAGTTCCCGACGTATTGCTTACGGCTACCATAGGAGTCCGGTCAAGAAATTTTTTTGTATCAAATATATTATAAATCTCTTCGTCCTTCAGCAGTCCGTCAGCATGTATTCCGGCTCTTGTGAGGTTAAAATTTCTTCCTACAAAAGGGGTCATGGGCGACAAATCATAATTTGTTTCGTTTACGATATATTCCGCCAGGTCGGTTATTACCTTTGGATTCATTCCGTTAAAGGTGCCCTTAAGGGAAGCGTATTCGAAAACCATGGCTTCTAATGGAACATTTCCCGTTCTTTCTCCTATTCCGAGGAGCGAACAGTTTACCGCTCCGGCACCGTATAACCATGCCGTAGCGGCATTTACCACGCCCTTATAAAAATCGTTGTGGCCGTGCCATTCCAGCATATCGCTATTAAATCCGGCGTAATGTTGCAGTCCGTAAATTATTCCGGATACGCTTCTCGGAAGGGCGACTCCCGCATAGGGAATACCGTAGCCCATTGTATCACAAGCGCGTATTTTTATCGGTACTCCGCTTTCGTCCGACAGCTTCTTAAGCTCGTGGGCAAACGGAATCACGAAGCCGTAAAAATCCGCTCTCGTAATATCCTCAAAGTGACATCTGGGACGAAGCCCTGCCTCAATACAATCTTTTACTATACCCATATATTTATCAAGAGCCTGTTTTCGGTTAAGACCCATTTTATTGAAGATATGATAATCGGAACAGGAAACAAGAATCCCGGTTTCTTTTATTCCGATATTTTTTACAAGTTCAAAGTCTTTTTTGGAGGCCCTTATCCATGTTGTTATTTCCGGGAATTCGTAGCCTAACTCCATACAACGGTCAAGAGCTTCTCTGTCTTTTTTTGAGTATACAAAAAATTCCGTTTGTCTTATTATTCCGTTTTCACCGCCCAGAAGATGAAGCATTTTAAAAATATCCACCATCTGTTCGGCAGTATATGGAGCCCTTGACTGTTGCCCATCGCGAAAGGTCGTATCGGTTATATATATGTCCTTTGGCATATTCATAGGAACATGCCGGTGATTGTATGCTATTTTGGGAATCTCAGTATATGGAAACATATCACGAAAAAGTTCGGGCTTCTCCACATTCTGAAGCTCATATTCATAGGGATCGAATTCCAAAAGATTTGTCGCCTTGCTTGGTTCAATTTTCATTTTCGCTACCGCCTTTGTATAATTGTATTATTGTATACAATTATACAACATTTTTTCAATTTGTCAATATCAAGAGTTCATACCAATCTTAAATCAAGCTATAGTCCCGATCAAGCATTTCACTCTGAGTACTAAGCTTTGGGCATGCATATCGTTTGTATATATCCCGGTTAAAGATCACCGTTAATGCAATTGGGTTATAGAGAATAAAAAAAATATTCGCCAGTCATGATTTGATTTTAAGATAAAAAACCTTGTGAAATCCTGTATTATTCAGAAAATCAGGTATTTTACGGCGGCGTTTGAAAGAATATAGACTTTATTTTTGTCAAGGCCACATGAAATCAAGCAGATAATAAAAATACTAAAGGTAGGGTACTAAAAGGTTATTTATCTAAAATCGTTATGCTGATTATCAGTGCTGATTTTTATGACGGCAAAAGGAATAAGTGAACATTTCTAAAAACCGTGTTATTTGTATTTTAGCCATTGAATGGTGATATGAAATGTGGTATAATAACCTCAGACAGCAGAAAGAGGAAGATTTTATTTTGATGTCTGAGGACATTGTATCGGTTTAGGGGAATCGCTCCGCTTTGCTTCGCTCTTTTTGTGATATAATAACCTCAGACGGGGGAATGGGGAAGAGTTTATTTTGATGTCTGAGGATATTGTATTTGTTTAAAGGTAGATTTTTTGTTCACTATTCTAATAGCATAGTATATGGCGGAGACGGAAAAAGTTTTTGGGAGGTGACCGCAAATGATAAATATAAAAAAAGAGGTTCTTAAAATGCATCGCAATTGCATTTCCTTGAATATAAGCGGAGATGTTGAAGCAGTACCGGGTGGAACAAGGTTCGGCGGAATGCCGGATGTTCCGGATAATTTTGAATGGCCTTATTTTGAAACGGATACATTTGACGATAAGGAAGTAAAGCCGCGTCCGCTTTCGTTTATTGCTCAATTTAACTGTAAGGAGATATCGTCCCTTGATAAGGAACAGCTTTTGCCAGAAACAGGAGTATTATCTTTTTTCTATGAGCTCGATTCGCAAAGGTGGGGATATGATCCTAAAGACAAAGGATGTGCACGGGTTTATTGGTTTGACGATACGGATAAGCTTAAGCCTTTTGATTTTCCGAAGGATATGAAAGAGGATTTCCGGCTTCCGATCATCGGAATAGACGCCAGATCGGAGGAAAGTTATCCTTCGTATGAGGATTTCGGTCTAAATAAGGATACGGAAACCAGTAAATGGATAGAACGGTGGGACGAATACGATGATGCGGTCAAAAGCCTTAATATTGACGATAAGGAAATAAGCCACAAGCTTCTCGGATGGGCTGACCCGATACAGGGGAATATGACTCAGGAATGCGAGCTGGTAAAAAGAGGGTATTATTTGGGCGACGGTCTGGATGATGTGACTCCTCGAGACAGGCAGGAGGCCGTTGATCATTCCGTCAGAGATTGGTTATTGCTTTTTCAGCTTGATTCCTTGGGTTATAAGGATTTTGAACTTATGTTCGGAGACTGCGGCAGGATATATTTTTATATACACAGGGATGACCTTGAAAAAAGAAGATTTGACAAGGCATGGGTTATTTTGCAGTGTTGCTGATATAAAATCATGGAAACGGGAAAAATTTATATTATCATATTATCAATCGCAGCCTCGGTTTTAAAGCGTTTTTCCGTTCTAAAAAATGAAATAGCGGATCAATCATTCTCTGACGGTGAACGTACTGTCGCTTTATATTAGTATGATCTGAATACTGCTTTAAGGAATTGTTTTTTTCCAGAAAAATTTTAAAAAGCTTGCAGTAAAAAATTCAATTTTTTTAAGTACTTGTCCGGAAACGGCGACGCCAAGGTCGGGAAAATATCGAAGGAATCAATGTATAAAGCGTTTTGGCTATAAACAGTATTAGGTTTATCGGAGCTTATACAGGAGAAAACAAAAGAATGGTATTACGGAATTTCATCTTGTATTGAAATTCACAGGGTGTTGATTGAAAAAACTGTATTCTTTTATTTCATATTATTTTATGAAAGTTATAGGACATACGTAGGATTTTTTATAATGCTTAAAGATATGTAAAGAGTTATAGATGCTGAAGCAGTGGAGGGGAATCGTTCGATTACGTCAATAGGTTTATATTGCTCCACCAAGTAACACTTGAAGAATTTGTGCGCCGAAGGGCTGTGGAAAGACAAGGAAGAAGACCGCAGGAATATGCGCATATTTCAAGGGCTTCTGACGAAGTATTTAGGCAGCCGGGCAAGCAGAATAATTCAAGAGTTAATTGGGGGAGCAATAATACAGAGTTTATTTGGTTCTTTATAAAATCGGGCATATTTATGAAGTTTTTGATCATTACAGGAAGAATTCGTAATCGAGTTTCATGGGTGATGTAAAACATAGAGGCGGTGTATAGGCTTCGCTTTTAGGCTCAGCATCCGTTCAATGCTTTGACCGGTTATTTTAACGATTCCATTCGGGATACTTTGCATTTAATAAAGCGGCCCGCAGAGGTTTTTCCGGGAGGGGTATATTTTTGATCTATAACCGGGTATTTATTACATAGGTAACAACGGAATATTGATCAATGATCAGGTTTATAATTAGGAGATGTTATTTTGAAAAAACCAAGAACCGTTAAAGCTGATCCTTTTCCGCTTAGCACATAAACATATTGTCATAAAAAATCGTGAAACTTAAAAAATCAAATATGCCAAATCAATTTCTTGATTTTTGAAAAATTACGGTGGGAAGGCTTTTAAAATATTTTTATTATATTTCATTTTACGACCGTCAAATAAAACATTTTTTATGATATATGCTTCTTTATTTGCCGTCATAACCGCAATAATCAAAATTGTTAATTTTCAAAACCTTGAAGTGTGATCAAACGATAAAACGATAATGCTGACACTGAATATATTAGGGGCTATCTGAAAAAGCCGCAAATTGCATATTTTATATTAACTGCGGATGCTTTCCGCATAAAAGAATGATATAGCTATCCCAAACGGATAGCTAAGAAATATCCTCGTATTTTTCCGCTTTTTTCCTTGTAATCCCCATGCTTTTAGCGTAATTTTACTAATTTGCTTTGTTTTCAGATTCGCTCTTGACATGTCAGCACAGATAAAACTATTTTTTATTTAAGCTGCCGGGGGTGTGTTTATGTTTACTAAAGAGAAAATCAGGTGTGAGCTTATCAAACAGCTTTCTGTTGATTTTAACTGTAATGAAGAGGATTTTTACAGTGAAAGGAATGTATTGACCATTCCCGCTCTAAATGAAGGAAGAAGAATGTATTCGGAAAAGGTAAATTTCTTTAGTATGGTTACTCTGGGACAGAACGCGATTATTTCGGCAGATGCAAAAATGCACCCCTTTTTAAAGGAGTACATAAGCGATAAGCAGGGAATATGGCTTTTTGAGCAGGATAATATCGCATCCGTCGAAAAAGAACTTTCAAAGTACGGAGAGGAGCTTTGGCATTCACATCATTTGTTTTTACCGGATACTAAGCCGTTAAAAATCAAACCGGGTTTTCAGGTTAAATGGTTTGAAGAAAATGAAATCGGACAATTTTACGGTGACAGCCGTTTTCCCAATGCTTTTTGTGAAAAATACGAGCCCGGACGCCCGGATGTCCTTGGAGTATGTGCGCTTATTGACGGTAAAATGGCAGGAATGGCAGGCTGTTCCGCCGATTCAAGAATTATGTGGCAGATAGGTATCGACGTTATGCCCTCATATCGCGGAAACGGCATAGGTACAGCTCTTGTAGGACTGCTGAAAAACGAGATTTTTAACAGGGGAGCAATTCCTTTTTACGGTACGAGCCTTTCAAATATATATTCGCAGAATATTGCAATAAATTGCGGATTTTATCCGGTATGGACAGAAATCAGCACCAAATAGAAGCATAATACGGTTTAAGATATTTTATGTCTGTATTTATTTTGCCGCACCGTCACAGACAAGCTCCGGAATATTTTTTCCATAGCCATATCAGTAATATAATCAGGAAGCTTTTGAGGAATAATCTATCCTACTCCCGATAAGCGGAAAAAGCAAGGCTTTAATTAATATGCGTCATTCCGGATTTTTTATATGTTCAAGGTCATTTTTAATATTATCAAAGCTTATTTACAAGAGCTTTAAAATGATCTCCTCTTTCTTCAAAGTTTTTGTAAAATCCGTAGCTTGCGGCGGCAGGGGAGAGGACGCAGCAGCGTCTGGATACATCGGCAGCTTTTTTTACAGCCTCCTCCATATCCTTCGCCTTAAAAACGTTTGATTTTGTTTTCAGCATATCCGCAATACGATAACCGCTGTCGGGGAGGCAGATGACGTTGGTTACGCTTCCGCCGTTCAGAAAGTCGATAAGTATATCGTAGTTAATTCCTCTGTCCATGCCTCCGATTATTACCGTATCGGCATCAAAGGTCCTGACGGCGGAAATAGTTGCGTTGGGTATAGTACTTATACTGTCGTTAATATATTTTACTCCGTTTACGGTCCTTACATGCTCCATCCTGTGGCAAAGGCCTTTAAAATCGGTTACCGCTTCGACGGCTGCTTCTAATTCGCATCCGTTTTCGACAGCCGCAGCCAGCGCAGCAGCAATATTATATAAATTGTGCCTTCCTTCAAGTTTAGGAGAAAGCTTTTCATAAGTGATTCTTTTCCCTTGAAAAACAATGTCCTTTCCGTCGATGTAAATATCCGCTTCTTTTTCCATAGAAACCGTAATCTGTCGGCAGGGAAGGGAATAGGCGTTTTCCTGCTGCAATTCTTTGTTTACTATAAGAAGGTCATTAGCTCCCTGATAGCGGAAGATGTTTTCTTTGGCGGTTTTGTAGGCGTTAAAATTAACATAGTGATCCAAATGCTCTTCATATATATTCAAAAGAACGGATGTATCCGGAGAGGCCTTGACAAATTCAAGCTGGTGGCAGGACATTTCGCATACTATTACGGTATCGGGTCTCCAGTTATTGTTCCAGTCAATATAGCCGCTTAGAGGCGGGATCCCTATGTTGCCGATCAATACAGGATTTTTTCCGCAACGCGAAAGAATATGTGAGACAAGGCTTGAAACAGTGGATTTTCCTTTTGTACCTGTTACGCCTATAATTTTATGGTTGCAAAAACGCAGAAGTAAATCAGTCTGGGATGTGATTTTTTCTTTTATGCCATTATCGACCTTATCCAAAAGGGCAATACCGGGAGATTTTACTATAATATCATAATCTCCCATAAAATTAAGATAATTTTCGCCGCAGTAAAGAGTGCAGCCCTCACACTCCTTTTCATCGACGAAATTTTGATCAAGGACCGCAATTTCTCCGCAGTCGGTGTCATGACGCAGAACACTAAGGGTGGCTTTTCCTTCCCTGCCAAAACCGACTATTGCCACGCTTTTTCCCTTGAAAAAATCCTGAAGCGTTTTTGTTATCTCCATATTTTCGGTTACTCCTTAAGCAGACCTGTAAATTTTTCCGGCACAAAATTGTTTTCGTCAAAAAAATCATCTAACGGTCGCGGTATGTCATGATAGTTTTCAAAATATTCTTTTAAGAGAAGCGGAAGATCGTCGCCTTTTCTTTTTTCGGCGGCAGTATAAAGAGCAAGATTTATTTCCGCCTTAGTTCCGACACACTCAAAGGGTTTGTCGAAATCCTGATATACAAGACCTTTGAACAGATCTCTGTATTCCTCGTTCCGGAGCATATTCTTCCCGAATATTTTTATCAGCTCTTCATCGGGTAAAAATGCAGCAAGCATAATATAAACATAAAGGCATTTTGCACAGTTTGAGCACCATGTGTCGGTTTTTGAACCTATGTTGCAGCTTTGAAAAACCGGAAAATATTTTGGATATTTTACAAATTTTTTGGTTATCTGCCACTCGCTCCATGGGCGAAGCATGCTGAAATATTCGGGAAAATCATTGAAATATTCTTTTGTATAGCGGCGAAAGTCCGCTTCAAATTCGGTACTCTTGCTGTACTGATGGTTAATGTTTGTTCCGCTTATATTGCTCTCGTTTGCACTGCTTTCATTGGATAAGGCTATGTATTCTTTCCCATTGCAGTAAGCAAATATCCATGATGAAAACGCAATTACCGAAGAAATAGGGGTATGTCCGTTAAGATAGCCGGCCGCATTAAGCTCCAGAAGCTGCTTATCTATGGTACGTTTTACTCCGATGATTTTATCGTCAGGATAACCGGCAGTGTGTGCGCAGTTTAGGGTCGCTCCTCTCGGATTCAGAATATAGCAGGAATTGACGTCCTTATAGTTATTCAGAAGCTCTAAGGTAACAACACTGTCTTTTCCTCCGCCAACAGGTATAAGAAAACCCTGACCTCTGCCGCCGCCGGTGAATTCAGGCACTTTGCCGGAGCAGGGGATCATATCCATAAAGGAATCTATGTCGGTTTTTATTCCATTTCGGTAGAAAAATTCACCTAGGCCGTTAAAATAAAGCTTTTTCCAAAACTTTATCTGTTCCTTGTTCAGTGAGCAGCAATTAATTCTGACAGTTTTCGGACAAGCGCATTTCCAGTAGCTTACAAGCTCAGACATTCCCAATGAAAAAACCGCATAAGAAAGCAGCTCCTTATTGTCAGCGCCTTGTATCAATTCTGGAGAAAAGGACCACCTCGGAGAAAATTCGTATCCATCCATTCTGAAATGGAACACGAAACTGTCTTTATTAAGTTCATAGCTTTCATAAATGAATTCTCTGTGTTTTTCACGAAGTCTGTTAAATTTGTTATCGGTCATTGCTAAAAGCTTAATCCTTTATGTATTTTTTTACGAATGCATCGATACTTTCGGGATCTGTTCTGTCAAAGGTATCGTTACATTCAAGTATCTGCCAATGCTCGTCATATTCAGTAAAATCACCGGGATGAAGTATTTCGAGAGTTCCGAGGGATTCGATTTCCATGATATATTGATTGGTATAGGTCTCGTAATTTACACTGTAATCCGGATATTCGCCCAAAGGATCAAAGTCAAAGCGCTTTATAAACAGCTGCCCGTTATTCAGATAAGCGCCCCATCCGTCTTCGTTGTTTACTCCTATTTTAAAGGCCTCCGGTTTGTCTGTCTGAGCCAGAGTCATATATTTATCGCACATAAAGAAGCGTGGATCGCGTACATCGGAATATGCCCAAAAGACCGCTCTCCGGTTCGACAAAAGTCCGGTATCCTTCGTACACTGAGGGATTATTTCAACTCCGCCTTTTTCCGCAACGGTAAGACACCAGGGTGCAAGCTTTATTTCATAGTCGGCTATATTTTTTATGGCATGCTTTACGGTAACATGAGAGGTAGTTTCGCTCATAGTTATCGTCATTATATGGCGCTCTCCGACTTTTATCCTGTCCTCCGGCATAAGTTTGACAGTATTGCCCTCTATTTCATAAGGTACGGGGTGATTGTCAGGAGTATAGCTTTCAGGGTAGCTTTCGGGGCTGCTCCAAAGCCTGTGGCCTCCGTATATATACCAATTTTCCTCTGTTTCAAAAAAATCGTGGAGTTGTTTTTTATCATTAAAGCTGTCACGGTCTATGTCCTCACGGAAAATATTTTTCTTTCCGTTTAACCCATAGTATATGATACGAGGCCCAACATCAACGGTAACAATCAGGGTTGCCGCTTCATTCTCCATTTTTATGCACTTTCCAAAGTTTTTATAGCTTATTTCAGAAAAAGTAATACTCATTTTTGTTTTTCCTTTCCTAATCGTTAACTTAAAATTACGGGTTTTGCAGTATAATCAAGCCCGCATACAAGCTTTTTTTCAAGTGCGAGGGCATATTGATTATCACAACGCTCTTCAAGTTTAGCCTGCTTTTTGGCGTTATCGCTTGTTTTAGCAAGCTGGGTCAAAGAAGTGTTTATTGGTAAATCACATTTTGCTTCGGAAAGTATTTCTTTACCTCGGTCGTTCATACCTAAAATTCTAACATAAGAAGGGTTGATTTTCAAGTCGCTTTTTGTAATTCCCAAAAAAGCCGATAAAATGATGCGCCTTATCCTTGCAAGAGTATAGCGTTTTGTCTTTATCAGGAAATAAAGCTCGTCAAGGCTTGTGGAGACCTGAACAGCCTTGTAAATACGGTTTTCCAAACCCATAAGGACATTGGGTGTTTTTTCTATCATGCTTTTAGGCATTGATCTTAGCTTTGAAAGTATTGCCGTTTCTATATTAGAAAGGGAAGCGGTGTTGGAAAAATCGCATTCGGGTGCGAATTCGGATATGTCTTTTTCTTTTATCATTTTTCTGAGCTGTGATGCGCTTACGATTTCTGATGGATCGGCCGTTTCACTATCATGATTTGCTTTATACCGTTTTACGGTTACCGGTTTAATAGGTGAAGCCAACGCATCAATAGCTTTTATATATTCAATTGCAAGAGTGTTGTTCGGTGTTGCCAAGGTTTCTATAACATCATCCGTGTAAAATTTTTCAATGGCTTTTTGTAGAGCGGCAGGGTATGATAATCCGTTTTTCAGATATGTGCTGAACTCATCACTTTCCTGCGCATAATAAACCGCGCCAGCGGTTTCCCGCAATAATTTTATTTTTCCGCATTCGCTTCCGAAGCTGAGCATATTGACGCAGCCTAACGAATTCAGAAGAAATACCGCGCCTTGTGCGAATTGCTCGGCACTTGAGAGCGAATAGGCTACGGGAAGCTCGATTACGAGATCAACCCCGTTTTTTAAAGCTGTTTGTGCTCTTTTATACTTGTCAACTATGGCAACCTCGCCCCTTTGAGTAAAGTTGCCGCTCATTACGGCTACGATGTGTGTGGCTTCAAATTGTTTTCTTGTTTCTTCAATGTGATACTTATGACCGTTGTGAAAAGGATTGTATTCGCAGATTATTCCGCAGATGTTCATTTTTACCTCCAGAAAATGTATATGTTTGACTTAAAAGAGCGAAAAAGCACTTGATTTTTTCAGTGGTTTGATATAAAATAAATACTATGAAGATTTCATAAAAGGAAGGATCGAATACAAATGAAGATTTTAGTTATTAATGCGGGAAGCTCTTCATTAAAGTATCAGCTTATTGATATGGATGACGAGAGTGTTATCGCAAAGGGAAACTGTGAAAGAATAGGTATGGACGGTCATATCACTCATAAGACCTTCGATAACAGAGAGGTAAGCGAGGATTGCAGCTTTCCTACTCATACCGAGGCTTTTGAAAGAGTTGTCAAAGCTCTTACGGAGGGTGACGCGGCGGTTATCAGAAGTATGGATGAAATTGCAGCCGTTGGTCACAGAATCGTACAGGGTGCAGAAATATTTGATAAGGCCACTATTGTGACGGACGAGGTTATCGATCAGATCGACGGACTGGCCGAGCTTGCCCCCGTACATAATCATCCGCATGCACTTGCACTAAGAGCGTGCAAAAAGGTTATTCCGGAATATGTTCCCCAGGTAGTCGTATTTGATACCGCATTTCATCAGACAATGCCTGAAAAAGCATATATGTTCGGATTACCTTATGAATGCTATGAAAAATTTCATGTAAGAAAATACGGTTTCCACGGCACCTCTCACCGTTTTGTATCAAGAGCTTTAGCCAAGGTAATGGGAAAAAATGTGGAAGATCTTAAAATCGTTTCGTGTCATTTGGGCAACGGTTCTTCCATTACAGCGGTAAATGGAGGCAAATCAGTGGATACATCAATGGGATTTACTCCTTTAGACGGTGTTATTATGGGAACAAGAAGCGGATGTGTAGATCCTTCAGCCGTTACTTTCGTGCAGAAAAAGCTCGGACTTGACGCTTCGGAAATGAGCGAATATCTTAATAAGAAGTCAGGCTTTTTGGGCGTCAGCGGAATTTCCAGCGATAACCGTGATCTTGACGCGGCTATTAAGGACGGAAATAAACGCGCTAAGCTTGCCGGAGATATTTTAAGATATGGAATTAAAAAGTATATAGGTTCGTATGCTGCCGTTATGAACGGACTTGACGCCGTTATTTTTACAGGCGGTATAGGTGAGAACGCTCCGGGTGTCAGAGAGGATGCCTGCAAGGATATGGAATTTTTCGGGATAAAGCTTGATGAAAAGCTGAATGCAGAGACAAAAGGTCAGCTTGCCAAGATCTCAACGCCCGACAGCAAGGTTGAGGTTTGGGTAGTTCCGACCAACGAAGAACTTCTTATTGCAAGGGATACCAAAGAGCTTTGCGGTCTTTAATAAAAAGATTTATTAAAGTACATGTCGGTTATATTTAACAGCATCATGAGCCGGTGGTTCGGAATTCTACATATGTAAAATTAATTTTTAAAAAAATAAAGCAGGCGGCAGTAATGTGCCTGCTTTATTTTTATTTTGTCATGGAGTTAATTTTTTTCGCCAGATCCAAAGACTCCAGATCGTTTGTAACATCGCGTTTAATTACCGGAGCCGCCGATGGAGGAGGAGCGGCTTTTTTTGCTTTTTTCAAGGATTCGCTTTCTTTATATGCTTTAAATCTTCTTAAATATTTGTCTGCATACGATTTAATAGGAATATATATATTGTTTTCACTATTTAAAATTTCTTTAAAAAGACCGGCTATTCTTTCATCCATCACAGGTTGAAGCTTAGCGGCAATATATTGATGGACCGCCGGCATATCTTCGTTTTTGATTATAGTTGATATAAATTCGAAGAATTTGTCAAAATTTTTGTATTGCAGGTAATTAATGGCAATAGTAATACTCGAATAAAGGTTCTGATTTATTATATATTTGTCATTCAGCATGGTTTCCCCGTTTAACAGGGCGGTTATTTCTTCGTCCGAAAGATAGCCGACCATGGCTACGGACTGTAGCATTTCACAATCGGGAAATTTATCACACTTATCAACTATATCACTTGGGAAGGAACGCTTGTTTTTTATACGTATAGGTTTTTCACTGTTAGCAGAGACAGAGTCCGAATATTTTCCTATTTCGTTTTTTCTGGTCAGGAAAAATGATTCAAGTATTGAAATAGGGACTTTGCTCATGGGAATATTGGCGCAGCATGTATACAGACAATTTTCAGGAATTTCCTGAGACTGTTGTTTATTTTGTTCTTTATCCTCCTCGGAAATTGTTGAAACGCTGTCGGAATTTTGAAAGCTCTTGATTTCCTCGGCTGTGCAAATATTTCTCACAGGCTCTATAACAAGGCACCTTATTTTTTTATCACGCAGAAGTGCGGCAGTAACGTCATAATGATTGGAGAGCAAAGCACAGAACATGCCGGAAAGATGAAAACATACACCGTAGGCACAGTCGTCCTTTTTTACCTTTTCATAAGCGGCTTTTAACGACTTATCCGAAAAACCGGATATTCCTTCAGTCGGAACAAGAAACGACGGGGGAACGGGATGCTCCTTACGGCAGACAGGGTTAAATGTACTTGAACCTGTGAGCTCATGTCCAACCAGATAACCTGACCAGAAAAAGTTTCCGGAACCGTCGGTAGGAATCATTTCCTGTTCATAAACTATGTATAATCCGTTTTTTATGTAATCAAAAAGCGGCTGTAAAGCAGAAACGACATTTTTGTTGTTATAAAAATATTCTTCGCATGATGACGCGACTCTTCTTGAAAAATCTCCGCATCGTTCAATTGATGAAATTTGAGTTATTATTTTGTTGGAATACGGATCGTTAATACTCCTCTGAAAAATATTTACAAGAGCCTCGTTGCCTACGAAAAGAGTTTCCTGTATTCCTTTTTCTCTTTGCTTTGTCGTGTCACATATACCAAAGCTGTTGGGACTTGAGCTGACGCTTATAAGATTGAATTCCTTGTCGTTTATTAAAAGGGATTCGGAAGATATTACTGATTTCATTATTAATGACCGTACCTTTCCTTTTTAGGAGTGTAATGTTTTAGAACAAAGGATAAAACGATACTATCTTTGTCTTACTCTTGAGGCTATCATTCCGAAAATATCGGATTGTTGATTTTTGGGGATAAAACTTTTCGGAAGCCAGAATACGGATTTATTGTCCCTCAAAACAACAAGACCGATATGAGTTTCAATAAAGAAGTTTGCCTCGCTCCACGGAATAAGGTCATGACCGGTGTAGACTCCGGTTTCGACTGCGGCAAAACCTTCGGGAGCAACCACAACCGTTATTTCCTTTTGGGTCGCGGGATCAACCTTTCGTATTGAATTGAACTTATGACGCGCGATTATTCCGATAATCAGATATGCCACTATTGATATTATAATTCCGGTAAAAACGGATATGGGAAGACAGTAGATCCAGTTTTCCTCAATATTGCCCATAATGCTTATAACAACACCGAAGATCACAGCAATAAGAACAAGAGTAAACAAAAAAATAAATCTTCCGTATCTGGCGATTACCAATGCCACGTTACATGAATTTATTACCTTTTCCTCATAAAAGCCTTGCAGCACATATGCGTTTGTAGGGCAAATATTGCGGTAAAGATATTTTAGTGGAAGAATGCGTTTGTTAAATTTATATTTTATATCCGGATAAAGAGCTACCTGACCTTCTATTATGGTTCGCACAGCCAGAAAGTGATCATCCGAATTAAATGCGGCTCTTTCGATTTTGTATGTATCGGAGCCTATGGAAACAGTTATATAATCCATGGTTTCCGTGATCGACGTTATGCGGCTCCATTCATATATTTCCGGAGAGACGTTGTCTCCTTTGAATACTACAAAATAATCTGCAAAAATATATGTGGTACCAGTCATTGCAGAAAAAACTTTTTGTCCGTTTACAGTTTCAAAAGCCATAATTGGAAATGCTCCTTCTTTAAATAAGGGACTAAGCCCCGAATTAATAAAAAAGTAATTATTTGCGGGTCAAACGAAAATCAATTTTCTGTCATGGAATAATAAATATATCGGGTTATATACTGCGTTTTACGTTTTATTATCATACAATTTGATGAAATATATTTATATCGGATTTCCGCCATGCTTCTGTATTATTGTACTACGTATACCAATACCATAAGAAAGCGCAGCAAAGCGGAGCGATTCCTCCGGATCGGTAAAATGTTCTCAGACATTAAAAAAACTTTTCCTCTTTTTATTGTCTGAGGTTATTATACCATGAAGAGAGCGCAGCAAAGCGGAGCGATTCCTCCGGATCGGTAAAATGTTCTCAGACATTAAAAAAACTTTTCCTCTTTTTATTGTCTGAGGTTATTATACCATAAAGAGAGCGCAGCAAAGCGGAGCGATTCCTCCGGATCGGTAAAATGTTCTCAGACATTAAAAAAACTTTTCCTCTTTTTATTGTCTGAGGTTATTATACCACGAATTTTTAAAAAAGGGAATACGGTAACAGTGATTTTTGACAAATTTCCGAAAAAAATATACATTGACTTGAAAAAAATGGGATAATGATATATAATAGCATACAGTAAAATCAAAAAGGAGAACTGTAATGGCAGAGAAAAAAATGGTTGAGGCGATAACCTCAAGGGATGAGGATTTTGCCCAATGGTATACGGATATAGTAAAAAAGGCTGATCTAATCGATTATTCAAGTATCAAGGGATGTATGATCATAAGACCCTACGGATATGCGATTTGGGAAAATATGCAGAAGATCCTTGACGGAATGTTTAAGGAAACAGGGCATGAAAACGTTTATATGCCAATGTTTATATCTGAGAGTCTGCTTAATAAAGAAAAGGATCATGTTCAGGGTTTTGCTCCCGAAGTCGCATGGGTAACTCATGGAGGCAGCGAAAAACTTCCCGAGCGGCTTTGCGTTCGGCCTACCTCCGAAACTCTTTTTTGTGAGCATTATTCAAATATAGTTCATTCTCACCGTGATTTGCCCAAGCTGTATAACCAATGGTGTTCTGTTGTTCGCTGGGAAAAAACCACACGTCCTTTTCTGCGTTCAAGAGAGTTTTTGTGGCAGGAGGGGCATACAGTACATGCCACTGCCGAGGAAGCCGTAGAAGAAACCGAAAGAATGCTGAATATTTATGCGGATTTCTGTAAAAATGCTTTAAATATGCCTGTAGTCAAGGGCAGAAAAACTGAAAGCGACAAATTTGCCGGAGCAGAAGCTACCTACGCCATAGAAGCTCTTATGCATGACGGAAAGGCGCTTCAGGCGGGAACGTCTCACTATTTCGGAGACGGGTTTGCCAAGGCTTTTGACATTACCTATACCAGCAAGGAAAATAAGCTTGAATATGTGTATGAGACTTCATGGGGCGTATCCACAAGGCTTATCGGAGCTATCATAATGTCTCACGGAGACGATAACGGACTTGTCCTTCCTCCCGCAATTGCACCCATTCAGGTTATTATTATTCCCGTTAATCAGCATAAAGAGGGAGTTTTGGAAAAGGCTGAGGAGATCGCGGCACGTCTTAAGGGCAGATACCGTGTTAAGATCGATGACAGTGACAACAGCCCCGGTTGGAAATTCTCCGAGTATGAGATGAAGGGCGTTCCTCTTCGTCTTGAAATCGGTCCTAAGGATATTGAAAATAACCAGTGCGTAATAGTACGCCGTGACAATCGTGAAAAAAGCTTTGTTCCTTTGGATTCTTTGGAAGTGAAAATAGAGGAGCTTCTTAAGGTGTATGCGGAAAATATTTATAAAATTGCTTACGATAATATGCAAAAACGCACTTATGAATGCAAAACAATGGATGAAATCATACAAAAGCTTTCCGAAAGCGGAGACGGCTTTGTACATGCCATGTGGTGCGGCGAAGAAGAGTGCGAAGATAAAGTAAAGGAAATAACCGGAGTAGGATCGAGATGTATTCCTTTTGAACAGAAGGAAATTTCAGATAAGTGCGTTTGCTGCGGCAGGCCTGCCAAGCATATGGTCTGCTGGGGCAAGGCGTATTGATTTTAGAGCATATAAAGTTCAATATCATATCTTTTTCAGTGGTGGTTTTGATTACCCAATCATCAAAGACGGGTGAGACTGTCAACGGAGGCGCTGAAAGCGCCGTTTATCTTGACCGTTGACCGGCTCCCCCGTCTTTTTTTTACAGATAAATTTGAAATTATCCAAGCGGCAATAATTTCATATTTTTTGCTCGATTTATATTTTTTATAAGTTCGCTGTATTTAAACGGCTTGCCGTGTCCGGGATATATTATCTTTGGTCTAAGGGCAATGATCGTTTCCCATGATTTTAGATACGCGGTCTTGTCCTCTGCAAAGATAGTTATTCGGTGTAAGCTTGGCAGTCCGTTCATAGCCGCATCGCCGCAAAACAGAGAGCCGTCATTTAGTAAAAGAGATATTGAGTCAACAGTGTGACCGGGAGTATCAATAATTCTTCCCTGTAATAAAAGTTCTGCTTGTCTACGGTTTTGCTCGCTAACTTGAATACATCTGCATTGATATTCTTGTTTTAATTTAGGGAACAAATGCTTGCCTTTGCCGGCGAGCTTCATTAAGGCGCAAAAGCACAAAGCAAATTTGGATGTACAACCGCCGCAAAATGAGTTTTGTCCTCTGTATAAACCTTCTAATGCTCTGCTGCTCATAATAATTTGAGTGTCGGAGCATTCTGAAAGAAATTCGTTTAGATACCCCGCATGATCATCGTGAGCATGGGTCAAAAAAATATACCGTATCTGTCGGATGTCTATATTTATTTTTTCAAGTTTCTTTTTTAAATGCGCAAATCCGTTTTTATATCCCGTATCAATCAATACATACCCTTTATTAATGGGATATATCCAATTGTTTACTATTCTGCTGCCTGCATTGTCCATATCCGATTCTCTCCCGACTACAAATTACCTGTCCCCGTCCATTTTTTCGGCACTCTCTCTACATACTCTTTCACGGATGGAGATAATACCGCCGCATTTTGGGCAAGTATATTATTCTTTCTGAATTTTTATAAACAGTTCCTAACCGTATTCCCGGACAAATCCTCTATAACCATATTTAAATTTATTTAAAATTTTTGGTTTGGTTTTTGTAAAATCAACCCTTCTTTCATAATTGCACAATACATAATAATACAGGTAAAAGCATTCCTGACTTTGATTTAAAAGGATTCCGGTGTCCTATTTTATTCCACGCTCCACATAACAGCACATCCGAAAGAACAGTACAAGTCTGCACATACATATGGCGTTTTCGGCTTTGCCTACGTTCAAACATTAGGCATTAAAGGGAATGTTTTTTTTCGAAAATCATCAACAATGCTTTTTTGTTACGCTTTTTATCGTTATAGCCGTACACTGACAATCGGGGAAATTGTGTTTTGATTTTAATAGGGAATGTCTTTTATAACACAGATCGTATTGTCAAACAATTCCTTAGTATAAACAGTATAAACGCCCTGTTTATGAAGTGTATACGGGATTTGTTTTTTCATTTTAAACGCTCACTATTCATATAGATCAACGCCCACAATACTTTTAAATTTATTATAAATATCCGGAGCAGTGTTTTTTATTCTTATCGGCTTAAAGTCATTATCCACAAAAAAATGCGCCGTTTCCGCAATCAAGCGTATCTCATCGGTCTCCTTATCGGTAACACGGTAAGAAATCTTGAATTTCAATCCGGTAAAATCCTCAAGCTTCATTTTAACGCGCACCGTATCGTTAAAGCGCACTGCATACTTATACTGACAGGATGCAGACAGGACGGGAATCATTATACCGTCTTTTTCCATTTTATCATAGGGAAGCCCGATCTGGCTTAGAAAATCCAGTCTCGCTTCCTCCAGCCATCTTAAATAGTTGGAGTGATGAACTACCGCCATTTTGTCGGTTTCATAATATAACGCCGTTCTGTAAAAGGGTTCAAGCTTCATAACAAGTCTCCTTTATTTATCATTTGGGAAAGCTAAAATATAAAAGATGTTTATTTATATCATTTTATCATAATCATAGGTTAAATTCAATCTTTATTGTAGGATATTTCAAAAATCCGGATCAAACCAAAAAAACGTTCTCAAATGTTTGAAAAAAACTACGATCTATGGTATACTTAAAACAGGATTTGCAATTTTGAAAAAACAAATATTCATTTTTATGGATAATTCGGAAAGGGGATTGCAGCTTTTCAGCTGAAAAAATTAAAAATGGAAAAGAATTTATTTAATGACCGCATACCTTACTATTCGGAGCTGTGCAGAAAAAACTGCGAAATAAATCCGGATCTGTACAGTAAATATGATGTCAAAAGAGGGCTCAGGGATATAAACGGAAAAGGAGTTCTTGCCGGACTTACCAAGATCGCCGAGGTTAAGTCATATACGATCGACGACGGGGATATGATACCGTGTGAGGGTAAGCTTTACTATCGCGGGATAAATATAGAGGATATCGTCAAGGGATTTATAAACGATAACCGTTTCGGTTTTGAGGAAGTAACCTATCTTTTGCTTTTCGGTGAGCTTCCTACAAAGCAGGAGCTGAAGGAATTCAATGATGATCTGGTATTTTACCGTGATCTCCCTACAAGCTTTACGAGAGACATTATAATGAGAGCCCCGAGCAGAAATATAATGAACTCTTTGGCGAGAAGCGTTTTAACGCTCTATACATATGATGATACGGCTGATTCCACAGATATTGAAATAGTCACGAGACAATCGCTTCAGATGATCGCTCGTTTTCCGCGTCTTGCCGTGTACAGCTACCAGGCCCTTACTCATTATTTTGAGGAGCAAAGCCTGTTCATACACGCCCCTAACCCTGAACTTTCCACTGCGGAAAATATATTATATATGCTTCGTCCAGATCATACTTTTACCGAATTAGAGGCTCAGGTGCTGGATATAGCTCTTGTTGTTCATGCAGATCACGGCGGTGGAAATAATTCGAGCTTTACCACAAGAGTCGTTACCTCGTCCGGAACGGATACTTATTCCACTATTGCATCCGCTTTAGGTTCGTTAAAGGGTCCTCGTCATGGAGGAGCAAATATTAAGGCGGCCGAAATGTTTGAGGATCTGATGGAAAATGTTTCTGACTGGAACAGTGATGAAGAAATTTCGGATTATTTAAATAATATTCTTGATAAAAAGGCTTTCGACAATTCGGGGTTGATTTACGGAATGGGACATGCGGTTTATTCCATTTCCGATCCGCGTGCCAAAATATTTAAAGGCTATGTTGAAAAACTTGCCTCGGAAAAGGGAATGGAAAAGGAATTCGAGCTTTATACAAGGGTAGAAAGACTTGCTCCCGAAATAATAAATGCAAAAAGAAAAACCTATAAGGCAATCAGTGCTAATATCGATTTTTACAGCGGCTTTGTTTACAAAATGCTCGGACTTCCCAAGGAGCTGTATACACCTATTTTTGCGATTTCGAGAGTGTCTGGGTGGTGTGCTCACAGAATTGAGGAGCTGGTAAGCAACGGTAAAATAATACGGCCGGCATATAAAAATGTTATAAAGCATTCCGAATATACGGAGCTAAAGGACCGCGGATAAAATAACGGCTGACGTTTTAATGCGTCAGCCGTTTTGGGAGGAATAGCATCTGAACACGTTTAAGTACTCGTCAGACAACAAGCGTTATCATACGCTTCATTACCATAATATGCATAAGTTCGGAGAACGTGTATATAAGGCGCCGATAAATGCGGGCTTTACCTGTCCCAATATAGACGGTAAAAAGGGGATCGGAGGATGTGTTTATTGCGACGGGGGAAGCGGTTATTTTACTGACAGCAAGCTGATTCCTGTTAGGGAGCAGCTTAGGCATCAGATTGATCTGATTTACAGTAAGTATGCAAATGCTAAGATAAACGCTTATTTTCAGGCATATTCAAACACTTATGCAGAGGTAGATTTATTAAAAGAAAGATTTGAGCCTGTTTTTGATTTTCCGGAGGTAGTGGCTGTATCGATAGCTACAAGAGCGGATTGTCTTAATGACGATGTGCTTTATTATCTGTCTGAGCTTTCCTCACGCACAAGTCTTACCGTAGAACTGGGGCTTCAGACAGTCCACGATATTACAGCCGTAAAAATAAATCGTGGACACACTTTTTCCGAATTCTGTGAAGGATATAACAGCCTTAAGACATACGGGATCAGAACAGTTGTTCATATTATTGACGGATTGCCCGGCGAGGGAAGCGATATGATGCTTAAGACTGCCGAGGTTCTGGGTAAAATGCAACCGGACGGGATAAAGATTCATTTGCTACATGTTATAAGAGGTACGGCATTGGAACATATATATGATATGGGAGGATATATTCCTTTGGAAAAGGAGGAATATGTGGATATCGTTGTGGGACAGCTTGAGCTTTTGCCTCAGGAAACGGTAATTGAACGTATTACCGGAGACGGAGATAAAAGAAAGTTGATCGCTCCTCTTTGGAGTACGGATAAAATTTCCGTATTAGGGGCAATTGATAAGCTTCAGGCACAAAGAGAAAGCTATCAGGGAAAAAGGTTTATTTTATAAGTTTTTTGGCTTTATCGACCGCCTCCTTAAATCTCTCCTCCTCTCTCACACCGTCAAACCATTCCCAACCGTGCAAAGCGGTCATGGCATAATACATCATTTCTGCGCCGTTAATATTAAAGAAAAATCCGTCTTCTCTTATTATCTCCTCGGTTCCGTCGGGCAGAACAATAACATTGGACTTGCCTTTTATGACCTTTATGCCGCCGAATATGAATTTATCCCCCGTCTCCAAAAGCTCCCCGTCGGGAATGCCGTCCCACTCCTTAAACAGCTCGAAGGCACGGTCAAGATATGGATATCCTTCCTCGCGGTTGCCGCTGCCTAACATGGAACATCCTGTTATAAAGCACTGTCTTGCATACGCTCCGAGCCATGCTTTCGGAACCTCGCCGTTTTTTTCGCCTATGGTCTCAAAAATCCGCATTTTATGCTTTCCCTGTGATGTTTTCCTTTCGGGAGCATACCAGCTGCGGTCGTTTTGGTTTAAGAAATGAATGAACAGACAAAAGGTGTTAATATCGTGTCTCAGCCGGCTTTCATCGAGAATGTCATGCCGAATATTGCCCATGTCCCGCCTTCCCTCCTGCCACAGCTTCTCTTCAAGCTCCTCGCCGCAGGTTTTCGCATAAACGGTGGCAGCCACGGGCTTTTTTCTTATGCCCGAATTATCCTCGAGAATATAAATATGACCGTCCTTATCGGCGGCGTAGGTGTATTCCGCTCCCGCCGCATAGCCGTCGGTAAGCCCCACGGCTTCGTATTTGCGTACCAATCCGTCCGCAGCGGGCATATATCCCTCGCCCTCTCCTTCATAATAAGTAAGCTCGTACACGCTTGTAAGAAGCTCCTCCATATAGTGATGAACGACTTTTACAATACCGATGCCGGGAGCGAAGTAATACTCCTTTTTTCCGCTTCGGTATTCCACAAATTCACCGTATTCCCCAATATCGAGATTTACTCTTAAACAGTCCTCAAACCTTCCCGCCTTGGTTTCCACCGTGCCTGCGCTTTCACAGCTTAACTTTGTATGCGCAATAATCTCCCCCCAAGGCTTTGCGGTAATCTCTTCCTTATAGCCCTCCTTCCATTTATCGCACCAGATACAGTTCGCCCCGTCGCTTAAAATGCTGTAAATATGGTTAAACAGCAAAGGATACTCGGGGTGCTCCTCGGTGTTGCTCATTCTCTTCCATTCAAAGTCAAAGCGGAAATCGTCTCTTATCATCGTTTTATCGTCTTGCTTATATAAGGCGTTATATCTAAAGAAATTCCAAAGCCCTATCTCGGTGCAGTCGGGGTTAAATTCGGGATCTGTGGCAAGAATGCGCTCCGCAACCGAGCAGGCGGCTTTGGTATGCGCCTTTTCCAACGCCGTTTCGGCAAGCTCTCTCGCCCTTTTGATAGGGAAGCTGATGTTGGCGATTTTGTTTTCATGCCAGCTTACTCCCTTACAGTAATCGTTTCTTACCTGAAAAATCATATCCGTCCATGAATTTTCGTCGTAGGCAATTCTTTCCATACTGCTTACACAAGAAAGAATAACCGATTTCTCCCCTTTAAAAACAACCTGACATTCGCAGGAATGTTTTAGAAAATCGGGGTCGGCGCCTGAGGTATAGCTCCACTTATTTCCTTCGCATAACGGAATAATGCCGCTTCCGCCCTTTATCTCATATTCGCGGAGCAATCTTGTTTCCGTAAAGCCGTTAAAGCTATTTTCGGCTTTGACGATGCCTATCCCTTCCTTATAGTAGGTCCTATATACGGCGTGCTTGTGATTAACAGTCCAAAGCATGCATCCTTCAAAATTACCGCAGGGTGCGGTCACCGCCGTGCCGCTTTCCGTAAATTCAATCGTTGAACCGTCGGAGCCCGTATACCTTTCTCCTTCCTTAAGTCCCTCAACCGTAAAGAACCCGTCGCACAGGGAAGCGTTGTAGAAAATGTTATCCGCATTAAAATCTTCTGAGTTAAGCCCGCCGATAACGTACATTTTATCGTCCCAGCGGCGCAGTCCTCCCTCCCGTTTGTATTCTCCCACGGAATTTGTCAGTACCCATCTTTTGAAATCCTTGTCCTTGTACTCTCCGCAGTGCTTTTTCTCCAAATCGGCAGCCGCTTTGAGATGATAATAGTACAAATCCGAGGGTTTAACAACGGCGAGTCCCTTTTCATAGGCTTCGATAGCTTTTTCGTATTCGTCCTGATCACAGTAAGTATACCCCAAGCTGGACCATTCGGCGGCAAGTGCCTTAACAAATCCGCCCTTTTCAAGTCTTGGTATTTGTGTTTCTTTAATAAAGCTTATCTTTGCTCCGCCGTAAAGCTTGCTGTCCTCCTTAGCGGCGACAAATTCCATAACATCGTCGTTATGTCCCTTTTCGGCGGCGTCTCTGATACGCTCGAACAAAGCGTCGTTTTTATCCCCGTTTATCCACCACCAGCCTCTCATTAGAACGTCGGCCAAGGCGTGATACTTGTCCATGCTTTCGGTAAGCTCTTGAACCTCCTTTAAAACTTCTTTATAAACCTTTTTAAATCCTTTTTTACTGTTTTTATACTGCCACAGCTTTAGTTCTTCAACCTTTTTCATAACCTTTTGTACCATTGTATCATTATATTCTTCATTCATGGCGCAAAGCTCCTTTCTGATACGTTTTCTGCCTTCATGAAGCTGCCATTTGACGGTACCCTCCGCAATTCCCATTTTTAATGCGATCTCGTTTATCGTAAGATCCTCAAAATAATGCAGATTTATTATCCGTCTTACTTTTTCGGGCAGCTTTTCTATGCTTTCATGAAGCAGAGTATTTTCTTCGGACAGCTCGCAGGTATCAAAAGGATCAGGCTGTTTGCCGTGGGCTGAATATGAGGCAGGCTCATCCGGATCGTCAAGACTTATAAAGCTTTGGAAACGCATTACTGTATTTTTTGCGCAGTTCTTGGCAATACGGCATACCCAAGTACCGTATTTTTCGGGTTCACGCAGCATATTTAGTTTTATCCAAGCGGTTATAAATGCGTCCTGAGCCGAGTCCTCAGCCATATGACGATTATGTGTAACCGAGGCGGCGGAAGCAATAACCGCATTTTCATAACGTGCTACCAATATCTCATAGGCACTTTGCTCTCCCGCCAATGTAAGCATTACCAAGGTTTCGTCATTTTGATTCTGATACATATAAGACTATCCTTTCCAATGTAAAGTATGAAAGCCTTCAAAATCTTCAGCGCTGTTATATAGACACATTTTATCCGATAAAGGTTGGGTGTTAAAGACATTTTTTATAAAGCACACCGTTTATTGTTTGATCCGTTATCTTTTAATTAAAAACTATATAAGAACAAATCATATTCTGAATATTGATTATTGCTTTATGGACTTGAAAAAAAGTTAAGAAAAAGCATTTCTTTTACAGATGCTGCCGGTCTATTGTCCAAAAAAATTTAAGAAAAAATGTACAGCATTAAAAGTTTATATTTCCAGTACCGTATTTAAAATGTATTATAGCCGTTATCTGCATATTTTTTAATTTTCATTGTCATTTTTATTTTGCCGCGACAAAATACCGGATTTTAAAAAAAGTATATCCCCTGCAAATTTTATATTTGCAGGGGATAGCTTTAAGCATCATGGATAAATTTGATACGGTTTTTTACTGTTTTTATTTTTGATAAACCTTTACTTTTCCGTTTTTGTTGACATACATATTCTCATCAGCTTTATCAAGCCATTCCTTAAGCTCTGACTCCGAAGATACTTTTTGACAGAATATTCCGAGACTTACGCTTATTACATAGGGTTTACTGCTGTTTTCATTATAATGGTCAAGATATTCGTTGATTCTCGTTGGATACCGTTTAAGCTTTTCCTCGTCAAAGCATCCGGAACCGAACATTATAAATTCGTCTCCGCCTATTCTGGCAACAGCTTCATCTTCTGTAAAGGAATTTTGTATTGCTTTTGCAATAATCCTTATTGCGTTATCACCCTCCGCATGCCCATAATTGTCGTTTATTTTCTTTAGGCAGTCCAGATCGCCCATAATTATCAGAAAATCCTTGTTTTCTTCCTTCGCGTTTTCAAATACACTGTATATTCTGTTTTCATATCCTGTACGGTTATAGACGCCGGTCAGCGAATCAATTTCCGAAATTCGCTCCAATCTTTTAAGAACCCATCTTAAATGCTGATTTGAACGCAGATGCTCCAGCGCGTTGGAAAGATATTTTATCCAGTTTCTGCATATTGAATCGGGTGTAACCGCATTTTCGGTACAGGTGCATACGGCGTATCCGAAAGTAGAATCCTGAAAATTCACAGGGAAGAAAAAATACATTTCAGGAGGCAGATCGTCGTTAAACAACGGAGGAAACATTTCTGAAGAGTTGAATGTACCTAAATCACCGGTAAGAAGATTTCCGTTTTCCGAAAATTTTGTAGTTACTTTTTCGGAATAACCTGACTTATTATTATCTTTTTTAAATAAAGTTTTCTTTTCGTCAAGCTCATCCCAATTTTCGCATATGAATATATGAAAGGTATTGATATCATTTAACAAATGACGGTAATTTGCAGCGCCTATGAAGAGATCGTCTACGTTATTGCTTTCCTGAAGATTTTCATACATGTAGATTGAATTTGTGAAATACTGACTGTGTTCCACGTATTGATTGAATCTGTCAATTTCGTCTTTATCCTTTTCAACTGATTCATATGTACATCCACAGCTCTCGGAGGGAAAGAACTCTGCGTCTATAAGGTAGTTCTTTTCCACGTTTTTTCCGGAAAGCAAGTCTTGTATTACTTCAACGGATTTTTTTCCGATTTCATTCATTGCGGGATAAACCGAAGCGATTTTAGGATGGTTAAGTCTTCCTTCCATTATTCTGTCAAATCCGGTTAAAGCAATATCTTCGGGTACCCGTAAACCGCGCTTTATAATTTCATCGCAAAGGGCGATTGCCATTGTGTCGTTTGCGCAAACGACGGCTTGAGGAAGCTCTAAGCCGCAGCTGAACATTTTTTCGGCAAATTTAATCGGAGCTATTCTCCAAAAATCTCCGTAATCATATCTGTCTTTTTCAACTGTAATGCCGTTTTCTTCCAATGCGTCCTTGTATCCCTGAAGCCTTGCTTCCGAAAGGTTGATGTCTTTAAATCCCGTAAGACAGTTTATCCTGGTAAATCCATGATCCCTTATCAGATGATTGACGACGTTTTTAAAAGAACCGTAATCGTTCGAGCAGACGCTGTTAAAATTGTCGTCCTCTTTATCTATATAAACAACCGGTTTCTTTGATTTTAAAAGCTTATCAACCATATCATTAAAAGTATTTTTTGCTCCGACGGAATTGGGCAACACAATGAATCCGTCAAAAAGATCATAATTTATCAGACTGTATATGGTATTTTCACCTATTTCGTTTCTCGGCGAATCAAGTCTTTTTGAAAAAAAAGTAGCGAAAACGGCAATATTATAATTGTATTCAAAGGCTCTTTTTCTTATCCCTTCAAGCAGAAGTGATTGATAAACCTCGCATACTTCGGAAATTATAACGGCAATGTGACGGCGTTTATTTTCCATATGTCATCTCCTGTTCGCAAATTTATGTTTTGGTTGAATAACAAAAATAATATTATAAAATCGTTGTCTGGGCAATTGTCGTTTCGGTGAACTGTGAGGATGTTTCCGGTTCGGACGATTGTATAGGATCGGTGGCTTCCGTTTTTGTAACCGTAACAGCGGCTGTTGATGTTACAAATTCGGAGAAGTATGTTGTTTCGGTAGGATCGGATTCGCCGGATTCGGAGGAAGAGGGAGCGGTCTGTTGGGATTCCGTAGCTTCGGTATGTACAGTTGAAGCATTATCGTTATCCGACAGTATAGTGATGATTTTTGCCTTTATCTTTTTTTTGGGATCATCGTTATCTTCATAGGTAACCGTAACATATAACGATTTTTCTATGCTTCCTCCGTATATATGCGTGCTGTCATCCAAAGTTATCTGATATTCGGATTCGCCGGATCTGACGGTTATACTTTTTTCCGTGGCTGAAACTATTGTTCCGGTTAAAGAAAAAAATTCTTTTCCCTCACCAGTGCTGTCAGGTTCAACAGCACCTCCGTTTATATGAGCTGTCTGAAGGCCGTTTATAAGCTCGTCAAGTTCAGCGTCACCTCCGGAATTACAACCCGAAAAAAATATCGATAATATTAAGGATGTTGCTATTAAAAGTCTGCTTTTTTTTGTTTTCATCTTTGACAATTCCGTTTCTTGATTTTCTCTCAGTTATAAATAAATTATATCACCTTACGATAAAAAAATCAATGGTAAAAAGCAATATCGGCAAATAAAAAACGGCAATGTTTTAACATTGCCGTTTAACGGGTTTTATTTTTTCAAATCGCCGTTAATAGAGGTTATTGAGTTTTCGAGAATCGGTGCAAGTGAAGTCCGCATGGCGGTCCATGTACTGGTCTCTTCATCGGTTACAAAGGGAATATTTTCACAGAATTTGATTATAACATCGTTACAGGTCTGTTCGTCAATATGATAAGCAAAATCATATACTAAATTTTCAGGATCAAAATTGCTTACTGTCTGAAGATATTTCCAAAGCTCATACTGTTCTTCGGTATACTTCTTTTCCTTCATGATGCTTTCATCAACTTTTTTCATAAGCTCCGGATCGGTTTTTGTCATTCTTACACAGTTAATGAATACACAGGATGCCTCAACGTCTTTAGCTCCGGCGGGAACAAGATATGCGAATGTGTTCAGGCCCATATAATATTTATCCGCATTGGGGTCTCTGGGGAAGGGAACAAACATGATATCCATATCCGGGTCTTTTGACTGCTTTTTGGAATAGTCGGTTATTTTCCAGTCGCCCATGGAATGGAATGCCGCATATCCCAGTATAACAGGTTCATGAGCAACGTTGTTGTATCCGCTTCCGTATTCAAGCTTCGATAATTCCTGCTTCTTGAGGTTTTCCAGGAAAGACTGAGCGCGGTCAATGTCGGAATTATTAAGATTATTGATCAGCTGATCGTCCTTTAAGTCTATCAAAGGTGTTCCGGTCGAATCCATGAAGGCTGTTGCCATTGAACCGTATACGCCTATCGCGTCAGGTACTTCCGCCTTGGTTTTCGAAACGAACTGATCCATACAGCTATAGAACGTATCCCAGGTCCATTCGTTTTTGTCATAAAGCTCCTTAGGATCCGATATGCCCAGCTCAACAAATTTTCCTCTGTTGTAAATTAAAACTCTCGGAGATACATAGTAAAAAACAGGATAGTAATAATGCTTTCCACCGATAGAAAAACGCTCGATATATTCCGTAACTTCCTTCCATTGCGGCGCGCTCATATCCATATATTCGTCAAGAGCCATATAAGTGTTTTTGCCGATATAATAAGGGAAGGAATTATCGCGCTGATCCACAAGATCCGGTGATTCGCCGCCGTTTATAAGAACCGCAAGCTTTTCCATAATTTCCGAATCCGCATACAGATCTACTTCAAGAGTTGCCTTATAGGTTTCGGTAAAGTAGGTATAAGCGGGTTTGACATCTCCTGCCTTGGTCGGATTGTATGTGCCGATATAATTTACGACAGCTCCCTCTATATTTTTGTTTTCCTCAATATCCAGAGTTATGTCGCCGATATCCACGGTATAGTCTTCTTCGGTCTCGGAAGTCGAGGGGGGCTTAGGGCTTGAACCGCTCTGATCGCAGCCGGTAATACCAAATGTCAGCGCAAGACATAGGAAACCGGCAATGATTTTTCTTGATTTGCTCATGAGAAAAACTCCTTTCAAAAAATGTCGATGATAAAATATTATGCTTTAAATATACATTAAGCATATGATTCAGTCAATTTACATTTTAGCTCAATTATGTTCGAGTAATTGTTGGAATATCACATAAAAAGCGGTAATGGGACGACATTACCGCTTTTTATTCAACTTAACGCTTATTGCTTCAGTTCGGAATTTATTGCCTCTATTGAACTTTCAAGCATTGGTCCGAATGATTCTCTCATGGCCGTCCATGTTTTGGTGTCCTCATTCTGAACAAAAGGAGTATCCTCGCACAACTTATTTATAACGTCAGTGCATGTCTGTTCGTCTACATGGTATCCGAAATCGTAAACAAGATTCTCCATCTTAAAATTGCTTACATCCTGGAGATAGCTCCAAAGCTCATACTGCTCGTCGGTATATTTCTTTTCTTTCATTATGCTTTCATCTACCGTCTTTTTAAGCTCAGGATCCGTTTTGCTGAGTCTTACGCAATTGATGAATACACAAGCGGCTTCAACGTCTTTTGCACCGGCGGGTACAAGATAAGCCATCGTGTTCATGCCCAGATAATACTTATCGGCGTTGGGGTCCTTGGGGAAGGGAACGAACATTATGTCAAGATCCGGGTTTTTAGCCTGCTTTTTAGAATAGTCGGTTATTTTCCAGTCGCCTACGGAATGGAAAGCCGCATATCCGTTCAATATGGGATCATGGTCGACATTATTATATTCACCGTAATAAAGCTTGGAAATCTCCTGCTTCTTAAGATTTTCAAGAAATGACTGCGCACGGTCCACATTTGCATTATTCAGATTGTTTATAAGCTGGCCGTCTTTCATGTCTATAAGAGGAGTTCCGGTAGTGTCAATAAAAGAGGTTGCAACGGATCCGTAAAGCCCTATTGCGTCAGGCACTTCCGCTTTACTTTTGGAAACGAATTGCTCCATACAGCTGTAGAATGTGTCCCATGTCCATTCGTTCTTATCGTAAAGTTCTTTAGGGTCGGACAATCCCAATTCAGCAAATTTGCCTCTGTTATATATCAATATTCTTGGGGATACATAATAAGCCCAGGGATAATAATAATGTTTTCCGTTTATAGCATAATTGTTGATGTAATCAACAACATCCGCCCATTGAGGAGCATTCAGATCCATATAATCATCAAGCGCCATATAAGTGTTTTTACCGATATAATAAGGGAAGGAGTTGTCACGCTGATCCACAAGGTCGGGTGATTCACCGCCGTTTATAAGAACCGCAAGCTTTTCCATAATTTCCGAATCCGCATACAAATCTACCTCAAGTGTAGCCTTATAGGTTTCGGTAAAATAAGTATATGCCGGTTTAATATCTCCCGCTTTGGTAGGATTATATGTGCCGATATAATTTACGACGGCACCTTCTATATTTTTATTTTCTTCAAGATCAAGAGTTATGTCACCTATATCGACAGTATAGTCCTCCTCGGTTTCTGAGGTCGACGGGGGCTTAGGGTTTGAACCGCTCTGCTCACAGCCGGTAATTCCCAGTGTCAAAGCAAGACAGAGAATACCTGCGGTAATTTTTTTAGATTTACTCATGTAAATCCTCCTTTCGAATAATGTAACCGTTTACAGGATTATGATTTTAGTATACAGTATATCAACGATTCAGTCAATTTACATTTTAGACCAATAAAAACAATGTAAATTGTTGAATTTGCACATATATGACTTAAAAAAATGTACGTTGAGTTGTTGATTTCAACTTCTGATAATAACTTTATTACTTAAAACAGGAACTGTAAGTTAAACAAAGACAATATGATATATTATGTCCAAATCGCATATTTATTATCATGATTCATACATCCTTTTCTTTCCTTTCCTGTTTAAGCAGGATATATGACATAACGGCTATACATACGGAACAGACCGGATTAACAGAGGATAATACGGTTACGGTGTTTGACGGGAGATATGTTTCTAACGATACGGGGAACAATAATAAAATCAAATAACTGTAAATCGAACTCAGAAATGCGATCGGAATTCTTGAAACAATAAATTTTTTTAAGGAAATTTTATTTTCCGATAATGCGGCAGTTTGTACGAGGATGCATATGCCTCCTAAAGAGGTAATGGCGGAAATTAACGGAAGGAAACCGTAACCGCATCCGTTGAATAATGACAGATTTGAAATTTCAAGCCCTGCCGACATTATTTTATCAAGATCTATTGCTTTCAGCATTTGAATGAATCCAATATAGTCAAGTAGCTCGAGAATGATATTAAATGCCAGAATTGTACCGCAAATTATACCAAGTGACTTTACGGATGATCCTATACTGTCCGTTATGTCGGAAAAGGACATCTTTTCCTTGCTGATCTGATAAGATCCGGCATTGTTTCTTTTCGAAAAAATGTTTATAAATACGGCGGCAGTCAGACACGACAAAGCATTTGATAAATAAACGATAAAACCTGCTCCGGCATTTCCCGTAACCGATAATCCGGCGATTTGGATTATAAACGACGGGCTTCCGCAATAACAGTAGCATAACATATTTTCCGCAATTTCGGTATAATTTTTATTATACGCAATGTGATCGTTTAATAATCTGATTCCGATAGGATAACCGCCTATAAGGCTTAATATGAAAATTGAAAACTCTCTTCGGCTTCCTTTAAACCAGAATGATGAAATCTTATAGAAAGGGTACAGCGCAATATCGGCTATACCGCTTTTTACAACTATTTTTGAAAAGACCATAAAGGCGAACAGTGAAGGTATTATTACGTTTAAACAGGTTTGTACGGATTTTTCGGCAGCTTTTATAGTACCGGCGGAATCGGAAATAAGCAGAAGGCATGTAACTCCCGCCAATATTGAACCTACTAACAGAAAAAAATTTTGTTTTTTCACCGATATTCCTCTCCTTGTATTTTATTTTAACTTGTCTCATATACATTTATATTGAAAAGGCGGTGAGATAATGAATATAAACGATATTGCGGTTAAATATGAGGATTTTAAGAAATCAATGCTGAAGCATTCGGATATCCAGATAACGGATAATAATGAATTATCGCTTGACGGATGCCGAAGAGTGGTGGAATACAATGAAAATAATATCGTTCTGGAACTTCCGTCCGTTGGAGTATCCGTTGTAGGAATGAAGCTTCGGATGAAAAATTTCAGCATTGGCGGAGTGGTAATTAAGGGACATATACATTCATTGACATTTATTTCAAAGGAGGAGCTATGAAAAAAAGGTTTTCAAGTTATGTAAGGTTCAGTGTAATAGGAACGGAATGCGAAGAATTTTTTTCAGATGCCATAAATAACGGTATAAAAATATATGATATTGAAAATATAAAGGGGGTTTTCTATGCAAAAACAGCTCCCAGGGAATATTTCAGACTGGCGGTTCTTAAAAGAAAATACCGTATACGCATGATGATAACCGATAAAAAAGGGGCCGTTTTTAAAACCTATAAATACCGCGAACGTTATGGTATACTTTTGGGAGCGGTTGCTTACGGATTGGTGGTTTACCTTTGTTCGTCGATAGTCTGGGATATTTCCGTCACGGGAAACGAACGGATTACAGATGAAGCCATGCTTGATTTTCTTTCAAAAAACGGGATTTATGCGGGAATATCACGTAAGGACGTAAATACCACGGTTACGGAGCTAAAAGCACTCTTGTATTTTGAGGATCTGGCATGGATAAGTATCGAAGGCGAGGGTTCAAGAATAAACGTCAAGCTAAACGAAACGATACATAATCCTTATAACGGGCTTTCGGTTAGCACTCCATGCAATATAGTCGCCTATAAGGGGGGAAGAATAGTTGAAGCCGAGATTTACAGCGGAACTATGCTTTATGAAATAGGAAGCGGTGTTTCCGAGGGAAGCGTTATTGTAAGCGGAATAGTTACCGACGGAGCCGGTAATGTAAGCGTACATCATGCCGATGCAAAAATAATAGCCGAATTTGAAGAAGAGGTAAGTTTTTATAAGGAATTCGTAACTACGGAACGTGTCAAAACGGATGAATATTATACAGAAGAATATATAAAGCTTTTCGGATTCACATTTCCGGAAAGAAAAACGAAATATATTGATGAATACATATACACATCAGACAGTTATCCTGTAAATATTCTGGGTATTACCATGCCCTGGACAAGAACGGAGGTCAGGGGGATCAAAACAGAATCTGTTCAGGTAACCCGTTCTGTAGCGGACGTAAAAAGACTTTTACAGCAGGAGCTTGAAATGTATGAATTGAATTTTTTAAAAAAATACGAAATAATGGATAAAGATATTACATATGAGAGGGATGAAAAAGGAATAAAAGCCACTTGTAGGTATACATTGCAGGGGAATATCGCATCTCAAAGCGAAATATTTTTCCGCGATGAGGGGTAAATTTTATAAAAAAGCTTTAAATTTATGCCTGACTGTGTTATAATATCAGTGTATCTGATTTAACAAAGGAAGTAAAAACATATGGCGGAAAAGAATATTACCGTTGGCGGAATGGATTGTATACATGCCGTTTTCGGAAATATGGATGAAAATATAAACGTTATTCAAAGAGAATACGGCGTTTCGGTATACAGCAGAAACGGTGATATAATCATCAGCGGTTCTCAGGCTAATGTCGACGCCGCCGCAGCCGTTGTAAACAGTCTTGAGAAAATGTATAACAAAGGGGAGCCCATTAACGATCAGAATGTGAGATATGTTATAAGCGCAGTCAACGACGGTATGCAGCAACAATTGGAAAATTTATCCGCCGACTGCGTTTGTGTTACGTTTACGGGAAAACCGGTTAAACCTAAAACACTCGGTCAGAAAAAATATGTTGATTCTATCAGACGTAATACGATAGTTTTCGGTATAGGTCCCGCCGGAACAGGTAAGACATATCTTGCAGTTGCACTGGCGGTAAGAGCTTTTAAAAATCACGAAATACAAAGAATAATACTTACACGTCCCGCAGTTGAAGCGGGAGAAAAGCTCGGTTTTTTGCCCGGAGATCTGCAAAACAAGGTCGATCCTTATCTTCGTCCGCTTTATGACGCGTTGTTTGATATGATGGGCGCTGAATCGTTTCAGCGTAATCAGGAGAGAGGCTATATCGAAGTCGCGCCGCTGGCATATATGAGGGGAAGAACTCTTGACGACAGCTTTATTATACTTGACGAGGCGCAGAACACTACTCCGGAGCAGATGAAAATGTTTCTTACCAGACTCGGTTTTAACAGTAAAATGGTTATAACCGGAGACGTTACTCAGATAGACCTTGCCGATCATAAGAGATCAGGACTTATTGAAGCTTCCAGGGTCCTTAAAAATATCGACGGTATAGAACAGATAAAATTTTTCGAAAAGGATGTCGTACGTCATAAACTGGTTCAGGATATTGTTAAGGCATATGAAAAATATGCGGCGGAGCAGACAAAAAAGGGAAACGCTTACCGTTGATTTTTATGCAAATCAAACCGATTTGTAAACCAAGAAAAATGTCTGCTATGTTTAATATAAAAAGTGTAATAAACCGTTATTTTATATGCCGTAATCTGATTTATACGATTTATCCGCATTATTGTTGTATCTATTCATGTCTTTCCGGTTCTGGAATAAAAAAATATTTACTAAGCCTAAAATATTAAATTCGCAGATTTTACGGTCACCAAATGCTGTCAAAAAAACTTCAGAATCCATAAAATAATAACCCGGCTTCAAGTTTTCATATATGACCTCATTCGTATTCGTTTTTTAGCATTATCTTAAAATCAAAGAATTTGAAACTGGGGATTATGTGAAAACTTCAAACTGCACGCTATTTACTAACTGTCGAGGTTTTCTATGTCAAAGAATTACGATAGTCGTCCCAGAGGGATAACTATGAAATTTACCGCGTGTTTCTCCGCTTTTTCCTTGAAAGTCACTATGCTTTTTTAGCTAAACCGTACAAATTTGCTTCTTTTTCAGATACGCTTTAGTTAAAATATGTCAATATCAAACGACAGTCATTTTAATAAAATTCAGATTGAAATGCTTTTGGAAAATAGCCGTTTTATCCATACAAAAGTGATTTTCCGAAATTATAATGCATTAAGTGATAGGCAAAACGAATATATTTTGATCATTGTACCCATTACGGCGGGACAAGCCGGATGTGCTTCAAAAAATTAAGACGGTCTGATTTTATGGACGCTTTATTTTATTTCTGTCCGCTGTCATCCAAAATAATTCCGGTGTTCGGTTAAAAGGGAGGCGGTCGTGTCTTTGTCAAAATCGCTTATATAGCTGTATTTAACGGTTTTTACAGGGCATAGGATTTAAAATCAATCAATGATTCGTCTTGTAATGCCCGTTTTATATAAGTTGAGTTTATTTCGGGTAAACAGATATTGACGTTAGAATGGAAGGGATATATAATGCCGAAGATAATGCTTGATTTTTCAAACCAACAAAAAAAGACCGAATTGCCGCTTAATTTCAGAAGCATGGCAAAGCTGTGCTGTAAAACCGTTCTTGCCGAAGAAAATATCGATATGAACGCCGAAGTTTCTTTATCGATAGTTGATAATTGTAAAATACGGGAACTTAATATGGAATTCAGAAATAAGGATGCGGTAACTGATGTGCTGTCCTTTCCGTTAACCGAAAACGGCGAATTTGACGTTAATCCCGAAACAGATTGTATCATGCTGGGAGATATAGTTATTTCGGCAGAAAGGGCAAAGGAACAGGCGAAAACATACGGCCATTCTTTTGAACGCGAAATGTGCTTTCTTGTTGTCCATTCCATGCTTCATCTGTTGGGCTATGATCACGAAAACGGAGAAAAGGATGAAAAGGTGATGTTTGATAAACAGAAAAGGATTTTGAATATGATAGGTATAAACAGACAGTGAGGGGATATGAACAAGCATTTTAGTTTAATTGACAGCTTCAGATGTGCTTTTAAAGGTATTTCGTTTGTTGTACGGCATGAGAGGAATATGCGCATACACATAGTTGTAGCTCTTTATGTGGCATTCTTTTCGGCATTTTACGATTTTGACCGGACAGAGATAATCCTTTTGGTTATAACCTGCGCTTCGGTTATGATATTTGAAATAATCAACACCTCGATCGAAGTAATAGTTGATAAGGTTTCGCCGAAATACAGCCCGCTTGCAAAGATAGCCAAGGATGCGGCTGCCGGAGCCGTTCTTCTGGCTGCAATCACGTCGGTTGTTGTCGGAGCAGTATTGTTTTTTGACATAGAAAGATTTAGGATCATTCTTATGTTTTTCGGCGAATGGTCAAATTTGCTTATGTTTATAGGATTGTCCGTAATTGCCTTGGTTTTTGTGACATCGGGAAGAAAAAGAAATATTAAAGGAAAGATAAAAAATGACTAAATCGGTTTTTATTGCTATCACAGGACGTCCTAATGCAGGTAAATCGTCATTAACAAATTTTCTTGTAGGTGAAAAGGTGGCTATCGTAAGCGAAAAGCCTCAGACTACCCGTACAAAGATAAACGGAATACTTACAAAGAGCGAATGCCAATATGTTTTTATTGATACTCCAGGTATGCACAAAGCACATACAAAGCTGTCCGAGGAAATGGTTAAATCCATAAGAAACAGTATGGAAGATGTGGACGTCGCCATATTAATGGTTGATGCTGTAAAAAAGTTGTCGAAGATCGAAGAAAATCTTATAGAAAGCTTCAGACTCCGAAAACTTGATGTTATTTTGCTTATAAACAAGGTTGATCTGATAAAAGATAAATCGGAACTTTTGGGTATTATCGATAATCTGTCGGGTATGTATGACTTTACGGAAATCATTCCAATCAGTGTTAAAAATAAAATAAATACAGATCTGATACTGCCTGCTGTTGAAAAGTTTGCTAAAGAGTCGCCTCATTTTTTTCCCGATGACCTTCCTACGGATCAGCCTGAAAAAATATGGCTGGCGGAAATCGTCCGAGAAAAAATACTTCGCACCATGCATGAGGAAATACCTCATGGAGTTGCAGTTGAAATAGAAGATCTTGACGAGACAAAAACAAACAAGGGAGAGGATATTGTTGATCTGGGCGTAGTTATCATTTGTGAAAAAGCCTCTCATAAAGGAATGCTCATAGGAAAACAGGGTGCTATGCTGAAAAAAATCGGATCTGCCGCCCGCGAGGATCTGGAGGATTATTTCGGCGTAAAGGTCAATTTAAAGCTTTGGGTAAAAGTCAAGGAGGATTGGCGCAATAAGGAGGCGTTCATACTTGAACTGGGTTTGGGAGCGGACGACTGATGCTGGTAACGGTTGAAGGGATTGTAATAGGAAAAAGAGATATTGGTGAAAACAATTGCTTCTTGGATATACTTACCAACGGCTACGGAGTTATTGAAGCAACTGCTCACGGAGTCAGAAAAATCAACAGTAAAAATGCTTCTTCTGTCGGTTTGTTTTCATATTCCCGGCTTTGCTTTAACAAAACAGGGCTTCGATATACTTTAAACAGCGCCGAACCTATACGCAGTTTTTTCGGTTTGTCTTCCGATATTAAAAAATTCAGCCTTGCCATATATATGGCTGATATAATAAAATACACATCCACATCCGAACAAAACGGTGAGGATATGCTCAGGTTTTTTGCCATAACTCTGTACGAGCTTGAAAAGGAAAATTCCGATTGTGATATTATAAAGGCAGTGTTTGAATTCAGAATCGCTTCCATGCTTGGATTCCTTCCTGATTTAAGAGCCTGTAGATGCTGCGGACAGTATATTAACGGTAAAATGTTTTTTTCCGCTGATGAAAACAATCTCGTTTGTTATCAATGCTCCGTGTCAGACGAAAAAAACGAAGATTTAGTCGAGCTTATGCCTGACATGCTCCATACTTTGAGGTTCGTTACTTATTCGGATGTAAAGAGGGTTTATGGCTTTACACTTAAAGGCGCTACAAAAAATGCTTTTACTTCGTTTTCCGAAGAATATTTACTGAAACATCTCGGCAGGGGATTCAGCACTTTGGAGTATTACAAAAATCTGTGCGTAAATATCTGAAAAATTTATTTCTCAAGACATATTTAATAATTAAGACAACACCATACAACTAACGCATGTTTTAATTTTTTACGGGAAGCCGAGTATCTCTTATAGTAATCAATCGCACTGATCCTTCTTAAAATGCGTCAGTAATTCCGGGTTAAAGATCGGTTTTATATGATACATTATGAAGGCTGACGCGTGATGTATGTCGCAGGATATTTGTCCAAAGCGGTGCAGGCTACACCCCAAATAAAGCAAATATCAAGGAAAGTTCGACGTAAAAAACTCAAGACAATACTTGTGCGGTGCTGACATGAACCATTTTAGATAATGATTGGGCTCAGCTTGAAGAAACATGAGCATTTAACGGATTTGCATACTGTAAACCTTTTTTGGTTGACACCTTTGTTTTGTGCATACGAAGCGGATATATACGTCAATAAAATGACAATAGATTTTATAATGTGTAAACCTGTTTGGGTTTACGGTAATGCTTAAAACCATGACTTTTGATTTGTGCATTCAAAGGTCAATTCTACTATTTATAAAAGGATGCGAAAAATGAATAAGGAATATAAAAAATTGGAGCTGGATAAGGTCCTGATGCTTCTTTCAGAGGAGGCTTGGAGCGACGAATGTAAAGAACAGTGCCTTAAGATCGAGCCTGTCTTTGATCCTGAGGAATGCCGTATATTGCTTAAAAAAACTGACGATGCATTTATACTATCCAGTAAATTCGGAACGCCGAGATTCAGCAAAATCAAAAATGTATGTAAAAGCGTTAAGCGTGCCTTCGACGGGGCTGTCCTTTCCTTGCGTGAGCTGCTTGATATTTCGGCGGTGCTGAGAGAAATATCCGGACTGAGCAGCTGGTATTCACAGTGTTCCGGAATAGAAAACAGCCTTAAGGAATATTTTGATCTTCTCGTACCAGATAAAAGCTTAGAGGAAGCAATAAGCAATGCAATAATATCCGAAGAGGAAATTTCGGACAGCGCAAGTCCTGAACTTTTAAGAATACGAAGAGCTATTGCGCGACAGAGTGCAAATATAAGAGAACAGCTGAACAAACTTATAAAAAGTCAGGAAACAAAAAAATATCTTCAGGACGCTCTGATAACACAGCGTGACGGGCGTTTCGTCGTTCCCGTTAAGGTAGAGCATAAATCAGAAATAAGCGGGCTGGTACATGATGTTTCTTCAAGCGGAGCAACTCTTTTTATTGAACCGATAAGCGTCGTTGAGGCAAATAATGAGATACGCGTTCTTGAAGCACAGGAACAGGCCGAGATAGAGAGGATCATAAAAAATCTCAGCCAGAGGGCAGGGGAGAAAGCGGATGATATTATAACCGGTTATGAAAACGCACTGAAGCTGGAGTTATTTTTTGCAAAAGCCAACTACGGCGCAAAAATGAAAGCGTCGGCTCCAGATATAACCGACAGACCCATGCTGTTACTTAATAAAGCGAGACACCCTCTTCTCGATCCTTCCTCTGCCGTACCTGTAACTATAGAATTGGGAATTAATTACAGTTGCCTTATTATAACGGGTCCAAATACCGGAGGAAAGACCGTATCGATAAAAACGGCGGGCCTTCTTACTCTTATGACCATGTGCGGACTCATGATACCTGTTGCCGACGGAAGCACGGTGGGAATGTTTTCGGATATCCGCGCAGATATAGGCGATGAACAGAGTATTGAACAAAGCCTTTCTACTTTTTCATCTCATATGAATAATATCATCAGTATACTCAAAAGCTGCGGATCAAAATCTCTTATACTTCTCGATGAGCTCGGTTCGGGCACCGATCCGGTAGAAGGAGCTGCACTGGCAGTTTCAATACTGAAAACTTTAAAAAATAACGGGTGTTTTATTATTGCAACGACACATTATCAGGAAGTAAAAATGTTTGCTATCGAAGAGGACGGTGTCGAAAACGCATGCTGTGAATTCGATGTCGCCACATTAAAACCTACCTATAAGCTGATAACAGGCATGCCGGGAAAATCCAATGCCTTCGCAATAGTCAGACGTCTCGGAATGAACGAAGATATCATAAATAGTGCTCAGGGCTTAGTAGGCGAAGAAAATAAGCGTTTTGAGCGTGTAGTCGAGGATCTCGAAAAATCGCGACAGGAGCTTGAAGCCCTAAAGGCTGATATTTCGGCGGAACAGCAAAAGACACGACAGCTGACTGAACAGATCGAAAAGGAACGCATTGAAGCTGAAAAAGCCAGGGAATCAGAGATATCCAAGGCTCGTCAGCAAGCCTTAAGCATTGTGGAAGAAGTTCGCTTTGAGGCTGACCTTCTGATGGAGAATCTTGAAAAACTTCGCAAGGAAAAGGAGGCCGCCGATTTCTCCGAAAAAGTCAGAGCATCACGTTCAAAGGTAAACAATGCTCTCAATAAAATGTATGATACGGCGAATCCCGTCACCGAGAAAAAACAGGAAAAATATAAGCTTCCCCGTGCATTAAAGCTGAACGATAAGGTAAGGCTTACGGATATAGATAAATCAGGTGTTTTGGTTTCTCTGCCCGACAGCTCCGGAAACTGTTTTGTGATGGTAGGAATATTACGCACTAAAACCAACATAAATAATCTCCGGCTTGAAGAGGAAAAGAAAAACTCTTCCGGAAACGGTAATACCGTAAAGGGAAGCGTTAAACGGCAAGTACAGTCTAATGCCACCAGGAAAACAAGCATGGAGCTTGATATAAGAGGAATGACTGCTGATGAGGGTATTATGGAGGTAGATGGATTTATTGACAGCTGTATTATGAGCGGTCTCAGGATCATTACAATAATCCACGGGAAGGGAACCGGAGTTCTCAGAGAAGCAGTTCATAGGTTTTTAAAACAAAATAAATTTGTAAAAAGTTATCGGCTTGGAGTATACGGAGAGGGAGAAGCGGGCGTGACCGTGGTTGAACTAAAATAATCGGGAAAACCCTTAAACATCGCTTTCTAATCATTTTTTGAACGGATTTCAAAAAAACTGAATACTCTCCGCCTTTAAAGCAGGTTGGGTGTCAAAGCTTTGCTCTGTTAAATAAAAGCTGATTTTCTTATTAAACTGTTCTGTAATTTTAATATTGTAGGGTTGAAAAGAAAAACATCTTGTTGCTTCATAATTCCAAATGTTTATCAGAGCAGTTTATTTTGCAGTTTATTTTAATAAAAACCGGCGCTCAGTTTCCTATATGGCAGCTGAGCGCCGTTTTTGCTGTGACTTTACATAAAAACATCGTGTTTGTTTTTATAAAATGCGTATAACTGTTTTTTATGTCACTTATAATTTGAATGCTGAATACACCCAATCGATAAACACTGGGTTTATGCAAAAGTTATTTTTTAAGATCTATTTGTGCAATAATTTCATTTACTATTTCTTCTATGCTTAGTGTACCGTCCACTACATAGTCAGATGACGGCAGAATATCCTTTTGCATTTGGATGAAGGATATCCGTGCATATTTTAAATATATTTCCAAATCATGGCGTATCTCATCCGCTGAGGCCTCGTTCATGTCTCTTAAAATTCGTCTTGCTAATGCTATATCAAGCGGAGTATCAATAAAAAAAGCTGTATCAATATACGGTTTAATTGTATCGTGACAATAGGCAAACGGATAGTCCAGTATCAGGTAATCACATATTCCAGCTGACTTGATCTTTAAAATGTCATTTTCTAAAGGTGTTAAATTCCAAACATGATAATTTGCTCCATCGAGTACCCATTGAAAAAAATTATCGACTTCACCCTCAAAGGTATAATTATCGAAATGCAGAGATTGTGAATTGCGCAATCTTTTCTTCAATTCGCTGACAACGGTTGTTTTTCCGCCGGCAGTAACAGCAGCTACAGAAATTATTTTCATACTTGAATCAATCCTTTCAGATAAATACGGATAGGGAATAAGAAAATTTAATAATATGGTATATTGTTGTTAAAGACTCAGAAAGACTCAGGTTGATTCGGCTGAAATTAATTGGACAGGGTATGCCTTTGGGGCAGAAGGCGGTAATGCTATCCGCTATAAGCGAAGTAAAGTGTGGAGGGATATTTGCGTCTCTGTTTCTCCTATATTCCAATATCACTAAACATTCGCGATTACGGCATTATTGTTCATTAGTTCAATCTTTACTGTAAAATTCTCATCTCTGTTTGAAAGCAGTTTTTATCTTGGTCGTTTATATTTGTCACATATGCAGCATATTCTCATTAAACAATTTATATTAATGGTTTAATGCATTTATCGGTATAAACTTAAATACTATTCTTTATTTTTATCCGGTGCATTAATATCAGAAAGCGGATTTTTATCCATGGCCTGTTTTATCTGGTTATCTGATACATGTGTATAAATTTGTGTCGTATTCAAATTCTCATGACCAAGAATTTCCTTAAGCACGCGTACATCAACGCCGTTTTGATACATAAGGGTTGCCGCAGTATGACGAAGCTTGTGAACGGAAAATCCGTATCCGGAAAGACCTGATTTAATCAGCTTTTCTTCGATAATTTGTTCAACGCGTCTGTTGGAAATACGTTTATATCTTTTGCTTAAGAATAAGGCCTTTTCACCCTGAACATTTGGTCTTACTTTTATATATGCTTCATAAGCCGAAACGCATGCGTTATTTAAATATATTATTCTTTCCTTATTACCTTTGCCTATTACCTTAAGAAATGAATATGTATTTTCGGTTTGGGGATCCTTTGAGCATATGTAATCGTTTACAGAAATTCCTACTAATTCGGAGAGACGGATTCCGCAATTTAAAAAAAATGTTATCATACAATAATCTCTGGAATCTGCCCAATCCTTTATTTCCGAACATTCGGAAAGGAGCTGGTTTGATTGTTCGATTGTAAGATGTTTCGGAAGCGCGTTTTTAGGTGACGGCAGCTCAAGCTTAGCCGCAGGACTGACGGCAAACCAGTTTTTATTGTCGGTTAGGAATTTAAAAAATTGTCTGAGCGAAACCGCTTTTCTCGCACGAGCCTTTTGATGATTCTGACGTTCATCCATCGTAAAATGCAAAAAACCCATAATATCATTTAAGGTAACGGCTTTTACAAGGCTTTCCGGAGTATCTGATATTGCAATATCGGAAAAATCAGAAGCTTTTAAAGTTTGATCATTATTGATCTTAAGATAGCGTAAAAAAAGCCGCAGATCGCAATAATAGTTTTTTACGGTAAGAGGCGAACGCCCCTTAATAACAGACATATAATCTAAAAAATCAATCAGATATTGAGGAGAGCCCGTGCGGTAATTGAAGCTTGTACTTGTCATTTTTTACACCTTCTTTTTTATAATATGCGGGTATAATTTCATCATAATTAACGTTTTCTTTTAAAGGATGACGAAGATCGATTATATACCGATAAACCAATCAGTTCATGGCTATATTACGAAGCTTTAAAAGGAATCTAACATAGGGTCTGTTTTAATTAAATTTCATTCCCCGAATTGCGTAAAATTTTCATTTTACGCAATCGCGTGTTTTTATCTAAGACGCCATAAGTTTATGATCCCCTGATTATTATACAACCGGCAAATGTAAAAATCAAGTAAAAAGATCTGTATCAAGTACGCTGTTAAGTGCGTACCAATCACGGATAACTTTATACTTAACGTTTGGTATAAAGTGCCGACAGTATTTTACAGGATATATACCACCCATCGGATAACAAAACGGACAACCACGACAACCAGTATCAAAGCTATAACACATCATGCATAAGCAGCTTTGACATGCTTTAAATGGCTGCATATATTCTGGCTTACAATAAATCATTTAAAACCTCTGGATTATTTAAAATATTCATAGTCTCTTTAACATCATCATAACAATCCGGATGATTTTCTAAAAAATCGGCTATCAATCTGCGCTGATTAGTGTTAAGCTGTGATTTACGCTTATGTAATTGGTTTAAAAGCTCCTCAACTCCATAACATGATAAAAAAACAGATATACTGTTGCCGGCCTGCTCCAAGACATAACGGCACACATTGCTAAGATTATAGTCCACTTCTTTTTTTGTAAAAATTTTGATTTTATCAGCATGATTTAAAAAGCTATCCCACCAACCGATAACAGTACATCTTTCACGGCGCGAATGGTCCATGCGTATAAAGCGGAGATAATTTTTTAAAACTCCGGAATATAACTTACCAAGCGGCATTTTATGAGTACACAGATTTTTGATAAAATCCAAAGCTCTTTCGCGGCGTAAGACGATTTCCGCGCGCACCCAGTGATAATCAAGCCCGCCGCGCTCCTGTGCTTTATCATAGATCCTCAGCATTATATCAGATTTAGTGCTGCCGAACTGTATAGTAAGAGCATGTGTCATAGGCTCGCAATTGCCGTTTACTTCAAAACTGTCAAGTATTTGACCACTGCCCCATTTAGACACAAAACGCTGATGCAGAGTAAACCGAGCTATTTTTTTTATATCTAGCAAACCAGTACCGCCGTTTTTATCAATATCATCATAAGCAACATCAAGACGAGTTATATTAAACTCACCATTTAAAACATCGTCAAATAGATCATAAAAAGTACGATTGGATGATGTCTCAAACTGTCGGCAGCCTTTGCCCGACATTTCAAGAAGCACCGACGGCTTATCCGAATCATTCCCCCGCTGATTGTAATGTATAGATATACCGCCAAAATACAGACGGTCGGCATATCCGTAAAAACCGTGTAAATCTGTAAAGCTATTTATATCAAGTCCAAGATAGTCAATAAGAGTAACGGGACTATAAATAGTAGTTGTGGCAGAAAACCAGTCGACTAAAATGCAATTATCAGTCATTTTTTTGTAACTCCAATTTTTTTGATCACAAAGACAAAAACAGGGTATTTACATGGTGTTAGTACCCACCTGTTAGCGCAGGTGGGTAAACCGGATAAATCCGGTGGTTTTTATTAAAAAAATATATGATCAATATTATACAAATAATTTTGTGGTTTGTTTTATGAGCATAACTACAAATCCAACAAGGATAGAAAATCTTGTAATAACTTGTACTATATCAACACCATTTACACTAAAAATGGTTAAATCTAAAGTTATTTCTTCGTCGATTTTTTGATCCAAACCAAAAACATCAAAATCAACCTGAATTGGAATAGTAAAAACAGGCTTCTCCGGCTCTCTTACAAAAAGAGTTACAAGCCGATACAAATCAAAGGGCAGAGAAAAGGGAAACTTTTCAACAAAATAGTTTGTACCGATATTTTCAATTTCCGAAACATCTAAAACTGCTTCAACCTCCTGAGCCTTTGATATAGCTTTATCAATTGATTCAAGCCGGGATGATACGCCACTTAAGTCTAAACTGTTTAAAGCATTTTTAATATCATTAAGACTACCAACACAATCACCGAGCACAGCTGATTTATCTTTATCTCTTTCATTAATATCGTTTAATGTGCCTTCCAGCGATTGTATATAAGTATCAAGCTCATCCAGATTAAGCGACTTAAGATAAGTAAGCAGCTCGGCAAGATCTCCGTTAATATCTTCTATGTTACCGATCATTTTATCAAACTGTGACGCAAGACTGTCAACAGAATACTTTATACCGTCGGCGGCTTCGATAGTTAGAGAACCGGAATTATCAAAAAACAGTTTCATATTCTTAAGTAAATCTTCATAATTAATTCCCTGCTGCTGAGCGAGAACGTAAATAGATTTCTCCAGATCCGACAGCTCGGATTTTATTGTTTTATCACCGCCGACAACGGCATTATCAGTACCCAATAGCATATTTCCGGCAGTTTGTAAGGTATTGCTTTGATAACCGATATTTTCTTTCGTACCATCAAAATATCCTACAATAACAGTATCGAGAGATAATACGTCATCACCGCTTATAATGTCAGTACTGTCAGCAGCATTGACAAAAGTTATTTTAAAATCCTCGGGGAAATCGTAATTGTGAAAGGTTGTAGAAACGTTAGCCGAAGGCGGTACTTTTAGCTGTGTATTAAAATCATCAAAAAGTATTGGATAAGATCCTAACTTAGGATTTCCCCAGATCTCCTGGAACCGTATAAAGTTATTATTGGACGAAGAATATGTTGATCGGTAAATAGCAGCATAAAGGTGACCGGAATTTTCGTGAAACCTGAAAGAAAAATGACCGTTGTAATTAAGATAATCATAACTTACGTAAACCAGATCTTGCTTAGTGTAATCATCACTGATATGAGCCGGGCAAAACGTAAGATAATTATGAGCCATACTTACTTTACTATAGGTATATAAATCCCCTCGCAAAATATAAAGCTTATTATCCGATGTAATAACAAAAGGCTCATAATGTGATGATAAACGTCTGTAAAGCTCATGCTCCGAAGATAAAGTAAGCGTATCGATCGTGAAATTATTTATATCGGAAAAAGTATGATATTTTAAATCCAGATAGTCAAATACGCTTATAACGGCATTTTGTTTTATTGTAGTTACATTATGAGGCCTGCCGTTTATTATCTGCTGACTAATGTTAATACCAGTTGATAAAGGATCGTCACTATGAATTTCCTTAGATAATGATTCAACAGATTCTATATAATCAGATGTATTAACGTAAATCTTATTATCTTTAATAGATATATTGCTGTCGGTAATAGCTTTGACTATCCTATTGGTAAGCTCCAAACTATCTTCAGAATCAGATGAGAGGTAAGTAAAATAATAGTCTATGGATTCATCTTCTACAGAGACAGCAACAACCTTTTCAAGGGAAATATCAAAAACTTTATTCGCCAGCTCCGATGGAGATTCATAGCTAACACCGTCACAAATAAGACGATCATTGTTAAGACCGAATAAATCGTTGACAAAACGCTCAACAGCTTGATTCCAAATATTTACCTGATCCGCAGGAAGTGAGCCGATAGGAATTCCTACTCCAACCGAAGGAGCTCCGGCAGCCGCGAAAATAACAGTACCAAAGCTCATAAAATATATAAGTATAAGAACGGAAAAAAATAAACATAGTATCTTTATCCTCATATAATCACCTCTTTAATAATTGCGGCGCCGCATATAGGGGACCCCCTTCTCTCGCTCCGCTTTCCCCCATATGCGGCGCCGCGTATTTATTTAACCGCACTTATAAGCCGCAATATAAGCTGATAGGAATAATATATCCCAACGCATGTCACCCAACCAAGCGCGATTGTTACAATTTCGGCAAACGGAACATAATAATTCAAATATCCTAAAAAACTCTCAATTTCCGGAGGAAATTTAAAATCTTTAAACGGACTGTCCGGAAGGAGAAAAAGTATACCTTGAAATATAACATTTGCAACGTTATTAACGCCATCTATTAAGCCATTCCAGAAATTCATGATAACTCCTTTTAAATACAGGGATTAGATTTTTCTTGTGAAATTTTAGGATTTTCATATTCTTTAAAAAGCGCAAATGTATCATATAAAGCGGCGGTTTTCTTTTTTATATTAAAAAAATAGCTCTCGATTTTTTCATTCAGAACGTACCAATACTTTACATATACAAACTTTTTATGACAAATAAAAATTAAAAACCAGCCCTTGAAGCCAAATGCAGATAAACGGCGGTGTTTAAAGTTATATTCCACAAGTCCCCTAACCTGACGGTCGATTGCTCTATCGTTCTGGGTAATCAGGATCACATCATAACCAATATGACGGCTAACGGAAAGAAACTCGAGCCACTCCAAACGTTCATGCATATCGTAGCCACGACTATTAAATTTAATATGTGCTTCATCAATAACAATAACAGTCTGACTTTCCTTGTTTTCCTTGTGCACCTTAAGAGCAAATTTCATAAGGAATTCAACAGTCAGATCGGAATTTTTTTTATATATAAAAATGCCTTTATGACGGGCATTAGTCTTTATATTATAATTGCAGATAACATTAACTCCACGTCTTAAGGCTAAATCTATTCTTTCGGTTGCATGATAAGACTTTCCGCTTCCGGGAGTTCCGGTATAAATACTTATAATTTTTAACACTTCCCTTCCATAAAATAAAAAATAAGTAATAAAGCGATCATTTCAGACCGCTTTACACTTAGATGAAAATTAGCTAGCCGCATTTGTAAAAAGCTTTTTCGCCACTTTAAAAAGATAAATAATGGCAAACATACCCAATCCGGCTATTGCGATTGTAATGAGAATAGGACCTAGTGTCTTAACAAGAGATAAAAATTCGACCTGAAGAGTAGAGCCAGCGGAACTGATAATTTCAGCCATATTGCTTCCGCCTTCTGTACTGTCGGCCGCAAAAGCTCCGACAGCGAAAACAGATACAGCTGTAAAAACTGACATAAGAACGGCGGCTAATCTCTTTCCCTTTTTTAAAATTGCATTTTTGATCCTAAAAAACATTATTGTTCCTCCTTTAAATTAAAATTATTTTATTTAAACACGACATGGATCGCTGCCGAGAATAAATAACCGATAAGCCATACAAAACCGCTTAAACCTAAACCCATAACTACCGATAAAGTCAAAAGTTCAAAAAGCTCATTCATAAGACCTCACTTTCTGAAATGCCGAAACAAAAGGCTGCCAAGTATCATTCCCATAATAACAAGACTAACAGTAAGGATTTTTATGATACTGTCAAGCCTTTCGGTTATTGATAAAATATCAGAATCGGAAAGAGCCGTAGTAAATTCAGTTGCCGTCATCTTCTTGAATCTCCTTTTCAAAATCATCAAGATCAAAACGGTTAAGTTGTGGCTGTTCCATAAGCTTCTTTTCCCGTTTATTGATTTTAATTTTAAGGATTACAATTGCAGTTAAGACAACGAGGAAAAAAATTATAATATACGGTACAGCACTAAAAAGAAAATTTACATAAGCATTAAATCCAGATTCGTCAGAAACGATTTCTGAGGAAGATTGTGTAAGAAAAGTCAATATTGAATCAGAAAATCCATTAATAGCAATATCAGTACCAAGTGAAAAAACATCATTGACAACCATATTGTTTAAGCTCCTTTTTTCTTTGCGTTAGGATCGCCGGACGGTTCAATGATTCGGTTGATATTACCTTTTTCATCAAAATAGAAATCGTAATCGCCGCCGACCATATCGAAAAGAAATTCCTTTGTAATGAGATCACCGAAAATTGATTTAACAACAGAATCAGTATTGTTAAACTTGATAAGCACCGGAGCGAAACCCCTGCCGAAATTATGATCATCGGTATCATAATCATTTGGTTTAAGAGCGTGGATCTTGATATTATTAAAATTAATATCTTTACCGTCCTTGCTAAAGCTGCCGAAGCCAACCTGTACGCCAATTACATTCATTATCATTTTTAATTCCTTTCTGCCCTATGTAAATTCGGGATCGGGCTTGTCCCTGTTATGTTTATATGTAAACCGCATAAGCGGTTGGACAGGGGCTTATCGGTAAACCCCCGAGAACCTTTTTTAATAAATAAAAATCTGACCTTTTAAATCTTTATCTGCTTTGGCAGATTCCCGATCTTCTTCGTCCGGTATTGAGTTAGCGATCCTTGCACTTTCAAGGTCAAAGAGATCTTCTAAGTCTTTACTTATTTTCATTTAGATTTTCCTTTCTACCCTTGGTTTTTCCGGAAGGCGGGCGGGCTTCCTGTACATTCGTATAGATGTACAATATATATTATACATTCAAATAAATGTATGTCAAGACATTTGAAGGGATGTATGATAAAATTTATAAAGAAGCACAAAAAAAGGGAGGCAAATTGTGCAATTTACACGATTAAAGGATCTAAGGGAAGATAGACAACTTAAGCAAGAAGATATTGCAAAAAAATTGACAATCACACAACAACAATATAGCTTATACGAAACGGGAAAAAGAGAAATACCTCTAAGTATGTGCATAATACTATCGAAATTCTATGATGTATCACTTGATTATATTGCAGGGCTAACAAATGATAAACGTGGAATAGGTTTTTCAGAAAAAAAGAAAAAAGATAGAGAAAAATACAATATTAATCAAAATATAAATGGCAGCGGGAAAAACATTGTAAAGATAAAGGAGTGATAAAATGACAATTAAAGAAGAACTTGAAGAGCTTGAAGAAAAAGAATTAAGGGAGATTGTTAAAAAGGGAATTCCAAAAAAAGTCAGCGCAGAAAAATATAATAAATACTATTCTCCAGGATGGTGCAGATATTGTATTCATTACGATTGGGATTTAGAAAAATGCGATTATGAAAGATATGATAATAATGAAGATGACCTATGCGAATATTGGGAATATGTATATACGAAATAACAATACATAAAATTGTAATTAATATACACTTCCCTACCGCTACATAAAAAATACCGTGTACGAATAACAGTACACGGTATAAATTTATAACAAGCTTTGGTAATAATGGTGACTGAGTATAAGGAGTAAAGCATTCCGCACATCCTCAGTTCTGACCGACGTACCAACTGCTGTAAAGTGGCTGTATCGGCTTCGCCGATTGGCAATACTCAAACCCCCAACCCCCTATTGGGGGGCTGTTATGCAGTGGCTATCTTTAACTGCTGCTTTGTGCATTATGTACAGTCAGGGTGTTCAGGCCAACTGCATGTAATTGTGCAGAATGCATAATATATGGTGTATTGATCAGCTGCGTGTAACTGTACACTATATAGATTTATAACAAGCTTTGGATTTTTTATTAAAAGTTTACATTACATTGTATTGACAAATTACGAAAAATGGATATAATATATTATGAAAGGAGTGAACGCAATGGCAAATTTGAATATACGTATTGATGATACCCTTAAAAAACAAGCTGAAAATGTTTTCTCCGAGCTTGGTATTAGTCTTTCAGCTGCTACAACTATTTTTCTTAAACAGGTTGTACGTTATAACGGTATTCCCTTCGAGCTTAGAGCTGATCCTTTTTATTCTGCCGAAAATCAGAAACATTTAATTGAAGCTAAGGAAAGAATGGAACGTTCCGGCGGTACCGTTCATGATCTGATTGAGGTGCAGGATGATTAAATCTTGGGATGACGAAGCTTGGGAAGATTATCTTTACTGGCAGAAGCAGGATAAAAAAACGCTTAAGCGCATTAATATGTTGTTGCAAGACATTGACCGAAACGGTTATTCGGGAATTGGTAAGCCCGAAGCTCTAAAAAATGATTTAAGCGGATATTGGAGCAGACGAATAGATGAAGTTAATAGACTTGTGTATAGAATACGGGAAAATGTCATAGAGATAATTCAGTGTCGTTCACATTATGGCGATAAATAGTAAACGTTATAAGAGCGGTTCGCCGCTCTTTTTTTTGCATTTTTTTAATTGCGAATTTGTATCTTGTTTTATGTACAAAAGCGTTAATGTAAAAATTAATGCAATGATTTTTCATTTTACGCAATCGCGTGTTTTTATCTAAGACGCCTTATTTCTCTCTTCAAATATAATAATATAAGCCCTTTAAACAAAACAATCAAATCAAAACGGAAAATCTTGATTTTAAACCGTCCTGTAAAAAATACATGAGGTAAAATGATTTTCCGTTTTAATCATAAATAAAATGTAAAAACAAGGTCAGCTTATGTTTTCAATTACATAACATCCGTCAGGTTTTCTTATGAGCCATTGATTTTCTTCCATATCAACAACCTCCGCCTTTGAAATAATTTCAAGATCCGGGTTTGAAAGATATACGGTTTCACCAGTTTTTAGATTAAAGTTGGTAATCAGCTTCTGAAGCGCGGATTCATCCTTGTTGTTTTTGCATACGATAACAAGTTCACTTTCCGCTTTTATGACAACTGACGGAATTTCCCATTTATCAAGCTTATCAGATTTATCGGAAAGATAAAATCCGCTCAGCTTTATATCTGATGAATTAGGATTATACAAGGTTATGCTGTCGGATTTACCTGCGGTGTAAAGCTTACTTATATAAACTTGCTCATCATTAACCTGTGTCTTTTCGTAAACGGCCTTTATAACTACTTTTCCGTCTACCGCCATATCCGACGTAATGCTCATCTCGCTGTTTTCGTATCTGGCATCGTTTATTTCCCAGTGAGAGAATTTGTAGCCTTGATATGCTTTTGCTTTTATCAAAACCGGACAAAGATTGTAATAGTCTCTTGATTCGCTTTCCGATTCTTTTATTTCTACTGTGTTAAGGTATGAATCTCCTCCTGCACCTCCGGTCATGGAAACTGTGAACATGCTGTCCTCAAAACCGAATACCTTTTTAAGATCCTTTATTATTACTTTGGGTCGATTCTTAAAAAAGTCTCTTATCTGATTCCGGCTGTCTTCAAACGTCTGCCTGTTTGCCCATGATGAAGTATATCCGTTATCAAGAGCATACATGCATTCCACATTACATTCCTTTATCTTATCGTTTATTACCTGATTTGCATTATCAAAGCTGAACTCACCGTACATAAGATCACAAATTGTATTTGTGAATTTTATTTTCATGTCGTCACGTTCCAGAACGGCCTTAAGCAGCGGCGAGGTCCCTCCCATATGTCTGCCTCCGTTTACCACATATGAAAGCGTAGGTTCTCTGTAACCGTTTCCGTAAAGTCCCATACCGTACTCGGCGTCATAAAGGAGAAATCTCCATTTGCCGTCAAGGAATGAACTTGTGATTTTCTCATCCTCCCCGGGATAATAACGCCATACCTTAAAATTGTTCCCGGGCCAGTCTTCGTTGTTAATATATATCTGTATAGCATAGTAAAGTATCATATTATCTATATCCACAAGGCTGCAAAATTCATCAAAGCATGAATCGTCCGTAAGTCCTTTTTCGGCAAGCTCGCAAATATAGTTATAATCATTTACCGATTGTTCGTCGTCGCCTTCAACTTTTGTTTCCTTGCCTCCGACGATCTTGAAGTTATCCTTGTTTCCTCCGTACATGCTTTCAAGATAATCATTACAGTATGCTTCGTGAAGCCATGAAAACCCATAATATTTTCCGTTGAGAAATACGGCTGCCGGAACGGTTTCCTGAGTATCAGGGAAGCCCGCGTTCTTTGCAAGCTGCATTGCTACTTCGTCGCGTATGCTCGCAAATTCACGGTCATTTGCATTATTTCTTAACGTTATTCTGTCAAATCTTGTTAGCAGTTGTCCGTAAGCGTCCGTTGCGCCTTCAAAAAACGGGAATTTAAATTTTCCGTTTCCTTCACTGTATTCATTTCTTGCAATAAGTCGCCATGATTTCTGATCAACGGCTCTTGAGGCCCCTCCTACGACGCGTCCTCCTGCGGCCTGATCAATAAGCTGATTACCCTTGCTGTCATATACCTCTACATACATGTCCCTTTCGCTTTCGCGTCCTCTTAACGACCAGTTCGCAGGTGCATCGTATGGTATTTCACCGCCCTTATATTCGTTTTCAAGCCACTGATCGCGGATATGCCCTTCGACGCAGACACCGTAATAATAATCGTAAAGATTATATGGGTCGGAGGAAAGAACAAAAACATAGGTCGAATCATCGAAGCGATCAAATACGTTTTTTCCGGTCACATAGCTCTTTGTATGAAGCTCTGATGAATCTTCTCCCTTTATGGCAATTGCCTTTATTGTTGTGGCATTGACGTTTCGTCCTGACTTTACGGTAATGACTCCGTTATATTTTTTATCAGTTTTATCGGGTGTGGAGCCGTCTAAAGTATAGTATATCTCAGCCTCGCTGTCTTTGCAGATGATTTCAACCTGAATCGTTTCTGCATAAAAGGTATCTTTATGAGAAAAGGATAAATGAAGAGGATCTTTTGACTCTTCTTCATCATCTTTGTTTGTTTCCCCGTCTTCATTTGGAATAGCATCAGCCTGCTTCTCCTGTAAATCAGGGAAAAAAACCAGGCAAAAAGATGCTGTGATTCCTACTAACAATATAATTATCAATATTACAAGCTTTTTCATATATTTTAAAACTCCTTGTTATAGATACGCCGTATGATTTGACGCTTTACACAGGTATGCTTTTCGATGTACTTATTGTAACATAAATTCAATGATATGGCAATATGTTGAAACAAAATTATCCCTTTATCATACGCCGTAGCTTTATACTTAGGCGTTTGTAAAGGGACACGCTTTATTTGAACATAAGCCGTAATTATTGACGCGGATTTTCTTTATCAGTAATAAAAGCCTTCTTCTTTTAAAAATAGAATAAAATCACATAAAAACTGACAGCTGATATTTTCGTAAAATTTAAAGGAAAACCCGATTTCCTTCTCCAAGCTGTTTTTAATATTGAATTTAAGCGTTTTTAAATCCTGTCCGGGAATAAAAAAATCATTTAGGTAGTTTTCCGTACCGTAAGCTTCAAATTCTATTTCGTTCAGTTTTTGATAATCATAAATCAAAGCACGGTTTCTTTCAAGCTTTGATGATATCGAAATGATCCCGTCTGTGTTTATCTCAATATCACACAAATTTTTTACGGTAATAACCGGGATGGGATAATAGGATATTTCATATATACCCGTTTCGTTTTTGTAAAAATGACCGTTATAAAACCCGTAGCTGCAATCCAAATTTTTGTTGTTTAAATAGTCTGAAATATCTCGCGCTTTAATGTCCAAAGGCTTGTATACTACGTTTAATTCCCTGTTATTCATCGATCATTCCTTTAAGTTCGTTTTCACTGATAATTTTAATACCTAACTGCTGAGCCTTTGTAAGCTTGCTTCCTGCATCCTCTCCTGCAAGAACATAGTCGGTTTTTGAAGAAACGGAGCCGCTGCATTTTCCTCCGTTGCTTTCGATAAGAGCTTTCGCTTCATCTCTTGTCATTGTTGGCAATGTTCCCGTAAGAACAAATTTTAATCCGCCCAGTTTTTTCCCCGTTTCCCTTACGGTAAAGTTCATGTTAAGACCGTATTCCTGCAATCTTTTTATCAGTGCGGTTCTATGCGGTTCTCTCATAGCCGCATATACGTTGTCAGCTAAAATTTCCCCGAAGTTGTCAATGGAAACGATAGTCTCACGGTCTGCATTCATAATTTTTTCCATTGACGGAAAACGCTCGCATAAAAGAACAGCCGAACGCTGTCCTATTCCTTTTATGCCCAGAGCGTAAATAAGCCTGTCCGACTCGTTGCTTTTGGATTTTTCTATGGCGTTGATCAGATTTCCTGCGGATTTTTGTTTAAATCCCGGTAATGTCAATACATCTGCAACAGTGAGAGTATACAGATCCGCAACGGTTTTTACAAGTCCATGATTTACCAGCAATTCAACATTTGCACTTCCCAGTCCTTCTATGTTCATGGCGTTTCTTGACGCAAAGTGAACAATGTTTCTTAGAAGCTGTGCCGGACAATCTATATTAGGGCATCGTATAACCGCTTCATCTTCATCCCGCACCGCTTGTGTGCCACAATCCGGACAGATCATGGGTATGTGGTACGGTACGGAATTTTCCGAATGCTCCTTTACTCTGACAACCTCCGGAATTATTTCTCCGGCTTTTCTTACAATTATTCTGTCTCCCGGCCTGACGTCGAGCTGAGAAATTATATCCTGATTATGAAGTGTAGCCCTTGAAACTGTGGTGCCCGCCAACGAGATCGGATCAAATACCGCAACCGGCGTCAATGCACCTGTTCTCCCTACGTTTATTTCTATCTTATTTAAAATGGTTTCTTTTTCTTCCGGCGGATATTTAAAAGCCACGGCCCATTTAGGAACCTTCGCTGTTGCTCCCAGAACGTTTCTGTCCTTAAAATCGTCCACTTTTATAACGGCTCCGTCGATATCATAGGGAAGCTTGCCTCTTTTTTCGCCGATAGAATTTATTTTTTCAATTGCTTTTTCAATATCCGTAAAAGCTTCGTATCCGTCTATCACCTTAAACCCAAGCTCGCGCATAAATTCAAGAGAGTCTTTGTGCGAATGAAGCTCTATGCCCTCGGATTGCTGAATATTAAAGATAAAAATATCCAATTCCCTTTCGGCGGTTACCCTGCTGTCTTTTTGACGAAGTGATCCTGCTGCGGCATTACGTGGGTTTTTTGCCGGCTGCTCACCGTCTATTTCCTGTTTTTGTATAAGTTTTTCAAAACTCTTTCTGGGCATATAGACCTCGCCCCTTACCTCAATGAACGGCAGCGGCTTTTTCAGCTTCATGGGTATGCTTTTTATCGTGCGTAAATTTTCGGTAATATCTTCGCCGATAAAGCCGTCTCCCCTTGTCGATCCTCTAACAAACAAACCGTCACGATATTCAAGCGATACTGAAAGCCCGTCTATTTTAGGCTCGACTATATATAAAGGAGGGTTGCTCAATACAGTCCTCACTTTTGAATCGAAATCCTTTACCTCCTCAAAATCGAACACATCCTGTAAAGAACCCATCTGAACGGAATGCTGCACTTTTTCAAAGCTGCTTTCCGCAGCTCCTCCCACGCGCTGGGATGGTGAAAAGGGCGTTATAAGCGACGGATATGCTTTTTCAAGACTGTAAAGCTCCTGCATTAGTTTATCATATTCCCAATCCTCAACCATAGGATTATCAAGAACATAATACGCGTAATTATGTTCTTCTATTTCCGCCGTTAATTTCTTATGCCTTTCTTTTGCCGTTTCAAAATCAGTTGTTATTTTTGTTTCCATATGTTAACCGTTCCTGTTTTATATTTTTTATTGATTATACATTAATTCGAATTAAAAAATCAAAACCGATTTATAAGCTCTCAAAGAATATTTGCACTAAATCAGATTAGTGTAGGTTAGTGGCAATCTGAAAAGCCGCAAGATTGCACAATTTCTGCCAACTGCTGACGCCTTCCGGTTTAAAGAATGCAGATAGTTTCTCAAAGAGGCAACTATGAAATACCCTCGTATTTCTCCGCTTTTTCCTTTAAGCCCCCATGCTTTTAGCATAATTGTACTAATTTGTTTCGGTTTCTGATACGTCATAGTCGCATAACGCCGCTGTTTCAAGGAAAACACAGAAATATAAAGTGATTCGGGCGTTTTAACAGAAGATTTATGCAATCGATTAAATTTGTTTAAACCGCACTTACACGATTTTTTTAGTTTCCGGCTCCGTAATCGTTTATCTCTCCCATTATATCCTCGCTTCCTGAAATGACATGAGTATAGGCGTTCGGCACCTTCCCCACAATAACCGTTTCCGCTAAGACAAACTGGGTTTCAAGCGTTGCCGATGATGTATATCCGGGAATTATAGCGGAAATATCCACGCTTATTCCGATAAGTATCTGATGAAGCGTCTGATTTATACCCGCACTGTCAAAAGAGCTTATCAAAGCGGTTTCCACATAACCTTCCGGCTGCACCTTTACCGGTATTAGCGGACCCTGATTATAGAAAGAAGTAAAACCCGATATCGTTCCCAGTGAAAGGCTGAGATCATGACTGTCAAGTTTGGCAAGCTCGTCGTTTACGCTTTTGGTAATTTTGGCTTTTATTGCATTAATGGTAATCATATTGCTTTCAATCGAGGAAACCGAATTGTCGGGATTATATACTACCGTTACAAGGCTTTCATAATTATAATTCCCGTTTTCAAGTTCCGAATAAACTGCGTCATTTATGATCCTTGTAGCCAATATCTTACTTTGATAAATTGCAGTTTTTTCTATTATTGGACGAACCCTTATATCTATAAGAAGCAATATTCCCGCAAGAATCAGGCCCAATGCCAAAAGCTTGAGGCCTATGCGGCGTTTTTTCACTGTTTTGCGCTTTTCCATAATTCACCGTCCGAATTAGTTTTATGGCAATAATGTCATTATATGCATATGATGATCGGATCGTGATTAGGACAAGAAGAAAAGTTTACGGTACAAAATGCGTTCGGTAATCTTTGAGAATAAAAGCAGCAAAGATTACCGAATGATTTTTGTGTTCTTAGAATCTGTCAGCTTAAAATAAATGCGCGTATTTTAACAATACCAGAGATTTTTTACCTGAAATTTTTTTCGCTTTTCGTGCGTGGATTCATAAAACAATACACGTATAAAAACTTACTTGATAAATGCAGCAAAGGCTTTGTAAGTCATATATACGTCATTCTTTGACGTTATTTCGAAGGGCGCGTGCATAGAAAGGACAGGAACACCCAGATCGATTGTATCTACATTAAGATTGGCGATATATTTGGCAACAGTACCGCCTCCTCCGAAATCAACTTTTCCGAGTTCCCCGGTCTGCCATATTATCTTGTTTTCGTCAAATATTTTTCTGACATAACCCACATATTCTGCCGAAGCGTCACTGGTACCGCCCTTTCCGCCTGAACCGGTAAATTTTGTAAGGCATGTTCCCTTTCCGATAAAAGCGCAGTTTTTCTTTTCAAGCGGATCCGGGAAAGTGGGATCAAATCCCGCATTGACGTCTGCCGAAAGACATTTTGAAGCGGAAAGGACATGCCTTCCGTTTTTGCCGTTAGCTTCCGCAATATCATAAATAAAATATTCAAGATATGAGGAATGAAGACCTGTATTACCGTCGCTTCCGGTTTCTTCCTTATCCGTAAGGACTGTGACGACGGTTTTGGATGGAACACCCTTGATATCAATGGTTGCCATGAGCGCAGTATAACCGCATACCCTGTCATCCTGACCGTATGCTCCTACCATGCTTCTGTCAAAACCGATGTCTTTGGCTTTAAATGCGGGAACCGCTTCCAGCTCAGCCGACAAAAAGTCTTCCTCCGTAATTCCGTATTTATCAAAAAGAATATTCATTATATTGAGCTTTACAAGCTCGCTTGCCTTATCGTCTTTAAACGGCCTTGAACCGATCAGGATATTAAGCTCTTCACCCGTGACTATTTTGGTTGCGGGACGTTTCATCTGCTCCTGAGCCAGATGAGGGAGAAGATCGGTTACAACAAATACGGGATCCTTGTCGTCCTCGCCGATTTTAACCTCAAGAACCTCTCCGCTGCTTTTGATAACAACACCGTGAAGTGCAAGAGGTATGGCAGTCCACTGATATTTTTTTATCCCTCCGTAGTAGTGAGTTTTAAAGAACGCCATATCCGCGTCCTCATACATAGGATTCTGCTTTAAGTCAAGGCGTGGGGAATCTATATGGGCGGCAAGGATATTTACTCCCTTATCGATGCTTTCTTTGCCGAAAACGGTGAGGATAAGAGCCTTACCCCTGTTGTTACAGTAAACCTTGTCACCTGCCTTATATTTTTTGCTTCTGTCAAATTCCGAGTATCCCGCTTTTTTTGCAATTTCAACGGCGGTTTTAACGGCTTCCCTTTCAGTTTTCGCATTGTCAAGAAACGCTTTGTAGCCTTCGTTGAATTTATCGGCGGCCTTCATTTCCGCAGCGGTCATTATAAGTCCAGAATTTTTCTTTTTCATAAAGAGCTTTTTTTGCAGCTCTTTAGCTTTACTTTCTTCCTTTTCGGTGTTTTTCTTTTCAGCCATTTTAAATGTCCTCCGTATATAAAATTTGATAATAATTTAAAGCTTTTTTAATCTTCTTCAGATAATGATCCGTATCTCCGGTAGGCACGGTATCTATATTGATCCCGTCGGAACTGTATTTTGGATTTGAAAGCCATGAATCTACGTTACCGACTCCGGCATGGTAAGCACATATTGCAGCATCATCCGTTTCAAAATACCTTGAAAGATATCCGATAAGATAACAGCCGTATCTTATATTCTGTTCGGGATCGAACATTGCGTCGAACTCAAGCTCCTCACTGTCTCCCAGCCTGAACCTGATCCATTGAAAGGTTTCGTCCATTATCTGCATAAGTCCCCTAGCTCCCATATCGGAAACTGCGTCGGATTTAAAATTGCTCTCTGTCTTTATTATAGCATAAACCAGAAATTTATCAACATGATTTTCACTTGCATATTTTTCAACAAGCCGTTCATATCTTATAGGATAATTATTTAAAAGGTATCTTTCCCTGACTGTCTTATATATGGCGTTTCCGAAAAAAAACAGTATCAATGCGATTAAAATAATTATCGCTGCAATAAAAAAACCTTTTCCACTGGACTTTTTTCTTTTATAGTATAAACTTCTCATTTATCTTCCTTTATACTGTATGCCGTTTTTAATACCGATCTGGTAAATTCCTCCACATTATTATTGTTTTGTATTACATAATCCGAATTTTCTATAAAAAAATCAGCGTTATGCTGCGAATCAAGCCGGCTTTCTGCCATATTCCTGTCGATGCCGTCACGCTCTGCAATGCGATCTATTAACGATTCCCTTTCGGCAACGATGCTGACCACGATATCACATAATCCGTCGGTACCGCTTTCAAAAAGCGTGGGTGCGTCAATGATCACAAACCTATTCTTTGCAGATAAAACCCTTTTAATAACAATATATGAGACATAAGGATACATAATTCCGTTAAGTGATTCTCTTTTATCTTTTTGAGTGAAAACGATTTTCCCCATTTTTCTGCGGCAAAGGGTTCCGTCGCTGTTAAGTATTTCTTTTCCGAATGCATTTACAATTTCATTAAGACAGGGCTTTCCTTTTTCGACGATCTCACGGCATATAACGTCGCAGTCGATTATTTCAAAGCCTTCTTTTTCGAAAATCGCGCATGCCGTTGTTTTTCCTGCACCGGACATTCCCGTAAGACCGATTATTTTTACTTCATTAATTGCCATAATTACAGCTTTATTACCTTAAAGGCAGCGGCTCTTATAAGTCTATTATAAACCGCTAATCCCATTCCTTCTTTTCCGGGAGCCTCCACATAAATCTTGGAAGCGCCTAATTCATCAGCCTTTCTCAGACTTGAAAACAGTTCGTTAGCTTCTGTTTTTGCATTTTTTCCGTACGGAAGTGTCTTTGCTTTTATATTTTTGGTTTCCCTGACAAGAGCATAGGTTTTACTGTCATAGTTATTGTTGATAAATTCCTCAAGCCTTGCTCTGTTACGGCACTCTATCAAATAAACATCGGCGCTTGGCGAATAGTGTTTATATTTCATTCCGGGTGATTGTGCCTTTTCATTGTCGGATATCCCGTCTATAACCGCCCTATCGATCTCAACATCACAGATTTCCGAAAGCATTTCGGGAGTAACTCCACCCGGGCGAAGGATTTTTACGCCGTTGTCCTTAAAAGCAACAACTGTGCTTTCCACCCCGCATTTACATATACCGCCGTCAATGATAAGAGGTATTTTTCCTTTAAGATCATTGTAAACATATCCCGCGCGGGTAGGACTGGGCAAACCTGATAAATTAGCCGAAGGAGCCGCAAGAGGAAATCCGCAGGCGTCAATCAGTTTTAGAGTCCATTTGTTGTCCGGCATCCTGAAAGCCACCGTATCAAGACCTCCGCTGGTCTCATAAGGCACCGTATCCTTTTTGGGAAGTATCATAGTGAGCGGTCCGGCCCAAAACCTATCTGCAAGCTTCAATGCAAGCTCCGGCACTTCCCTTGCATATCTGTAAAGCCAATCGGTGCTTGATATATGAAGTATAAGCGGATTATCGTTAGGCCGTCCCTTGGCTTCAAAAATTTTCTTTACTGCTGACGGAGAAAGTCCGTTGCCGGCCAATCCGTATACAGTTTCCGTTGGAACGGCTACGATCTCATTTTTTTTAAGCAGCTCAGCGGCAGTCATTATACTTTCTTCATTGATCCGCAATATATTTGTTTCCATTTTTTCAGCCTTTTTATCAATTTACTGTCTCTGTGAATTTGCGAGCTTTGCTGTCTGATCCGCAATTGCCAGAGCCTCGAATACTTCGTCGCAGTCACCGTTCATAAAAGCGTCAAGCTTATATAGAGTAAGTCCTATTCTGTGGTCCGTAACCCGGCTTTGCGGAAAATTATAGGTGCGGATTCTTTCGGAACGGTCACCTGATCCAACCTGAATCCTTCTCTCTGCGGCTATTTTGTCGGTCTGCTCATTAAGTTTTGATTCATACAGCTTTGTATAAAGCATCTTCATGGCCTTTTCCTTGTTTTTGATCTGGCTGCGTTCCTCCTGACACTCTACAATAGTGCCCGTGGGGTGATGAATTATTCTGATTGCGGATTCGGTTTTGTTTATATGCTGTCCGCCTGCTCCGCTTGAGCGAAAGGTTTGTATCTCAAGATCTGCCGGATTTATCTCCACGTCTACCTCCTCCATTTCGGGTAAAACCGCAACCGTAATAGTGGAGGTATGGATGCGTCCCTGTGCTTCGGTTTCCGGAACACGCTGAACACGGTGTACTCCGCTTTCATATTTCATTTTTGCATATGCTCCGTCTCCTTCAACGGAAAAGCTGATTTCCTTGTATCCGCCAAGTTCGGTCGGGTTGGCGCTTATTATTTCGGTCTTCCAGTTTTTGCCTTGTGCATAAAGCGAATACATCCTGAACAAAGAATTTGCGAACAAGGCAGCTTCATCACCGCCTGCTCCGCCTCTGATTTCAATTATAACGTTTCTGTCGTCATCCGGATCTTTAGGTAAAAGTAGTATTTTAAGCTCTTCCTCAAATTTTTCCATATCAATTCTTGAGGAACTTAGCTGCTGCTGCGCCATTTCTTTAAATTCCTTATCCAATCCGCTTTCACTTAATATCTGATTTGCTTCTTCAAATTCTTCTTTCGCATTTTTATATTCACGGTATTTTTCAACTATCGGAGTAAGCTGCTTATACTCCTTCATCAAAGTTCTGTACAGGCTTTGATCGTTTATTATCTCGGGATCTGTAAGGTTTTCATTTATTTCTTCAAGGCGTTTTTCCGCACTTTTCAGCTTATCAAGCATTAATTTTTATCCTCGCTTATTATTTTCTTGATTTTTTTTTCACACCTGCTTCTGGGTATCATAAAATCGTGTCCGCATTTTTCGCATTTTAAACGAAAATCAGCTCCCGTTCTTAATACCGTCATCCTATTGCCGCCACAGGGATGTGGTTTTTTCATTTCCAGAATATCTCCCACATTTATGTTCATCTTCGCCTCACTGTTCCCGATAGGTAAAAATCTTTTCCTCTTTCTGCCATTGTATCACATTTTGCTTTAAAATGCAACCGGAACCATATCATAAAGAAACCCGCATTGAAGGAATATTACTCCCCTGCTTGTCATAAACTTAACAAAAACCAAAAAGTGTGAGGTTTACCGCTGCCCGACCTCACAAAGGAAGGAATGATAATAAAAATGTATGAATTTTATCCCGAGGGAGAATTGATAAATACCGATGATAACCGTCGTGCCGTTTCTGACGAACAAAAATTGCATGAATGTATTTTAAGCGGAAAAATTCTCGAAGCACCCTGTATAGTTTGTGACAGCAAACATAATTTGATCGTCAGGCTTGGCGGTATAAACGGAATAATTCCGAGAACCGAAGGGGCTATAGGTATTGATGACGGAACAACAAGAGACATTGCTTTGATTTCGCGCGTCAATAAAGCGGTCTGTTTTAAGGTTACGGCCTTTGCCAATAACGAATACGGCAATAAAGTTGCGATCCTGAGCCGTAAAAAGGCGCAGCAGGACTGCATAGACAATTACATTTCCAAACTTTTGCCGGGGGACGTGATAAATGCAAGGGTAACTCATCTTGAACAATTTGGCTGCTTTGTGGACATAGGTTGCGGTATACCGTCTCTCATTCCCATAGATTCAATATCCGTATCAAGAATAAATCATCCTTCTAACAGAATGTCGGTGGGTCAGAAAATAAAAGCAATAGTCAAAAGTATTGAAAACGAAAAAGTCTCTCTCTCACACAAAGAGCTTCTGGGGACATGGGCCGAAAACGCAGCTTTTTTCAACACGGGAGAAACGGTGACAGGCTATATCCGAAGCATTGAAAACTACGGGGTATTTGTGGAGCTTACACCTAATTTGGCCGGTTTGGCCGAGCTTAAAAACGATATACATATTAACCAGCATGCCAGTGTTTTTATAAAAGCCATTATTCCTGAGAAAATGAAGGTAAAGCTTATCATAGTAGATACCTTTGACAGCGGTTATTCATCCCGAAGCTTCAAATATTTTATAGAAGACGGTCATATTGACAGCTGGGTCTACTCTACCCCCGAATCAGATAAAATAATCAAAACAGTATTTTAATAATATTAACTATATTTTCACAAAATCTCAACATAAACTTACGGCTGATCAGCCAAAATATCATATAGTCATTTTTCCCGGATTTGAAAAAGATATTATAGGCTTTTTCCGGAGATCGAAAGCAAGGTTTTTCGTACAAATTACGGCATAGGTTACAGCGATTTTTATAAAAAGTTATTGCATTATAACGGCTGAAAGATTATTTATCGGATATTATCCTCTGTCTGTACTCCTTTGCCGCCTGCTCCAGCTTATTATCACCGAATTCATAATAAACTCTGTCTTTAAGCTCGTCAGGAAGATACTGCTGTCTTACATAATGCTTTGGATAGTTATGCGGATACATATAATTCTGTCCTTTTATCTTTGCGCCCTCTCCGTCATAATGAACGTTCTGAAGCTGTCTCGGAAAATCGCCGGTAATTCCTTTTTTAACATCATCCATTGCGGAATTGACAGCGACATAAGAGCTGTTTGATTTCGGACTGGTGGCAAGAAGTACGACGGCCTGGGCGAGAGGGATTCTCGCTTCAGGCATCCCAAGCTGTAGAGCCGCGTCAACGCATGCCTTTGCCACTACGATACCGTTCGGATAAGCAAGACCTATATCCTCGGAGGCGGTGACAAGCAGTCTTCGGCATACCGAGGGCAGATCGCCCGCCTCCAGCAGTCTTGCCATATAATGTAAGGCCGCGTTTTCATCAGAACCCCGAATGGATTTTTGAAAAGCCGAAAGCAGATCATAGTGCTGATCACCGTCGCGGTCATATCTCATATTGCTGCGCTGAGACAATTCCCCTGCAAGCTCACAAGTTATTTTTCCGTCTTTGGCGGAAAGCATGCACAGCTCAACGGTATTCAATGATTTACGTACGTCCCCGCCGCATCCTCTGGCTATTTGTTCAAAAACTCCGTCTTCTATATCCGCTTTTTTCCCGAATTCTTCAGAAGCAAGAGAAAAGCCACGCTCTACAGCCGGAACAATTTCTTCAGGCTGAAGAGCTTTGAATTCAAAGACGGTACACCTTGATAAAACGGCATTATAAATATAAAAAAACGGATTTTCCGTAGTAGAAGCTATCAATGTTATATCTCCGTTTTCAATATATTCCAGAAGACTTTGCTGTTGTTTTTTATTAAGATACTGTATTTCATCCAGATAAAGCAAAATTCCGTCTGCGGCAGAGAGTGTGTATCTTGAAGCAATAATATCCTTTATATCCGAAGTTGAGGCGGATGTACCATTAAGCTTATATAATTCCATATTGCTTCTTTTCGCTATAATGTTGGCGACTGTGGTCTTACCTACACCGGAAGGCCCGTAAAATATCATATTTGGAATGCTTCCGCCCTCTATAATATTTCTAAGCGGCCTGTTTTCACCCAATATATGACGCTGCCCGAAAACTTGACTTAAATCCTCCGGACGAATCTTATCTGCCAATGGCATAGTTCTACCTCATTTCAGTATTTTCTAAATCAAACCCGTCACGTAAAACGTGACGGGCATATTAATTTTTATTATTAGTTCAATGTTTCGGCACTTTTAACATTATACCGTGTAAGAAGTGACTTTATCTTAAGATGAGGATCAATAACCTTGCTTGTGGAAATATCATGATTTATTGCCGCTATAAGGTATGCAATATACTTTGAAACGTCGACTTCCTTGAACCATTCGCGTGATAAAAGATCCGGTGTTCTGTATGTAAGATTTGTGCCGAATACATAATCTATCATTCCGTCCTTATATGCCTGGTCGAACTTAGAAAGACCATTGGTAAATATAGGATATGTGGCATAAGCGATGATTTTATTGGCCTTGCGTTTCTTAAGCTCATACGCGATATCCAGCATGGAGTCACCCGAAGAAATAATATCGTCGGAAATAAAAACTGTCATACCCTCTACGGAATTTCCCAGATACTCATGAGCAACAATAGGATTACGCCCGTTTACAATGGTTGAATAATCACGGCGCTTATAGAACATACCCATTTGAACACCCAGAACCGAAGCATAATACATGTTACGGTTAAGCGCACCTTCATCCGGGCTTACTACCATAAAGCTTTCGGGGGAAACATCAAGATCTTCTATCTCCTTGAACATCGCTTTAAGGACCTGATAGGAAGGCATTACATTATCAAAGCCCATGAGCGGTGTAGCATTACATACTCTTGCGTCATGTGCGTCAAAGGTTATCATATTTGAAACGCCCATAGCCTGAAGCTCCTGAAGCATTACGGCGCAATCCAAGGATTCACGGTAATTACGCCTGTGCTGCCTTCCTCCGTACAGAATAGGCATTACCACGCTTATTCTGTGGGCCTTACCTCCCATAGCCTGTATAATGCGCTTAAGATCCTGAAAATGATCATCAGGAGACATATAATTTTCTCTTCCGAACATTTTATAGGTACAGCTGTAATTTCCGACATCGGTTATAATAAATATATCGTCGCCGCGAATAGAGGTTTTTATAAGTCCCTTTCCGTCTCCTGAGGAAAAACGGGGGCATTCTGTATCTACAAGATAGGAATCCTGCGCATAAGGAGTATTGGCTGACCATTGCACAAGATAATCGTTTATTTTACTTCCCAAATCTTTTGCACCGTCGGTGGCAATAATTCCCAGAGGGGCAACCTGCTGTTTTGAGTTAAGCACGATCGTGCTTGCTTTTTCTGTCATTTTGACGTTCCTTTCACATTAGAGGGATGAAATTTATTCGTAGAGAGGATATTTTGCACAAATACCGTTGACCGTTTCTCTGACCATATTCTGATTGCCGTCAAAATCAGAAGCGGTAAGATAAATGCATTCTCCGATTTTAATCATATCTTCTTCCTTGAGTCCTCTTGTTGTAACCGCTGCTGTTCCTATTCTAACTCCGCTGGTTACGAAGGGCTTTTCAGGATCGTTTGGTATGGCATTTTTGTTTACCGTGATATAAACGTCATCAAGATGCTTTTCAAGCTCTTTACCGGTAATGTTGAACGGGCGAAGATCAACAAGCATAAGATGATTATCCGTGCCTCCGGAAACAAGACGGAAACCTTTATTGATCAGTTCGCCTGCCAAAGCCTGACAGTTATTTATGATCTGTGTTCCATATTCCTTAAATGAAGGATCAAGTGCTTCTTTAAAGCAAACAGCCTTGGCAGCAATGACATGCATAAGAGGACCGCCCTGCGTTCCAGGGAAAATGGACTTATTTATTTTTTTTGCCAACTCCTCGTCATTACAAAGTATCATACCACCTCTTGGGCCCCTGAGAGTTTTATGGGTCGTGGTAGTTACAACATCGGCATAAGGCACGGGAGACATATGAACCCCTGCGGCAACAAGACCGGCAATATGAGCCATATCGACCATAAAATAAGCACCGACGCTTTTTGCAATCTGAGATATTTTTTCAAAGTCAATTTTTCGCGGATAAGCGCTTGCACCAGCTACGATAAGCTTTGGCTTATGCTCCTGCGCAAGCCTTTCAAGCTCGTCATAGTCGATCATTTCCGTTTCATCGTTTAACCCGTAAGGAACAAAGTTAAAATACTTACCTGAAATATTGACCGGTGATCCGTGCGTAAGGTGTCCGCCATGAGCAAGACTCATGCCCAGAACAGTATCTCCCGGTTCCAAAAGAGCAAAATAAACGGCAGTATTAGCTTGTGCTCCCGAGTGTGGCTGTACATTTGCAAAATTGCATCCGAACAGCTTCTTGGCACGTTCAATAGCAATCTCTTCAACCACATCAACACACTGACAGCCGCCGTAATAGCGCTTAGCGGGATAACCTTCCGCATACTTGTTAGTGAGAACGCTTCCCATAGCCGCCATGACTGCGGGAGAAACTATATTCTCACTGGCAATAAGCTCCAGATTACGTCTTTGGCGCTTTAATTCATCATTCATCGCCGCGGAAATCTCGGGATCATACCCGTCAATAAAGCCGATAGTGTTTACCAAATCATTGTACATTCGCATATCCTCGTTTCATAATGCATTTTCAGACGAAAACCGACTGAAATCTCAACATAATTATACTATTTTTTTTTACAGATTTCAAGAGCTTTAAAAAAATTTTGCACGTTTGATAATTACCGATAACAATATCTTCAACGTAAACGGTGATATGCCAAAAATATACCACTTTCGCAAAAGTTTTTGTATTTCACTTTATTGAAATGCGAAATATCCGTTATTATTGCCGATTATATTATCGATAATACGGCCGTAAGTTTTTTACATAAAAATAAAGTACAGTTTACAAGGAACTACACGCATACCGTGAAACGGGCTGCTGACAACAAACGGCGTTATGCTCCCGGCAAGGGGCATAGCGCCTGTTTGTTGTGGGGGTATCCAAAGGGGGCAGCGCCCCATTTGGCGCACGACTTTGCGAAGCAAAGTGTAGTGTGTTATACGCTCTGTCGGCGTTGCCGTGAAAATGCCGTTGCCGCCGGGGAGGGCAAGGGCATTTGAAGCGGCAGGAAAGCAGGGCTTTGTTTGGGGCTGGGAAGCCGGAAACAAAGGGCTGGTTTCAGCAGAAGACAGGACGTATATGAAAGCCCTCGTCCCTCCTCCACCGTTCCCAGCCTATGGGACAAAATGTCCCATACATCTGGACATCGTGACAATATGTGGCCACACTCATTTATTTTAGGAGCCGTTCTTTTCTCAAAATTGAAATGGGCGGGAAAGCCCTAAAATGGCTTTCTCGCCTTGATTACCTATCAGCAAAGACGGGCGAGACTGTCAACGGTGGCGCTGAAAGCGCCGTTCATCTTGACCGCCTACTGGCTCGGCTGGCTTTGCTATTTCGCTGGCAGATTAGAATTCTAAGTTAGATTATATTCTCACCTAGAATTATTTTGGGCATTGTAGTTAAACAGCGATTCCAACGTTTATAAAATTTCTCTAAACCGAGCTTAGATACTCTTGCATGTGCTTCTTCATTTTCTAGTACCCAATACAGAACATATGTTACCTTACCTATATTTTTTGTTAGACGGATAGGCAATTCCCCGTCTTTAACTGCATTAAAATCTTTTTGTCTGTGAGTACGTTTTATATAATGTACATCAATGACACCGTCTTGTTTCAAATAAAACTCAGCCACTTCTTTCATTAACTCTTCAATTTCGTCTAACTTGGTTAATTTTGCCTCATATATGCATATCTCATTGAACATAATACCCTCCCAAAATGCAGATTTGTTATTTCTTACTTCCGTCCCCGCTGCGGGATTGGATTTTTCAGCAAGTCCGATTTTCCCGAAAGCCGTTTCAGCGCCGCTTTGTTCTCCCCGCTCAACTTGCCATAATTCAGCCGGAGCCGTTTGCAGATAAACACCAAAGACAATTTCTCTGGGTCACCGTCCGGGCTGGCAGCTTCATCGGCGGCTTGCAGCAGTCCTTTCAGCGGATTATCTTCCGGGACGCTGAAGAAATCGTCCTTATGGGCTTCCCGCAGGTCAAGGGCTATTCCGTTTATGTCCTGCTGGATTATGTAACGGCAAAAGCTGTCATCATCAATATGGGCGGCGATAAGCTGCCGCAACTGCGGGTCACTTATGTCGGGATTGTGCTGTTTGACGATTATTGCGCTCATAGCGTCCACTATCGCATTTGCACCCTGCACCTGTTTGACCGCCGTTCCGTTCACATAAATTTCAAGGTCAGCCATCAGTTTGACAAAATCCGGGTGTGCCGCCAATTCGCACAGCAGGGCATTGTCCACCCGCCCACTTTTCAACAGGTCAATCATTCCGTCACTTAAACGCAGGTCTGCAAGATCGGCGTTTGGGTGACGCTTCATTTCAGACAGCCCCAGCAGATAGTCGGTAGTCACACCGTAAAATCTTGCCAGCTTGATAAGGGCATAGTGGCTAATGTCTTTGAAATCGTCCGCTTCATAGCTGCCCAACGCAGATTTGGAGAGGTTCGTCTGCTCCGCAAGCTGTTCCAGCGTCAAGCCACACTCTACACGCAGGTCTTTCAATCGCTCTTGGATTGTTAAGCTCATATCTGATACTCCTCTTAATTATTCATCGGGCAAATTTTCTATGTATCTGCACCTTGGATAATTGGAGCAACCCAAAAATCTTTTTCCCTGACGTTTCCCTTTTGACGCAGTACGCATAACAAGTTGTCCACCACAACGAGGACATAGAGTTTTCTCAACATTTGGTGACGCCATAGTGGAAAAGGTGTTCTGTAAAAAATCATCTTGAGTTCTTTGTTGAATGTTTCTAATATGCATTATTTTCTCTGCTTCGCTTATTTGCGTAAGCAGGTACAGCTTTTCAAATAGTTCATCAATTTTATCTGATGATAATTGTATCCCTACCTTTCCAATATTTTGCTGAACCGCAGAAAAAAGGTTGTACCGATTAACAACAAAATGTTTTCCGCTGGTTAACGTAACATTTTTCAATGTACACCTATCGCTAAATACAATGTAAGAATAAAAAGGTATAGTTTGGTCAGCCAGGAATGTTTGAAGCCATTTTAGATGTCCTTTGTTTTGCAGAATGGGATTGTAAAACTGGTTTTTCTGTGACCGCCCTCGTCCGGCAGGCAGTGTTTGAGTCCAATATTGTTGCGATTCCGTTCCAAAAATCCATCCGCTATAATTTTTGGATTCAAATACATATATACCCGATTCATGCAGAAGGACAACATCTAATTCTGTGGTTTCCCCATTGTTTTTTGGAACATACAAATTGAATAAATACCGTTTGTACCCGGCAAGCGGCTTTAGGTACTTATATGTATAAAATTCACCCAACCGCCCTTTATTAAACCGAACACTGCCGTATGGATATTGGGTTTGCTGGTAATATTCCGTTTTCTCATACCGTTTTTTCTGTACGACATATACGGCAACACCAAGGAGTACAACAAGCAAAAAAATCCCCATTATAGTTCTCCTCCATCTGTTTTTACTTAATTATAGCACAAATCCGAGAGCGTGGAAATAGCGAGTTTTCCGGGCTGATTTCCTACCTCTTGGATATACGGCACAAGCGGTCAAAAAAGTGTAAACTTGAGATAATTCATCGATGGACAAGCCCCTTGAAAACTGAATGACCGTCTGAAAAGGAATACCCCGGCTGGGGAAGTGCGCCGTGCCCCCGCTTCTGGACACCGTGACCAGAGCGGGCGAACTGAACATCACATGGAAAATCTGACGGGCATATCAACGCCCGTCAGATCGTTACCCTGTGTAGTCCCTTGTAAACTGACCTAAAAAGAGCCTTACGGCTCTTTTTTAAACAATGTTTATTTTCCCGTGAATCCTTCCCAGTCCTTAAGAAATCTCTCAATACCGTTATCTGTCATAGGATGCTTAAGCATTTGAAGCAGCACGTTCATAGGTACGGTAGCAATATGACAGCCCATTCTCGCCGCGGCGGTAACATGGATCGGATTACGTATGGATGCGGCAATTATTTCGGTATCCAATGCTGAAGCGTTGAAAATGTCAACGATCTCCTCAATAAGAGTCATGCCTTCCATACCGATATCATCGAGTCTTCCGAGGAACGGACTTACAAAGGTCGCTCCAGCTCTTGCGGCAAGAAGCGCCTGTGCTGCGGAAAAAATCAAAGTTACGTTTGTCTTGATTCCTTTTGCCGTAAGCTGTTTGCAGGCCTTTAAGCCTTCCTCGCACATTGGAAGCTTGATAACGATGTTTTTATTGATAGCGGCAAGGGGCAACGCCTCTTCAACCATCTTATCCGCTTCCAGAGAAATAACCTCTGCGGAAATAGGTCCGTCAACTATCTGTGTGATTTCGGTAACTACCTCCTTAAAATCGCGACCTTCTTTTGCAATAAGGGAAGGATTTGTGGTAACGCCGCAGATGATACCCATATCGTTGGCTCTCTTAATATCCGCAACATTGGCGGTGTCAATAAAAAGCTTCATTGGATTATATTCCTTTCATTAAATGTTTTTTTAGCATTAAACGGCAAGTGTTTTTCCCGTTCATATAAAACTTGATTCAATTATCTTAACAAATGGCTCCGGCGGTTATAACTTATTCAGTTAAAGCGCAGCCAGTTCGTCAAAACAGGACTTCATAGCGGGGTAAAGCTTTCTGTAAACGGCATAGACCCTTTCATACTCACGGCTGTTTTCTTCAATTGGATTCTGAACCTTATCAGGAAGAATAACAGCCTTACATGCTTCCGGAACGCTTGAGTAAATACCCGCTCCCACGGCTGCCAACAAAGCAACGCCCAATGCGGGTCCTTCTTTATTCTGCGTTGTCTTGACAGGACAATCATAAAGATCCGCAAGCATCTGCCGCCACAACGGCGAGCTTCCGCCGCCTCCGCAGGCCATCATGTCTGTAACGCTTATTTCCATCTCACGCATTACCTCTACGCAATCTCTGAGAGAATAAGAAACACCCTCCATCACCGCTCTTATCATATCACGTTTCTTATGCATGGTAGACAGACCCACAAATGCTCCCCGGCAGTTGGGATCAAGATGCGGTGTTCTCTCTCCGTTTAAGTAAGGCATATAAAGAAGCCTGTTAGCACCAATGGGAACTTCCATCGCTTCCTTGTCCGTAAGATAGTAAGGATCGACTCCCATTCCGATCGCCGTTTCCATTTCGCTCCAACAGAAATTGTCCCTGAACCATTTCAGCGAAAGACCTGCGCTCTGCGTAACACCCATAACATGCCAGCAGCCGGGCACCGCACAGCAGAAGGTGTGTACCCTTCCCTTTTTGTCGATGGAAATACTGCTTGTATGAGCGAATACCACGCCGCTGGATCCGATTGTAGTAAACGCTTTTCCGTCTTCAACCACACCGGTCCCCACAGCGGCGGCGGCGTTGTCACCTGCGCCACCAACAACTACAGTGCCTTCCTCAAGTCCGGTGAGCTCGGCGACCCGTTTGGTTATTTTTCCTGTTATCTCCGGACTTTCATAAACCTTTGCCAAAAGAGATTTGTCAATTCCGAGCTTTTCGAGGACCTCATCGGACCAGCAGCGATTCGGAATATCCAGAAGCTGCATTCCCGAAGCGTCGGAAACCTCCGTAGCATACTCTCCTGTCAGCATAAATCTGATGTAATCCTTGGGAAGCAGTATGTGGCGGCATTTCTCGTAATTTTCCGGCTCGTTGTTCTTTACCCACATTATCTTTGCGGCAGTAAAACCGGTAATGGCGGGATTAGCGGTAATTTCGATCAGCCTCTCCGCTCCCACCTTATCGGTAATTTCAACTACCTCCTTGGCGGTACGCTGATCGCACCAGATAATGCTGCGGCGGATAACCTTGTTGTCACCGTCCAGCATTACAAGTCCGTGCATCTGCCCCGAAAGACCTATGCCCTTTATTTCCCTGGCTGCAACTCCGCTTTCTCCTATAACCTGTTTAATGCCGTTTACAACCGCATTCCACCAATCAGTAGGATCCTGCTCCGCATAACCGTTTTGCGGAGTATAAAGGGGATACTCATAGGTTGCGGAAGCAACGGGGACTCCGTCCTCGGAAAACAAAACGGTCTTAGTTCCCGATGTCCCGATGTCTACGCCTAAAATATAAGCCAATGTTTTTTGTCCTTTCTTAATTTATTCTGTTTTATCAGTAATATTATTCGTCAAACAAACCGCTTTTGAGCCTGTCGGCAGTGTGAGGACTGACATATACGGGAAATCGTTCCGTGCGTTCGGCAGTTTGACCGTTCAGCATTCCTGTGTGAAAACTCATATGGCGGAATTGTATAAGCACCAGATCCATCCGAGTAAACCTACAGCCGTGAGGATATTCCAAAAGCTCCTTGTCCGTCAGCCGATCAAGGTGATCAAAGGTTTTTTTCTTCACTTGATCAAGATACTCCAACAGTTTTGTATCAGTCAGCTCGACCGTACACGGATTATCGGGATTATCCATTCCGTCCTCATGAAACGGCGGCTCCTCATAATCAAACGGATTAAAAAACCATTTATCTGCCGAGTGTATAGTGTGGTAAACATATCTCCACGCCGGAGTTCCGCACACAAGAGCGCTTCTGTCGTATGTCCTGACGGCGGTTTCAAGATTGAGAAAATTTGCTCCGACTTGTTCTCTTATAATTTCACATAGTGTTTTCATTCTATCTGCGGGATCATTCGGAGAAAAGAACGTTGTTGATCACGCTTTCCAGCATTTCCTGACGGCCGCTGGAAACCGAGGATATAACATCGCCTTTTTCGAGAGCGTATTTTTCAAGTTCGGCCATCTTAGCCTTGCCGGATATAATGTCAGCTCCGATGCCTTCATTCCAGCTCGAATATCTCTTCTCGGTAAACTCGTCGATCCTGCCGTCTTTAATGAGCTTATCGGCCATTCTGAGACCCAAAGCAAAGGTATCCATACCTGCAATATAGCTGTGGAAAATATCCTCGGCGGTAAACGAACCTCTGCGTGCCTTTGAGTCAAAGTTAAGACCTCCGTTGGTAAATCCGCCTGCCTTAAGCACCTCATACATACAGAAGGTCGCGTCATATATATTTGTCGGGAACTGATCCGTATCCCAGCCGAGAAGCATATCTCCCTGGTTTGCATCAATAGAGCCGAATACTCCGTTTTCGCGGGCAACACGCAGCTCGTGCTGGAAGGTATGACCCGCCAATGTAGCATGGTTGGCCTCAATATTCATCTTGAAATCGCCGAGAAGATCATACTTACGGAGAAATCCGAGAACGGTAGCGGTATCAAAATCGTACTGATGCTTGGTAGGCTCCTTGGGCTTGGGCTCGATATAGAAATCGCCCTTGAAGCCGATAGAACGCGCATAATCAACAGCAAGATGCATAAGTCTTGCCATATTGTCCTGTTCAAGCCCAAGATTAGTATTGAGAAGCGTTTCATACCCTTCTCTTCCACCCCAGAATACATAACCGTTACCGCCGAGCTTAACCGTAAGCTCGATAGCCTTCTTTATCTGTGCAGCCGCAAAAGCAAATACATCGGCATTGGGAGCGGTACCCGCACCGTGCATATAACGGGGATTATTGAAGCAGTTGGCGGTACCCCAAAGCAGCTTTTTCCCTGACTTGTCCATAAGCTCCTTCAGAATATCGGAGATCTCATCGAGACGGGCGTTTGTTTCCTTTAAAGAACCGGCTTCGGGAGCAATATCCCTGTCATGGAAGCAATAGTAATCGATCGACAGCTTATCCATTATTTCAAAAGCCGCATAAGCCTTGTTCTTTGCGGTCTCCATAGGATCGCTTCCGCCCCATTTTTTATCTGCCGTACCTACGCCGAACATATCCGTTCCGTCGCCGCACATTGTATGCCACCATGAAAGTGCGAACTTCAGCTGTTCGCGCATGGTCTTTCCGTTGATAACCTCATCTGGGTTGTAATACTTAAACGCAAGAGGATTTGTAGATTTTTTTCCCTCATATTGGATTTTTTGGATACTGAAAAAGTCGCTCATCTGAATGCTTCCTCCTAAAATGTTATCGTTTTCATCAAAAAAATCATTCCGGTCTTATTTACCGGTGATTAAGTTTATTTTAATATATTCGGGTATATTTGTCAATAGATTTTTATGCGCTTTATACAAAAAATTGCGGCTTTTATATTGACGTTTAAGCTTAATTGGGTTATAATTAAAAATATGAAATTCCGTTATTGATAAAAGGTGCCGGCAGACTGCAAAAAGAAAGGATGACTGACATGTCCAAAAGGAGAATAGGTATTTTAACCAGCGGCGGAGATTGTCCCGGGCTCAACGCGACGATAAGGGGTGTGGCCAAAGCCTGCTATAACCTTATCGGAGAGGACAAAATAGATATTATAGGAATATCCGACGGTTTTCACGGACTTATACACAACGAATGCCGTGAAATGAACCCTTCGGATTTCTCCGGGATTCTTACTCAGGGAGGAACTATTCTCGGAACAAGAAGAACTCCATATAAAATGATGCAGGTTGTGGAAGATGATAAGATCGACAAGGTTGCCGAAATGAAGCAGACATATAAAAGCCGAAAGCTTGATTGTCTGCTTACATTGGGTGGAAACGGCACTCACAAAACGGCAAATCTTTTATCCGAAGAAGGACTGAATGTTATAGGTCTTCCTAAAACAATAGATAATGATATCTGGGGAACATCGGTGACATTCGGCTTCAATACGGCCGTGGATATCGCAACCGAAGTGGTAGACCGCATTCATACTACCGCAAATTCTCACAGTAGGGTAATGGTTATAGAGATAATGGGAAATAAAGCGGGGTGGCTTACATTATATTCCGGCGTGGCGGGAGGCGCGGATATTATCCTGATACCGGAAGTTCCTTACGATATAGAAAAGGTAGCGGCCGCTGTGGATTCCCGTGCTAAAGCCGGAAAGGGATTTTCGATCGTTGCCGTTGCCGAGGGTGCAATGGACTCTTCCGAAGCAAAAATGAAGAAAAAAGACAGATCGCGTATAAGAAGCGAAAACGGATATGTAACTGCCACTTCAAGGATCGCAAGAGATATCGAGCAGCTGACCGGTTTTGAAACACGCACGGTTGTTCCTGGGCATATGCTTAGGGGAGGAAGTCCGTCGGCCGTTGACAGAGTTCTTGCCACGAAGTTCGGCGCAAGAGCGGCAAGACTTATCCTCGATGAAAAATACGGATATACTGTAGCTAAAATCGGAACGGAAATCGGTGAGAACCTTTTGTCCGATGTAACGATGAAAACAAAGTTCGTGCCTCTTGACGACGATGTTGTAATTGCAGCAAGGGATATCGGCATTTCCTTCGGAGACTGAATCGGTAAATGACGTTTTCCGGCTTTGACCGGTAAGACGTCATTTTTTAAAGTTATACAACGTTTAATTTGTCGATAAGGAATAAAATATTTTGCCATGAAGCTATTGAATAATTCTTTGCTCTATGGTATAATTTTTTTATATTATGTGTAAGGAGCTTTTTGATGGCAAAAACTAAAGTAGCCGTTTTATTCGGCGGTCAGTCGAAGGACTATTCGGTGTCTCTTAAATCTGCATATTCGGTTATAAAAGCCCTGTCAAAAGATAATTACGACGTTATTCCTATAGGAATAACCCGCGTTGGACGTTGGCTTTACTATCCCGGGAACTATGAAGCTATACTTGACGGCACGTGGGAAAACGACTCTGATTGCTGCCCTGCCGTAATAAGCCCCGATGCGGTACACCATGGGATAATAAAGCTTATCGACAATTCGGAAATGGCTCTTCAGCGTATAGACGTTATTTTTTCGGTAATCTACGGAAGATTTGGTGAATGCGGACGAATACAGGGGCTTTGTAAGCTTGCCGGCATACCTTTCTTGGGCAGTAATCTTGAAGCCTCAAGCACCGCTCTTGATAAAGCTATGACCCATCTGATTTTGGATGAAGCAGGAATAAAGACAATAGGATATTTTTGTGTTGAACGAAGCGATATGCCTTATATCGATGACATAATTGAAAAAAGAAGCAGTCTTCTTAAATATCCGCTTGTAGTCAAGGCTTCAAGCTGTAGCTCGTCAATCGGTTCAAATGTTGCTTTTAATGACAATGAGCTTAAATCAGCTCTTAAAATAGCATTTTCACATCATCACAAGGCCGTTGTTGAAGCAGCGGTGACCGGCAGAAATTTTTGCTGCTGCGTTTATGAAAATGAAGGACTTATTGCCGTTTCTTCCGTAGGCGAAACCGTTCCCGTTGAAAGCACTATAGATAATCTGAACAACTATATAAGCAGGACATCAAAGTTTTCTCCTTTAGCTGATATTAACGACGATCTGTCGGAAAAAATAAAAAAGACGGCTAAGCGTATATTCAGAATTATGGATTGTCAGGGTTATGCAATTATTGATTTTCTGCTTTCGGATAATGAGCTTTATTGTACAAAAGTATCAACAATATCCGGCTTCAATAAAGAAAGCGTTTTGTCATCGCTTTTGATGAATGATGGTCTGAGCTATTCGGACATACTTGAAATAATGCTCAACAATGCGCTGGAATCGAAAGCATAAAACTGCTTCTTATCAGTACCGCATCAATCCTGCTACACATACATAACTGCCCGTTGAAAGGAATAAAATGATCAAAGACATTTGTATAAATATAAAAAGCGTACAAAACTCAAATGACAACAAAGATGTTACTGAGCTTTTCACGTTCGGGAAACTGTTAAAGGAAAAAAATAAAGACGGATATAGAATTTATTATGAGGAAAGTGATGCAATGGGTTTCGACGGGTGCAACATTACTTTGGACGTTACTGATAATTCCGTAACGCTTACGCGCAGCGGAAACGCCGTATCAAACCTCATTCTTGAACGTGGTAAAAAGCATCATTGTCATTACGGAACTCCCTACGGAGAATTTATGATAGGCGTCAGAACAGACGAGATTAAAAACTCTGTTACCGATGACGGCGGAGATTTATATTTAAAATATACTATCGATATTAATTCAGGCTTTCTTTCCGAAAATGAAATGTTTATAAATATAAAAGAGCGCTAAGATACGCCGAAAAGAAAGGAAATAAAATGATTAACACCATTTCAAGCGCAAAAAAAGAAATAAAGGAAATAGTTATGAATGCACTGGGCAGACTTATTTCCGAAGGAAAATTACCATCCGAGGCCATTCCCGCATTTACTGTGGAAATCCCCAATGATAAAAACCACGGAGACTTTTCATGTAACGTCGCTCTCGTTTCCGCAAAAGCATTCAGACAAAATCCCCGTAATATAGCTGCAATGATAGTTGAAAATTCCGTGCTTGAAGGCAGCGTATTTGAAAAAATAGAGCTTGCAGGACCCGGATTTCTTAACTTTTTCGCAGGAAGAACATGGTTTTCTGAAACGGTAAATGCTGTTCTTACAGAAAAAGAAAACTACGGTAAAACGAACGACGGTGAGGGTAAGCGTGTTTTGGTGGAATTTGTTTCCGCTAATCCTACGGGGCCGATGCACATAGGGAATGCGCGCGGAGGTGCATTAGGCGATTGCCTCGCTTCCCTGCTCCAGTACGCGGGGTATTATGTTGAACGCGAATTTTACATTAACGATGCGGGAAATCAAATAAACAAGTTCGCGCTTAGCCTTGACATACGCTACCGTCAGCATTTCGGTGATCCTGTAGAAATGCCGGAGGATTCATATCACGGACAGGATATAATCGATCATATAGAAAACTTTTCTGAAATCTATGGAGACAAATATATCAACGCTGATGAGCAAACGCGCAGACAGGCTCTGGTTGACTATGCTCTCCCGATAAATATAAAAGGACTTGAAACAGATCTGCTTAAATATAGAATCAAATACGATACTTGGTTTAGGGAAAGTACTCTTCATAACGACGGATCCGTTGCGGAAATAATTGAACTTCTTAAAGAAAAAGGCTACACCTATGAACAGGACGGAGCGCTTTGGTTCAAATCGTCCGAATTGGGCGATGACAAAGACAGAGTACTTATAAGAGCTAACGGAGTTCCCACCTACTCTGTACCGGATATAGCCTATCATTATAATAAGCTGATTAAGCGCGGATTTGATATTGCGATAGATGTTCTCGGCGCAGATCACCATGGATACGTCCCCAGAATGAGAGCTGCACTGACGGCCCTGGGAGTTGACGCTTCACGGCTTGATGTGGTAATTATGCAAATGGTTTTGCTTGTACGCAACGGAGAAACGGTCAAACTTTCAAAGAGATCCGGAAAAGCAATCACTTTATCTACTCTTCTGGATGAAATTCCGATGGATGCTGCAAGATTCTTTTTTAATCTTCGCGATCCGAATACTCATTTTGAATTTGATCTTGATCTTGCAATTGAAGAAAGTTCTAAAAATCCGGTATATTATGTACAGTATGCTCATGCGAGAATATGCCGTATAATTGAAAAACAGGCTGAGGAAGGAAATACATGTGATTTTATTCCGGAAAGCCGCATGGTTTTCACGGAAACTGCGGAGCTTGAGCTTATACGACACATCGCGGGACTTCCTGATATTATAAGCGAAGGAGCTAAAAATTATAATCCGTCGGTGATAACCAGATATCTTATCGAGCTTGCACAGCATTTTCATAAATTTTATGACTCCTGCCCAATTAAAGGAACGGAGAAAACGGTACTTCAGTCAAGACTTTCTCTTTGCACGGCAACAAAAACAGTACTTAAAAATTTACTTGATCTTCTTAAAGTTGATGCACCTGAAAAAATGTGAGTGCCTTAGAAGGAGCCGAATAAATGAGTGTTGATGACAGTCATAAACAGACTATAATTATCAGAATAAATGAAAATCAGTTTCCTGAAGTATTTGACTTTAACAATAGAACAATAGATCCCTCTCCGTTAACCGATGCCGAATATATAAAAAGTAAAGTCGGGGACATATCCTTCGGCGACATTCTAGCATTGCCTACGGCCGGATTAAATCCGTTCGTCCTTAAAAAAAATAATATGGATACGGAATGCGCCAAAATAAATTCGCTTATTGCTTCTGAATTTGGAAAAATAAAGAATGACAAAAAAATTGCCGGAGTAATCGGAGGTACCGGTATATCAACAGATCCTTTCGGCGAAACAAGCTTTACCGAATTAATTTCCGCGTATGATGAACAGGTAAACGCGCTTGATGATCATGTAGATTTATTTATAATAGATCGTATATCATCTATGCCGGATATGAGAGCTGCTTTATTATCATGTAAAAAAACCGATAAGGCTGTTCTGATATGCATAGACGCAGATCATTTTGAAAATACCGGAAACAATCGCGTCTCCTCTTTGACAGGGCTTATTACTGCTCAGGAAATGGGTGCTGACGGATACGGCGTTGCTTTTTCTAAAGAACAAAAGGATGAAGATGTCGCAGCTCTTATAAATGAATTGACAAGCTATTCAAAAATTCCTTTAATGATGGATTTGTCATTTTTCGATTCTGCTCCGGCTGAAAAATTAACCTGTCTTGGAGTGGATATGTTTATATGTTCCGTTAAGCAACAACCTCCGTTGCGGAGTAGTAAAAAATTTTTTAAGCCGCCTGCTATAGATGACTTCTTTGTTTTCACTCATTACGGCAGCATGTTCTTTTTAAAAGCGGACACCACGGAGATATCCGAACCCATACGGTGCCAGCCTGATATGGAAGATATAATTACCGAAGTATGCAGCACGTCCTGCGACGTGCTCAGAGTTGAAATAAACAGTTCGGACGATGCTATAGATTTTGCTCGGAACTCACATATGTCCACTATTCCCGTTATGTTTGTCTCAGAAAATCTAATTGCATTAAAAATGGCGCTTATGCTTTATCAGGGTATAGCCCTTATTGACAGTTCAACATTGATCCCCAAAAAGGATCTTGAAAAAATATGTAAAAAATACGGAGCAGTCGTATACTGAAAAATACCGGAAAGGATTAAATGGCTATGCATCTCGAAGAAAAAACCTTGGAAAGCAATCTTGTTTATGACGGAAAAATAATAAAGCTTCACAGGGATAAAGCTCTCCTTGAAAACGGCAACGAGGTTACAAGAGAGGTAATAAAGCATCCTGGCGGAGTATGTGTGGTTCCTCTCACTGATAAGAACGAAGTCATAATGGTAACACAATTCCGGTATCCTACCGGAAAGATCCTTACAGAAATTCCCGCCGGAAAATTGGAATGGGGAGAAGACCATTTTTCATGCGGTAAGCGTGAGCTTAAAGAAGAAACAGGCTGCACCGCCGAAAAATATGATTATTTGGGTTGTTTGTTACCTACTCCCGCATATGATACCGAAATTATCCATATGTATCTCGCCCGAGGCCTTTCTCAGGCGGAACAAAAGCTTGATGCCGATGAATTTCTTGATGTAAAAAGAATTCCGTTTGATACAGCCGTTAAAATGGTAATGAACGGAGAAATAACCGACGCTAAAACTCAGCTGGCTCTTCTTAAGACGAAAATTCTTCTTGAGAATGAGGATTTGAAGTAATATATCCGTTGTAAGCGGAAAGAATTTCTTTTTCCAGTTTCTCCCTTGCTTCAGGACTTATCGGATGGACAATGTCGCGAAAATTTCCTGATTCATCGCGCCTGCTTGGCATTGCCACAAACAGACGTTCATCTCCCTGTATTATTTTTATATCATGTATGGCAATTGAATTTTCTACCGTGAGAGAAACAACTGCACGAAGCCTGGCTTCGTTCATGGTCTTTCTGATCCTGACATCGCTGATATTCATATTTATGCTTCCTTTCGCTGAGAATTGATGCTGAATAATCATATTTTAAACATTGACATCGTAAATATTCATAGATTTGTATAGAAAGTCCGAACGGTTTCATAATTATTTTTACGGAGGCTTAGCAATAGAAGGCATGTTAATTACGGATTTTCCATGAATCCGATAATCCAAAATGGCTTACGGTATAAAAATACTGGTTTAAAGAAGGAAGGACATTGACATGGAAGACTTTCTCACCGGAAAAAAACATATTCATTTTATAGGAATAGGTGGAAGCGGTATGTATCCTTTGGCGCAAATACTGCATTCAAAAGGCTTTTACCTTACGGGATCGGACAATAATGAAACCGAAACTCTTGAACTGATAAGAAAAATGGGAATACCGGTTTTTTTAGGACAGCGAGCCGAAAACATAGATAATGCCGATCTTATTGTATACACCGCCGCGATTATGGATGACAACCCGGAGCTCATTGCCGCCAGAAAAAGCGGAGTAAAAACAATAGAACGGGCTGATCTTTTAGGTTTAATTACAGACAAATATAAAAATTCCGTTTGTGTATCAGGAACACATGGTAAAACTACTACCTCCGCAATGCTTACTCAAATATTTCTATCAGAACATTCCGATATTTCGGCTGTAATAGGAGGAAAGCTAAAAGCTATAGGCGGCAGCGGAATAGCCGGTGACGGGGACACCATAATTTGTGAAGCATGTGAGTTTTTGGATCATTTTTTAAAGCTTTCGGTCGATGTTGCCGTTGTTCTTAACGTCGACGAAGATCATCTTGATTATTTTAAAAATCTTGACAATATAATTTCTTCCTTCCGAAAATTCTGCGATAATGCCTCAAGAGCGATTGTCATAAACGGTGACGATGCTAATTCCATGAAAGCCGTAAACGGATTAACGGGCAAGGATATAATAACATTCGGAAAAAAGCCGGGCAATCAATGGTATCCCGAGAATATCATCCGATCCGGTAGACTTGAATCTTCCTTTTCAATTATCCATAACGGGGAAAAATTTTGCGACGTCGTAATACATGTTCCGGGCGAGCATAATATTTTAAATGCAGTCGCGGCGGCGGCGGCGGCCTGCTATTGCGGTATCACTCCTGACGGCGTAGCAAAAGGCCTTAATGAATTTAAGGGAGCCGGAAGACGTTTTGAAAAGTACGGCGAATACAAAGGTATTACCATAGTGGACGATTACGGTCATCATCCCGCCGAAATTGCGGCTACCTTGAAAACTGCGAAAAAAATGAATTATAAACGTGTATGGGCAGTACATCAACCGTTTACCTATTCAAGAACCTTTACATTAATGGATGATTTTGCGCAGGCGCTTTCAATTGCCGATAAAACCGTTCTTACGGAAATAATGGGAAGCCGTGAAAAAAACATCTATAATGTATTTGCCGAGGATCTATGCGAAAAAATACAAGGATGCGTATGGTTCCCGGAATTTGAACAAGTTGCAGACTATGTATTTCAAAATGCGGAGGAAGGCGATTTAATAATTACATTAGGCTGCGGAGACGTATATAAGGTCGCAAGAATGATTTGCAAGAAGTTTGAAGAAGCAGGAAAATAAATTTTTATAGAGGACTGTAGATATGAACAATAATGACTATCTTAACACTGAACTCCCCCTTAAAAAAAGAATAAAGAGCCTTGTTTCACAGCTTACCGTTGAAGAAAAAATTGCCCTTATTCCCACAAGACAGGCCGCTATCCCAAGGCTGGGAATTCGTTCTTACAGTATAGGAAACGAGGTTGCAAGAGGATATGTTCCTCATAATGCAGATAGTAACGATAAAGAGCCTTCTACGGTATTCCCTCAGCCGATAGGAATGGCGTCGATGTTTGATACCGATCTTATGGAAAAATTAGGTGAAATTGCGGGAACCGAGCTTCGTTATTATGAGGAAAATACTGACACCGATCATCTCGTATTGTTCGGTCCGACTGTTGATTTAGCCAGAGATCCGAGATGGGGGAGAAACGAAGAATGCTACGGCGAAGATCCGTTCCTTGCCGGTCAATCCGTAAAAGCCTTTACAAAAGGAATAGTGGGCGGCAACCCTGATTTTTATCGTGCTGTTCCTTCTTTAAAACATTTTTATGCCAATAACAACGAAGAAAACAGATGCTCCTCCTGTTCAAACATAGAGCCGCGTACAAAATACGAATACTATTACCGTGCCTTCCGTCCTGCTATTGAAGCCGGATATGCTCCGGGGGTCATGACTTCATATAACTCCATAAACGGACTTCCGGCAATGATCAATCCGGATATTGAAAAGGTATGTAAAAAACAATGGGGAATGAAATATACTGTTACTGACGGCGGCGATATGGCGCAAACCGTAACACATCACCATTTTACCGATAATCATGCCAAAACCATTGCGATGGCTGTAAAAAACGGTACTGATATAATGTGTGATGAAGCCGAGCTTGTTATAGAGTCTCTTCGTCTTGCACTTGAAAAAGGACTTTTGACCGAAAAGGAACTGGATAAAGCTGTTGTTAATGCTCTTTATCCGCGCTTTTTGATAGGGGAATTCAATCCGCCGGAAAACAATCCATATCTTAACCTTCCGGAAAGCGTTGTAAACAGCTTTAAATACAAGGTACTGAATCTACAGGCTGCGAGGGAGGCAATAACCCTTCTGAAAAATAAAAGCCTTCTTCCGATAAAAAGCGAAAGAGTAAAGAAATTGGCCGTTTTGGGCGTACATGCCAATGAAAGCTTCCGCGACTGGTACACCGGAACTTCATCCTATAATGTAACCATACTCGACGCATTTAAGGCTCAGCTGCCGGAAGCTGACATATGCTACGATGACTGTCGGGACATTATTGCGATTAAATCACTTGCAACAGGTAAATATCTTAAAGTAAACGATGACGAAACTATAACTGCGGACGGTGAGTTTCCTGACGAAAGCTGTCAATTCATAAGGGATGATTGGGGAAGCGAAATAGTATTGACCTCCGTAAAAAACAAAAAATACGTTACAGCGGAGGGAGTATATAAAGCAAGCGGTTCTACGGTTTTCTCCTGGTTCGTTATGCCTATTCTTAAGCCTTCCCTTTCGAACGGATATGTTACTTATAAAAGCTGGAACGATAAAACAGTTTTTATAAATGATGACGGAGCATTGACCTGTGATGACATAAGCCGAATAGATGAAAAACAAATGTTTTCCGAGGAAATAATTCACGATGGAATTATGAGCGGAATAAAACTTGCGGCGCTTTCGGATTATGCGGTAGTATGCGTAGGAAACAATCCCATGATTGTTGCACGTGAATGCTATGACAGACACAGCATTGAGTTACCGTACTTTCAGAATGAGCTTGTAAAAAATATACATATGGCTAACAGAAATACGGTAATGTGTATTATTTCAAGCTATCCTTATGCCATACCTGAGCTTGACAGACAGCTTCCGGCCATTATTTACACCGCCCACGGAGGTCCAGAAATGGGGACGGCTATTGCCGAAACTATATTAGGAAAAAATAATCCGGCAGGAAGAACCCCATTAACATGGTACAATTCCACAAACGAACTGCCTTCGATAAATGATTATGACATTATCAAAACAAAATCCACATATCTTTATTATGACAAGAAACCGTTATATCCCTTCGGCTACGGTTTAAGCTATTCACATTTCAGATACGGAGGATTGAAGGTAACTGATATGTCTGATAGCATAAAAATTTCCGTAACCGTTGAAAATCTTTCGGCATTAGGCGGTGATGAAGTCGTACAGATTTATATTTCAGAGCTTGAAAGCCGCTATAAACGTCCTTTAAAACAACTATGCGGATTTAAGCGTGAATTTATTGATCCCATAGGAAAGAAAACTTTTGAATTTACCGTTAATAAAAAGGAATTCGGACGTTGGGATGTATCAAAGAATGAATATACCTTTGATGAGGGTATGTATCTGATTTATGCGGGCGGTTCAAGTCAGGATAATCAATGTTCCGTAAAGATGTTTCTTTCAGGAAACAGCCCTTCCCAAAGAAGCTTAAAAAGTAAGATCCATGCTATAAATTATGACGATAAAAAAATGATCTGCATCAAATCCTTATCAAATGCTAAAGGTGAATACATATCCGGATCCGAAGCCTTTGGAGGCCATGTAGTGTTTTATAATTGCTGCTTTGAAAATTTTAGATTTATAAAGCTTAAAGCGTCAACAAGCGGAATTAAATCAAGGATTGTTTTTAGGGCAAACGAAGAAACCATAGCGGAATTCGAGCTTCCGGTATTTGTTGAACCCGAGAAATTCAAGACTTTTGAACTTCCCATTATCAATGAAATAATCGGAGTACATGATCTTACCATTCATTTAAACGAAAATATCAATCTTCTAAGCTTTAAATTTATTTCTGACGAAAATGAAACAGACCCGGAGCCTTTAGAAAATAAAAACTCAACAGATCTAACCGTATAAATAAAAAGCAGCAGGTGTTTCCTGCTGCTTTTTATCAATGTCCTGCATATACGTTAAACATATTACGATTTTAAAGTCCGTACATTAAAATTGTATTTATCTTAATGTGGTTATAACATACAAGAAGAGTTATCTGAAATTTCATAGGATAGCCGGTTATACAGACGGTCTATTTCTTGATTTCTGTTTCTTCCTTATTGTACATAAGAATTCTCATCCGTATTTAAATATTGACTTTTTATAATATTATAAACATCAAAGCCTTATATCCGTAATTATGTCATTCTATCCGAACTTTTTTGCAATCAAGGGTTGCTGCTGTATTCAGCTGTTTTTATCTACCTGATGAAACTGCTTAAGATTTCCTATTTTTTCATTTCTTTCTTCAAGCACCTTTTCCACATCGCTCCAGTCAAGTCCTTGATTTGCGGCAAGGACCATAACGTGATACAGAAGATCGTTTATCTCGTTCATCAGCTCCTCGTTGTTACCGTTCTTAGCCGCAATAACCGTTTCGGTAGCTTCCTCTCCTACCTTTTTGCATATTTTGTCAACTCCCTTGTCAAAAAGATAGGCAGTATAGCTGTTTTCCTGAGCAATTCCCTTTTCAAAATCAGCCTTACGCTGTTTTATAACCTCGAATATTTCCTGATAAACTGTCATAATATTTTTCCTTTCATATTTTATAATCGCTGTTGGATTATCCGCCTTTTGGGTATCGGTTTCATTTATTGGTCATTGTGAATTTAATCATCTTCTGGAACTCGGGTTTTCGAAAAATTCCGACAACTTGATTAAGCTTTGATCATTCATCGGAAGCATACATCTCATTAAAAAAACAACTGTAACTACCGGTATGACAGGCAACTCCTGTCTGCTCCACATTAAGCAGCAAGGTATCGTTGTCGCAGTCGCCGTATATCGATATGACCTTCTGCAAATGTCCGCTGGTTGCGCCCTTGTTCCATAACTCTCCCCTTGATCTGCTCCAATACCATGTATAGCCTGTTTCAAGGGTTTTTTTAAGGCTCTCTTTGTTCATATAAGCAAGCATAAGCACCGTCTTTGTGTTTACATCAAAAGCTATCGCAGGTATAAGCTCCCCCTTTTCAAAATATTTGTCCAAGCTGTTGATATCGATTTTGATTTTATCCATTTTTTGTCCTTTCTTATTAGGGAAATATGAAAAACCGCAAATTGCGAAATTTCTACTTACTGCGGATGCTTTATACGTAAAAGAATGCTGATAGTTATCCCAAAAGAATAACCATGAAATACCTTGTATTTATTCGCTTTTTTCCTTAAAATCCCTATGCTTTTAGCGTAATTGTACTAATTTGCTTCGGCTTCTGATACGCCCTTGTCATATCACAAAGCCTTTCCGTAATAATCCACGTCAATTACCGTTCCGTCGGGATATTTTTCTTTTGAAGATTTTATATATTCCGTGAAGCCGAAGTGTTCATAAATACTTTTATTGATTTTTTCCGAAGGTTCAACACCTAACGTAGCTTTAATAAATCCTTTTTTCTTTAAATCATCAAGCATAAAATTTAAAAGGATTGAAAAGAATCCTTTTCCCTGATACTCTCTAACGGTTCGGAATGCGGATAAATAAACGGTATCGTCTTTCACCAATCCGTCGCTGTTCTGAACGCATCGGGGATTTAACATAGCCGTTGCCTCACAAATTATTTTCCCGTCAAGTATTCCGTAATAAGGAATAATATCGCCGTTTTTGAAGTTTTCGATGCTCCCTTTTTTCCATATGATCCAATTACTTTGGCTTTCGGGATGATTTTCGATTTCATAATCCCATTTTTTGTTCATTTCTTCTAAAGAAGCTATTTTGCATATATAGTTATTTTTCATATTATCTTTACCGCATACCTCTTTGTTTTGATTTGCTTAATCGAAAAACACAAGTTCCCCCTCTAAAGCGGCAGGTCACTTGTCGGCCTTTCAGCGGAGGATACGTTCTCCAGCCGAAATCCCGAGAGGCTTAAGCCCCGTTTTTTCTCATAAGCTCGGAGTTGCACCTATTGAGCAAGAATACGATTTTTTTAACAAACACATCGAAATCACTTATGTTTTTATCAAAAGGAATATGCACAAAGCACATCTGAGTTTTTAGGGAATTTAACGAAATATATTGCATGCCGTGATAATAAATATTGTTGCAGTAGGAGGTTCCCGCATTATCCGAGCGTTTTGCCGTTATCCCGATTTCCCTGCATATTTTCAAAGTTTTTTCTATATCAAAATCAGTGGAATATTGACCGCCTTCTTTATCTTTCGCAGCGCTTTCGAAATGTATTTTATCCTTGATCAACGGACGCTGTCCGAAAGCTAAGATCAAGTCATAAGTTTTCTCATCCAACCTACTGGTAAGCTGGTTGACGGACTTTTCCCTGTCATTGTCCAAAAACAGCTTGTCATAATCCCTCAGTGCTTTTATAAGCTTTTCAGACGAGGTATTTTTAAAAGCCGTAAGCAATATCATTCGTCAATGACCCCCACCTGCCATTTGTCCTCATATACAATTTTTCCTATGTAATCGGAAAAAACGATATCATAAGGTATGTTGTATTTGTCAAGCAGTCCTGTCAGTATTTCCGATTTTTCACTCATTTCCTCAAAGGCTTCCGTTTTGAACCATGTTACCGCTCCCTGCGGATTATCATTATTGTCCCCATAAAAGGGCGGCTCCGGCAAATGCTCCAAAAACCATTTGTGAGTTTTATCGTAAAGCTCCGAATCATCCTTACTGTATACTCCGTCGCGAATCCTGCGCCAATTGAGTATAAAAACTCCTACGGGCTTTCCTGTTCTGTATGCAAGCTCTCTGCCCTGAATACGCATATATTTTGGAAGCTTCATATATATTACCTCTGAAAATTATTTGTCATTATTCCGGCGGCTAATGGACTTTTCGGCGGAAAAGTCTTCCGGATAACGCTTTTTAAGCTTATCTATGCTTATTTGCAGAATACTCTCCAAGTCATATCCGATACCCGTTGCGGTTTCCGCAAGATATCAGGCAATATACCCAAGCTCCTTTGAAAGATGCTCTGTATCAAGTGAATACCCTCTGCGCCAAATGTCTTTTACAATATCGATGGCTTTTCCGGATTCACCGCATAATCCCATAACACCGTTAATAAGAACATCTTTTTTATCAAGCCCGGGATTTAATGTTGTCATTGCTAAGTTCTGATATTCATATCCTTACTCCATTTATTTTTAAATCATCTTCCCAAAAGCTCCAAAGCATTTTCCCTTGAAGAAGCAAAGAAAATATCCTTCCCTTTATTGCTCTCGTAGATAAAATCCTTAAGCGGCTTGCTTGTATAATGAGAATAATCTCCGTATATTGCTATGCGACCGCCATAATTAATAAATTTTTGCAGCACTTCACCTGCAAATCCTGTGCTTAAAATAAAGAAATCCTCGTTGATAAGCTTTTTATCTATTATAATATTTTTTGTTCCGACCTCATAATTAACGGTCACAAGCAAATCGACAGCTGATTGAACATCAGTTATAACCTTCTCATTGCTTTCAATTACGGCGCATAATACGCCGTTTTTTTCAATTTTATTTATTTTCATCCTTATTTCTCCAGTTATTTTTATAACAATGCCTTTTTTAAATCAGAAATAAACACAGCCTGCTGTTTTTTCAAATAAGCATTCATAAAAGGCTTCATAAAAATTTTTTGCCGATAAATTTTCCGTAAAAGCTATTTGCGTATCCTCGCCCGATTCAATAAAAACGCCCGTCCGGTGTCCATTTATGTTGTTGTTTTCTATATATAACCCCCAGCCGCTGAAAGGTTTCGAAGCAGATACCGTAATAGCCTTCTCCTGTATATCCGATAAACTGTTTTTCATTTAAAATCTTGGTTTTGCTCAAATCACAGCGCCTATTGTTATATTTTTTTACATTCCGTTACTGTTTTCCGGACTGTTTCAATATTCTTTGAGAAAACCGCCTTTATACCTGAATTTGCCATATCATTCATCTACGTTGATTTGATTTGAAACAAAATGCACCGTTTTTCCCTTATCATCCAAGATAAACGGTATCAACTCCGACGGATACAGCTCCAAGCCGTTTTTCAGCTCTTCAAGCGCTATCCAGCAAAATTCCATATCAATCTGTTTCCCGCCCAATTCGTCATATCCGAAAAAAGAACCTTCAAGCGGGATAACATCATCAAGCAAATGAATTTTATAATATAGGCCAAGCTGATGACAGGGCGTTTTTCCCCAAAGCCAAAAGGTTTCCACAACCGCAAACAGGCTATCCACATCTATCTTTACATGAAGCTCCTCCATAAACTCCCTTTTCAAAGCGTCTTTGCCCGTTTCAAATTTTTTAATATGGCCGCCTATAAGAGAATAACCGTCGTTGACGGGCTTTTGAAGCAGGATCATTCCGTTTTGAATAAGCACACCCGCAACTCGGTAAGAAAAAATAAATTCATCTGTTTTAAATAAAATATCATTATCCATTTATCTATCCTTTCTTGATAAGGATATGCCAAATATCATTACCAGTAAAACCGCATTTTCTATATAAAATCTCAGGATTAGTCGAATTATTTATTTTTCCTGAAACAGTGGCAAACTTCGCTGTGCCTTTCATTTTTGTAAGCAAGCAATTCACGACCGACTTTCCGTACCCACGCCCCCTATAAGAAGGTAAAACCTGTATCCACTCTAAAATCAGTTCTCCACATTCTCTGTCATAATCGGCTATTCCGCCTGCAATAATCTTTCCGCTATTCTTGTCCTTTAGTGTAATCCACAAATCGGAACGGAAAACGGAAGTTCTTTGATATCCTTCCAACTGCTCTTTTGAAACCGTCAAATCGTTATAGCTCTCATTAATAAGTCTGACAAATTCCCCTATATCGGATATTCCCGAAACAATGTCAACTCCGCTTAAAGCCTCATATTGGATTTTTTTCATATTATGATATAACCGAAAATAAGGCTCGTCAATATAATCTTTATATGCTTCGCAATTATAATCCTTTTCATGGATTATCTTCATATTGTTCGGAACAGCAGTCTCCTTTTGCTTCCAATACGGAATACTTGAAGTACCACATGGATTATTCAAATAGTTGTGCAATAACAGCAATTTTACACATTCCTCCAAAAGGCGGTTTATTTTTTCTTATCCGGGCCTTTGCCGTTTAATGAATCGCTGAACCTTTTCAGCTCTTTTTTCTTTTCCTCAGGTAACTCGTTATATTCCGTATTGCTGATTGCTCCCTCCAACACATATAAATGCACCAAGCAAACATTGGGATATGTTTCCCGAAGCTTGAGAAAAGCCTCCTTAGAACCTGTTTCGATGAGCTTTTCCTGCGTATCTATACCTACGGCCTTAAGCTTTCTCTCCATTTCCTTGCCGATATTGATCATTGACATCAAATCCGACATAAATATTCTCCTTATGTACAATAATCGTGTTTTCGCGATAACAGCAAAATAACGTTTATATAAGCCTTCTGGCAACTATTTTGTTTGACGAATGTAAATGTTTAGGAACTCCGGGGTGTTCATCCTCGAATGTATATGACTTGAACTGCAAAATTTCCCAATCCTTATACAATTCCTTTATTTCCTCATCCTTGGCAAGACCGATCGCAAACGGCGCGATATCCTCCGATGCGGGCACCGAATCGGTAAAAATCTGCATAATGTGGATGCCGCCTTTATCAGTATCTGCTTTAGCTCTGAGTATAAAATCCTTCCAATCCGATCTATTTACAAAATGAAGGGTTCCGAAGCACATGATCAGATCATACATGTGTTCAAACTTGTATGCTATAAGATCAGAGGTAAAGGCGTTTATTTTTACGTTTTCATTTTTACACCGCCGTTTTAATTTTGCTATCCCATGCTCCGATATATCAAATGCATCAACATTACAATATCCCTGTTTTGCAAAATAAAAAGCATTCTGACCCTCGCCGCAGCCTATATCGATTATTCTCGACCGTTTATTCAGTAAGTGCTCAAATTCCTTGATAGTTGCATTAGGCTCCGAGGAAAATGTATTTATCTGATCATTGCGGTATGTCTCCTCCCAAAATGGCAGCGATCCTGTATTCAAAAAACAATACCTCCTTTTAAAAAGTAAAAAACACTTGCAAAATCATTATTTTAATGACATTACATATACCTGACATGGGTTATTCTCATCCCAAAGCGTGGGAAAAACTTCAAATTCTTTGAAACCGAGGCTAAGATAAAAAAGATTGGTCACGTCGTATTCCTTATATTTCCCCATCTGAACGGTCTTGACCTGCATAAAAGAATAACCGTTTTCGCAGGCAACTATTCTTGCCGCATTAAATAACTTCCTTCCTATCCCGCGACGATGAAATTGCTTCAGCACTCCCATTACAGAAAGCTCAACGGTATCTCTGCCCGTTTCCTTCAATAAAATAAATCCTATAGGATTCTCTTTATCCTTTGCGGCAAGCATTATTTGATCCTTGCTGCCGGAAATATACTCTTCTCTCGCCTGAGAAATTTCAAACCATTCCGTCAAAGCTTCCAGTATATGTCTGGTTATGGTTTCTTTTTCGGATTTGTCACTTATTTGTTCAATATTCATTAATCAATTTCTCCGCTTATCCGTTTTTTATATTATCGCAAAAACACATAAGCTCATCTATGTGTTCTTTCACCGCTTCTTTATATTCAACGGAACATAATCCCAACCTGCCGCAGCACTCGATTTCCAAATGCCCGTAAAAATGCTCGATGCTTTCAATGATACGATCACATTCTTTCATACTCGGTCCTGTTCTTAAAGCTATCGAATAACCTTTTTTACCGCTGCTTATTATGGCATGGGGTTCATGTGTATTACACCATGGCGTACATCTGTCAATAAATGCCTTGAACTGTCCCGGAATATCAGCCCAATATGACGGCGCAACTGAAACTATTATATCCGCCCATTCATAATATCCTATTACTTTATCAACATCGTCATGCTGAACGCATTCAGCCGTATTGTGACAAGCTCTGCATCCCTTGCAAAAATCGATTTTAAAATCGTCAATACATATATTTCTAACAATGTACCTATTCTTCAGAGATTCCGAAACTATGCGTGCTATTTCGGCTGTAGCGCCGGTTCTTACAGGACTGCAATTCATTACTAATGCATTCATATTTATTTGCCTTTCAGTTTATAACAAATCGGTCGGCCGTTTATATCTCTTATCAGCTCGCATCTTTCCCTTAGCGGATATTCATGATCCCCACCGTTTTTTAATGCTTGAACGGGCGGAACATAAATTTCCCCGTTTTCCCATACAATATGTGCGTAGAAGATTCCGTCTTCATAGCCGAAATGCTGAAAAGGATTGGTCATACCCTGCGGTACAGGGTATGAATTCTGAAAATCCGGCCGGCCGTCATAATCTCTTAATGAAGGCGCACCCGCAAAATTTTCGGTAAAACAAACCGACGGATCCTTACTGAGCTCTCTTCGGAATTTCTCATAAAATTTATCTTTATCGGATAAGTATAGCTCATAGTCATCTTTTTCTATTTTGTAATATCTTTCATAGGCAACGGCCCACCATATAATAATTGCCATAAAATATGAGTCAATCTCGGTAATGTACATGATCCTGAACTGTTTATCCTTATCCACAATCTCTTTTATTGCGGACAACCTATTTAAATCAATGTTTTTCAATTTTTTCCTTCACTTTGATAATATTTTATTTTTTTTGCAATATTTTAACTTGAAATTTAAGAACCTGTTCTCATAGAATAAATGTGATGATTTTTGCGCAGATTTTTTCCCATGTATTTCAAAAGTTCTTGACGAAGCAGAGGGCAAAAGATGCCTAAAAAGACCTGCGTTTATTCACATAAGAACACGTTCTAATTTCTGACCGCTATCCCGCGGCTGATCAAATCTTTTTTAACCTCTCCCACCGTAAGCTCCCCGAAATGAAACAGCGAAGCCGCCAAAGCCGCAGAAGCCTTTGTTTCCTCCAACACCTCCGAAAAATCAGACAGCTTCCCCGCTCCTCCGCTGGCAATAACGGGAATGCTTACCAAGCCGCATACATAATGCAACATTTCCTTATCAAAGCCGTTTCGGGTTCCGTCGGCATCCATAGAGTTCAGGCATATCTCGCCCGCTCCACGCCGCTCTATTTCTTTTACCCACTTTCCAAGCTCGATTTTCATATCCACCCTGCCGCCGTTTTTATAAACGGTATAACCGCCATTGCCGTCACGCTTTGCATCGATACCAACAACAACGCACTGACTGCCGAATATCTTAGCTGCTTCGTTTATAAGCTCCGGATTATTAAGCGCCTGAGAATTGACAGAAACCTTATCCGCTCCCGCTCTCAGCGTATCGCGAAAATCATTTATAGTTGCAATACCCCCGCCGATGCAAAGAGGAACAAACACCCTTTTGGCTGTCTCACGGACAACATCAAGCATAAGCCCCCTTCCTTCTGCGGAAGCGGTAATATCATAAAAAACAAGCTCGTCGGCTCCCTGCCTGTTATACTCCTCGGCATACTCTACTGGGTCGCCCACTTCCTTTATTCCTTCAAAATTTACTCCCTTTACCACCTTGCCGTTTCTTACATCAAGACAAGGTATTATTCTTTTTGCAAGCATTGTTTACTCTCCCTTCAGTTGGATGTTCCTATAATCCGCATAACCTGGCTGCATCTATCAAAATACAGTCTTTTACTATCCTCCGAAAGCTTGCCGAAGCTTTGCTCAAGCTTTCTACGCACGAACTCAGTTCCTTCTCCTATATTTAATCCACGCTTTACATATGCCAGATAAAACAGCGACGGCACGGAATCAAAATGCGATATTGCATCCGCGTCTGCAATACACATTTCCTCAATAGTTATCTTTTCGTTCGGTCTGCTTCCCCTATGATTAAGAATACATTTTTTCACAAGCTCGATTTTGTCGTATTCAAAATTCCTTAGTATTTTCTCCGCTATCTTCGCTCCGTGAATATGGTGTTCTTCGTACAAAGAATAATCGGTGACGGAGGCGATATCGTGAAGCCATGCCGCTATTGTCACCGCTTCCACATCTCCTCCGTATTTTTCGGCAAGAAATACGGCGTTTTTAACAACCGCGCAAATGTGATAATAACACCCTATACCGAAAAAGTTGCTTTCTTTTTCACAGCGGCTTTTGACCTCCGTCTGCAAAAATTTTATTATATCGTCACGCATCTTTTTCGTCTCTGCCTGCATATTGTACCGCCTCGGCAAGATCAAGGCTTCCCGAATAAATGCTCTTGCCGCAAATAGCCCCGTACAAGCCCATTTTTTTGCAAATCCTTATATCCTCCATATCATGCACACCGCCGCTGGCGGTAATGCCGCATTTATCCCCCGCCGCATTTTTAAGCGCCGACAATTGCTCTTTATTTACCCCCGACAAAGTACCGTCCTTGGAAATATCGGTAAAAATAATATTTCGAACTCCCGTCCTGATCATTTCCAAAGAAAGATCTATATAATTCACCTGTGAATTCTCAAGCCATCCCTCCGCCGCCACCGTGCCGTTTTTAGCGTCAATACCCACCGATATTTTTTCACCGTACTCTTTAACGGCGTCAATTACTATCTGTGGATTTTTTAAAGCAACGGAACCTAAAATGACCCGGGAAATACCCCTTGAAATATAATATTCCACAGTTTCAAGGCTGCGAATGCCGCCGCCTACTTCTACTTTAAGCCCGGTATTTTCTGCAACGTCAAGGTAAATATCACCGTTAACCGGTTTTCCTTCCTTTGCCCCGTCCAAATCAACCATATGTATCCAGCTTGCGCCCGCCTCTTCAAAGCTTCTGGCGGTATCCATATAGCTTTCGGCAACCTTGTGGACCGTTGCAAAATCGCCTTTAAATAGTCTTACGCAGTTTCCGTCCTTTATGTCTATTGCAGGTAGAATTATCATATTTATCCTTCCTTTTATTTGTATTTTTCAGCTGTATATAATACGTCGGATAAGGTGTACATTTATCTGTTATGAAGCAAACTATAAATAATTTGCTCCCTTGTCATATCACCGTATAATTTTTTCAGATAACTGCCCTGTGCAATATCCGAAATAATTTTATCCGCTTCCGTTTCGGCGGCTTGCTGAGTATATGCTCCTTCGTTAAAAACAATTTCACCGTTTTCAAGCTCGATTATATCCCTGCAGTACGATCGCCAGTGTTCGATTGAAGGATTCCACGCTACACATTTATCATTCTCACGGTTTCTTATTCTGAAGCAGGTATCATATTTATCTTCCTGTGCAACTCTAAACATCCATATGCTCAAATTTTCATCAAACAGATTAAGTTCAATCTTAAATCCATGCTTTTGCAAAATTTCGATCAAATCCTTCAATTCATTCTGATTTTTAACATGAACTGCAAAATCAATATTTATGTTTTCTTTGTTGTCTAAAATTTTATCAATTCTTTTCAATTATCGCTCCTTTAAAATACAACTCAATATGTATCCCGATTTTACCTATGATTATTTTAAAACAACGACAGAGTACAAACTATAACGAATCTGAATAGATCAACTGTGTAAAACTCCGATGAAGCGTGCTATTTTCAAGGAAAAAGCATAAAAATAGAGGTTATTTCGAACAATTTTAATGAAAAGGCGGTAGCATTATATATAAATCGTGCGAATACCTACCTTTCAGAAATTCCTGATATTAGAGCATATCTGAAAGCAAAACTTTAGAATTAAACTTAAAGCATAGCAATTTCAAGGAAAAAAGCGAAGAAATACGAGCGCATTTTGCAGTTATCCTTTTGGGATATCTATCGGCATTCTTTGACGCGGATAGCGTCCGCAGTCAGTAGTAATTGTGCAATTTACGGCTCTTCAGATAGCTCCTGATACTTAAAAAAAATAATCAAAAGGCTTTTTTGATATATGCCTTGTTATAACATATCAACGAATGCTTTTTTTCATAACCCCTGATTTTCATTAGTCCGTTTCTTCGAAGCATCAAAAAACCACTGCTTATTCTCATTCCTTTCATATATTCCGAAACATGATGCTTAATAGATTAATTATTTCTTACGAGAAATTTGTCTTTATTCCCTATGTTTTCGGGGATAAAATTTAAGACGCATACTGCCGCTCTCCTAAAACTGTTGAGTGATTCGCATAAACAGCAGCTAACCCGTAATATTACTACAGCATGCTTGTAATTTTATGGATCATGTAATAAAGATTAGAAAAGCTTATATACTTTAAAAACAGAAGCGTCTATAATACGCGCACAATACTTCCCATACGCAAGTTCCGATTTACTGCAATTTAAGTTTTCACGACAAACCGAAATTTTTATCCTTCACGAAGCGCCTCATAAAAAGAATAATCAACAAAACCGCTCATTTTATCCAACGCTCCGCTTTCCAACTCCTTGACCATCAGGCATTCGGGAGCGGGCAGGCGGATATTGGGTCCTGCGGTTATATTGTATCTGTAGCTTGGAACAAATCCCCGAGATGTGTAATTTTTCGGGTCTCCTTCTACAATTACTGCCTTAAATCCCATTTCTTTTGCTTTTTTAAAACCATATTCCAGCATTTCCTTGGAAATATGCTGTCTTTGCAGCTCTGTTTTTACCGCAACAGGCGTCAGTATCAACAATTCGTTATCATATCTTCCCTCAATGTGAAAACGGGAAAACATCGCATATCCGATCACCCCATAATTTTCATCTACCGTAACTAACTCCAACCCGGGAAGATAGTATTTTTTTATGCGGATTTCTTCCGCCAACCGTCGCACGGTTTTTCCCTCTTCAGGACTGTCCCATTCGGTAAAAACATCTTCGATCAATTCAAGAGAGGAAATCAAGTACTTACTCTCCATCGGTTTAATTTTTCGTGCCATACTTTAACTCCAAGTTTTTAAAGCGTTTTGACTAAAATCTCTAAATCGGTTTTTTCAAAAACATCTCCAATAACATTCTTGACGTCTGTCCAATCAAGCCTATCCAATCCGCAGCCTATTTTAGGCATTGCAATTTTACTCACATTCATTTCAATCGTCTGATCTCTGAAGTCCTCCAGCGCCTGACGCAGAGTTTCAAGCGTAGGCTTATGGAAATACCGTTCCTTAGTCACTAAATTTCCCACCACAACACCGTCTGTTTTGGTTATAAGGCAGTAACCCCTTCCGGCCCAGTCCCCTTGATACTCTTCGCAAAGCCGCTTTTTAACCCCCATTTGTGCAAACGCCTTTGCGATTCCCGCACCAAGTGCAAAATCCGAGCTTATACAATGACACAGCGCATAATTTTCCAAAATATTTTTGTCAAATAAATCTCCCTGTTGTTCATAATAAGTCATAGCTTGCCGAACCTTCGCAAAATCTCAAGCCCCGTCTCTCCGCTCTTTTCGGGATGGAACTGAGCCCCGTAAACATAGCCGCTTCCCACCAAGGCAGGAACTTTTCCGCCATAATCCACATAAGCATACACATCGTCTTCCGAACAGTCCGCCGCATAGGAATGAACAAAATAAACATACTGTCCCTCGTCAATTCCTTTTAACAAAGAACATTCCCTGTTATACTCAAGAGCGTTCCAGCCCATTTGCGGAATAGCCAAATCTCCTTCTGGCTTCATCAGTCTTACCGATCCCCTGATGAGCCCCAATCCATCGAACTCCCCAAACTCATAGCTTTTCTCGAACAAAAGCTGCATTCCGAGACAAATACCCAAAAAAGGCTTTTTTAAAGCCTCTTTTTTCACAGTATCAACAAGCCCCGATTTATTCAGCTTGTCCATAGCGTCGCCGAAAGCTCCCACACCCGGCAATATCAGACGGTCGGCGGAAATTATATCCGGTTTATCCGAAGTTATTTTATTTTCCAAGCCGAGATAATTCAAAGCGTTCTGCACGCTGAACAAATTTCCCGCGCCGTAATCGATGATTACAATCATAATAATTGCTCCTTATACATTTTTATGTGCTCCATAATATGCCCGATATTTCCCTCGCCTGCATATTCTCCCATATCAAAAAAATTATGTTCCAAATCGCTCCAAAACAGAGTATTTTCATCACCCTTGACGCTTACCTCACAGTTCAATCTGCCCACATAAACCTCAACATAGCAGTTGTCAAGATAATAATTAAAATCCATCAGATGGGTAAGCTTTATTTGCTCCCATGTTATCCCCGTTTCCTCAAAAAGCTCACGGTAGGCGGCGCTTTCATGATTCTCATCTTCCTCGATCTTGCCGCCTACCATATTTTTCAGTCCCTTATACGGCTCCTTCAACCTTTCGCACATCAGCATTTTGCCGCATTCCTTGTTAAAAACCGCCACAAGGTTATAGCCCTGCATTTTCGGCATTACAACGCCCCCTTGGTTGAAGCGGCAGAGCCGTCTGCGTTTGGCTTTACCGCTTGCTTTAAAGCGTAAGCCGTTGCCTTGAAAAGCGATTCAGTAATATGATGGTCGTTTTTGCCGTACTCGGCTTTTAAATGCAGCGTTATCCCCGCATTAAAGGCAAACGCCCTCATAAATTCCTCGGTAAGGCAGGTATCGTAATCACCTATTTTTTCATTGGAAAACTCTGCGTTGAACACAAGAAAAGGACGGTTGCTTATATCCAAGGAGCAAAATCCCAATGCCTCGTCCATAGGTACGAAAGCAGAACCGAACCGAATTATTCCCGATTTATCTCCGAGAGCATCGCAAAAAGCTTTTCCGAGGCAAATCCCCACGTCTTCGACAGTGTGATGCCCGTCAACGTCAAGATCACCCTTACAGCTTATTTCAAGGTCAAATCCTCCGTGAATTGCCAAAGAGGTAAGCATATGATCAAAAAAACCTATACCCGTATTTATTTTACAATTACCGCACTTGTCAATATTTAACGATACGGAAATGTCCGTTTCCTTGGTGGTCCGTGTAATTTTTGATTCTCTGCTCATAAGTTGTTCCTCACTTTAAGTTATCATTTTTAGTAAAACAGTATCAGCTGAATTTAAATTTGCCAGAATAATAAATCGACATCATTTGCGTAATGTAATAAACCGTTTTTTCATACAGAAAATTCAAATGTGATTTGGTCGTTATATTTGTCAGCGTTTCCTTCATTTCTCTTTGTTATAATACCGCCCATAGAATGATAAAAATCCTGTGCCGAATAATTGTGCGAATTACAATTACAAGTAAATTTCTCAAACCCATGCGCCCTGCAATACTCTCTGATCAACACAAATGCTTGTTTTCCGATACCTTGACGCTGATATTCCCGACGGATATAAAGAGATTGGATATAAACAATCTCTGTAGCTAAAAAGATGAAATAACCTATCGGATCATGATCATTGATTATCAAATAAACATGGTAAGAGGTATTTTGAATACGTTGCAAATCACGTCGTCTATGTTCTTCATAATCGTAACTATCAATTCTTTTATCGGAATATATGCCTCGATAGGTTGTACACCATATCTCATGACGAAGTTCGGATATACATTTTGCCGCATCCTCATCTGCCAAAACAAACTCAACTTCCATTTGATATTTACCTTCCCAAAATCGGATTTTACCGAATTCCGTCCCATTCATCTAAAAATTCAGAAATATAAGCTCTCATATAATCCTCTCTTTGTTCGGCAATTTTTTTACCATGTTCAGTATTCATCAAATCCTTGAGTTGAAACAGCTTTTCATAAAAATGGTTAATCGTTGTAGAAACACGACTTTGATATTTATCAGCATTCATGTTTACGATTGGTTTAATATCAGGGTCATAAAGTACTCGATTATGGTTACCGCCATATGCAAAAGTTCTGGCAATACCAATAGCACCCATAGCATCTAATCTATCTGCGTCCTGTACGCATTTGCCCTCAATCGTTTCGGGCGAAACGGAATCCGTTCCTCTGAAAGACACTTCTCCGATAATATTACATATAGTTTTTATCATTTCTTTCGATATGCCATGTTTTTTCAAAAAATCAACCGCTTTGTCCTTATTTTCATATGTTTTAGGCGATAATTTAATGTCATCAACATCATGAAGCAATGCAGCTAATTGAACGATTATCAAATTTGCGTTCTCTTGCTCTGCAATTCTCGTTGCCATTTTGTATACTCTTAAAGTATGGAAATAATCATGACCGCTATAATCATCATTAAAAGCATCTCTGACAAACTTGAGTGCGTCATTAATTATCGTTTCATTCATAAGGCGCTCCTATATTGATTTTTTCTTAGCTTAACCGGCCTCTTTTCCGTCACCAAGAAGTATATTTCTGATATTCAGATCAATCTCATCATCGCTGAGTCCACTTACAATCAAAGGCTGTATCACCTCACGGCTTTCTCTCATATGAGGTAGGGCAGATGAAAGAGATTTTGCTTTTTCATCATTCCCGCATTTCAGGTATAAAAAGCAAAGTACCGCGCGCATGGTAGACTTTTGCTTTTCGTTCACCGACAGCGGAAGTCCTTTTTCAATCAGTTCGACCGCCTCCGCAGAACTGCCCTGCAATGCCAGCACACCCGCCAATCCGAGTATCATTCCCGGATTGTTAGGATAAATAAGCAGTGCGTCACGATATACCTTCTCGGAGGAAGCATAATCTCCCTTACGCTGAAAATCATTGGCGGCTTTGTGAATGCTATGCCGGGTTTCCTCGGCACGTATAAAGTCCATTCCGATAAGCAGGTCAACGCTTGTTTCAAATATGTTAGCCAAAGCGGGCAGAAAGGTAATGTCGGGGTAAGATTCCCCTCTTTCCCATTTTGAAACGCTTTGCGGCGTAATTCCTAAATACTCCGCAATATCCTCTTGGGTAAGATTTTTTAAAATACGGTACTTTTTCAGATTTTCTGCTAAATGCAACATAGCGATTCTCCTTTGCGTTTTAATTTGACTTTATTTTAACACAAGGCAATCGCAGCTTCAATAACGCATTAGTTGCCAAAAACTCAACCGTCAGCTTTAATTGGAGGGAAAACTTGATAAGGCTTTTAATAGTTCCATGTTTTCCTCACTGCTTCCGGCCGTGATTCTCAAATAATTTCCCATTAGTCTGACAGCGATGGATTTGGACAGAAGGAACTCGAAAATTTCCTTTGCTCTTGAAGTTTTTATAAACAGAAAGTTGGTAACTGAAGGATATATTGTTTCAAAAAACTTAAAATTTCTTTCACAAAGCCCTTTGTCAAGCTCGCCAAGTGCCGTTCTGCATGCTTCTATTCGGCTATTCATCTTCTCTATGTCGGAAATGAGGTACTCTGCTATATTCTGAGTCAATACATTCACATTATAGGGTGATTTTGCGGCTCTAAGCTTTTCTGTAATAACACTGTTGCTGACAGCGAAACCGAGTCTGATCCCCGCCATTCCGAGAGCCTTTGAGCAGGTGCGCAGAACAATAAGGTTATCGTATTTTTCGGTATCCTTAATAAGACTTTGCTCCTTTAACCCCTTCCAGAAGTCCATATAAGCCTCGTCAAGGATCACAAGAGCGTCCACCGAGGTAATAAGCTTTATAACATCGTCCTTATCGAGACCCAATGAGGTGGGATTGCAGGGATTTGAAAATATGACCGCTCTGATATTTTCATTTTTAACCGTTTCAATTACCTTATCTACATTAACGGTCAGATCCTTTTCCTTTTTCATAACTCTTACGTTAAGCTCATAGAGATTTGAATAAAAGAAATACATAGAAAAATCCGGAGCGAGAGTCAATACCCTTTCGTTTTTTTTCAAAAAACAGGCGGTTATTATGCTTATAAGCTCGTCCGACCCGTTTCCCGCCGTCACAGAATCCGGGTCTATTCCGTAAAAATCACTGTACGCCTTTATAAGTCTTTTAGCGTACGGATCGGGATATCGATTTAATGATACTCCCTTTAACGCTTTAGCCGTAACATCATCGGATGTTTCTATAAAGCTTTCGTTTGCGTCAAGTCTTATTTTGTAATCTCCCTGTATGGGATCGTAAGGCGTTAGATCAACAAGCTTTTCCGTTAATTTATACATATCAGCGAATGTCCTCTATTCTTACTTTTATGGCATTTGCGTGAGCGGTAAGTCTTTCTTTTTCTGCGACCAAAATAATATCGTCGGCCGCCTCGTTGAGCGCCTGCTTCGTGTAATAAATATAGCTGGATTTTTTTATAAAGCTGTCAACGGACAGCGGCGAGAAAAACCTTGCCGTGCCGCTTGTGGGCAAAACGTGATTCGGCCCGGCATAGTAGTCTCCCAAAGGCTCCGGAGCATACTGTCCCAGAAATAACGAGCCTACGTTATCTATTTTTCCTATATATTCAAGAGGATTTTCAACAATGACCTCCATATGCTCCGGCGCAAGACGGTTGGCAATATCACAAGCCTGCATAAGATCCCCGGCAATAATAACGGCTCCGTAATTATCGAGGGAATAATCAATGATTTCCCTTCTCGAAAGCTCGGCGGACTGCCTTTCCAGTTCCTTTATAACATTGTCCGCAAGCTTTTCCGAGGTGGTGATTAAAATTGCGCTGGCGATTTTATCATGCTCGGCTTGCGACATAAGGTCTGCGGCAACATATTTCGGATTTGCCGTATCGTCTGCCATAACAAGTATTTCGCTTGGTCCGGCGATCATATCAATGTCAACAATACCATAAAGCATCTTCTTTGCGGTAGCCACAAAAATATTTCCGGGTCCCACTATCTTTGAAACCTTGGGTATCTCTTCGGTTCCGTATGCCAGAGCTGCAACAGCCTGAGCGCCTCCGCACATAAAGATCCTGTCAACTCCGCATATCGAAGCGGCAAGAAGTATATCCTTATTGGGGGTTCCGTCCTTCATGGGAGGAGTAGTCATAATTATTTCCTTAACTCCCGCAATTTTGGCTGGAATGGCGTTCATAAGCACAGAAGAAGGATAAGCTGCCGTGCCCCCCGGAACATACAGCCCGACCCTGTCAAGTCCTCTGACTCTCTGACCCAAAATCGTACCGTCATCATTTGTGACCATATAACCGTTCTGCTTCTGTCTTTGGTGGAAATCGGTAATCTTTTCGACACAGTTTAAAAGCGCTTCCACAAGCCGGGGATCTGCTTGCGTAAGAGCATCGTTGATCACCTCCTGAGGCACTTCATAATACATACATTCGGGACAGTCAAATTCAGCGGTATATTCCTTTACGGCTTTGTCTCCCTCGGCTTTGACTCTGCCGATTATCGCCCTTACGGTCTCTTCGATCTTAGCATTTGTTTCACTGCTTCTTTTTTCTACTTCCTTTAAGAAATCCAATTCGCTTCCGTCAGCGTATATTTTTCTTATCATTATTTATATTTCCTCCAGTTTTTCTTCGATCATAGCAACGAGCCTGTCAATTCGTTCTTTTTTAAGCTTCATACTTACCGTATTAACAATAAGCCTTGCGGAAATAGGAGCAACATCCTCGTAAACCTCAAGTCCGTTTTCTTTTAAAGTAGTGCCGGTTTCAACTATATCAACAATACCGTCGGAAAGCCCCAGAAGCGGAGCAAGCTCTACCGAACCTTCGATTTTTACTATATCGACGTCCATTCCCTTGCCCTCAAAAAACGCTCTTGTGACATTGGTATATTTTGAAGCGACGGTCTTGACACCGTATCCCTTGTAAAATTCCTCGCCTTTTTTCCCTGCAAGGGCAAATTTGCATTTTCCAAAACCTAAATCAACAAGCTCAAAATATTTTCCGCCATGCTCCATTATTGTATCCTTGCCAACTACACCTAAATCGCAGACGCCGTGTTCGACATAGGTAATAACATCCGCCGCCTTTGCCAATACCACCTCGATATTCTGATCGCTTATAGGAAGGATAAGCCTTCTGCCCTTGTCTTTAACTGCCGAAACGTCAAATCCGAGCTTTTCAAAAAGCTTAACCGTATCCTTTTCAAGTCTGCCCTTAGTAAGCGCAATTCGTATTGTATCACCCATTTAAATTGATTGATCCTTTCTTATGCTCTCCGACTTACCGGTTTTGTCTACAATATCAATTACAGGTATTCCCTTTCGTGATGCATATTCCTTCGCTTCCTCCAGGGAAGCATGAAGTGAATTTTCCGCTTTTATACCTTTTGCAATAAGGTTTCTGCAATAAATAAAGCCCTGCTCCAAATTATCCTTATCCGCATAAACCAGAACCTGCGGTATCTGACCCAAAGAAGCTGAGTTTTTACTAAGAAGCGCTCCCGCAACGGCATTTATATTTACGGCAAACCCCGTTGCCGGATGACTTGAACCGAAATCTCCGATTAAAGCGTCATAACGTCCGCCCGAAAGAACAGGCATGCCATAACCTCTTATATATCCTCTGAACAAAAGACCCGTATAGTAATTGGCTTTATTTACAAGTCCGAAATCAACGGTTATCTTGTCCTTATAACCAAGTGTGCATAAATAATCATAAGCCCGTTTTATATCTTCAAGAACAGAAAGCGTGCTTTCATCGGAAAACAGATTGCGCGCTCTGTCAAACACCTCGGCTCCGCCAAATAGTTTAGGTAGCTCATACAAAGCCCTGGTATCTGCATTTTCTTTATATTTTTTCAGGGCGATTTTTAGCTCGGGCATATTTTTATTTTCAACAAGCTCTCTGATATGCTCGGTTTCTTCCTCGTCTCCGGTTACCCGTGAAATCAAAGCCTTAAAAAAAGCGCTGTCTCCTATCTCAAAGCGAAAATCCTCCGTTTCAACGGATTTTAACGCCTCGGTTGCAAGGTTTAAAACCTCCATATCGGCTCTTTTTGGATCACCTCCGATGATCTCAATGCCGCTTTGGGTTATTTCGTCATCCCTTCCGCTGTCCTTGGGATTTATCCTGAATATATTCTGATTATAAAACAGCTTTAAGGGATAGATCTCATCCTTAAGCCTGGTAGCCGCTAATCTTGCAATAGGCATGGTTGAATCGGGACGAAGTACCATAAGTCTCCCCTTGGCGTCGGAAAGCTTATACATACTTTCCTGAGCGAAATAACGGGATTTAAGCATAAATACATCGTAAAACTCAATTCCGGGAGTTATAACCTCGGAATATCCGTAATTTTTAAAAAGCTTTTCAAGCTTGTTCTCCACAGTTCTACGTGCTACGCTTTCGTCGAAAAGCAAATCCCTTGTACCTTCGGGTGTTATTAAATCATACCTTTTCATATCGTAATTCCTTTAAACATATTCACGCGCTTTAGTGTAGTAACATAATACCACATTATCTCGAAAAAGTCAATGCGTGTTATTCCGTTTTGTAGCATATGTCAATTGTTCTTAACAAGCTAAAAAGAATATATTAAATATACCTAATCCGGATAAATTCAAAATGCATTGAATATCATTATTCACGCTATGATTTGATGATTACCGAATCGTACAAATTCCTTTAAATGATCTTTTAAAAAAAAGTCATTTGCGCCGACTTAGCGAGACCTTCAAAAACATTCATATCCTCAAGCTTCTGCATAACGGTTTTATTTATTCCGCTCTCCACCTGTATGTCCTCAACGCTAACAAAATTATTGCTCGCAATGGTTTCCTTAAGGCTTCTTGCCGCGTTTTCACCGCATCCGTCAACAGATAACAACGGCAGTCTTAAATCTCCGTCCTCAATAACATATTTCGTTGCGTCGCTCTTAAGATAATGAACCGGTAAAAAATTAATGCCTCGGTTTAACATTTCATAAATAAGCAAATATGCTTCGACCATAGATTGCTCCTTTTGGCTGGCTTCGGGATTGGATTGTATCTGTTGTATTCTGCTTTTTACCGCCGCCTTACCGCCCAGAACCGTTTTGATCTCGATATTTTCCGTATGCTTTGTTAAGACGGCGGCATAAAATTCGGATGGATGATAAACCTTAAACCAGCCGAGCTTTACCGCTCCCGTAACGTAGGCTGCCGCATGTGCTTTAGGAAACATATATTTTATTTTTTTACAGCTTTCAACATACCAGTCCGGAACGTTATTTTCTTTAAAAGCATTATATATGGTTTCATCAAAAAGTTTTTTTGCATTTCCCTTTCTGGTTATCTCCATTATTTTAAAGGCAAGTCCCGGTTCAACTCCTTTGTGCATCAGATAAACCATAATATTATCACGAGTTCCTATTACCTCGGAAATAGTACAGGTTCCGTTTGCTATCAGATCCTTGGCATTGCCGACATAAACGTCTGTGCCGTGAGAAAGACCCGATATTTGAAGCAAATCCGAAAAAAGCTTCGGCTTAGAATCCTTAAGCATCTGAATAGTAAAGTTTGTCCCGAATTCGGGTAAGCCGTATGTACCCAACGGAAGCAGATTAGGATCCTCTTCCTCAAATTTCAGCGCCTTGGTTGAAGTAAACAAGCTTAAAACTGACGGATCCGAAGTAGGTACGTCGGCGATCTTTTTACCCGTTGTATCCTCCAGATGCTTATAAAGAGTAGGCACATCATGTCCTAACTCGTCAAGCTTCAAAATCGTATCGTGGAGCGCATGGAAATCGAAGTGAGTAGTTATCACTCCTTTTGTCGCGTCATCTGCCGGTCTTTGAACAGGAGAAAAATCATATATTTCATATGTATCCGGAACAACCACCATTCCTCCCGGATGCTGCGACGTTGTACGCTTTACTCCTGTAAATCCAATTGAAAGACGCGTCATTTCTGCGGTATTAAAGGATTTTCCCCTCTCCTGAGCGTACTTTTTTACAAAACCGAATGCGGTCTTATCCTGAATAGCCGAAATAGTACCAGCCTTGAAAACATGATCTTTACCGAAAAGCTCTTCGGTATATCTATGAGACTGAGCCTGATATTCGCCGCTGAAATTCAGATCTATATCCGGTGCCTTGTCTCCTTTAAAACCGAGAAAGGTTTCAAAAGGTATGTCATGTCCGTCTCTTTCCATTTCCTCACCGCATTCCGGACATTTTTTGGCGGGGAGATCATAACCCGACTGAACAGTACCGTCCGTAATGAATTCGTTATGCCTGCACCTGCCGCATCTGTAATGAGGCGGAAGCGGATTAACCTCCGATATTCCCGACATAGTAGCTACCAACGATGAACCTACCGAGCCTCTTGATCCGACAGCATACCCGCACTCATTGGATTTGTGTACAAGCTTCTGTGCTATCATATAAAGCACGGAAAAACCGTATTTTATAATAGCGTCCAATTCTTTTTTCAGGCGCCCTTCCACCACTTCCGGAAGCGGATTGCCGTAAAGCTCATAGGCTTTATTCCAGCAAAGGTCCTGAAGCTCTTGCTCGGCTCCTTCGATAAAAGGGGTATATGTTCCTTTGGGGATAGGTCTTATATCCTCCACCATATCGGCAATACGGTTTGTATTGGTAACAACAACTTCAAAGGCCTTTTCTTCTCCCAGATAAGAAAATTCCTCCAGCATCTCATCCGTGGTCCGAAAATAAAGCGGAGCCTGATGACCTGCGTCGTCATAACCTTGTCCTGCCTGCAATATTTCGCGGAAAACGGAATCCTCCTTATTGATAAAATGTACGTCGCATGTGGCTACTACGGGCTTATTCAGCTTTTCACCCAGTGCCACGATTTTTTTATTATATTCCTTAAGCGTATCCGGAGACTGAACCTTTCCGTTTCTCACAAGGAACATATTGTTTCCGACAGGTTGGATTTCAAGAAAATCGTAAAAGGACGCTATTTCCTCTATGCTTTCCTCTGATTTTCCGTCAAGTATTGCGCGGTACAGTTCTCCTGCTTCACAAGCGCTTCCGATAATAAGACCTTCTCGGTGATTTTTTAGCTCGGACATAGGTATCCTGGGTTTTTTTGCGAAATAATCAAGGTTGGAGTATGAGATAAGCTTGTAAAGATTTTTAAGACCCGTATTGTTTTTTGCAATTATAATCTGATGGAACGTAGGCATCTTTTTAACGTCAACATTACCGAGGACCGTATTTAAATCACCGAGTTTTTCAATTTTTCTTCCCTTCTGAGAAAGCTCAATAAGTTTTATATAGATCATTGCCAGCATTCTGGCGTCATCGCTGGCCCGGTGATGATTAAAATCTCCGAGACCCATTTCGCTGGCCATTGCGTCAAGAGTATATTTCTTTTTGTTGGGAATTGCAGCTCTGCATAGCTTAAGTGAATCGATCGCGGCATTGTGATAGTTTATTTTATTCCGCTCTGCTGCGGCGCGTATAAAGGAAGTATCGAAATCTGAATTATGCGCTATAAGCGGTGCGTCCCCGCAAAAATCCAAAAATTTTCTTACGGCTTCCCCCTCTTTAGGTGCGCCGGCAACCATTTCATCGGTAATCCCCGTAAGCTCAGTGATATTGTCCGGAATATGCCTTTCAGGATCCACAAATATATTGAATTCATCTATGACTTTAAGATCTCTGAGCTTTACTGCTCCTATTTCGGTAATACGCTCCGTAGCATGAGAAAGTCCTGTGGTTTCTATGTCAAAAATAATTATGTCATCGTTAACGGAGCGGTTTGTGCATCCCTCCACAAGAGAATGACCGTCATTAACGAAATATGCTTCCATTCCGAACAGTACTTTGAATTGTGTATCAGGTGAACTTTTGCGAATGTCATTTAAAGCGTTCATAGCGTCGGGGTATGCCTGAACATTTCCGTGATCCGTAATTGCCACAGCCCTATGGCCCCATTTAAATGCACGTTTTACTAGATCACCGGCAGGGGTCAAAGCGTCGAGATCCGACATATTGGAGTGCATATGAAGCTCTACTCGCTTTTCCGGAGCATTATCGATTTTTTCGATTTTCCTGACTTTCATTATCGCCTTGGGTTCAATGTAGTTTGATTTGGTAAACGTATCGAACTTAACATCACCGTTTACTAAAATAGAATTTCCCTTTTTTATGAAACCATATTCATTGGCTCTGTCTGAAGGAGTAAAGATTCTCAAAATTTGCGAGTTGGTATAATCGGTAAAATATGCGTTCAGGATCATAAATTCACCGTTTTTTATGGTTTTTTCCTCAACGCTGAATATTTCCCCCCAAACGGTAACGTTCGGGCGCTCCTCAAAAATATTCTTCATATCCTCGGGATGATTGTTTATTGCTTTTCCGGCCAGAAGCTCAGCCTCATTTTCGAAAAAGTCACAGTCAAACATAAGAGGCATTTTTTCAGGCTCCTTAAGAACATTAAGTCCTCTTGAACGCCTTTGCTGAGTACTACCGCCATTATCTCCATAAGAACCGCCATATGCTTTTTTACCCGAGGATGGCGTATTATTGACCGGAGGAGGCGCGGGAATAAATGCCTCAGGAGGCGGTGGCGGAAGTTCTGCGTCATCAAGACGTATTTTTTCCTCCCTGTTATCTATGTCCACGTTTTTTACACCTTCAAAAATAACCTTTATTTCCACACCGAAAAAGCCTTTGGCGTATTTTTCTATTTCTTTATCAATATGACCGTCAGTAAGAATATCAGCTCCCCCGTTTTTAAGGGTAATTTCATATGTACCGTCGCCTTCATATATTTCCGCATTTTTTAAATAACCGTTTATTTTGCCCTTTAACATTGGTTTTGCATGTAGAAGCTCGATTATATGATATATTCTTTCCGCGGAAAAAAGCACGGAAGGATATTTGGGAAATATTTCAACAGAACTGATATCCAGCTGGTTTTTAATATATTCTGCCGCAGAAAGGATCTGCTCCGCCTGAGGAATATCATCCATAGAAATCTGTATCAATATTGATCTGCTTATTTTATTATAAATAATCGAAAGTACTTCACCTTTACCGATTATATCATCAAAATCATTTTGTTTGAACAATTCACAAAGCTTTTTAGACATATATAATTTTTCCCTTCTTAATTATGGGCTATCTGATACTAATCCCTTTTAAAACTATTGGATAAGTGTTTGGGGTGCAATCCCTTTTTAAACTGTGGGTATTACGTCAGTTTAAAAAGGGATTGGTATGAAATATCATAATTTGCACAATTTTTACTAACTGCTAGTGCATCTCACATTAAAAATGCTAAAAAATTACCATATTTCTCCGCTTTTTTCCTTAAAATCGCCACTCATTCTGCGAAATCGAAAAAAAGCTTAGTTTTCAGATACGCCCTGCCACAACCTATATGGACAAATTAACGGCTCTTTTATAAAACCCTTTAAATTCTGTCGATCTCATCGAGCAAAGCCTTAAGCAGATCTTCTTCCTTAACCTTGCGCAATATCTCTCCTTTTTTAAAAACCAGCCCCTCACCGTTGCCGCCGGCAATTCCTATATCCGCTTCACGCGCTTCTCCCGGACCGTTTACCAAACATCCCATAACGGCGATTTTAAGCTTTTTATGTATGTTTTCGGTAGCTTTTTCCACTTTATGGGCAAGCTCGATTATATTTATATTCGTTCTGCCGCACGTAGGACATGAAATTATTTCAACGCTGTCTCTTCCCATACCGACTGCGGTCAGGATATCTAAAGCCGCCTTTATTTCATAAACGGGATCTTCCGTAAGTGAAACCCTTATTGTATCTCCGATACCGTCACAAAGCAACGAGCCTATTCCGATTGACGACTTGATAATTCCCATTCTTTCCGTGCCGGCCTCTGTGACTCCTAAATGAAGAGGATAATCACATATACTGTTTAGCTTTCTGTATGCATCTATGGTAACCGGAACCGAAGAAGCTTTCATTGACACAATTATATTAAAGAAATTCTGTTCCTCCAATATTCTTATATGATTCATAGCGCTCTCCACCAACGCGTCGGCGCATGGAGACCCGTATTTTTTCAGCAGTTCCTTTTCCAGTGAACCGGAGTTTACTCCTATCCTTATAGGAATATTATAACTGCTGCAAGCCCTGCAAACCTCTCTTACTTTATCATCCGAACCTATATTACCGGGGTTTATTCTTAATTTATCAACCCCCTTTTCAATACATTTAAGAGCAATCCTGTAATCGAAATGAATGTCGGCTACAAGAGGAATTTTAATTTCGTTTTTTATGGCCGGAATAAGTCTGACAGCGTCAACAGACGGAACGGAAACACGGATTATTTCACAGCCGGCACGCTCCAGTTCAATTGCCTGTCTTATATTTCCCTCAACATCATTGTAAGGAATATTAAGCATGGACTGAACATAAATATTGCCGTCGCCTAAAACAATATTGCCTACTCTTACCTTTTTTTTCAATCTCCCTGCTCCTTTCGCATGCTATGAAACTACAGTAATATCTGTATTATTATTTTAAAGCAATGCCGCTTACTATCCCGATATGAGCTTGACAATATCGTTAAAAGTCACTACCAGCATAAGAACCATAAGTGCGGCAAAGCCTATAAAGTGAACCATTCCCTCATGCTCAGGTTTTAGCGGTTTTCTTCTTATAAGCTCAATTACTAAAAACAATATGCGGCTTCCGTCTAAAGCAGGTACCGGCAGCAAGTTAAAAATACCAAGATTTATTGTTATAAGTGAGATCATTGATAAAAGACTGATAATATTTACCTTGAGGCTTTGACTTGCCGAAGCTGTCTGAGAAATAGCCGATACTGTTCCTATAGGTCCCGAAAGATCGTTTAGCCCGTAAGTACCGCTTATAAGATCAATAAGAGAAATCCAGACAAGTCGCCCATAAGTTGCTGCTTCCTTAAAACTGTAAACAAAAACATTTCCGAAATCTATTTTACGCGCCCGCACCGCGAAATCCAATGAAACGCTTGTAGCTCCGTTATCATTTTTTAAAAGAGAAAATTTGACATTATCAAACGACAATATTTCTCCGTCACGTTTAACCTTAAAAGAATAGCTCAGATATTCATCGTCGGCAGACGCCTTCATCGCACTGTTCTGGAGAGCATAGGAAATATCCATTGAGCTCCAGATCGAATGACCGTTGATCTCAATTATTTCGTCTCCTTCCTTAAGCAGCTGATTTGATGAGGGAGACTCTCCTCTGAACTCCGCTATTTCCGGTGTTACGACTATACCGTTAATGATAATAACTATCGCACATACTATCACTCCCAGTAATAGATTCATTATCGGTCCGGCAGCCAGAACTATCATTCTCTGCCATACCGGCTTATTTCTGAAGCTTCTCGGATCATCGCTTTCCTCGTCCTCGCCAAGCTGAACGGATCCGCCTATTGGCAGAAGCTTGATTGTATAAAGTGTTTCCTTACCCTTTTTTTTAAGAATTTTCGGCCCCATTCCCAGTGAGAACTCGCTTACCTTCATACCGCAAGCCTTGGCCGCAAAAAAATGTCCCATTTCGTGAATGATTATAATGATACAAAATGCAAGAATTGCTAAAAAAATAGTCATAATGCCTCCTATCAGCTTACGATCCTACTCATCTTTTCATCTGTTTCTCTCTCTGTTTCAAAAATAATATCAATTGAAATTTCTTTTGAATAACTTACATTTTCCATTGCCCATTGTATTTTTTCCGGTATTTCAAAAAACTTGATTTTACCGTCCAAAAACATTTTTACTGCCGTCTCATTTGCCCTGTTCATTATACAAGGCATGTTTCCTCCCTTTTCCAGCGCACTCCGGGCAATGTCCATACAAGGGAAAACCCTATCGTCGGGTTTTTCAAAGGTCAGACAGCTTATATCGGTAAGAGAAAGAGGCTTTGCGCATGATGCATATCTTTTCGGATATGTCAGAGCCAACTGAATGGGTATCCTCATATCCGGAACACCTAACTGGCCTATTACCGATCCGTCATCAAACTCCACAGCCGAATGCAGAATGCTTTGCGGATGCACAACTATCTCTACCTGATCAGCCCGTACATTAAAAAGCCATACGGCCTCGATAAGCTCTAATCCTTTATTCATCATGGTGGCGCTGTCTATTGTTATTTTTGGACCCATGCACCAGTTCGGATGCTTTAAAGCCTGATCAGCGGTAACCCTTTTCAGCATCTCTGAAGTATATCCTCTGAAGGGGCCTCCCGATGCGGTAAGAATAATTTTATTGATCCTGTTTTCTTCATTGCCTGCCAGCGACTGAAAAATAGCCGAATGCTCACTGTCTATAGGCATGATTTTTATTTTTTTCTTCCTTGCGGCGGCTATTATCATCTCACCGCCCACAACAAGGGACTCCTTATTCGCTAAGGCAATACGGTTTCCCGCTTCTATTGCGGTTAGTGTAGGCAAAAAACCCGCCGTTCCCACAATGGCGTTTACAACCATATCACAGGCAAGCGATGCCAATTCGCAAAGTCCATCTTTTCCGCAGAGTATCTTGATCCTTCTGTCATCTATCAGTCTTTTCAGTTCATCGTATTTATCTTCATCTCCTATACAGATAAACGAAGGCGAATACTCCCTTGCCTGATCCGCCAGAAGATTAACATTGCTGTTTGCGGACAAAGCCTTTATCTTTATATTATGCAACCTTGCCACATCCAATACCTGTGTCCCTATGGAACCGGTAGAGCCTAACAGTACGATCTCCTTCATAAACCAAAATAAAGCCGAAGTTATATCAGGTTTATACCTAATATAATTCGGCATTTCCTCCTAAACAATCATTTGTATCGGTTCGATCATATTAAAAACAAAATAAAGAAACGGTGCGACAAAAAGAACGCTGTCAAATCTGTCCAATATTCCTCCGTGTCCCGGCAAAATTGATCCGAAATCCTTTACCATGCATTGTCTTTTAAGAAGCGAAGCGGAAAAATCACCGATTACTCCCAGTACCGACCCAACTATTGCAACAACAATCAATAACGGTATATTTACTGTGAAGTCGGCGGTACCGCCAATTAATCCGATGTACCACGGATATCCCAGGCCTACTGCTATAACGGAAATTACAGCAGTGACGATCCCCCCGAAAAAACCCTCCCATGACTTCTTGGGACTGATTTTAGGTGCCATCTTATGCTTACCCATTGCCGAACCGACAAAATACGCGCCTGCGTCGCTTATCCAGGGTATGAGCAATGCCAGGATTACATAAAAAATACCGTATTCATTTTTCTTTTCCAGAAATACTATAGTGCTCAATGAAAGCGGAACCAGAAATGAAACAAAGCTCATAAGGGCAATTTCCTGAAATTTTACCTTTTCATGATCAAACAGCATTATTATAAACATTATCAGAAGAAATGTGCCCGAAAGCATAGGGAAATAGCGTATCATCACATCAAAGCATAAAAACGACGGAAGCGCCGTTACGAAAATCATACAAACAGCCGCGATCCCCTTATTTGAAAAATACTTTGTTGCAAGCAATATCTCTCCCACAGATATCACCGATACAATAGTCATACCGGCCATCATAAGCACGGGGTTATCAAGCCACAAAAGCAATATAACCAACGGAAGCGCAATAACAGCGGTAAGTATTCTTTTAACCATACAAAAACCGTCCTAAACTCCGCCGAAACGGCGGTTCCTTTTACCGTATTCTATTAAAGCGTCGATTAAATCCTTTTCGGAAAAATCAGGCCACAGAACATCCATAAACACAAATTCGGCATAAGAACTCTGCCATATTAAAAAATTCGAAAGACGCTTTTCTCCGCTGGGACGTATAATGAGATCTACATCAGGCAATCCGCTCGTATAAAGAAAATCCGAAAAATTATCCTCATTCAGATCATCTATATCCAGTTTACCTGATTTATACATTAAAGCCGTTGTTTTTACGGCATTTATTATCTCCTCGCGACCTCCGTAATTAAATGCTATACAGCACCACATACCGGTATTTTTTTCGGACATTTTTTCGGCTTCGGTCATCTTGTCTCTGACTTCATCTGATAAACGGCTTCTGTTGCCCAAAAATCGAAGACGTATATTTTGATCATCCTGTTTCATCATCTCATCCATAAAGCTGCAAAAAAGCTTCATAAGAGAGTTGACTTCCTCCTCGGGCCTTGACCAGTTTTCCGTTGAAAAAGCATAAAATGTAACACAAGGCACACCTGATTTTACGCAGCTGTTAAGACAGTTTTTAAATGCCTTAGCCCCTTGCGAATGACCGGCCATTCTCGGCAAAAGCCTTTTTTTGGCCCACCTGCCGTTTCCGTCCATTATTATTCCTATATGCTTTATACCAAGCTTGCGGACTAAATTTTCAGAATCCATTATATTGTCATTATTTCCTTCTCTTTTTCCTTGCCGACTGTGTCGACCTTATCGCAGAACTGGTCGGTAAGCTTCTGAATATCCTTTTCGCAATTTTTCATATCGTCCTCGGTTATTTCGGAGTTTTTCTTCATTGCCTTGAATTTATCCATTGCGTCACGGCGTATATTACGCACCGTTACCTTTGCTTCTTCACAATATTTGGATATCTGTTTTACCAGTTCCTTTCTTCTTTCCTCCGTAAGCTGAGGAAAAACGATTCTAAGGCATTTTCCGTCGTTTGTAGGAGTAATTCCGATGTCGCTTGCAAGAATTGCCTTTTCAATGGCCTTTATTGAAGAAGCGTCCCAGGGTTGGATCACAAGTATGCGGGCTTCGGAAACCGAAATTGCCGCCATAGCGTTAATTTGTGTAGGCGAACCGTAATAATCCACTGTTATTTTGTCGAGAACTGCGGGATTTGCACGACCGGCGCGTATTGTGGAAAATTCATGCTCCAGTGAAGAAATGCATTTTTCCATTTTTTTCTTAGCGGATTCAAGAACTTCTTTCATAGTTTTTAATTCCTTTCAAATACAATATATATTTTTTCTCAGAGTCAATTCTCGATTTTGTTGTTTACAAGAGTCCCGACTTTTTTGCCTATCACGGCGTCATAGATATTGTCAGGATTATGAAGATCAAATACAATAAGAGGGATATCATTATCACTGCACATAGCCGCAGCAGTTCCGTCCAGCACCATAAGGCCTGCCGCCAGTATATCGTGATGACTGAGATGTTCATATTTGACCGCGTCATCAAAGCGGTTGGGATCCTTATCATAAACACCGTCGACCATAGTTGCCTTTAAGAGAACGTCAACATTTAATTCGGCCGCTCTCAATGAAGCTGCGGAATCTGTTGAAAAAAACGGACTTCCCGTACCGCATCCGAAAATCACTATTCTTCCCTTCTCAAAATGACGGTTTGCTTTCTGTCTGATATAAGGTTCGGCAATGGAACGCATCTCAATGGCCGTTTGCACCCTTACCTGACATCCAAGGCTTTCTAAAACGTCCGCAACTGCCAAAGCATTCATAGTTGTGGCGAGCATACCGATATGATCTGCTCTTACTCTGTCCATAGTTCCGCTGCTTCTGCCCCTCCAGAAATTTCCTCCGCCTACGACTATGCCTATTTCTGTGCCAATATCATAACATTTTTTTATACTTTGACATATGCCTTCAATTGTCGGAAAATCCAGTCCTGTTTTTTTATCTCCGGCCAATGCCTCTCCGCTTAATTTAAGCAGAATTCGTTTGTACTTGGGAGTTACGGTATCACTCATAAAACAGATATTCCCTTCCTTTATGTTTTTAAAGCAGCAGATACGGGTTGACCGGATTATCTGATGCCGGCTGATACGGATTAAAATCCGGGATCGTACTCGTTAAGCATATTATACGGCAAAATAATCGGCTGTCAATAATCCAGCACCCTTATTACTCCTTTTATTTCTGCGTCTCCGGATATTATTCTGCAATCCTCCTTAAACTTTTCTTCATTTATTTTATCGGTAATGAATGCCGCCTCATTATCCTCTTCGCCTTCTCTGTGAAGGATTTTTAATTTTCCCCACATTTCTTCGGCGATGCTTAATACCTTTTCCTTATTTTTGCATATCAGCCTTAAATAAAATTTGTTGTACAGCGTTGAATGATCAACGGTAAATTCGTCTTCGGAACTATTCCAATAAAGCGATTTACTGTTATCTCGCATTTTTGCCGCCATAATTATATCCGATACGACTGCGCTGGCGGTAGGAAGCTTTCCTGCTCCCTTTCCGTAAAATACGACGTCGCCCGTGGCGTCACCCCTTACCAATATGGCGTTGAAAACGTCATTTACGCTTGCAAGCTGACTTTCATTGGAAATAAAGGCGGGACATACCATAACCGCCGCTTTATCATCAATTTTCTTCGCCCATCCTATTAGCTTTACCGCGCCTCCGAAGCTGCTGCAATACTGAACGTCCTGAAGTGTGATTTTAGTTATTCCTTCGGTATGCACCTTTTCCGGATAAATGTGTTTTCCGAATGACAATGAAGCGAGAATGCATATTTTACGGCAAGCGTCGTGTCCGTCCACGTCCGCCGAGGGATCCCGCTCGGCATAACCGAGCTTTTGAGCCAGAGCGAGAGCGTCGTCAAATTCCATTCCGTCATTTATCATTTTGGTAAGAATAAAATTGGTTGTACCGTTAAGGATACCGGCTATCTCATCTATTTCATTAGCCGAAAGGCAGTGATGAAGCGGCCTTATAATAGGTATTCCTCCGCCTACACTTGCTTCGAAAAAGAAATTGACATTTTTTTCACGTGCAATTTGAAGAAGCTCAGCCCCCTTTTCCGCTACAAGCTCCTTATTGGACGTAACAACGCTTTTGCCTGCCTCAAGAAGTGATTTAACGAAATTATAAGCGGGATTGAGTCCTCCTATTACCTCTGCAACGACCGAGATCTCCGGATCGTTAAGAATTAAGCCGAAATCCTTTATAAACTTATCTTTATACGGCGAATCGTCAAAGTCTCTCAGATCCAGAATATATTTTATATCAATGTCATCGCCGATTTTTGCTGAAATATTCGAATGATTCTTATAGAAAACCTCTACCGTGCCCGACCCCACAACGCCGTATCCCATTACAGCAATTTTAATCATCTTTTATGTCCCTTCCGTTGTATTATTCTATTCGATTAATTATAGCATATTTCCTAAAATATGACAAGGGCTAAGCAGGCGAAATTTTAAAAAGTTCATGCTTGTATAAAAACGAACTTGGTTCCGATCCTCTCCGAAAAGACTCTGTCATGCTCCGTAAAAAGCAACGTCGGCTTAAATTCCAGAAGCATTTTTTCTATTTGTATCCTCGAAATAATGTCAATATAATTCATAGGCTCGTCCCAGACATATAAATGTGCTTTTTCGCAGAGGCTGCCGGCAATTAACACCTTTTTCTTTTGACCCTCGCTCAGATTTTCGGTTTTTATGTCAAACTCAAGTCCGGTAAAATCAAGCTTGCTTAAAATCGCCTTAAATAAGCTTTCGTCAATATTGCGTTCTCTGGCGAAATCCGAAAGTCTGCCATTGAGACCTGAAGCGTCCTGAGGAACGTAAGAAATTTTCAAGCCGCTTCCCATTTCCGCTATACCCTTATGCGGAATATTTTCACCGCATATTAATTTTATAATACTGGATTTTCCCGAACCGTTTTGACCCTGAAGCGCGATTCTGTCACCTTTTTCTATTTCAAAAGAAACCGGACTGAAAACAGGAAGTTCGTTGAAACATACGCTTAAATTGCTTACCGTGACTAACTTTGAACGATGATATTCGAGACCCGTAATTTTTAACTTATCGGCTGTTTCTATGTTCTTCAATAGCTTTGACTTTTCCTCAGCGGCATTATAACTTCTGGTTTCTATCGCCTTTGCTCTTGCCATAAGCTTTTTTGATTTTGCCGCCTGTAAAGGGCGGTATCCCATTTTATTATCCACTTTTATCGGATCTATTCCGGTTTTTCTGCGTTCCGCCTTATCCGACCAACTGCTTTTCTCTTTTGCCGTTGCTTCAAGACGTCTGATTTCCTTTTTAAGCTTATTATTCTGGGCTGCTTCAAAACAATCCTGCCTTTCCTTGTTAATCAGCCATGAAGAAAAGTTTCCTTTTTGAATTTCTATATTTGATTTATTTATTGAAAGCACATGATCGATGCATCCGTCAAGAAAGCTTCTATCATGAGAAACAAGGATAAAGCCTTTTTTATTGTTCAAATAACGGCTCACCAGCTCGCGGCCCTTCATGTCAAGATGATTAGTAGGCTCGTCAATCAAAAGGAACCCGTTCTCCTTTAAAAACATTACGGAAAGCATCAGCTTGATACGTTCGCCACCGGAAAGCGTGCAAAAAGGACGATAAAGTATACCCTCGTCGGTTTCGAGCATATTAAGCTCCCGTGACAGCTGCCAGTACTGAAAATCCGGAACTTTCTTTTCCGCAATTTCAATCGCATTCAAATATTCATCGTCTACCTCAAAAGGAAAATAATCAAAACTGACCGAAGCGGAAATTTTTCCTTTATATTCGTATTTACCCTGCATCAATCGCAGAAATGTGGTTTTCCCTCTGCCGTTTCTTCCTGTGAAGCCCAGCTTCCAATCAGTATCTATTTGAAAACTAACATTTTCAAATATATTTTCATACCCTCCGTCATAAGCAAAGGTTAAATTAGAAACATTTATTAATGACATAAGCGTTACCTGCCTTTCAAAAAAATTGACCGCAAGAAATAATCTTACAGCCAACGGAAAAACAAGCGCCGTATAAATCGCCTCTGCTTTTATACAATAAACTGAAAAAGATTTTTCTTGCAATTTTGTACAACAAACTTAACGGGTATCGATCCCGCGGATTGTAACCGAAAAGAATTGTACTTTGATATGTTAGCAAGAAAAAATCTTCATTCTTTCATCTCCGATCTCTTTAAATATAAAATATATATCATCAAGTGCAGTAAAACCTCAGAAGTGCCGATCATCCTTCAAATTTTACTGTTTGAGACGATAATACCGTAAATAATGCAATAAAACTTTGCGATAAAAAGTAAAACGATCAACCAAAAACGGTGTTCCTTAGTTGTTATACCATAGAAAAATGAGTAAAGCGAACGCACCCGTAAAACCGATAAAATTTTCTCAAACTCAAAATAAAATCTTCCTCTTTATTTTGCTTGAGGTTATTTATGCCGGGGAAAGAGCTCAGCGAAGCGCAGCGATTCCTCTGAACCGATAAAATTCTCTCAAACTAAAAATAAAATCTTCCACCTTATTTAGTTTGAGGTTATAATGCCGGAAAAAGAACTCAGCAAAGCGATTCCTTTAAACCGAAAAAAATTCTCAAACATCAAAATAAAATCTTATTATTTGTCTTGTTTAAGATTATTATATCCTGCAAAAAGAAAGCGCTGCAAACACTTCTTACATAACGGTAAAATATTCTCCGATCTTAAAACGAGATCTTCATCTTCCCCGAAATTAAATTTATCATACCACAAATTTTTTAAAAATCAAGTACTTTTTAAGATTTTGAAAGCATTGTTTTTAAATACTTACCCGTATATGACTTCTTATTTTTCGCCACCTCTTCAGGAGTCCCTTCGGCTATGATATATCCTCCGTTATCTCCTCCTTCAGGACCTAGATCAATAATATGGTCTGCGGTTTTTATTACATCAAGATTATGTTCAATAACCACAACCGTATTTCCGCCGTCAGATAACTTCTGCAATATATCTATAAGCTTTGCAACATCATCTGTATGAAGACCTGTGGTGGGCTCGTCAAGAATATAAATAGTCTTTCCCGTAGGCCGTTTTGAAAGCTCCGTTGCAAGCTTGACGCGCTGCGCTTCCCCTCCCGAAAGGGTAGTGGCGGGCTGACCGATCTTTACATATCCGAGACCGACATCATAAAGTGTCTGAAGCTTTCTTTGAAGCTTCGGAATGCTTGAGAAAAATTCCAAACCTTCCTCAACCGTCATTTCCAGAACATCAAAGATAGTCTTTCCCTTGTACTTTACATCAAGTGTTTCCCTGTTGTAGCGTTTACCTGCGCATACCTCGCACGGCACATAAATATCAGGAAGAAAATGCATCTCTATCTTTATGATACCGTCGCCCTCGCAGGCTTCGCATCTTCCTCCCTTTACATTAAAACTGAAACGGCCGCTTGTGTATCCTTTCATTTTTGCGTCGTTTGTGGACGCAAACAGATCACGTATATCCGTAAATAACCCCGTATAGGTAGCAGGATTTGAGCGAGGAGTTCTTCCGATAGGCGACTGATCAATGGCGATGACCTTATCAAGCTGATCTGTTCCCGACATTCTGTCAAATTTACCGGCTCTTATCTTGGCTCTGTTCAGCTTGGCCACCAGATGCTTATAAAGGATTTCATTTACGAATGAGCTTTTCCCGCTTCCCGAAACACCGGTGACACATGTAAATAAACCTAAAGGGATTTTTACTTCAATATTTTTAAGATTGTTTTCCGCAGCGCCGTATACTGTAAGATATCTGCCGTCCGATTTTCTTCTTGTCTTAGGAACGGCAATTTTCATTTTACCGGAAAGATACTGCCCTGTGATCGACCTTTCACAGTTTACGACATCGTCAACGCTCCCGGCGGCAACGACCTCCCCTCCGTGGATACCGGCTCCCGGACCTATATCCACAAGAAAGTCGGCTGCTCTCATGGTATCTTCGTCATGTTCTACCACAATTACGGTGTTGCCTATATCCCTGAGATTTTTTAATGTTGCAATAAGTCTGTCATTATCCCTTTGATGAAGCCCTATACTTGGCTCGTCAAGAATGTATAAAACTCCTACGAGGGAACTTCCGATTTGGGTAGCGAGTCTTATACGCTGGCTTTCACCGCCTGATAAGGTTCCTGATGCGCGTGAAAGCTTAAGATAATCAAGACCTACGCTTTGTAAAAATCCAAGCCTTGATCTGATCTCCTTTATTATCTGTTCACCTATAAGCATATCTCTTTGTGAAAGCGACATATTTTCAACAAACTCAAGAGCCTGAGTTACGCTCATATTGCAGAATTCATTTATATTTTTATCGGCAACCGTAACCGATAAAGCTTCCTTTTTAAGTCTTTGTCCATGGCATTCCGGGCATTCTATCTCAGACATATAATCGGAGATTTCATCCTTCATATATTGGCTGTTGGTTTCACGATAACGCCTTTCAAGATTGTTTACGATTCCCTCAAAGTCCGTCATATGCTCGCGTCCTCCGTCCCATGGCCTGTTTACGGGAAACTTTTCTCCGTTGCTTCCGTAAAGAATAAGATTCACGGCTTTTTCAGGAAGATCCTTAACCGGAATATCAACGGAAAATCCGTAATGCTTCGCCATTCCGTCGAAATACATCTGCGCCATACTTCCCTCGGTATATGTCCATCCGCTGGCTTTAACGGCATTTTCACGGATCGAAAGCTCTTTATTCGGAATAACAAGATTTTCGTCAATACTCATAAAATATCCTAAGCCTGTACATCTCTTGCAAGCTCCGAAAGGGTTATTGAAGCTGAACATACGCGGATTAAGATCTTCAATGCTTACACCGTGCTCCGGACAAGCGTAGTTCTGTGAAAAATGAAGCTCCTCCTGACCCACGACATCAACAAAAACCAATCCTCCTGAAAGAGTGCCTGCCGTTTCTATACTGTCGGTAAGTCTGGATTTTATTTCGTCTTTTATTACAAGACGGTCGATAATTACCTCTATATTATGCTTTTTGTTTTTTTCCGGCTTTATCTGCTCTGACAGATCATACATTATTCCGTCGATACGTACACGGACATAGCCCTGCTTTCTTATACCGTCAAGCTCCTTGGCATACTCGCCCTTTCTGCCTCTTACGACCGGCGCCATTATCTGAACTCTTGTTCCCGGTTTAAGCTCCATTATCTTATCAGCTATCTGATCTACGGTCTGCTGCTTTATCTCTCTGCCGCAAACGGGGCAATGAGGGATTCCGACTCTTGCATACAAAAGCCTTAGATAATCATATATCTCGGTTACCGTTCCTACGGTCGAACGCGGATTTTTTGAAGTTGTTTTCTGATCTATCGAAATAGCCGGAGATAATCCTTCTATACTCTCCACATTAGGCTTTTCCATCTGACCCAAAAACATACGTGCGTAAGATGATAAGCTTTCTATATATCTGCGCTGTCCGTCCGCATAAATGGTATCAAAAGCCAGGGATGATTTTCCCGAACCGGAAAGCCCTGTCATAACAATAAGCTTGTCCCTCGGAAGTTCAAGATTTATATTCTTTAAATTATGTTCCTTGGCTCCCTTTATAATAATTTTATTTGTTGCCATTTTATCTTTCCTTCAGTTCCGAAATTTTATCTCTGAAATAAGCCGCCTGTTCAAAATCAAGTACTTTAGCCGCCTCTCGCATAAGAGAGGTATACTGTTGAATAAGCTTCTGTCTTTCATCTTTTGTGAGTTGTTTTTTTCTTTTACCTGTTTTATCATCCTTTGCTGAAATATCTATAACGTCACGAACCTCTTTGACTATGGTTTTGGGAACAATTCCATGTTCTTCATTATACTTCATCTGAATTTCCCTGCGCCTTTGAGTTTCGGTAATAGCCGCCTCCATAGATTTCGTAACCTGATCGGCATACATAATTACCATGCCCTCGGCATTTCTTGCCGCGCGCCCTACGGTCTGTACCAGAGAAGTTTCACTTCTGAGAAAGCCCTCCTTATCGGCGTCAAGGATAGCCACTAAAGAAACTTCGGGAAGATCAAGACCCTCGCGCAGCAGATTGATACCTATAAGCACGTCGAATTCACCAAGTCTTAAATCGCGTATTATTTCCATACGCTCTATAGTATCAACGTCATGATGCATATATCTTACCTTAAGCTCAAGACGTTCAAAATATTTTGTAAGATCCTCTGCCATTTTCTTTGTCAGCGTAGTTATGAGAACACGTTCTTTTCTCTCTATACGCGTATTTATCTCGGAAAGTAGATCTTCTATCTGTCCCTCGACCGGACGCACCGAAATAACAGGGTCAAGTAGACCGGTAGGTCTGATAAGCTGTTCCGCCACTCTTACGGCATGTTCTTTTTCAAAGGGACCCGGAGTTGCCGAAACATATATGACCTGATTTATCTTTGAATAGAATTCATCAAAATTCATGGGTCTGTTATCGTACGCTGATGGAAGCCTGAAGCCGTAATCTATAAGATTCTTTTTCCTTGCTGCGTCGCCTCCGTACATTCCCCTGACCTGAGGGATGGTAACATGGCTTTCGTCTATCATTAAAAGGAAATCCTTCGGAAAGTGATCTATAAGCGTTAACGGCGTGCTTCCCTCCGGTCTTCCCGAAAGGATCCTCGAATAATTTTCAACGCCCTTACATGTTCCGATCTCTCTGAGCATTTCAAGATCATAAGCGGTTCTTTCCGCAATACGCTGTGCTTCGATAAGCTTATGGTTTTCGGAAAAAAATTCCACCCTTTTTTCCATTTCCTCGCGTATTTCTTCAAGAGCCGTTTCAAGTCTTGCTTTATCAACGATATAGTGGCTGGCGGGAAAAACGGCGGCATGAACAAGCTCTCTTTTCACATTACCCGTCACGACCTCGATTTCCGTTATCCTGTCTATCTCATCTCCGAAAAATTCTATGCGTAAGGCCGTTTCCGCCGGATTTCCTGCGGGAAATATCTCTACAACGTCTCCCCTTACTCTGAATTTATTTCTTACAAAATTAACATCATTCCGTTCGTACTGTATCTGGACGAGCCTTTTTATAAGCTCGTCTCTGCCCAATTCCGCACCCTTTCTTATAGATAATACATTTGCACGGTAGTCTTCCGGACTTCCGAGAGAATAAATACAGGAAACGCTTGCCACAATTATAACATCCCGTCTTTCCGCCAAAGCAAAGGTAGCCGAATGTCGGAGACGGTCTATATCGTCGTTTATAGCGCTGTCTTTTTCAATGTAGGCGTCTGTTGAAGGAATATATGCCTCCGGCTGATAATAATCGTAATAGGAGACGAAATATTCCACCGCATTATTTGGGAAAAATTCCCTTAACTCGCTGCAAAGCTGGGCTGCAAGCGTTTTATTATGTGCGAGCACAAGTGTGGGACGATTGACCTTAGCAATAATATTTGCCATTGTAAAGGTCTTGCCTGATCCCGTGACGCCCATAAGCACCTGTTCCCTGTCTCCGTTTAAAACTCCGTTTGCCAGAGCCTCTATGGCTGCAGGCTGATCACCCATAGGCTGATATTCCGAGTGAAGCTCAAATTCCTTCATACTGCAATCCCCAAATCTCTTTAGCCGCATGGCTGTTTCTCATACTTGAAGCTCCGGTTTTTCCCACTACGATATGGTCTACCAGCTCTACCTCGATCTGATCTAAAAGCTCCACTATATCCTTAGTGGTATAAACATCGCTTCGTGACGGTAAATCGGAGCCGTTCGGATGATTGTGAGCCAGAACTATTCTGCTGCTGTTGCATTTATAGACAAATTCGGTAAGCTTTCTGTAAGGAACAAAAACGCTGTCAGGCTCGCCCTCATTGATCATCATTTTATCGATTATTATAAGATCACAATCCAAAGCAATAGCATACACCAGCTCTTTTCTTTCACCCAAAAAAAGTCCCTTGCAGTAATCTATCAGCAGCTCTGGCGTATTGAAACTTATCTCTTCGTTATCGCTTGTATAAATAAGCTCCAGATATTTTTTCGATGCCATCTGAAAAAACTTTATAAGACTTGCCGCGTTATGTCCGACGCCTTCTATCGCAATAAGATCTTCATACCTTGCTTCGAAAACCTTTTTGAAGTTACCGAAGGCATTTAAAAGGCGATGTGCTGTTTCATTCGTATCCTTTTGGGGAACGCCGTAAAATAAAAGCGCCTCCAATATCTGAACCTCTGTAAAGCTCTCAAGACCGTACTTTAAAAACTGCTCCTTTACTCTTTTTCGGTGTCCGTCATGAAGGTTATTCTTTTTTTCCTCAGGCATAGAAACTCCGTCCTCCGAAAATCAGTCAGAAAAAACCGCGCCCGTATTTGAGCTGGTTACCGACCTTGCATAACGCTTCAGGTATCCGTCAAGCTCCTTCGGCGGTAAAATTCCTTTTTCCCTGCGTCTGTCAAGCTCTGTTTCGTCAACAAGAAGCTGTATTTTCCTTTCGGGAATATCTATACGGATCTTATCTCCGTCCTCAACAAAAGCGATCAAGCCGCCTTCGGCTGCTTCGGGAGAAACATGACCAACCGCCGCGCCTCTGCTTGCACCGCTGAATCTGCCGTCGGTAATAAGCGCAACCGAACCGTCAAGCCCCTTACCCACTATTGCAGCGGTAGGAGCCAGCATTTCCGGCATCCCGGGTCCTCCTTTAGGTCCCTCGTACCTTATAACAACAACGTCTCCGGGCTGTATTACGCCGCCTAAAATGGCGTCGACGGCTGCCTGCTCTCCATCGAAAACCTTGGCGGTACATATTGTGCTCATCATTTCCGGCTTTACCGCACCTTGCTTTACGACCGCTCCGTTCTCCGCCAGATTGCCTGTAAGAATAGCGATGCCGCCGTCCTTTCTTATAGGCGATTCTGCCTTATGGACCACAATACCGTCTGCGTCCTTGGCTTTGTCGGTTCGTTCCTTTTGGGTACCCGTAACGGTGATAACGTCGGTATTTACCGCCCCTATACGTGAAAGCTCCTTAAGCACTGTCTGAATACCGCCTGCTGCGTTAAGATCCTCAATAAACACATCGCTGGCGGGATTAAGCTTAGCTAACTGGGGGACCCTCCGGCTCACTTTGTCGATATCCTCGAGCGTAATATCTATTTTGGCCTCATGAGCAATGGCAAGAAGATGAAGGACCGTATTGGAAGACGCACCTATCGCCATATCCGTTGCCAGAGCATTTATCATATTATCCTTTGTAAGAATATCCTTTGCCTTGATATCCTGCTTATACAATTCGACGATTCTTTCACCCGCCTCCTTGGCAATACGTCTTCTTGCCGAATTAACCGCAGGCTCGGTCCCGTTAAAAGGCAAAGCAAGTCCGATCGCTTCGGTAAGACAATTCATGGAATTGGCCGTATACATACCGGAACAGCTTCCGCAGGTAGGGCATGCATTATTTTCATAATCCTTAAGGACCTCATCCCCTATCTCGCCATCCGAATATTTTCCTATTGCTTCATATATTTCATTGTATCCGACCCGCCTGCCCTGAACACAGCCTGCCTTCATCGGACCGCCGCTTACAAATACGGACGGCAGATTAAGACGTGCCGCCGCCATTATCATACCCGGAACTATCTTGTCGCAGTTCGGTATAAAAACGGCGCCGTCCAACGGATGAGCCGTCAGCATTACCTCGATACTGTCCGCAATAAGCTCTCTTGACGCAAGAGAATATCTCATTCCCTTGTGATTCATGGCCAGTCCGTCACATACTCCTATTGTAAAGAACTCAAAGGGAACGCCTCCTGCGTTCCTTATCCCGTCCTTGACGCATTGGGAGATTTCATGTAAATGACTGTGTCCCGGAACATAATCGCTGGCCGCACACACAACCGCAATAAAAGGCTTTTCCATTTCGCTGTCCGTAATTCCCAAGGATTTTAGCAAAGCCTTGTGCGGTGTCCTGTCAACACCTTTTTTTATAAGATCGCTTCTCATCTTCTCTTCCTTTCAAATGTTCGTCTTTAGGTGCCGTAAATCGAACAGCTGTACGATTATAGCACTGTTAATATGACACCATCATGTCATATTTGTTTTATTTTTGATCGTTTACATTTATATACCGATAAACACCGTTACTTATTTTTAAAATATCAGGGCTGCACACACTCCGGGTCAATGTTTCGGAAAATCTGTCATGCACCTTCCTGAATAAATATAACATATGCTGCTTTTATTTTATCATCCGTATCATACTTAAACCCGGCTGCCGGTTGGAAATATTCATTTTTTGCTATTCATGCATAGAAAACCCGGTCAGGTATTATGCGATCCGCCCGCTGCAAACATGCTTATTTCCGTCCTTTTACAATTCCGCAGCATGTATGTACCATCGGTTTTTATCGTATCCCAATATCAGTCCGAATACTTTTAAGACAACACCGCACAATGATTGCGTGTGGATTGCGCATTGCGCCTTCAGATTTTTCGTCATATTCTATAAATTCGACGCATCAAGTAAAATCGCTCTTAAAATAGGAATCACCAACGTATTTTAAGGAGAATTTGAACAAAATAACGGAAAGTATGCAAGCAAGGCACCCGTAAAGCCGCAGGGCGATCATTGTGCGGTATTGCCTTAAATAAAGCCTTACGTTCTACGATGTATTATTGATATACAATATCATTTCATCCGGAGCATAAAATCAAAATACTTTACAATTATAATTTACCGGTTTGAAATATTTATATGTTTTACGTTTACCGTGATTGAGATTACTTTTAAGGACCTGCTAACATAGAAGCGGACATATTCTAACCATTATGCTCAAACTGCCTGCCGAGAAGCGCCGCGCCTATTATTCCGGAATTATTTCCGAGCCTGCAAAGTGCTATCCCGGTGTTATGAGCGCTGTTTTTTGAATATATCTCTTTGCTTATGCGATCTTTAAGCGGATTAAGAAGAGTATCGCCCTCGTTGCTTACCCCTCCCCCTATACAAAGAATTTCAGGCTGAAAAATATTTATAGTATTTATTATTCCGCAGGCAAGATTTTTTATAAATACATCAACGACCTCCTGCCCCGCCACATCTCCGAGCTTAGCCGCATTAAAAGCTGTGCGCCCGCTGACCTTTCCTTCCTGTTCGGCAATTTGTACCATGACCGATGCGGGATTTGATTCGATTGCTCTTTTAGTAAACTTTACCAAAGCAGTAGCGGAGCAATAGGCTTCAAAGCATCCTCTGCGTCCGCATGTACACTCCTCTCCGTCAACGTTTATGACGGTATGTCCGATTTCCGCGCCGGCATGATTCGAACCGCTGAACAGCCTGCCTTCTATAATTATTCCTGCTCCTAAACCGGTTCCCAGCGTAATGATAACAGCATTTCGGGAGCCCCTTGCCGCACCCGCGTAAAACTCGCCCAGAGCCGCGGCATTTGCATCGTTCTCTATATATGCTGTCAGACCCAGGGCAGCTCCGACATATTTCTGAAGCGGAACATTTTCCCAGCGTAAATTATTTGAATACTCCACCAATCCGCTTTCGGGATTGCATGTTCCCGGGCATCCCATACCTACCCGATCCATATCCGACAGCTTCAGACCGGCTTCCTTTACCGCCAGCTCTCCTGAAATGGCAATATCCTTTAATACCGCTTCATACCCTCTGTCAGCGTTGGTCTTGACTTTGCTCTTTGCTATTATATTGAAATTCTCGTCTACAACTCCCGCCGCAATATTCGTTCCGCCAATGTCAATACCCAGTGAATACCCCATAATCCACTCCTGTTCTCACTTAATGTCAGTAACTATCAATTCGGCTTTACCGTTAAAAGTATATTTACCGTATCCCGCAGGAATAAAGCAGCTCTCCCCTTTTTTTATCTCAACGCCGTCAATATCACCGTTTCCGTCCAATACAAGAATAGAGTTGAAGGAGTCCCCGTCCGCCTCTAAAAAACATTTTTCACTTACGGAAATTTTATTTACATTAAAATACTCGCAACTTGAAAGAAGCTGAATGGTATAACCGTCCTTTTGTTCGACGTCACCCATTGCTGTGGTAGGATACTTTGGAGGAGAAAGCTCGGTCACCTCCGCCGCTTTTTCAATATGAAGCTGACGCGGCTTTCCGTCTGCTCCGACTCTTCCGTAATCATAAATACGGTAGGTAGTATTTGAATTCTGCTGTATTTCCGCTATAAGAATACCTTTTCCGATAGCGTGGAGCGTTCCCGCCTCAATAAAAAACACATCCCCCTTATGGACCGGAACGCTGTTTGTTACCTCAAGAAGCGTATTATTCTCTATTCTGCTCTCAAATTCTTCCTTGGAAATATTGTTTTTAAAACCGTAAAGCAGCTCCGCACCGGGATCGCAGTCAACTATATACCACATCTCGGTCTTACCGTACTCGCCTTCTACTCTCATAGCATATTCGTTATCCGGGTGTACCTGTACCGAAAGATTATCCTTTGCGTCTATCAGCTTGATAAGAATGGGAAAATTATCAAATTTTTCGCAATTTTTACCCAGAACCTTTTTGCCCTGTGTTTCAATAAACGAGGTCAAAGTCTCTCCCTTAAATTCTCCGTTGGATATGACGCTCTCTCCATCCTTGTGACAGGACAGCTCCCAGCTTTCCGCTATCTTGTCCGCATCTGATTTTTTTCCGTATTCATCACGCAGTCTGTTTCCTCCCCACAGATAATCCTTACACGGGGCATTAAGCTTCATTGGATAATAACTCATTTTGACAGCTCCTTTTCTGTTTATATGCCCGAAAAAAGCGAACGTTATTCCGGGCTATACGCATCTGCTTTACTAACGGCATATTTATTCATTGTCCTTATGCTGATAAGATCATCCGACGGTGCTTTTTAAAATAAAATTTATGTATATATTTCCTAAAACACCTGTGCAGGTACTATACCGGTTGTTTTTTCCGGTCTTTTTCTTACAACATCATTGTACCACAACATAATACAAACATTCAATGGCCAAATTGAAAAAAAATCAAAAAATTTTTATGTTAAAATTTCCGCATTGTTATAAAGAAAACGCCGATACATAATCAACATAACATTTTTTGAGAAATAACGTTTTGCCGGAATAATTTAATAATAGTCTGACTTAATATGATTAAACCATACCGACAAACGCCGTTTGATATCGATCAAGGATATATCAGTAACAGCTTGTTATAAATACGATCTGTTGTCAATCCTTATAAGATCAATCTGAAAATCTCTTTATCATACGTATATCGTCTCCGCAAAATGGAAGGACCTCCATTGTAAGAAGACGTGAAAGGATTCTGCCCCCGTACCTTTCCTGAAGCTCGGATATAGTGCAATTAGTGCTTACTATAACAGGTTTTCCGGTATTCATTCTGGTGTTAAGCAAATTATAAAGCGCCGACTGATTGAATTTTGACTCGAACTCTGCGCCAAGGTCATCCATTATCAAAAGATCGCAGTCCTGAAGAAGCTGTGCCGTATCCGCATCGCCAGCGTTCCCGAAATGCTCCTTTTCTATCCTTCGGAATAAATCGGGAGACGACCCGTAAATCACGCTGTATCCGCCTTTGATTATCTCGTTGCCTACGGCGAGGGACAAATGCGTCTTTCCGAGTCCGGTACCTCCGTACATAAGGATTCCCTTTTGAGGAAGATGAAAATCTCTCGCATACCCGATACAAAAAGAATAGATATCGGTCATAATACTACGTATGCTTTTATTACTGTTTTCATCCGTCCTCTCCGGATACAGAGACAGATCGAAGTCCTCGAAAGAACAAAGGTTCATTGCTGATGAACGGCTTAGCTCGGCGCACTGAAGTCTTTCCACCTCGTTCATAAAACAAGAACATCTTTTGTTATTGTATATTCCCGTGTCCTTGCATTTTCCACAGCTGTATACAGGATCGATAAAATTATCCTTGTAACCGTTTAAGATCAGCAGTTCTCTGATTCTTCGATTGACCTCCATATTTTCGGCGGCTATCTCCCTGACCTTTTTTTTGGCGTCGCCTCCGGATATCAGTATTGTCGAAAGCTTTGCTCCTCCGGCTGAGAGCCGTTTCCTCAGCTCCTTGATTTCTGGAATTTTTTCTTCGGCGATACGGATATTTTCCCTATGTATTTCTTTATTTCGATTCCTCCGTTCATTGATACGTTCCTCGGCCGCAACATAATATTTTTTCAGATAGCTCATGCGCTTCCTCCGGTTTTCTTATACTTATCAGTCATAAACTGTTCGATTTTTGTAATATCAAGAGAAGCGTTTTCACCCTTTTCACCTTTTTTGCTCTTTTTTGGTTTTTTGTCCATGCCTATTTGCCCGACATTTTTATAACCCTTGCTGTGCCAGCCTTCGAGGATCTTGTTCATATAGGGGAAGGAGAGCCGGCCTGCTCCGTTAAGAGTGATCTGATAGGCTTCGTTTATCATCTCGTCGTCAAATCCGTAAATGTTTACCCATTTGCCGATCATTTCCCTTTGTTGTTTCGAAAAGGCGGAGTTTATTTCAAACATGCTTTTGAACCGTCCTATAGCGCTGTCGGATTTCTTGAGCTCCTCTACTCTCCGTTCAGCCTTATCTATCGTATTGATCTCGGATTCCGACCATTCCAGCGCCATTGCTCTCATATAAGCGGGAGTGGCTTTATTAATGGAAAAACAGTAGTCAACAAGCATTAAAGCGGACTCTACCGGTAAACACGCATCCTCAAGTATGATCATTAACGTCCTTTGTTCGTTATGATTAAGAGGACGTCCGTAAAGAATTTCACAATGCTTGAACAAATAATCCGCTTTATCGTTGTTACGAATAGTCTTGGCGATTTCGGCAGGAGGAAAATCCGGAGTCCGTTCCAGGTTGATTTTTCTTACAAGACTTTCCGCAACAGGCTTTATTTGCGGAACAGCCGCCTTATTTTCCGTTTGCGTATTTACGTCTTCATCCCCTGTTTTTCTGTATTTTTGCAGTGGGGTTGCTTCCCCCGAATCGTCAACCCCTATTATTTCCCTATCCTTCCAAAAAACGATGCTTTCGTCTACCTGTTCCGCAGACAGTCCGAGCTTATCGGCAATTATTTCACTGCTTATATACTCGTCGGAATTTCTTAAAAGAAAAAGCAGTACCTTGATATCGCTTCCTCTTGCCAGCTTCAGATAATTGTCCGCAACAACGGAAGGAACGCAGAATACCGAATTCCATATACCTAATTTCATTTTATATTTCATATAACAATCCCTGTTTTAACTTAAGCTTTTCTCCGGTTCGGCACAAACCGGCTGATTCCGTTTATAAAAACATATTCCGGTCATAAAACCTTTGTTTATGATCCCACACGAAAACCGTATTTTAAAAAGGCCGTCCGATTTTATTTTGATGCAGCGGAAGCCGACCGACGGAACAAAAATCATAAAATATAAAAACAGCCGGAGACCTTCTATAAATTTTTATCCCTTTTCAACAGCTCTTCGGCGCTTCTGAGAGTAATTTCATTGTCTGATTCTCCAGAAATTATTCTTGCTATCTCATGTTTTCTCTCCTCGTAATCGAGAGCATGAACATCGGTGTATGTTCTTTTCTCATCGCTTCTTTTTTCTATCAGCAAATGCCTGTCGCCCATAGCCGCTATCTGAGCCAGATGAGTAACACATAGCACCTGCCTTTTTTCGGCTATTTCCGAAAGCTTGATTCCCACCTTATGCGCCGCTCTTCCGCTTATTCCCGTATCGATCTCATCAAAAATCATTGTGGGGACATTATCCGCCGATGCAAGAACGTTTTTTACCGCAAGCATGATCCTTGAAAGCTCTCCTCCGGAGGCTATCTTATTCATCGGCTTAGGTTCCTCACCTTTGTTTACGGAAATAAGCATTTCGATTTTATCCATGCCTGTAACTGAGATCTTATCTTTCTGAAAATCAAAAACAAATTGCACGTTAGGCATATCCAGGAAGATCAATTCGCTGGTTATTTCCTTTACAAGCCTGTCCGCAGCTTTTCTTCTAAGATCGCTTATCTCACCCGCCCTGGATTTGACTTCGGCAGCCAGCTTTCTTCGCTTTTCGACAAGCTCCTCAAGTATATCGTCACTGCCCTTGAGCTCTTCAAGTTCCTTCTTCCATGCTTTAACCTCGTCTATCAGCTGATCGGTATCCATTCTGTAACGCCGTTTAAGGAGAAGCAGATCGCTCATTCGTGTCTCAAGCTCGGATAGACTTTCTCTGCTGTATTCATCGCTTATAAAATGCGCAAGCTCCGAACCGATATCTTCGGCGTCTATCAATATCGTATTAAGCCTTTGGAGCAGCTGGGCCATATCGTCCTTTTCATCATCTGCCCTGACGATCCTGCTCAACTCCTTGACAGCATTTCTTAGAAGACTTATCGCACTGTTGCCCTCGTCGTACCCGCAAATACTGTCATAAGCCTCTGATACGGCTCTTTGAAATGCTTCAAAGCCTCTGGCCTTTTCCAGCCTTTCCGAAACCTCTTTTTCCTCTCCCGCCTTGATCTTATACCCTTCGACATCTTCGATTTTCTCAATAAGCTCGGCAATTTTGTCTTCCCTCTCCTCGATCTTTTTTTGAAGAGCTTTTACTTCCTTGCTTATATGTGAAAATTCTTTAAAAACAGCTCTGTAATCCGTCAGGATGTCCTCAAGCCCGCCATAGCTGTCAAGTATCTGCCGCTGGTTATCCGTGCTCATCAGTATAGCCGTATCGTGCTGACCGTGAATGTCTATAAGCTCCGAAGCAATTTCCTTAAGTACCGCCGCGGTCGTTATCTTTCCGTTGATTCTCGCGGTGCTTTTCCCGTCGCTTAATATTTCACGCTGAAGCAAAAGCTCGCCGTCATACGAATAACCGTTTTCACCAAGCTTTTTTTTCACGCTTTCCGGTATGTCGTCAAACAAAGCCGTAACAACGGCTTTACTTTCTCCCGTTCTGACAATATCGCGTCCGGTCCTTCCGCCCAATACGGCGTTTATGCCGCCGATCAATATACTTTTTCCCGCGCCGGTCTCACCGGAAAAAACATTAAGCCTGCTGCAAAATGAAATAGCCGCCTTTTCTATCACCGCGAGATTTTCTATACTAAGCTCCTTAAGCAAACTATTTCACTCCCTTCCTTGATTTTATCGCTGCAAAATATTATTCTACACCATTTTCCTAAACTTCTCACAAAGCTCCTTTGCTTCCGTCTCGCTTCTTACCAAAATAAAAACCGTATCGTCTCCCGCAATAGTCCCTACTACATGATCGGGGTAAAGTATGTCAAAGGTGGCGCAAGCCGCATTTGCAAGGCCTGAGCGGCATTTAAGACAAACTATGTTCATTGCGTAATCAACGCTGACTATAGAGTGCTGAAAAATATTATCATAATTTTTCTTGTCACTGACCTGAGAATAACAGCCTATACCGTCTTCGTTAATATTTTTTTCGATATGAAGCTCGTTTATATCCCGTGATACGGTAGCCTGAGTAACGGTATATCCGCGCTTTGCCAATGCTTTTATGAGCATTTCCTGATTTTCGATCGTCTGCTCCTTTATTATCGACAGGATTTCCGACTGTCTTTTCCTTTTCATATTACCTCTAAGCGTCCTTTCATTTTACTCGGTTCCTACGCCTGTGCAATATTAAATTCATAAAGCATTCATAAACGCCGTTCCTTATTTCAAAGGCTTCATAAGCTTATTGTGAACGGAGCTGTAAAAGCTTACTCCGTCAATATCTATCAACTGTAAACTAAGCTTGGATTTTCTTATCTGTACCGTATCGTCCGGAAGTAATTCTATAGGCTCTCCTCCGTCCACAGATACGTATACGTTGCTGTTCTCATAAGCTACATATCCCGACTTTAAAGGTTCGTCAACAGAAAATATCATTGTCCTGTTAAAAAGTGTGTGCGGCGATAATGCGGTAACCTCAAAACAAAGCAGCTTAGGATCTATTATAGGTCCGCCTGCGGAAAGCGAATAAGCCGTAGAGCCCGTAGGAGTACTTATTATCAGCCCGTCTGCGCGAACTCTTGTAACCTCGGTGTCTCCGCTGAAGACAAGATATTCCGGAAGCTTTGACGTATTTCCCTTATATAAAACAACGTCGTTAAGAGCCGAAAATTTCTTTTTATCCTCACCCTTATTTATGACAACATCAAGCATCATCCGTGAGCTTAACTTATAGCTGCCCTTGCTCAACACTGATAGCTTTGACAAGCCGTCCTTTTCAAGCGTGGCCATAAATCCGAGCCTGCCGGTATTTACGCCTAAAAGCGGCTTTCCGTATTCCGCAGCCTTTTTTCCCCATCTAAGTATGGTTCCGTCTCCGCCTATCGTAATGAACATATCGCATTCCGAAGCATTTTTCTGCCATGTTCCGAAAACTATTCCGGTAATACTTATACTGTCGCATATATTTCTGAATCTGCCCTCGACAAAAAGTATCATATCATAGGCTTTAAGCGTCCTGACGACCTCGGGAAAAATACTTCTGGTTTTTTCCTTGTTAAGATTAGCGCAAATAAAAATTTTCATATCAACCTCAAAGCAAAAGATGTATCAGATACTCAATATTTCCGTCTCCTCCCGTAATAGGAGATTCAATTACTCCGTTTACCCTGAAACCTGACGAAGAAGAAAAAAAGGATATATCCTTTACGGCCTTTTCTCTTAAGGAGGCCTTTTTAACTATACCGTTTTTTCCCAAACCGTCTTTTCCTACCTCGAACTGAGGTTTTATAAGCGCAACCGCGCTTCCTCCGCTTTTTAAAAGCTTTTTGATCTCCGGGATCACTAACCGAAGTGAAATAAAAGAAACATCCGCGCTTATGAAATCAGCCTTTTCACCGATCGATCCGTAAGCCGACCTGATATCTGTTTTTTCCAGAGAAATAACCCTGCTGTCTTCTCTGAGAGTTTTATCGAGCTGCCCGCTCCCAACGTCGACCGCATAAACACGCTTTGCTCCGTTTTGAAGCATACAGTCGGTAAACCCGCCCGTCGAAGCGCCGACGTCTATGCAGATTTTGCCATTTAGATCTATACCGAAGGCGTCTATCGCTCCTTCGAGCTTTAATCCGCCCCTCCCCACATACCTGGGAAGCTCGCCTCTTATTTCTATAACGTCGCCCTCATTTATTAAAAGGGACGGTTTTTCCGTTTTTTTCCCGTTTACAAAAACTATACCGTTTTTTATTATTTGCTGAGCGGAATTTCTGCTTCCGATAAACGATCTTTTTACCAACTCCGAATCAATTCTCCCCAATTATCTCACCCATGATCTTAATAATACCATTTTTATCAAGTTCGTACTCTGCCAGCTGTTTATCCGTATCACTGTAGCTGACAAATTTATTAAAAACAGCTTTTATTTCATACTTTCCCCGCCATCCGGATTTTAAAAGCTCCATGCCGAATTTCTCGCCTATTCCGCCCGATTGGATACCCTCCTCGAAAAAAACGATTTTTTTGTATTTTTCCGCAATTTCAACAGATTTTTCCACAATCGGAAAGATTTTTACCATCTGTAGAACATCCGCATCCGTTTTTTCAGCCGCCTCAAAAGCATACCGTGATATCCGTCCGTAAGTGATTATAAGCGCCTTTCCGTTATTTTTACAATGCTTCAGATAATAATCGTTATCCGCACTGTATCCCATAACCGCGTCTCCCTTAGGATAACGAACCGCCGCAATTCCTTTACATTTATAGAAAGCCTTATAAAAAGAACTCTTAAGCTCTGATTCATTGGAGGGGGAAAAAATCTCTATTCCCGGAATACTTGAAAGCATCGAAACATCAAACAGGCCCTGGTGCGTCTCTCCGTCCTCTCCCACAAAACCGGCTCTGTCAATAGCCAGAACGGCATGCTCCCCTTCTATTGCAAGATCATGTAATATCTGATCATAGCAACGCTGTAAAAAAGTCGAATAAACACAAAAGACGGGGATCATCCCCTGAGAAGCCAATCCTCCGGCAAAAGTAACCGCATGCTCCTCTGCTATTCCTACGTCAAAAAACCTTGATTTATATTTTTTTGCGAAAAACTGAAGTCCGGTGGCATATTTCATTGCGGCGGTAACACCGCATATCCTTTCGTCCTTATCCGCCAGCTCCAGTAAATATTTTCCCGCGATCTCCGAATAACTTTCCTTTTTTTCGGTACATTTGACAATTGCCTGTCGCTTCGAAAGTCCGTGATACTCACCCGAGTTCTGTTCTGCCGGAAGATAGCCCTTTCCTTTTTTTGTTTTGATGTGGATTATGCAAGGCTCCTGAAGCTGCTTGGCCACATTAAGGGTATCTATTGTTTCCGCCAGGTCATTGCCGTCGATGGGGCCTAAATATTTATAACCGAGATTTTCAAAGATATTGCTTTGAAATATAGCGAATTTAACAAGCTCCTTTGTACCGCTTACAGATTTTGAAAGCTCACGGCCGATCGCGGACTTTGAAAGTGCGTCCTTGACGCGTTTCTTGGTCTCATAATATTTTGTGGAGGAACGCATCTGGGAAAGATATGACGCGACTGCACCGGAATTTTTTGATATGGACATTTCATTGTCATTAAGAATTACAATAAAATTTCTTTTTAGCTTGCTTGCGTTATTAAGCCCCTCATACGCTTCTCCTCCCGTAAGCGCTCCGTCTCCTATAACGGAAATAACATAGTTTTTTTCGCCTTTTATCTCCATAGCCTTTGCAATACCGAGAGCTGCCGAAATGGAGGTGCTGGCATGACCTGCAATAAAAGCGTCATGTAAGGATTCGTCCGGACGCGGAAAACCGGAAATCCCGTTTTCGGTGCGCAGCCTGCGGAAATCCTTATATCTGCCGGTAATGATTTTATGAGCATAGGCCTGATGACCCACATCAAAAACGATTTTGTCATCCGGAGTGGAAAAAACTCTGTGAAGGGCAACACAAAGCTCTACGGTTCCGAGACTTGAAGCAAGATGTCCGCCCGTACCGTAAACAACCTCTATTATATAAGATCTCAATTCCGAACAAAGCTGCTCCATTTCGCCCAAAGACAGCTTTTTTATCATATCCGGAGAAATTCTTGAAGATAAAATCAAAATCTTACGCCCCTAACGTTGCTGCATATTATAAAACGGCTACAATAAGACGTTTAAAATCGTATCATTGCCGTTACATAAAATAATCGGTGGGAAAAATAACTGCAATAAGAATACCCAGAAGCGCTCCGAAGATAACTTCTAAAGGAGTATGACCCAGAAATTCCTTAAGCTCCTTGGTTTCCTCCGGATCGTCCGCCTCTCCCTCGTCGACCTTTTCATCGATATTATCAAGAGCATCCTCGTCAAGCTCTTCAACAATATGGCGAAGCCTGTTTATCTGCTTGGCATGAAGACCTGCCGCACGTCTTACTCCCGTAGCGTCATACATTGTTATCATTGCAAGTATCATAGCCAGACCGAAAGCGGCTGAATTGATCCCTTCCATACGGTATACGGTTATGACCAGAGCACAGACTGTGGATGAATGGGACGAAGGCATTCCTCCCGAACCAAAAAGTCTTTCTAGCTTAAAGGTTTTGTATTTAACCGCATAAAGCACAGCCTTAATAAGCTGAGCAGCGGCCCAGCTCAAAAGGGAAACTATAATAGCTACATTCAAATATTCTTTCAAAATTTCACCTACTTATTTCTGTTCAGGAGTTTTAACGTAAGCTGTTTTAAAAATCCGCTGTCTTCAAACCCGTTAAGCAAATCAAATGCCTCGTCGGTCAATTGCCTGGCTTTTTCTTTTGCGGCGCTTATTCCGGCGACTGCGGCAAACGTCATTTTGTTTTTTTTCTCATCGCTGCCTACGGGCTTCCCGACTTCGGCCTCATTTCCGCATATATCAAGTATATCGTCGACTATCTGAAAAGCCAGACCAAGCCTGTCGCCGTATTCATAAGCTCTTTGAACATATTGTATATCAGCTCCGGCCGACAGACATCCCATACAGGCTGCCGCTTGAAGAAGCCTGGAGGTTTTAAGTCTGTACATTTCCAGTAAATCGTCCTCGCTGAACACGCAGTTTACAAACTGAGTATCGATCTGCTGACCGCCTATCATTCCCTTATGACCCGCGTATTCAGCCAAGAGCCTGATCATTTCAATAACGTTTTCGGCCTTTACTCCATAATTTGTACAATCGGTCAGTATTTCAAACGGATACATTTCCAGCGCATCTCCCGCCAATAATGCGGTGGCCTCGTCAAAAGCCCTGTGACAGCTGGCTCTTCCCCTTCTGATATCGTCGTTGTCCATACACGGCAAATCATCATGGATCAGGGAAAAGGTATGCATCATCTCAATAGCGCAGGCTGCCGGCAAAGCCGCATCGATACTCCCTCCGCAAACCCTGCCGAATTCCAGCGCCAGAACCGGGCGTATCCTTTTTCCTCCTGCGTTTGTGCTGTAACGCATAGCCTGAAACAAACGTTCTTGCTTCTCTTGCGAAAAGTCCATATATTTTTTTATCTGCTTCTCTGTGATATCTTGGTAATATAAAAGTCTTTCGTCAAATGTCATTCTTCTATTTTCTCCAAAGAGATCCTTGCTTCCTGTATGTTCTTATTGCAAATATCCACTAACTTATTTGCTTCTGAATAAAGCTCCACCGCATTCTTCAAAGTGATATCCGGATTTTCCATAAGCCCTGATATTTCATTGAGCCTTTTCAATGCCTCTTCGAAAGTCATAGCGCACCTCTTCCATTATTTAAATAGCATTTTTATTTCATAACATAAACCGTTCGCGTATTTTATTGAACTGATCCGCTTATTTACGTCCGTCAGCAGATACGACCGCTTCAAACTCACCGTCCGACATTTTGACTGTAAATACGTCTCCGCCCTTTAAGTCGGCGACAGAGGTGATTATAATACCGTTCTTATAAACGAGCGAATATCCTCTTTCGAGGGTTTTAAGCGGATCAAAAGCAGTTATAAGATCCGTGACGTTTCTTAACTGTGATTCCTTTGCCGATATTAAGGCGGAAAATTCCTTTTTTATCAGCGAAAAACTTATACTGACCGTTCTCTCCTTTTCATCGATCCTTGCTTTAGGATTTAAATGAGAGATCAAAGCCGCAGAAGTGTCTACCTTTGTCTGCAAATCCGATATTCTTGATCTGACCTTTTCGCCTATACCGTTTTTTAATGCGGTGACCTCCCTAAATATTTCATTTATATCCGGAACGGCAATTTCCGCTGCTGCACTTGGCGTAGGCGCCCTTTTATCGGCGGTGAAATCACTGATCGTAAAATCCGTCTCATGTCCGACGGCGGAAATGGTAGGTATCCTGCTGTTATAAACCGATCTTGCCACAATCTCGGTATTGAATGCAGAAAGATCCTCTGAAGAACCTCCGCCTCTTCCGAAAATAATAAGATCGCATCCGCTTTTCTGAGCGGTTTCCAACCCCCTTGAAATGGATGCCGGAGCGTCGATCCCCTGAACAAGAACGGGAACAAGCTTTATTTTTACAAAAGGATATCTTCTTGATAAGACATTTAAAATATCCTGAATCGCCGCACCCGTCTCTGAAGTGATTATGCATATCGACCTAGGAACGGGAGGAATAGGTCTCTTTTGTGAAAACAATCCTTCCTTGGAAAGCTTTTCTTTTAGCTGCTCAAACGATAAAGCATCGTCTCCGATACCTTCATCACGTTCTATTCGGGCGGCATACAACTGACATATACCGTCACGCTCGTAAAACTGAACCGAACCCGATACAATGACATTCATTCCGTTTTCGGGTAAAAAACCGAGTTTTTCCGCATAACTGCGGAACATAACTGCTTTGATCGAGGCGTTGCCTTCCTTTAATGTAAAGTACAAATGACCCGATTGAAAATGATCTTTAAAATTAGATATCTCTCCCTTTACGGAAATATTTTGAATCTGTTTATCTCCCTTTAACAAAAGTGAAAGACGTCTGTTAATCTGCGATACGGTTACAATAAGCTCCATATTATTTTCCCGAATCCTTGTAGCATGAGTTCAGCACCCCGTTTATAAATACCCTGTCATTATGCTCCGCATAAGCCTTTGACAACTCTATTGCCTCGTTTATAGCTACCTTAGGCGGCACCTTTTCCTCAAAAACAAGCTCATAAACTGCAATGCGGAGTATAGTAAGATTGATCTTTGAAATTCTCGCCACTGTTCTTGAAGGACTGTATCTGCCGATTATATCATCCAACTCAGTCCGCTTGCTCCATACCTTATCTGCCAAGGAGAGCACGGCTTTATTTACAGGCATATCAAAAGCCTCCGATGTACAATCGGCTATTTCCGCCGCTTCCTGTCCCGTAAGCTCCATTTGATACAGAACGATAAAGGCCGCTTCACGTATTTCGTGTTTTGTCATTTTAAACTCCAAAAAAATAATTTAACGGATTCCAAGTCAAAATCCGTAATATAAAACAAAAACATTCCCGAATATCACATATCAATGTGACGATCAAAATGACCAAGTCTATTTTGAAAGCATAATACCGACCACATTGATATTCACCTTGGAAACCGGTATTCCCGTCATATTCTGAACGGCTGATTTAACGCTTTCCTGAACCGACGACGCAACGTTTACGGCTTTAAATCCCTGTTCGGTGATTATTGAAACATTTATTACCGCGGCCTCCTTGGAAACCGACGCCTGAACCGGAGAACTGAAAAACGATGCGATACCCGCGCAGGATTTTGACGTCATAAGACGTCCGTTTTCCGTAGCAACTCCCGAGATTTCCGCTGCTGCAAGCTCTGCTATTTTAACTATAACATCGTTTGATACCTTAAGATTGCCGGTTGAAGAAGAAACCTTCTTTTCCATTACATCCCCTCCGTTTATTAAACACAATTTGTTCACTCCGGAACGCATATATGCACATATATGTCGAAGACATACCGGAATGCGCAATTAACCGTATTAAGCCAATTATGGATACATTATACCACAAAAATCAAAAATAAACAACTCTTTTTCGTTAAATCAATTTTGCCCGAATCCTCATATGGATATTACTTTGGCTTTCTATAACGCCCGCGCTTATATTTCCGTCAACTTGCACAAACTTTCTTATAAGGATTTCGTTTCATTGTACATATTTAAAATTCAAGCTGTTATTTTGTAGGAATTTAAATAAAGCCCGAATTCCTGATATCTGTTTTTGCGAAATATCATCGGTTTATATCAATAACGGCGCGCCGCTTCCGGAATTACTTTCATAATGAAAACTGAATATACCATATGGGAGCCGTTACTTATGGCTGACTGACATTTCCCGATGCTCTACCGATCGTTAAGATATACGGGAACCTATAAAACCTAAACATGAAGATTCGTTCTTCCGGTAATAAATTCTTGATCTGTATTCTTGTCATACTTTGTAAAATGGCAAAAAAGAAATTTTAAATCATATATTGATATCCAATAAAAAAAGACCGCTCATATCGATTGAGCAGTCTGTTTTTATTCTGTTTTTTACTTTATCTCGAGGATAGTTATTTTTTCCTTAGGTATATCCACCTCCGACAACAACGCGCTCTTTATTTGAGCAGCCTGTGCCGTACTTAAACCGTCGGTCTTGACAATAACGCTTGCACCGTTTTCCGAAAGATAACATAATGCGTCCTCGAAGCCCTGAGCCTTTAATACGCTTTCTATCTTGTTTTCGCTCTCTATATACCCGCTTATGGCAGCCGCATTTTGAGCCATTACCGCGAGTTCGGTATCCGTAGAATCTCCGCCTGCGTAAATCGTCTGTAATACTTCGATTGCTTCCGCGCGGCTCTCCTGTTTATCCAATCTTGCCTGTGCAAAATATTCGTCAAGACTGCCTCCGGTAGGTATTTTTTTATCGCCGTTTGTGTTTCCTACCGCTTCATTGGGCTTCTTTTCGGCATTTGAAGAAGAAACGAACTGCTGATCCCCGTAGTTGCCCGCGTTTTGCGTATTGCTGTCCTTTGAAACAGGTGTATCTGAGGTAACGTTTGAACCGACAAGGAAATTGATGTAAACCGCCACGCCTAAAATAAGCGTTAAACCGACTATAATTATTTGCTTCTTGCCGATAATAAGATTTAGTCTTCTTCTTTTCATGATATTTGACTCCTTTTCTCTATTATTGGGCTATGCCCGTTTGATCTAACGAAAGTGCAAAGCCTTTAAGTGATCACAGCGAAAAATTTCTTTTTAATATGTAACGCATATTCTGGCTGCGCTCACCCCCAGGGCCTTGCAGGCTGCATCGACTACCTTTTGTCTGATAACCGCATTTTCGCTGCCTTTGCAGACTATTACCGCACCCTTTACCCTTGGAGTGATAGTAGCGGAAATATCGGATGTTTTACCTCCGTATAAATTCTCCTCGGTCTTTTCAAGGGTTATCATAATATGAATATCCGAAGTGCCTTGAATTTCTCCGATAATTTCGGTAAGCCGTTGTTCCAGCTTACGTTCATACATTTCTATTTCCGACAGAACGTTTTCGTTTTCGCTGCCGGCGGATTCCCGGGTTTTACTTCCGCCGTCTGAAAGGCTGAACAGAAATATTATTATGATTAAGGCGATTCCGGCTGCAAAAATAATTTTTATTCCCTTTTCACTTTTAAATATTCCCGTAAGCTTTTCCATTTCATTTCCTTTCAATATCCCCGAATTTCGATTATAACCTCAATTTCATCCCCAACCTCCTTCTTCACCAGCTCCTCGGCGGCAGCCGCGTCTTCCGAATGTTCCGAAGAAAAGGCAAGCCGTACCTGCTTAATAGATATGCTGAGGGAGGACGAAATATCAATAACTACACGAATTTCGTCACAGGAAATTTCATTTTCTTTAAGCATTGCCTCAATATTTTCCGAAAGCTTGGCCGCTATTTCATTCTTGGTCATTCTGTAAGCCTCTTCCGAAAAATCCACATAAGCTCCTTCGTGCCTTAAACTGTCGGAAATATCCGAAAAATTGAAATTATTATTTTTTAACATTGACGCGCAGCTAAGAAGAAAAAACGCTGAAACTAAAAAAGCTATCTGTTTTTTAAAACCGTTTTCCGGACAAATAAGCTTGAACAAACCCGTAGCTATAGCAACCAAAGCTATTCCGAGAATAGTCTCTTTCATATTCCCCCACCGCCTATAACCAGCATAAGCGCCGTAGATACGATTGCTACGGCCCAAAAACAAACCATCATGGCAATGATTATAGACAATATGTTTTCTCCGCTTTTTAAAACCGCCGTTATTCTCGATATACCGAACATATCGCTGACGGATGCCGATATGGTGAAAATTATACGGAATAAAAACAGTGTAATGAGAGCTGGAAGCATAACGGCTGCCGATGCGATTATACCGTAACCCCCGGTTGAAGCTTTAATGACGCCTATGCTTCCTTTAACGGTGAGAAGAGCGTCTGAAACAGCCCCGCCGACAATGGGAACTGTCCCGGATACGGTAAATTTCGCCGCCTTCATAGAAACACTGTCGGCTGCGGCGCCGACAAAGCTTTGGACCGATAATATTCCCGCAAAAACTGTCATGATAAACGCCAAGCCCCAATTTATTATTTTTCTCACCATCTCCGCAATATTGTTGATCTTTAAATCGGGATTAACTGCTCCGGCAATTGAAATTCCCATGATGCAGTTCACCAAAGGAAAAATAACAAAGGTAAAAATCTGGGAAAAAATCTGAACCGCAACTGTGATGATTCCGTTATAGGCTGCGGCGGTTGCCGTCTGACCGTTAGCGGCCATTATACCCGCGAACGCCGGGATATATACGGAAAGAAATGCTCCCAGACCCTCTATCGCCGTACTTGAACTGGAAATAATTGTTCCGAAGCTTGTACAGATTATTCCGGAGCATGCTAATACCCCTATTGTATTGAATGTCGCGGACAGCTCGCTTTCTCCCTGATGCATGGACTGAATTACGGTACAGAGCAAAACGACTCCAACAACGGATATAAGCATGGATACCGGCTTAGGAATACTTTCACAGATCATATCCCATATTCTGCTAAAGACATTTCCCAAATCCAGATTGCTTCCTCCGTTATCCGTTGAAACCCCGAGCTGCTCCAGTTCGTTTTCTGCATTATCCGGAAGAGCTTTTTCAATATCTATTTGACCAAAATCATAATTTTCCTCAGCGGATATATTTATGTCAAATATGCAAAAGGCAACGATTATGATCATAGCTGTCTTTATAAAATCTTTAATATTCATACGTCCTCTTTATGTATTTTTCTGTGTCCGGTCGGATTTTGTGTCAGTTATCGATAAGGCCTGTTACTATTTCCGTCAAACTTTTGAACATTGGAAGCGAGATGATAAGAATGGCCAGCTTTCCCGCCAGATTCAGCTTTCCGGCTATGGCGCTTTCACCGGCATCCTTGCAGCAGTCGCATGCAAGCTGAGTTATATAACAAACAGCCAGCGCTTTTATAAGCACCTCACCGTAAATCCCGTCGAGCCCCGCGTTTTCGGTAAGCTCCCCAATATACGAAATGACCGGCTCAATAACTGCTATTACTGATATAAAAATCAGAATACCCGTTCCTATAGAGATAAAAAGCGAATATTCCGGCTTATACTGTTTCAGAACGATTGACAGTACGGCTGCAACTAAAGCAACCGAAGCAATTATAACAATATTCATCCGTCTTTCCTTTTAATATAAATTAAATACTTCCTTAATAGTTTCGAACAATGTGCTTATCTGAGTTATAATCATCATAAGTACGACGATAAGTCCGGCAATAGTAGTCATCATTGCCTGTTCCTCGCGTCCTGAGCGCTGCAAAAGCATATTAAGAACTGCAACCACTATTCCTATGGCAGCAATTTGAAATATTAAATCCACATCCATTGAATGCTCCTCCCGCCGCTGATAAATTTTTTATAAAACCATAATTCCCATTGCAAGTCCGCATAATATCCCTACAGATCTGTACATCTTTCCTTTATTCTTATAATCCGATTCGGCCTGCTGCTGTTGTCCCTTTATCATTTCCTCAGTCATTTCCAGAAAAGAAAGTTGCCCCTCCGCATCCGTTTCGCCCAATCTTTCGCCAAGAGCAATAAGCAACTCCCGGTCTCTTTCGGTAATATACGCCTGTCTTTTTACTCCCTCGCTCCAGATGTTGTGAAAATTTCCCTTTTCCTCTATTTTCCTGCATTCTGTAACAAATAAAAGCTTTTGATATGCCTCGTTATCGGCGGAATTCCTGAGCATATCACCGATTTCAGCATTTGTATAGCGTATTTGCACCTCAAGCTCTTTTATAAGAAGAATGGCGGCCGTCATTATTCTTTCTCTTTCCTTAAGCTGCCTGGAAAAATAAATACCGGCAGCAGCGCCTAAGACAGCTGCCGTAACCGAACAAAATATATTCATAATAAGCCCCCCGATTAAATTGAACAAATTTTGTAAAACCGCCTCATTATCGTTGTGCATTTTATAGGCAAAATGATTTATATATAGTCATATTTATAAATATCAGAAAAAGCAAGTATATATAGCCTTTAGCCTTTTGTAAAGCATTACTTAAAAACAAATGGATTATATGGTTACGGTTTTGGTAACCTGTCCTGTTTTCCCTCCTAAAAAAGCGATATGACTGATTGCTCCCGTTGACGCGATATTTGACTCCATTGCTTGCTTTAATGATCCGCAATGTATGGTGAATATCATTTTTACCCCGCTGTTAAGGCATAGCTTGGCGCTCTGTGGGTTGCCTGTTATCTCATCGCATGCAATAAACTCGGGAGATAATGTGCGTGTGGCTATTTCTATTCCCTCACATTTTCCGTAACCGTTTAACACATCTGTAAACTGCCCTATGCTGTTCTGCGGAACACCTCCGTAAACGGCGGCGATCTCTCCTCTGCTGTCAATAACCGCCAGCTTGAAGTCATTCCCTATTATTCTGCAAAGATCCCTCAGAACGGTGGTTTTTCCGCTCATAGGCTTTCCGGCAATCAACAATCCCCTAAAACTGTCGTCAAATACAATATCCCTGAGCTCTTCTCCACATCCGATAACCTCGCGTGCAATTCTTATATTGATACTGCTTATATCTCTGATATTTTCGAAAACGCTGTTTCTCATAACGGCGGTCCCGCAGAATCCCGCTCTATGACCGCCCTTAAGCGTTATATAACCGTCCCGCATTTCTTTTTCGAAGCTATGAATGGAATAATGACAAAAATTTCTCATACAATCGCTTATATCGTCCGATGATACTATTTTATCAACGATAAATCTTCCTCTTACCGTTTCGAGTGCAATTGCCTGTCCCGTCCTGAGCCGTATCTCATAAATATCTCCAAGACGGAATTTTGAACGCGCAATAATCCCTCCCATATTTCCAAGGTAAGACAATATTCCATTACCGTCGCAAATTCTGGCGCTGACCACATTAAAACATCCTTTCCTGTATCGCTTGTCTATATTTATGTTCCCGTAACCGAATATATTACAAGATTCTATTGACAACGCTCCGTAAACCGTATATAATATGAAAATGAAAATCAATTTCATATTGGAGAATTATAATGAGTGACGAAAAAGAACAAAGATACTATAAAACCAAGCAGCGCACCGAAGTTCTGAATTGTCTGACTGAAAACAAAAATTTTCATATGACGGCTGACGAGATAGTGCTGTGGCTTAAAAGAAACAGCATTGATGTGGGAAAAGCAACTGTATACCGGGCTTTGGACAAATTAATAGAAGAAAAAAAGGTAAGAAAATATATCTGCGAGGAAGGTAAAAGCGCCTGTTTTCAATACGTTGATAAAAGTAAAAATTGTCATCTTCATTTTCACTTAAAATGTATATGCTGCGGAAAACTTATACATTTAAAATGTGATTATCTGACCGATCTGGAAAAACATATTTCCGAGCATCATAAATTTACCGTTGACAACACAAGAACTGTTCTCTACGGAGTTTGCGGGGAATGCGCCGATGAATAAGAAGATAATTTCCGTTTATGCGCTGATATGTCTGATACTTTTTTGCATTTGTGCTTGCTCGCCTCCCGAGGCGGCTCAAAAAGAAGATAAACTTAAAATCGTAACTACCATCTTTCCCCAATATGATTTTGCAAGGCAAATAGGAAAAGACAAAGTATCCGTTCAGATGCTCGTGACTCCCGGCGGCGAAAGCCATTCCTACGAACCTACGCCTCAGGATATAATATCCGTAAAAAACTGCGATATTTTTATCTGTACCGGAGGCGAATCAGACGTTTGGTCAAATGTTATATTGAATTCGATAGACACTGACAATATAAAAGTGATAAGGCTTATGGAATGTGTCGAAACGGTTGAGGAAGAAAAAACGGAGGGAATGGAAAATAAAATTGAAACCAAAGAAGATGACGGGCCCGAATACGACGAACATGTATGGACTTCTCTTAAAAACTCGAAAAAAATATCATCGGAAATAGCAAATGCAATTATTTCCTTAGATAATGACAACAGAGATTTTTATACCGAGAATCTGAACGACTATATTACCGAGCTTGACGACTTGGACCGCCGGTTTAAAGAAGCTGTAGATGATTCGGATAACAATATGCTTATTTTCGGTGACAGGTTTCCGTTCAAATATCTTTTTGATGATTACGGCCTGAAATACTACGCGGCTTTCCCCGGTTGCAGCACTGATTCGGACGTAAGCGCAAAAACAATGATGTTTTTGATAAACAAGCTGAAGGAAAACAAGCTTTCCGCCGTATATTATATAGAATTCAGCGCGAGGAAAATAGCCGATACGATCGCCTCTGAAACAAATGCGGAACCATTATTGTTTCATTCCTGTCATACGATATCGAAAAATGATTTTGAAAGCGGTGTGACCTATCTCGATTTGATGAAAAATAATCTTGTAAATCTAAAAAAAGGACTTAGATCTGAAAAGGACGACTGAAGTAATGAGCTTAATTGAATGTAAAAACCTCACAATGTCATACGAAGGAATAACCGCCCTGAATAACGTTTCATTTTCCCTGGAGCAAGGTGATTATATGCTTATTTTAGGCGAAAACGGTTCGGGAAAAAGTACTCTTGTTAAAGGATTGCTGGGATTGAAGCAGTCATCATCCGGAAAAATATTTTTTAACGGAATAACACCGAAACAGATCGGATACCTTCCTCAGCAAAATATTATACAAAAAGACTTCCCCGCAACGGTACGGGAAGTGATATTGTCAGGCTGCTTAGGCTCCGGCGGCATATTCCCGTTTTATACTAAAACACAAAAAAAAGCTGCCGAAAAATGTATGCAGCATCTGCATTTTGATGAGATCCGAAAAAAAAGCTTCCGTGATCTTTCCGGCGGACAGCAGCAGCGCGTCCTTATAGCCCGCGCACTCTGTGCCACCGACAAGCTTTTGCTTTTAGATGAGCCGGTAACCGGATTGGACGCGGTTGTGACCGCCGAAATGTATGACCTGATAAATCATCTCAACAAGGTCCATAATGTAACGGTTATAATGATTTCTCATGACATAACAAATGCTTTAAAGCATGCGGGTAAAGTTTTGCACTTGTCCTCCGGAGCGTCGTTCTTCGGATCTACCGAAGAATACATGACTACAAGCTTTTATAAAAATATGATTGACGGAGGAAAAAATATTGGATATTCTTGTTGAAATGCTGTCATTTGATTTTATACTTAGAGCCTTGTTTGTGGGCATACTTGTTTCTCTTTGTGCGTCGCTGTTGGGAGCAAGCCTTGTGCTGAAACGTTATTCTATGATAGGCGACGGACTAAGCCATGTAGGATACGGGGCATTGGCGGTGGCTGCCGCTCTGAATATTGCGCCTCTTCAATTGGCTATTCCCGTTGTTATAATCTCGGCGTTTTTTCTGCTTAAATTGAACCGCAACAGTAAAATCAAGGGCGATGCCCTCATTGCCGTAATTTCATGCAGTGCCCTTTCGATCGGAATGATAGTAGTATCCGTATTTGAAGTCAGCATAGACGTAAACAGCTATATGTTCGGAAGCATTCTGGCTTTGCAGTCTGAGGATGTTATTTTAAGCGTGATATCATCTCTTGCCGTAATAGTTCTGTATGTTGTCTTTTACAATAAGATATTTGCCGTTACCTTTGACGAAAGCTTCTCAAAAGCCACAGGGATAAAAACCGATATATACAATGCGCTTATCGCCCTACTGACAGCGGTTGTAATAGTGGTGGGAATGCGTCTTATGGGTGCGCTCTTAATTTCCGGATTGGTCATCTTTCCTTCCTTAAGTGCAATGCGTATATGTAAAAGCTACCGGGGCGTAACCGTTTTTTCCGTGATTATATCGATAGTTTGCTTTGTTGTGGGACTTGGAATAACCTTTTACCTGCCCGTACCTACTGGAGCCTGCATTGTCGTAACAAATCTTGCGGCGTTTCTTGCTTGTACCGTGGCGGGAAAGGCAAGAGCGTTGATTGTAACCGCAGATAAAAGAGAATAGATATTTATTATAAAAACATTAACTTGAAATGTAGATATAATGTTATTTAAACACTATAACACCTACAAAATGATGTAAAGAAAAATTTATATGCATTTTATAAACAGTGGTATAATGCGAGTCTGCGGATTTGTTTTTCTGATTTTTAAAGTCCGCAAACCCGCATTATACCATTTATCGGCATATACTGATCGAAGAGATTAAACCCATTTTTTAAATGCTTCATTGTTCTTTGATAAAAGACTAAGATTTATTGAAGAAATTTTACTTGACCCTAAAGCCAACTTTAGATTTATTATGTTAAAGACACCATTATTTCCCGGCAATAGCTGTAATTGTAATATCCGCACAACTTTAAAATTTCATTAGCATAGGACATGAGCCTTGCGCCGACTTTACTTCTATGCGGACGGCTCTTGAACGGATAATGATATTTATGAGAATAGGAGAGCATGAAAAAAATGCGTGGTATTTATTCAACTGCGCTAAAAACATGGAGAATTCAAAAAAACAAAGAAATGCCATGGTATTTAGTAGTTATCCCTTTGGGATAACTATCGGCATTCTTTAGCATGGACAACGTCCGCCGTTAGCAGATATTGTGCAATTTGCGGCTTTTCAGAATGCCCCAAGAATACGCTTTTTTTTGCGGCGTAAAACGTAAAGTAAGGATCAATAACAATAGCTCCGACCCGCATCTTTTCAGCGGATCATGCCGCTGCCGCATCAAAAACCTTGCTGTACATACTGCTCGGCGGCGCTTTTCCTTAGCGGTAACAAAACTATGATATATAATCCGCATGTTTACACTATTGCTGCATATTCTGAAACACCTTTCCTTTGAATGCTCTTCTTGCAAAAATGTAATAAAATTGTAACCATTTTGTAATTGACATACGGCATTAAAAAAGCTATACTTAATACTATCAAAACATAAGGAACGGTCAACATATGAAAATAAAACTCGCCGGCTTGGTTGCCGACTCGATTGTGGACGGGCCGGGTTTTCGCTTTACTGTCTTTACCCAGGGCTGCCCTCATCACTGCAAGGGCTGCCACAATCCTCAGACTCATGATTTTGAAGGCGGCAGATATGCCGATTGCGATAAAATAATAGAAAAAATAAAACAAAACAAGCTGACGGCAGGAGTCACCTTTTCTGGCGGCGAACCCTTCTGCCAGCCCGAACCATGCGCATATTTGGCTAAACATCTTAAAGAAGCGGGTTATCATCTGATGTGCTTTACCGGATATACTTTTGAACAGCTTATGGAAATGTGCAATAAGAATAATTATGTAAAAGACTTTCTTTTATTGCTTGATATAATAATAGACGGTAAATTTATTCTGGAACAGAGAAGTCTTGAATTAAAATACAAAGGAAGCAGGAATCAGCGTACTATCGATGTGCAGAAAAGCCTCAGACAAGGGAGAGTAATCGAAATTGAAATTTAAATTAATAAAAAGATCGGCATTATCGCTTCTTTTGTCAATATCCGTTATTATTTTACCGGCTTGTTCAAAAAATGACGGGACCGGATACATATTTAAGTATGATATTGCCTCAAATCCTCGGACCCTTGATCCCCAGACGGCAAATGACAGTTCATCCTACGAAATTATCTCAAATATGTTCGAAGGTCTTTTAAAAACTGACAATGACGGGACCATACAAAATGCCGTTGCACAAAGTTATACCGTAAGTGACGACGGACTTACCTATAATTTCAAATTGCGCGATGACGTATATTGGTACGACGGAGATGAATTTGAGGCAAAATGCACCGCAAAGGATTTTGTTTTTGCATTTCGTCGTCTTTTTAAACCATCAACCAAGTCAAAGACCGCCGGAGATTTTTTTTGCATAAAAAACTCGGAAAAAATAAATAAGGGGGAAATCACGGATCTGTCTCTGTTAGGAGTTTATGCTCAAGACGATTACAATCTGATAATAACTCTGGATTATCCCAATCCGTCTTTCCCGTCAATGCTTACCACCGCTCCCGCAATGCCCTGTAACGAAGATTTTTACAACAGCACAAACGGAAGATATGGTCTTTATGCCGATACAGTTGCTTCAAACGGAGCATTTTATATGTTTAGATGGACATATGACCAATGGAGCAAGGACAACAACAATATAATCATGCGCGCCAATACTAAAAACAGCCCGAACGGAGAAATTTCTCCTCATGGTCTAAACTTTTTTATTGAGGAGGAGGACAGTTATCGTAATTTTCTTGAAGAACGCAGTCATGTATACATAACATCAGGCTCACAGGCCGTACAGCTCTTAAACAAGGGCTATGAATACAGTGAAAATGAAAATCGCATATGGGGAATACTTTTTAATACGAAAAGCAAAGCGTTTAAAAACGAAAATCTGAGACAGGCTTTGGCTTACGGTATCCCAAGAGATCAAATAGATATAGACAGCATAGGCTATAATAAAGCCAAAGGAATAATTCCTCCCGCAATAAAAATAGGAAATGACAGTTACCGTGAAATAATAAATGAAGAATGCCTTCTTCCATATGATCCTTCACTTTCGGACAAAGCCATAAATGAAGCGTTAAGCTCGGTAGATAAAACGATTTGGTCGGGTCTTACTTTATACACTCCGGACGATGATACTATCTATGATTACATTTCGGATATTTCCCAGAAATGGCAGTCTGAACTGAATTTTTACTGTAATGTTAAAAGATTGACCCGGTCAAATTATGAAAAGGTTCTTACAAGCGGAGATTTTGATTTTATTGTTGCCGATATTTCCGGCAGCTCCAACACTCCGTATTCATACCTCTCCTCTTTCATGACCGGAGGAAGCGGAAATTATTCCGGATACGGCAATCCATCCTTTAACGAAATACTGTCAAAAGCCGAAAATGCGGCAACGGCAAAGGACTGTGCGTCGCTTTTCTGCGAAGCGGAAAAAATGATTATTAAAACGGCCGCCTTTATCCCTTTGCTCACACAAAGCGAATACGCCTTTTTCGGCAAAGACTGTCAGGATATAATATACAATTCCTTTACAAAAACGATAAATTTTAAAGAAGCAAAGAAATTCTGATACGATATTTGATTCGATTACCCGCACCTAAAGGCTGAGCCGATTATCTTCTCCGGTTCGCTTTAACGGCTGAAATATTCCACATGCCTTAAAAATGTCGTAAATATTTTATTTATAACAGCCGCTTAAACGGCTGTTTCTTTATTGTAGCTTCAGTGCAAAAAACCACCGGCCAAGCCGGTGGAATAAAAAGCTTCAGAAGAAAATAACAACCTCCGATATGATAACAGTAACGGCTCCGCAGCCGTATTACTATTATTTTATTGCTCCCCCAAGTAACTCTTGAAGAATTTGTGCGCCGAAGGGCTGTGGAAAGACAAGGAAGAAGACCGCAGGAATATGCGCATATTTCAAGGGCTTCTGACGAAGTATTTAGGCAGCCGGACAAGCAGAATAATTCAAGAGTTAATTGGGGGAGAATAACATAAAGGAGGTCGTTAAAACTGAAAAATCAAATGAAAAATTGTCACATTCAATTTAACCTACGAATGTTAGGGCTCGTCTGAAAAATCGTAAACGTCGTCTTTTCGCCCCCAAACGGTCATCTTCTGTGTCAGAAAGCCTCATAAAACGACGGTTGGACTGCGTTTTTTCCTTGAAGCTAACCATTTGGAGTCTAAAATCCGTCATTTCCTCTATTTTCAAACAAGCCATAGCATCAGATAGCGTTTGAGCTGAAATAACGCAGAAAAGCTGTATACGGACAGCTGTGTGACCTATGATATTTACAAAAAAGGTATGATTGCATCACTTTTTTAACCGCTGATTTGTCTTTTTCATTTAACCCATACGGCAAATTAAATATTATCGCATTCTACGCATAAAGTAAATAGCGATTTGTTCGTTAAATAGCTATCCACCAACATACGCCGTACTTATCAATAACGGTAGCGCAGTATTTGTTCCATGGCACCTCATGAATTGACTCAATAACAACACCGCCATCGCTCAAAACATCAAACGCCCTTTGAACGCTTTCTTCGGTTCCCATCTCAAATACATTAAATGTCATTGTTTCCCATTTCATTTTATGAACAAATTCCACATCACAGGGATTTTGCGCTTCGGATATTGCTAAAAAACCTTCGCCATTAACCGAAATTTCACAATGCTCATATGCGGTTCCGTTATCGTCCTTCATTTCAAGTGTTATTTCTGCGCCAAATGCTTTACAATATGTTTTTGCTGCCTCCATACTGTTTTTTACATAAACCTGAGTATAATTCTTCATGTATACTTTCCCATCCGTTTCCTTCAGATTTAGGCTTCACGTATATTACAACAAGCCGTTATAATTATTATATCATTCATTTAGACAATTGTCTTGTAAAAAAGCGACAACCTGAATAGCCATATTTCCTGCTCCATGATATGATATTTTTATTTGTGCTTCTTTTTTGCGTTCAGTAGTTTTATTAAAATACATTCATCGCTTTTTCGGAAAAAATATTTTTTAGCTGTTCCTTCACAAATCCTTATTGCTATTATGTAAACCGTTGTTCAGTATTTTAACATTCCTTTTACCGGTCGTGTATTGAATAATCCATACTGCGGCAAAGATCAATGCAAATATACCGAAGTACCCTAAAAATCCCGAAACACTGTGCTCCATCCAAAAAGTAAAGTAAGCTGTGGGCAGCATAATAAGCGAAGCGCCGAAAAAATATATTCCCGTCCTCTTAACAATTCCCCAACTGTCTATTTCCCATATTAATGACAGCATTCCGAACCCCGCTCCGAGTATAATGCTGGACAGTATTTGTATCAAAACCGCATTTATCTCATTTCCGGCAACATCTACAAGCTCCGGCACGCATGGAGAGTAACTTCCCTTTCCAAAGCCAAGTGACAAAAAAATTGTAATCAAATAGCTTATTGAAATGCCAATAGGAATCCCTGCCAGACCCCTTAAAATTATTCTTTTTTTCATATTGACCAACCTTTCTTATACGCCCAATATTTCTTTGATTTTTGAAACATATCTTCTTGAAACGTAAGTGACCGTCCCGTTTGACAGCTTTACACAAATCGTGCCCGTAAAATTTAAATCAAAGTTTTTGACCTTTTTAAGATTAATGATCTCGGAATTTGAAATCCGTATAAAATACGATTTATTAAGCTTTTCTTCCATTTCATAAAGTCTGTTTTTTAAATTATACTCTCCATTATCCGTTACGGCCGTCACTTTGCCGGAGCCCGCATAAACCCGTATAAGCTCCGATTGCTCCAGTACTTCGACCTTTTCGTCTTTTATTCCGAAAATTATTTTGGAATCTTCCTTAGACAGCTTTTTAACGAGATTATTAACCTTCTCTGTCATTGATGAAGTCAGAATAATGACCTTTGGATCACTGTATGAACTGTCAATTTTTACTTCGACCTCCATTGATTTTTTCACCTCCCCATATCGTGTTTCATTTATATTTTATAAAAAAATAACCGCAATTGCAACTGCATTGCGATAATAGGTTATTTTTTTGATATTTTCGGTTGCTTTTCTCATACAATCGGATTAAATTTAATGCTGAAAATCGTTCGCCGTGAATAGTCGTTTTACTTTTTGAGCATTAAAAGCAAAACCGCACGACTATCGCCTGACGGCTGCCGTAAGCTTGTTTGTGCTTTTTCCGTGAGGCGAAACCTAATCGTAATTTTTACTTGCACCGATCCTTATTGGATTACATGGGTATTTCCGGCTTTAAAAGTGTTTTGCTTAATGCGTCCGGTCTATTCGGCATTTATGCGATACTATGTCAAAAATATTCGCACAAAGCGAAGCAGTACGCACCGCGAACAAAAACAATACCGAGAAAACGATCGACGACGCAATAAAAAGACGAAAACATTTGTTCGGTGTTGCCTTAAACCTCCGAAATCAGATATTTCTGCGAATTTTTTAACAGATCCACATATACCCTTATTTCCCCGCCGCTCTTAAACGGATATTTTTCCGCCTTATACCATTTACTTTTGAAAATATGATTTTGATAGGAGCAAACTGCCCTTAACCTTTTGCGGACGTTCTCACTTCTTACAAAGGAGGCGTAAACGTAAACTTTATTTAATACCAATCGGCGAAAATATTTTGAAGCGTAAATCTCGCCTGCGAATATACAAATTGCCCGGATCAAAAAAATCAACGCCGTTATAAAGGAAACGGAAAGAATTATTTTATCCGTCCCGCTCATATCCTTAATACCCTTACGGTGATAGGGTACGGGAATTTTATCTCCCACCTCAAGCCCTTCATGGTAAAAAAGCTCTGCGGACAAATATGATCTGACCCTTTGAAAGCCTATTCTATATTCGGCTTCGATCTTGTCAACTTTTCCTCCGTGTTCTTCCGGGATTTTAAGAAGCCTTGTTACCCTGCCGTCCACATAATAGCCGCTTATTGAACGGTAGGCGTAATTATCGGCAAAGGACGTATAGATAATAAATCCCTCCGCAATGAACCACATGACAAAAAAGAATAAAAACAAAAGAATTATGCCTCGGAAAATTTTGCCTTTTTTAGGCTTGTACTTATCCATAATTCTTGCCTCCCAACAAAAATCTATAAGCTTTCCGGAAGCTCCTTAACGCCTCTTTGACCTTGCTCATCATATTTTTTTCAAGAAAAATATTCTTTGGATTTTGCCCGTACATTACTTCCATAGCTCCATTGCATAAAAATAAAAGTATCAATGGCAGGCAGTAATATCGATATAACCTGTCCGTGCTGAAAGACGGACAGAACAATAAGAAACCGCCGCAACAGCGGTGTTGACGCAGTCAACCTCTTTGGGTCACTTTGTCCCAAAGAGCCGGGTTTGGCGAGACTCCCCAACAAGCATTTTTACGAACTACGGCTCGGCAAAAATTTCGGAGTGTAGCCACACCCGAATTGCTTTCCAAAATGTGCAAGAATACAAATAGTGGATTAAAGTAACAAATAATTAGGGACGCAGGTCTCGATACTTGCTCTATCCATTCAGACCTTGCTCCCCGACATAATCCAAGCCAACATCAAATAAAGCGGTATCATTTGAGGGAGCGCATCCAACTTCATAGACCTTCATTGATTTTGCTGTTATTTGCAAAACAGGATTATTGTCCCATGCGTCCAGAAAAGTATATGAAAAGAAATCTTTCTCTAATCCGGTCTCAATTTCTACCTCTGTTGCGATCACAGAGAAATCTCCGATGTCTGTCATTGCTGCAATGCTGTAGACCTCTATTACATCATCAAATATGAGCACTAATTCAAAACAGTTCCAGGTTTGGAAAGAAACCTTAACTTGCCCGACACCGACAACAACACTCTCGATATGTCCATCGTGAGATGGAAAGTCTGATAATTCCCTCAAAATTACTCCTCCCCCTTAGACGTGTGATAATACTTCTTCTCGATTTCTAATACCCCCAAAAAGTATTCACACACATCCTCCTCACCTTCAAGTTTTCGGTAATCCCTCGTATTTCCCCTTTCATCAAAGTAAAAATACTCACAGTAATTATAGACTTGATTGAGCATATACGTATCAGCGGACAAATATCCATTGATAGAATAGAAATTTCGAGGAACACCGAGTCTATCTAATTCCGATTTCAATTCTTCAACAGTTATGTTGTTGTTCAACTTCTTAAAATTATATACCTAATTCTATCTGCTTTTGCTCAATTATAGTTCTTATTTAAGTTTTTTGCAAGTATTCGGAATAGCGGGGGCTATCAATACAATATTTTGAAATACAATACCCCTTTGGGACAAAATGCCCCAAAACCGGGACGGTACTTTTCACAGTGCCGCCCCCACCTTTTTCATGCCAGGCGGCATCCTTGCCGATACCCCTAACGGAGATATAATATAACTATAATGTGATAGGGAAGGCGGAACAATGGTACGAACAAAAAACAAAGGTTATCAGCAGATTTTGACCCCTACTGTACAGCCCGGCGCTGGAAAATGGGCGGCTACATCCGGCTCTCCAAAACGATATTGATAATATCGGAAAATACGAAAGCTCCGCGCCTTTTAATTTATCCCTTTTACTTCCCCATGACCTTGACCATAACCGCTTTTTGAGCATGAAGTCTGTTCTCGGCTTCGTCAAATATCTCGCCTGCATGAGCCTCGAATACCTTGGCGGTAATCTCCTCCTCACGGTGAGCGGGAAGGCAGTGCATAACCATAGCGTCGCCGTGAGCCGCCGACATAATTTCATCATTTATCTGATAGCCCTTAAAGGCAATCCTTCTCTTTTCGGCTTCTCCCTCCTGACCCATGGAAGCCCAGACGTCAGTAAATAAAACGTCGGCATCCGCAGCGGCCTCAACAGGTATATTTGTAAGCCTGAAATTATCGTAAGACTTTGCAAATTCAAGCACCGTATTATCGGGACAGTATCCCTCGGGACAAGCGGCCGACACGTTCATGCCAACCTTAAGACAGCCTACGATAAGAGAATTTGCCATATTGTTGCCGTCGCCGATATAGCACATATTAAGTCCGTCAAGCTTGTTCTTGTATTCACGAACAGTAAGCAGATCGGCAAGCACCTGACATGGGTGACAGAAATCGGTAAGTCCGTTGATAACGGGAATACTTCCGTATTCGGCAAGCTTTTCGACCTCCTCCTGCTTGAAGGTTCTTATCATAATTCCGTCGAGGTAACGGGACAAAACCCTTGCAGTATCCTCTACGGGCTCGCCTCTTCCTATCTGCATCTCATTAGCCGATAAAAACAGCGGATAACCGCCAAGCTGATACATTCCCGTCTCAAAGCTAACCCTTGTTCTTGTTGAGGCCTTTTCAAATATCATTCCAAGAGTCTTACCCTGTAAATGATTATGGGCAATCCCGTGCTTAAGCTCATATTTGAGCTGATCCGCTAAATTGAGGATGTCAATTATCTCCTCCGTCGTTAAATCCATCATCTTAAGTAAATGCTTCATTTTTTCTTTTTCCTTTCAAATATATATTTTTAATTGAAAAAATAAGTCCCCCGCCTCTTAGAGGAACATCCGTTTTGGGCGGATACCGCCGCATCCTTGGTGCGGCAGGTTTCTTGCCGGTCTTTTAACGGGAGATAAGATCCTTCACCGAACCCCGAGGAACTTGCAACACGGGTTTTTTCATAAACTCGGGGCGTTGTCACTCGCCGAAAACGGATACTATGTATCGATCCTGATCATTTCCGTAAGCGCTCTGTTTCTGTAAACCAGGTCATTTCGAACGGTAAAACCCATACTTTCCCAAAAAGCGTTGCCCTCCGAATTTTTCCCGAATACCACCATAGCCGTTTTACTTATTCCGAGAGCTCTCAGTGCGGCGAGTACGGCATTTACAAGAGCTCTTGCAATACCTTTTCTTCGGTAATCCGGGCTTACGGCGGTATGATAAATATATCCCCGCCTTCCGTCATTGCCTGCCATAATTGCTCCCAAAAGTTCATTTCCCTCCTCGGCCACGAAACAAGTTCCGGGATTGCGCTCAAGAAATCTCCCTATCCCTTCTTTTGAATCGTCAATATCGTTTAGACCCATTCCTTTACAAGAGAGCCAAAGAGCGTAAACCTTATCATAATCTGAAATACTCATTTCTCTGATACACATTGTCATTCTCCTCCAAAAATCCATTCAACTTAAATTATATGTTGTGTACCCTCAATTTTATTTAACAGCATCTGAAATTCTATAAGTTTTTTACAAGCTCGATATACTGAAAACAAGCTATTAAAATAAAAAAACCAATTTTATATGCCTTTCGGGAGTGAAAAAACCAAAATAAGGAGGCTTCACCGCATTATTTCCTTCTGCCACACATGTCAATCTGTTATATTTGCTTTCAATAAGCTGCGAAAAATTAATGCTTTCACCTCTGTAAAAATTTATTCCGAATTTATCCGCTTTTTTTCAGAGTAATTCGCTTCCCAAGCATCCATATTATTAACCCCTGTCGCCTTTCCATGCTTAAAAGCTTTTTTTCACTTTATAATCCCTGCTCCAAGCTCTCTAAACTGTCATAGCAGCTTGAATAGCGGTACTTCCCTTTCCATTTCGTCATAACGGCCCATATATAACAGCCGCTTTCATCGTCGAAAATTTCGGCAATAAAAACACCGCCGTATTTGAATATTCTCCGAGGCGCTTCATTTTCGGCAAGTTCTCTTTCGGATAGCTTTATTTCGGAAAGTATTTCACAATTATGCTCTTTTAAAAACATCAATTCGTTATCCGAATAACCCACACTCAGCTTAAATTTCACAAAACCTCCCGTCCATTCCTTCGGTTTACAGCCAAACCGCCCAATCTCCGTAATCGAATGTTCCGCTGCCGTGACAAAGCTTTCCCTTTTCCTTCAAATCAAGAAATGCGTCTCTCATGCGTACAATGATTTCCGGCTCAATATCAAGAGAATGATGTGCTGGAAATACCCATTTGGCTGGCAGAGCCGCAATTTTTTCCAGCGAATCGAGATATGCTAAGGGGTCGGTAGACGGATAATAGGCAAACAAGGTGTCCTTATATACCAAATCTCCTGTAAAAAGATACCCTGTTCCCTTTTCCCAAAAGCACATATGCCCGGGAGAATGACCGGGAGTGTGGAGCACCTCAATTATTCTGCCGCCTATATCTATTGTATCCCCATCCCTTAATACTCTTGAAGGAATGCCCTGAAACATTTCATAATTGCTTACATCAAATCCCTTGGGCAATTCACAGCGGTCAACCACCATTTCTTTGATCGTATCAGCCGACAAAGGAAATTCACCGCTTAGCCAACCCAATTCCGCTTCATGAGCGTAAAATTCGGGAAAGAACCTGTGTCCTCCGATATGATCCCAATGAATATGAGTTGCAGCGGCAATAACAGGCTTATCTGTAAGTTTGATTACTTCATTGTAAATATTGCATATTCCAAGACCTGTATCAATCAACAGACTTTTGTTTTCGCCGTTCAGCAGATAGCAGTGAGTTTCTTCCCAGTGCCTGTATTCGCTTATTATATAAGTGTTTTCATCTATTTTATCTATTGTAAACCAGCTATCCACAAAATTTCTGTCCTTTCACCCTAATGCCGATTAATTTTGCAGCAGTTTTTATCTTCTTTTTGATCTTAAATTATGCCAAAATTTCAATTCTCTTTTAATATTCTTTTTATTTGACAGCCAATCCAGCCACTGACAGTAAAATTCATTAAAGCTTGAAGCCGAAAACACATAACCGCCATCATTATCTGTGTCAAACACCTGACCCTTCCGCTCACCTGAAATAACAAGTCCGAAATCATATTGACAGCCATGAGTTCCCAAAATAAAAAAACCGTTGTCGAAACAGCATTCATCATCTTCACCATGCTTCTGCTCACAGATAAAAAACTTATCTGGATTTTTTTCATAGGATTCTTTTGAAAAAGCATATTCAGTTAGTTCTTCCGTTTTTATCGGACGAAGCAGACACGGCTTTTTTAGCCCCGATTTATATGCCTCTTGATAATCGCTTTCATCATAAGCTAAAAGCGAGTGCTCAAAGGGTCTTAATCCATAATCGGGACCTGCTCCGCCGTTTCCGATTTTCGTAATAAAGCTGACATAGTCTTCGGGAAACCTAAAACCATAGCTTTCCTCCACAGCACGAACAACCGATTCACAGATAGGCGGATTAAGCTTATATTTATGGGTTGACGCACCAAATAATTCGCATTTTTGGTCAATTTGATGTGCCTTCTCCAATATTTCTGTCACATATTTATAGGATAACTCAGTCATTTTTCCTCCTGTTTGTATCAAAACATAAAACGGTTTTATTTTTTAACCACATAGCGGTAATGAGGCATATCAACGCCCCGATAGTGCTTTACCCAATTATCCGTTAGTGTCATCCCGTTTCTTAAGGCAACGTTTTGAGAAGACGTATTTGTATCTCTTATAATCGAACATACTTCGTCAGCTTTCAGCACCTCAAAAGCATATTTTTTACAAGCTTTGGCCGCTTCTGTTGCATAGCCGTTATGCCAATAAGCCCTTTGGAAAAGATAACCTATTTCAAGTACCTCTTTATCTTTCCAAGGCTGCATTGTAAGCCCACATTGCCCGATCACTTCGTTTTTTCCCTTCAAAACCACAGCCCATAAGCCAAAGGCGTATTTTTTATAGCGTGAAAGCTGCCTGTCAAGCCATTTCTGTACCTCACTGTCATCAAACGCACCCTCATAGGCATACATTGCTTCTTCGTCCTTTAAAATTTTGCATAATGCTTCAAAATCGGATTGTTCAAGCTCTCTTAAATACAGACGTTCCGTTTCAAGTATCATAATAAATCACCTTATAAAATGTTAAAGCTTATAAATGTCATCTCCATAAAACATAATCTTTTCGCCTTTTTTTACCTGCTTCACTGCAATAATCACATTTAACACATCAGGAGAAGGCGAAACCATGCCGACACAAGCCAAGCCGAACATTAAGCCGTTAAAAACTGTATTTTCGGCCGGTGAAAGTATAAATAACGCCAACGGAATAATCCCAAGTAAAAAAGGCAGCAGGCACATAAGAATAAAGCGGCTTCTTTTCATCGGATATGAGGCAAGAGCAACAAAAATAAGCTGTCCTTTTAGTTTATCGATTGTGGTCCTTGCTTCTTTAGGATAAACGACGGCATGAAGCCATTCATGGACAACCAACAAAACAACCCCAATAACGAAGCCTGCCAAAACAGTTGGAACAAAGACCACCATTGCATGATTTATAAAGGCTTTTGAGAGGATTGAAGCAATCATAACAACACACATAATTGCCATAACAGGCGACGATTTTTTCATCATTTCCTCAGGCGAGGCAGGAGCTTTAAGCTTTTCGGCATTTTCGGGAAGATTACTCTGCTGATAATCGTTTATGTTTTCTATATTCCATTTAAAAGCAATCATTTTTTACTCCTTATAATAGCCGCCTGTATGGAAATTTTCACCGCATAATTTCTTTGCGGTAAGCCTATAAGTAACTACTCCGTCAGGGCATACAAATTCCTTGCACAATGGATCGTCAATAACGTTTCCCGCAGGGGAAAATCCGCCGATTTTCCGCAGATCTCCGCCGCTTCTTACAGCCTCGGTCATTTGAAAAAGGAGCATCATAGACTTTTGACAAAAGCCCCTGCCACATTGATTAACAGGGCAGTCATAGGTACAGCGGTAAACATCGCCCACCTGGTCGCCGTTGCGGCAGTGATTTTCCGTCTTATTATCATGCGACACGGCTATAACCTCTATTGTAAAGCCGTATTCCTCATCATACCATTTGTTCATTTCAAAATACCTTCAAGAATGACAATACCCCTGTCAATTTCATCATATGTAATGGTAAGGGGCGGCAAAAATCTAAGCTTATCCTTTGCGGTAAGCATGAGCAGACCTTTTTCCAAAGCCTTTCCGACAACCTCTCCCGCATTTTTTGTTTTCAGAGAGGCGCCAAGCATAAGCCCCATACCGTCTACCCCTGAAATTTCATCTATTTCAAGCAGCTTTTCTTTTAAATACTTCCCTTTTTCATTCACCTGCTCCAAGTGGTCGCCGCTTTGGATATAGTCAAGAACGGCAAGCCCTCCCGCACAGGAAACGGGATTTCCTCCAAATGTAGAACCGTGAGTACCCTTGCCCAGAACGTCCTTACATTTTTCATCAGCGAAACAAGCCCCCATAGGAAGTCCCCCTGCAATTCCCTTGGCCAAAGTGGTAATATTGGCTTTGTGACCGAAATGATCTCCTGCCAGAAATTTTCCCGTTCTGCCGACGCCTGTCTGAACCTCATCGGCAATGGTTAAAATATCCCTTTCGGCGCACAGCTCAAAAATTGCGTCAACAAAGCTCTGCTCCAAGGGCACGACACCGCCCTCACCCTGAACATACTCAAACATGACCGCACATACGGTACTGTCAAGCTTTGCCTTCAGATCTTGGATATTATTAGCTTCAACATTTACAAAACCCTCCACAAAAGGAAAAAAGTAGTTGTGAAAGACCTCCTGCCCGGTAGCGGAAAGAGTACAAAGGGTTCTGCCGTGAAAGCTGTTTACAAGCGTAATTATATTGTGCCGACCCTTACCGTACTTGTCAAAGCTGTATTTTCTGGCTAATTTTATGGCGCACTCGTTGGCTTCCGCTCCGCTGTTTCCGAAAAAGACAGCGGAATAACCCGTCATACGGTTAAGCTTCTCCGCAAAATCAGCCTGAACCTTGGTGTAGTAATAATTTGAGGTATGTTGAAGGGTTCTGACCTGATCGCAAACCGCTTCCGCCCACCCTTCATTGCAATAGCCCAGGGAATTTGTACCGATGCCGCTTCCGAAATCAATATACTCTTTTCCGTCCTCGTCAACGGCGTCTCTCCCCTTTCCCTTTTCCATTACAAGTGGGTATCTGCCGTAGGTGTGCATTATATTTGAATCAAACTTTTCTATTGTGTTCATTTTATCTCCTTATTATTTTTATCGAATAATGTTTATAATCTCAGATAAATTATTTACCTCATAATCTGCTTTTTCACTGTCGCTTGTAATTCTCCAATACCTAAAAAATCCCTGTCTAATCAATATGGTTTTCATTCCGATTTCTTTTGCGGGAACAATATCGTTATCAATTCTGTCTCCAATCATAACAGCTTGTTCTGAAATGCAGTTTGCCCTGTTTAACGCAATTTCAAAAATTTTCCTATCCGGTTTTGCAGCACCCTCCTCTGCCGAAGCGATAACCAAATCAATATATTTTAATATGCCGAAATTCTTCAGTCTATTTTCCGTTCCAAGCGACTGATTGGCAATAACTCCGATTTTATACTTACCGCTTAAGACCTCTAAGCATTTTTTCGTATCACTGTACAAGGTTTCATATTCATGTCTCCATATTGGCTTTTCAACGTTTAACATTTTGACTGTTTCCAAATCGCCCTTTTTATTTTGTTTATAAAATTCAATTTCGATTTTATAAACATATTCATAGGACACATTTGCCATTTCCGCAATTTTTTTCATTCGATCCTCATAGGCCATGGTTTCGTCCACTAATGTTGAGCCAACGTCAAAAAATATCCAACTTATATTTTTTATCACAGAAATACCCCCCAACCGAACAAATTGAACTCAGCTCACAATCATAGTCCCCGCACCCTCATTTGTGAGCAATTCAATCAGAATCGAGTGAGGGATACGCCCGTCAATAATATTAGCCTTAGGCACTCCACGTCTTACCGCCTCAACGCAGCAGTCTATTTTAGGTATCATACCGCCCGAAACGATACCCTGCTTCTTAAGATAAGGCACTTCGCTTACACCAACCGAGTAAATCAAGGTATTTTCATCATCCTTATCCTCAAGCAGTCCCACAATATCGGTCATAAGAATAAGGTTGGCTGCCTTGACCTCCGCCGCAATTCTTGCCGCGGCGGTATCCGCGTTAATATTATACACCTGTCCGTCTCCGCCTGAGGCTACTGTGGAAATAACGGGAATATACCCCTTATCCAGAACGTCATTAATAATCTGCGGATTGACCTTAGTTATTTCGCCAACAAGTCCCAAACCCCCGTCCTTCTGCTCCGCCTCTATCATATGACCGTCAAGTCCGCATAATCCCACAGCATTCCCCTTATGGAGATGCAGCAGATCAACAAGGTCCTTGTTCACCTTGCCGCAAAGCACCATCTGAACGATATCCATAGTTTCCTTGTCAGTATAACGAAGACCGTTTACAAATCTGCTTTCCTTGCCTACACGGTCAAGCATGGAATTTATCTCCGGACCGCCTCCGTGTACCAAGACTATCCTTATGCCGACCAAAGAAAGCAGAACTATGTCAGACATTACCGCCTGCTTTAACTCGGTATTGGTCATGGCGTTGCCGCCGTATTTTACTACTACCGTTTTCCCCGCATATTGCTGTATATACGGTAAAGCGTCGCTTAAAATTGCCGCTCTGTCCTTTTTCATTATAAAAATTTCCTCTCAATCTTATGTTTAATGATTTGCTTATAGATAGTATCCCGAATTAATGAGAAAACCGGGGCATAGCCCCCTCGAAGATTCAGCGGAAGACCCGATCCCTAATTGAAGGACCGACAAGTAACCCGCCGCCGCAAGAATGATTCGGTACCCGCCTAAAAGCATGTCACTGATGCCGGACCCCGGCGGAAGTTCGCCTTAAAGGCGGGAGACCTGGGGTTTTAAATTAAAACCCGTTGTATATGCTATCATATTTCTGTACAGGATAGATCCGCTGTCGAAGGTCAGGTAAAAACCGCCGCCTGAAAGCTTTGGATATGGCTTGTTTTTTCTCTCATATCGAGCAATTTATTTTTAAATATCCGGTATTGACTCATCGAATTTATGAAATCTGACAAATACAGACTTGAATGCATCTGAAAATACTGTGCGCTATTATTTGAAACGCATTGACACTTCCTTGATTATATCCTGAAATTCGGGATCGGATATACTTTCCATAAACTCGCACGTCCTTTGTGAAAGCTTGGCAAATTTGCAGAAACTGTACAAAACATCTTTACAATAGCTTTTATCAGATGAATTTTTAAAAGCATTTATCAGCTCCTCCTCATTTCCCGGCATCTGCCACATAAACTTCCAGGTAGGACTGATATCGTATCCGGAAAGCAGCTCTGTAAAAAAGCTTTCGCACCAAGTAAGAAAATCGGGAAATTCCTTAGGCCATATGGGCGCAAGATCGCTGCCGTAACTGAGATATACCACTTTTCCTCTCATAGGTCCGGTTACTACAAGATAAGCATTGTATGTTAGGTCCATACCGCAAAGCGCAATAGTCCCGTAGTAGTAATCATCAAGATCATCATCTTCAAATAGCCGTTCCCATTCCTCGCTTGTCATAGGATATGATAACTGCCTTGATTCCTTGTTGATTTCCTCGTCCGTGCCCCAAGAGGAATCAAAATTTCTGAACCCGGTTCCGGGAGAGGCCCCGCCCCCTCCAACCTGAGTAAGATAATAAACATATTCTATCGGAAGCTCTACACCCGCATTTTTCTTGAATGCCTATATCTCCGACAGCTCTGTCGGAGAACTTAACTGCCAATGATGATCTTGGGCATAATAATCCTTCTGACGCTTCGGATCGGCGGCAGCCCTCCCGATCATTTCTTTTATTCGGGCGCATTTTTCGAGTAAAACAGGATCGTCAAATTTATACATTACAAATTTTTACCTCTCATTTGTCAGTCAGCTTCTGTACTCCGCGTTGATCTTGACATAATCGTAGGTAAGATCACAGCCCCATGCAACGGCGTGCTCATTGCCCTCGTTAAGATCAATTATTATTTTCACCTCATCCTCGGATAAGATTTTGAAAGCATCATCCTCGGAAAAATCAAAACCCACACCGTTCTCGCAAACTCTTATTCTGCCAACGCTCGAAGCAAAATCCACCGAAACCTTTGAAACGTCAAAATCAGCCTCCGAATACCCCAAGGCACACATAACACGACCCCAGTTAGCATCAGCAGCCGACATGGCAGCCTTTAAAAGCGGACTGTTTATGACCGAAAGTGCCGCTGTTTTTGCCGTTTCCTTATTGTGAGCATTCATGACCGTACATTCGATAAGCTTTGAGGCTCCCTCTCCGTCACGGGCGGTTTCCTTCGCGAACATAACCATAACAGAATAAAGAGCGGAAACAAAAATGTCATAATCTGCTCCCTCGGAGGTTATTTCCCTGTTTCCCGCATATCCGGAAGCCATAGCGGCAAGCGTATCGTTTGTGGAAGTATCACCGTCTACGCTCACCATGCTGTACGTTACCGCGTTAACCTCACTAAGAGCCTTATGAAGCATTTCGGAGGAGATATTTGCGTCGGTGGTGATAAACGCCAACATAGTCGCCATATTGGGGTTGATCATACCGCTTCCCTTGCTCATGCCTCCGAGATGACAAACCTTGTCATCAAGCATAAATTCCACGGCGAACTGCTTTTTACGCGTATCGGTGGTCATAATTGCGTCGCAGGCGTCATTGTATCCGTCCCGGGATAGCTTTTCCGCTAAAATGGAAATATTCTTCTCAAAAGGCTCAAGGGACATTCTCTGACCGATAACTCCTGTGGAAGCGACAATAACATCATCAACATTTATTCCCAAAGCCTTAGCCGTAAGCTCGCAAGCCCCCTCGGCTATTTCGATGCCGTTTGCGTTACAGGTATTGGCGTTTCCCGAATTTACGATCACCGCCTGTGCCTTACCGTTTGTTAAATGCTTCTTGGTGACGGTTATCGGAGCTCCCTTTACCTTGTTTTGAGTGTATAGAGCCGCCGCGCTGCACGGCTTGTCACAATACACGATTGCCATATCATTCTTTTGGGAATTAGCTTTTATATGAGCATTTATGCCCGAAGCGGTGAAGCCCTCGGCGGCGCAGACGCCGCCGTCAATAAACTTAACAGTTTCACTGTCATAACTGATTGATTTATTCATAATTTCTCCTTTACGTAATCCGTATTCACTTTTTCCAATTCCTTTTGAAGCTTTTTTGCAAGCTTGCTGACCACATATCTGTATGAGCTGTCGATCATCTGAATTATCTCTTCATCCGTGACGCTTCCGCTTAAATCCACCGTATTAAAATACGGCTGCTGAACGGGCGGACAATGATATCCCCTTTTTATATCGTCGGGATATGTCCGTCGGTAATAGTCTCCCGTCATAATATCACCGTTAAAGGTAAACATCTGCTTTCCCTTAAGATAAAAAAGCTGTGCGAATATCCGTTTTTTGACCTTTACGCAAATCGTACCGTCACCAAAGGGATGATCTTCATATGCGCCATTTTTTTTCAAACAGTAATCCAATATATCTTTGTGAGTCATCATAATAAACCTGTAGTTTCATCGATCCCCATCATAATGTTAAGACACTGTACAGCCGCACCGCTCGCTCCCTTTCCCAGATTGTCAAGACGCGAGGAAAGAACGATTCTGTCCTCGTTTCCGTAAACAAAAATCTCTAAATAGTTCTTACCGCTAAGAGTATTTGCGGCTAAAAACCCGTCTGAAATAACATCCTCGCCCATAAAATCATAAACCTTGATCATCGGCTGTCCGTGATAATGTTTTTTAAACATTGTCACTATCTCGTCGGGGGTATATCGTTTTTTCATCAGTTTTGGATGCATCGGCACCGTAACCACCATACCGCTGTAATAATCGCAAACTATGGGAATAAAAACAGGCTTTTCCGCAAGGCCGCATACCTTCTGCATTTCGGGAAGATGCTTATGCTGCTGAGTTAAAGCATACTGCCTCGGGCTGTTATATTCATAGGGCTTATCCTTACTCTCATAAACGGCTATAGCCTTTTTTCCCGCTCCGCTGTACCCGGAAAGAGCATAGCAGGTTAAAGGATGATCCGCAGAAATAAAATCATTTGTGATCAAAGGATAGACCAAAGAAATAAAACCGGCGGCATAACAGCCTGTAACCGCAACTCTCCTTGATTTCCTTATTTTCTCTCTGTGAGACGATGATAATTCCGGAAAACCGTAATCCCAATCGGGATCGGTTCTGTGAGCGGTGGACGCGTCAATTATCCTTACATCCGGATTTTCGACCAAAGAAACCGCCTCGATCGCCGCTGCGTCCGGTAAACAGAGAAAAGTAAAATCCGAAGCGTTTATAAGTCTTTTCCGCTCTCCGATATCCTTTCTTTTTTCTTCGTCTATCTGCAAAATTTCAAGGTCCTTGCGTCCCTCGAACCTTTCAAAAATCTTTAATCCGGTAGTTCCTTCCTTACCATCAATAAATATCTTTGTCAACTTACGTTCCCCCTATTTTATTGAAAATATCTTTTTATCTGAAAAATGCCGTCTCCCTATACATGAAAATGCCGTCTCCCTATACATGCTCCCTTACAAGTCTCTCGATCTCAGGTAATTTCGGAGGATTGTCCGAAATAGGAAATCTTGTGCATGCGGTGCCTGCAACAGCGCAGGCGTATCTGACCGTATCGTCATCACTCATTTTATTGTAAAGAGCATACACGGTCCCCGCCTTAAAGCTGTCCCCCGCTCCCAATGTGGAAACTACGTCGACACTGTATGGCTTAAAACGCTTCGGCTGTTGTCCTTTTCTGCCGTAAATCACATCATTGCCTCCGCAGGTAAAAATAACAAGGCCCTCAGTATTGTCGGTGTAAAGCTTAAACAGCTCCTCGAAGCTTTTATCTGGATAATGTCCCTCCAAATACTGATGCGATACAGCATTAACGGAACAATATCTGTTCATAACACTGTCGAAATCACAATCGATAGTTGCAAAAGCTTTATTATATCTTAGGCAAAGCTCAATCGATTTTTCACAACAAAAAAACGGATCTATACCGCAGCAAGCCGCATTTTTGACCGACTCCTCACATGGCGGCTCATAAAAAGGTTTTTCACGTCCGAAGTGTTTTTCCCATTCTCCGAAACAGGTTCGGGTATCCTTATCTATCAGAACATAATCCACTATACCTTCAAAATCCTCGTCCACAAGCTCCGAAATATCAGCTTCTTTATCTGCAAAATAATTTCTTATAATACTGCGGTTCACATTTCCTATATGACTTCCGCCTATTTTTAAATTACAGCCGAGAGAAGCCAATACCGCCGCCGCAGTTCCCGTTTCTCCGCCCACATGATGATATTTTTCTTTGATTTCACCGTATCCGTCGGCATTTGGAAATTTGCTCTTAAGCAAGAATGCTTCGGTAGACATTACCATTCCGTACATATAAATATAATCTGTCAAAATATTTTCCCCACAATAAAACCAATTTAGATTAAAGATAATTTTTTACGGCTTCACTAATTAATTCTTGAAGAATTATGTGAAAACCATTTTTCGAAAGATTGGGACAGCAATGATTCCTATCAATATAAATATGGTGCGAAGGCTTTCAGTACTGTTTGTTGCCGCTGCAATATGTACCGTATCATTCCTTTAAGTAATTAACAATATGTTTTTTAACGGTTTCATCGCTCCATATCTGCGCTTCAATATACCTTACGTTCCCGTATTCATTTTCCTGCGGCATTCCGTACCTTTTTATCAGGTCAAGAATACCCTCGTAATTATAAAGCTGTTTTCGATACTCCAAATCGTCGTTTACGCGCGGGCTGAATGTAGGGTGTGAATCTCCGTAGGTAAATGAGACTGTCCTCAAATCAAATTCGGAAACGGGAATTTTAATAAAAGCGCTGTTTTCAAACCAACTCGATAGCCACTTGCATTCTCCAACCACCATATAATGCGGAGCGTTTCTCCTTATTATTCCGCCAAGCTCCACAAATTTTTCACGCATAATTCGTTCGTAATAAAGTCTGTCCGCCATATACGTCGAGTGCCTTTTTGCCGCTTGTGAAACAGGATTAACACGCTTTATCACATCCAAGATATTTTCAGCTTTCTCCTGCGTCAAATCAGAAAGATTCAGAAACGGTGGGCGCGAGCTGTCATAATAATGATAAAGATACATCTTTCCTCCTGATTTAAACGGTTCTATACAATCTCAAAAATATCTCTCGAATAATATAACCGCTGCCCGATGTCAAATGCTTCTTAGTCAATCATTCGCTATGAATGACGGAATCCTGTCATCTTTTGGGGCGAATACCGCTGCATTCTTGCATCGGCGGGTTCCATCCTTCAGTTCAGTGAGGCATAAAAAATCCCCACTGAACCTCGGAATTGCTTCACAATTCCATCATCTCGTTTAAGCTGGGTTTTAAATTAATTATGATTTCCTGATTTCTTCATTTCTTTATTAATAATCTCCAGCATTAGCTTTGCGAAGTATGCAGTATTTGTGTCGGAAATCATCTCCCTGTCCGAAATGTAACATTCCACTGCTTCGGAAATAACATCGGCCCCAAATCCTAAATTATCAATGCCCCACCGACCTCCGTCAAGCTTGGAAAAGCATCTTCCCGATCTTAAAAAAGCCAGCACCCGGCATAGATTAAGCGTAACATATACGGGATCGTTCGCTATATCAAAAACCGCATTTTCAATATCATAATAAATGCTGTCAATATAATCAGCTCTCGGCACTTCGCCGAAAACCTCGCTGATTTTCTCCCCATAAAGCACTTTACCGTAATTATTTATAACGGTAAAGTGAGCCGCCAGATCCTTATCCGTCCCTTTCATTTCCCGAACATAAGCCTCGGGAGAATGCTTGTATCGCTCCAGATGTGCGGGCGAAAAATGAAGCTCATAAGGAGTGGGATAAACAAAGGGCTTACAGTATTTTCTCTTGACAACGCTTACCTCGATCCCCTTTACGGGCGCATATGCGTTTAAATCCACGATTTCCCGCATAAACCGCTGCTTCTCCGAATCGGAAATATCACCATTTGTCACAACAATAACGTCAATATCGCTTTTATCGGGATTAAAGCATCCCATAGCCAATGAACCGTGTAAATAGACACCTGTAAGCTTCTTATCGAAAACCTCACGGCTTTTTTGAACTAAAGCTTCGGTTATATCACAGTAAATGAACAACTAACTTCACTCCTCGGTAATATAATGTGCCATAACGGTATGCGCTTCGTAAGTATTGACTTTTTCACGCGTATATTCTATCTGTGCCTTAACGCTTTCCGGTGAGGGACCGCCCTTGGAATTCCTTGTATTGACACAGGTATCGAGGCTTATTGCCTGATAAACGTCCTTGTCAAACAGTTCGCTCCTGCTCTTGTAATCCTCCAACGGCAAATGCTCTAAGTCGGTGTTTTTTTCAATACACAAAGCCACAAGTCCGCCTGTTATTTTATACGCGTCCCTGAACGCCATTCCCTTCTTGACAAGATAATCGGCGCAGTCGGTGGCGTTTATAAATCCCTTAGCCGCCGCATTCCTCATATTGTCCTTATAAATCGTCATTGTTTCAAGCATTGGGATAAAGGTGGACAAACAAAGCTTAACATTGTCAACGGCATCGAAAATCGCTTCCTTATCCTCCTGCATATCCTTGTTATAAGCCAGCGGAAGCCCCTTCATCATAGCGAGCAGGGTCATATTATCCCCGATAACACGGGCGCATTTTCCCCTTACAAGCTCGGCAATATCGGGGTTTTTCTTTTGCGGCATTATGCTCGAGCCTGTTGCATAAGCGTCGTCAAGCTCGATAAATTTAAACTCCCAGCTGCACCACAAAATTATTTCCTCGGAAAACCTTGACAGATGCATCATAATTATTGATATGGCATTTGCAAGCTCTATACAGAAATCCCTGTCTGATACGCCGTCCAAGGAGTTCACCATTGTACGGCTACATCGAAGCAGGTCGGTTACCATGTCCCTGTCGGTAGGATATGTGGTGCCGGCCAATGCGCCGCTTCCCAAGGGATTTTCATTCAGGCGTTTTACAACGTCGTCAAGACGGTCTCTGTCGCGCAGAAACATCTGAGCGTATGCCATAAGATGATGCCCGAAGGTAATAGGCTGTGCCCTCTGTAGATGGGTGTAACCGGGCATTATAGTGTTTGCATGCAGTTCGGCAATATCGCACAAAGTTTTTATCAGCCGTTCAACAAGGCTGCTTATCTGAAAGACCTCGTCGCGAAGATAAAGCCTAATGTCCAGCGCCACCTGATCGTTTCTTGAGCGTGCGGTGTGAAGACGCTTTCCCACTTCACCCAAACGCTCGGTAAGAACGGATTCTATAAACATATGGATATCCTCGGCGCTCATATCAAGCTCTACGACGCCGTTTTCTATGTCCTCACAGAGCTTTTGAAGCTCCCGTACAAGAGCCTCGCTGTCCTCCCTTGAAATTATCCCGCATTTGCCGAGCATTGTCGCATGAGCGATACTGCCCATAATATCGTGCTTGTACATTCTTCCGTCAAAAGAAATGGAAGAATTAAAGGCGTTTACCTTACTGTCTACCTCTTTGGAAAATCTTCCCGCCCACATTGATTTAGCCATTTTTTTCTCCTAACCGTTTTTTTGCTTCAAACAATTTAAAATATATGTGCATGCATTTTCCCGATTTTCTTTCAAATTAACAAATATAAACACCGGGCAATTTTGCGTAATTTCGTTAAATCAATAGCGATTTCAAGGAAAATGAAAAGAAACATCAGCGTATACCGAACGTTTTTATGCAAAAGGCTTCCGAAGTCATCGAAAATTATGCAAATTGCGGCATTTCAGCTATGCACTGATTTTAACAGGCAGTTTATAAAAACAAATATCAAAATACACAAAACATATGCTATATCCCACTGTATACAATATTTATATGTGCGCTCCTCCCAATCTTCCTTTAAAACGCAATTTTTCGGGTCATGCCTTTCATAGTATATGTTTAACTTGTCGCCCTTACTTACCTCGTTAAAGGCGGAATGAGTAAGCAGCATTTTTCTGCAATAGGTCTTTTCGTCTGCCGCATACTCAAAGAAAACGAGCCTGAACTTGCCCTCTTTCCCTTTTTCTGTAATGCCGGTTTTGAACACGGTGGCTGCCGCCGCCATGGTATCCATACGCTTTTTGAGTTGTTTGATATTATTTTTTTTTAAGATTTTTTCCTATATCTACAGAAAAATTAAGTATAAGTAAAAAAAGCAGCAAAAGAGACAATTATTATCAGCACAAGCTTCACTATGTCTAATACTTCGTACATCTCTTCTCCAAAATATCTTTAAATAACATAAACCGTTACGGAGAAAATCTCCGTAACAGATTTACGGTTATTTATTTACTTATTCTTTCTGTCCTCATCCAACAAAGCCTTGACCTTGATCGGCAAACCGAACAGATTGATAAATCCCGCGCTGTCCTTCTGATCATAAACATCGTCCTCGCCGAAGGATGCGAAATCCTCGCTGTAAAGAGTGTAGGGTGAAGTTACGCCCGCATTGATGATATTTCCTTTGTAGAGCTTAAGCTTGACCTCGCCTGTGCAGGTTTCCTGAGTTTTGTCAACAAAAGCGTCCATAGCTTCTCTTAAAGGCGTATACCACTGTCCGTTATAAACCAGATCGGCATACTTAAGAGCTAATCCCGCCTTATAATGCTGCGTTTCCTTGTCAAGACAGATGGTTTCAAGCACATCGTGAGCATGGTACAGAATAGTTCCTCCGGGAGTTTCGTAAACGCCCCTCGACTTCATACCCACAAGACGGTTTTCGACCACGTCAAAAAGTCCGATACCGTTTTCACCGCCAAGCTTGTTCAATTTCTTGATAAGAGAAACTCCGTCCATCCTCTCTCCGTCAAGAGCAACGGGAATACCCTTTTCGAAGCTGATCGTAACATAGGTAGGCTTATCCGGAGCGGCTTCGGGAGATACCCCAAGCTCCAAAAATCCGGGCTTATTATACTGAGGTTCATTTGCGGGATCTTCAAGATCAAGTCCCTCGTGAGACAGATGCCAGAGATTCATATCCTTTGAATAGTTAGTTTCTCTTGTGATCTTTATGGGAACATTATGAGACTCCGCATATTCAATTTCCTGATCACGCGATTTTATATCCCATATTCTCCAAGGCGCGATTATCTGAATATCGGGAGCAAGGGCTTTTATTGTAAGCTCAAAACGAACCTGATCGTTTCCCTTGCCGGTACAGCCGTGGCATATTGCATCGGCATTTTCTTTTCTTGCTATTTCAACAAGTCTTTTGGCGATAGGAGGTCTCGCAAAAGACGTACCGAGAAGATAACCCTCGTACTTTGCACCGGCCTTAAGTGTCGGAAAAATAAAGTCATTTACAAATTCATCCTGAATATCCTCTATATAAAGCTTTGAAGCACCTGTCTTTTTCGCACGTTCCTCAAGTCCGACGATTTCCGCGTCCTGCCCTACATTTCCTGCAACGCATATAACCTCGCTTCCTGGATAATTTTCATGAAGCCAGGGGATAATGATCGACGTGTCAAGACCACCCGAATAAGCTAAAACTATCTTTTTGATTTCCTTTGCCATAATAATGACCTTTCCTTTCATTCTGCGAATACCCGGCGCTGATGCAAAAAACAAAAACGCCCATAACCGCTGAAAATACATTTATAATTTTTTCCATTTATACATTATACATCATTTTTCACGCTTGTCAAGTGATTTTATACGTCAAAGTGAATATTATGCAGTATATTTTGAATATTTCATGAATATTAACGCATTACTTGAATTTTTTAAAAATATTATTGACGCGCCCTATGTTCACTAATATAATATAAATGAACAATAAGACGGGCGGGTGATTTTTTTGACATTTCGGGATAAAATCGAAATAATTCTTCATAGAAAAGGATATAAAAAAACAGAATTTGCTGAAAAGTTGGGAATTACATACCGGGCCCTGGCAAACTATATGTCCGGAAGCAGAAGACCCAGAAAACAGATCATGAAAAAAATTGAAGAGGAACTGAGCGTAACTTCCGATTTTTTATTTGATGATAACCAAAATCTGATTTTAAACAGCGAAGAACGCTTCCTATACACATCGTCACCTGACAGTATCGACACGGATAAAGCTATGTCCCTGCTTGATCAGTCCAGAGCCCTTTTTTCAGGTGACGGATTGACAATTGCCGATAAGCAGTCGCTATTCTCTTGTCTTACGGAGATTTATTTTGATTCGTTAAATAAGCTTAAAAAATAAAACAACCAAGCGGAGCGATTCCTCTGAAAAAATCGTTATTTTGCTAAAGCCATTTATTCCACCGGCCTGGCCGGTGGTTTTTTGCGCTGAAGCCCCAATCAAAAACGGACTGCCTCCACGGCAGTCCGTTTTCAGTTACTGAAAGCTGTCAAACATTAGCTCCACATTGTTCATACATTCAATATATTGTCTTAAAATCAGCTTACCGTTAAGATTATATTTTGCAACATAACCGTCAACCCCTATCCAGTTTGCCTGCTCAAAATCAAGAACAAAATTGAAGGTATCTCCGTAAATTCCGCTGCGAGCGGATAATCCGTCTATTATATTACCTGAAAGTCTCATAGCGCTCATGGTTTCCTTATCATTCATATTTACGACAACTGACATAAGCCCCATGAGATACATTTCATCGCCAAAAATAACATCATCTGAAATATCGGAGGATATTTTCTGACAAAACATTGCCCGGAATAATGCTACCTTTACTCTTTCGTCTGGACCTCCCTGAGAAAGACTTTGAAGCCCTACAAGGTATATCCAGTCCTTGAGCTTGTTCAGTCCAAGCATAAGTATTGCCTGCTTAACTGAGGAAATATGCTCTGACATCCCTTTACGAACGGCATTGACAAGACGAAGAAGCTTAGCCGTCATAAACGGATCCTTGGATATTATTTCCGACAGCTCGTCTATCTCCATATTTTCCTTTTGCAATGTGGAAATAAGCTTTGAAAATGTTACTGCCATAGGATTATATGCGCTTCCCATCATTATAAGAGGCTGCGCGAAAAAATAACCCTGCATAAGCGTACAGCCAAGCCTTTTAGCATAATCCGCCTCTTCCAATGTTTCTATTTTTTCTGCTAACAATATTTTACCCATTTTACGGCATTGAGCGGCAGTATCTTCTATTTCCTTCCTACTGTTTCTGAAATCAATTTTGACGATATGGCAATGGTCAAGAAACGGTGCGGTTTCAGGCATATATACATAGTCATCCAGAGCTATCATATATCCTTTTTCCATAAGCTCTTTACAGCAATTCAATATTTCATCCGAAGCCTTAACGCTTTCAAGGATCTCTACTACCACCTGATCCTTAGGAAGCAATAATGCGGTCTTTTCCAGAAGCAAATTCTCCGTAAAATTCAAAAAGGCCTTTTTGCTGTCTAAAATATAATCCTTATCTTCACCGAAAAAAACGCTGTTTATAATCCCAGCGGTTGATTTGTCACCGTCAGCCCCGTCATAACAGGCCACCGTAGGCGCATTTCTATATAGAAGCTCATATCCGTATGTATCGCCGTTTAGATCCAGGATAGGCTGTTTGGCAAAATAACTGTTCATATTGCTACCGTCTTTCATGAAATCAGTGATAATGTATTTATTCTACCATATTTCATGATATAACGCAACCCGTAAAAATAAATTTTCACACCTAATTTTAAGTGTTTTGCGTCAATACTAACAATTGACTGCTGCTTGTTGTTTCTTTGAATGCTGACATAAATTACCGTTTTTTTGAAATAGGGAAAAAAATGCCTGAACGCTTTCTTAAAGCCTCCAGTCGATCCATTAAGAATATTTTGCCATTGTTTGACGGGCTTCGCGCAATGTTTCCATAACCCTGCAGCATATTAAATATACGATGTGACCGATGGATTCTCCGACAACATATAATGTTTTACAACCTCCGCCGGTTTGCGGCCATACTTATATACTAATCTGATCGATCCGGACTTTTGTTCTGATTTTTTACATTGTGACGTTACCGAAAATCCTCCATTATTGCAAAGAAAGGCCGCGGTTTGAAAAAACAGTTAACGAAATCACGCAGATAGTTTAGCGACATATTTCAGAAGAGTTTATTTCTGAAAGCGGATAGACGGTTGAAGATACTTTTCTCCTTGCCGCTTCCGATAAGAATATCGTTATAAAGCTTCCTATTATATGATTTAGAAATCGTGAAATTTTTGACTTTTCAGATTGCCCCTAATATGAAGCGTTTTAATATATAGCCCGGCACACGTCTTTTTCGCAGATTTCACCGTATATTTCGTTAAATTCTTCTGAAATACGCAAGTACTCCAAAAGAATCCTGCCTCAGCTGCGGCAAAATTATGCTTGAAAATCCGTATATCGGTTTTATGTAAATATGCTCTATTTTTCATATAGCCTGATCTTTGGCCGGGATATAGACAAATAATATGGATGTTAAAGGATCAGCATTCAGGATGCAGTCCTTGATCAAGTCTGCAATTTGTTTATATACCGATATAAGAGAACATATGCCGTATTTATCAAAGGATTTGACGCGTACTTGTTCCGTCTTTAAAAGGTTCTGTTTCCCTTTAGCATTTTTGTCACTTACGGATGACAAGCCTGATTTCAGCAAATAGTAAAGAACTGAAACTATACTCATGAATACGTTGAATTTCCCGAAATAATCGAAAAAACGGAAGGCGCATCGAGGGAAATGATCATGCAATCAAATATAAAACGTTTCTTTAATCTATCCGATTTTTCATTCTTAAGGTTTTTTAACATTTTACATTACCTGAGCTTCCGATCCACAAAAAATCAGGAAGTTTCAAAAGAACTTCCTGATCAGCTTCATAATAAAGATCTGTATTTTTTATCTTTTAGGTAAATTTATTCTGATTTGTATCAGTTATAATACTGTGCCTGTGCTTTAAACATCTCCGCATAAACTCCGCCGTCAAGCTCCACAAGCTCCTCATGCGTTCCGTACTCTTTGATTACTCCTTCGGAAAATACCGCTATTCTGTCGCAGAACTTACAGCTTGAAAGACGGTGTGAAATATATATGGCCGTTTTTCCGCCTACCAACGAATCAAACTGCCGATAAATATCGTACTCAGCCACAGGATCGAGAGCCGCCGTAGGTTCATCGAGAATAACCACTGGAGCTTTCTTGTACAAGGCTCTTGCAATGGCCAGCTTCTGCTGTTCGCCTCCCGAAGGCTCTATGCCGTTCTCATCGAAGGCTTTGAATAAATTTGTATTCGTTCCCTTTTCAAGAGATTCCGTTTTTTCCTTAAGCCCCACTTGCTCAATGATTTTATTCATCTCGCCGTCTCCGCACTCGTCATCAAGAACGATATTTTCCCTGATAGAGAAGGCAAAAAGCTTAAAGTCCTGAAATACGGGAGCAAAGAGACTCATGTACTCGTTATAGTCGTATTCCTTTATGTTTACGCCGTCCAAGAGTATTTCACCATCGGTAGGATCATAAAGCCGGCACATAAGCTTTATAAAAGTAGTTTTGCCCGCACCGTTAAGCCCCACGACCGACAAATGTTCACCCTGCCTTAATTTAACATTTATTCCCTTCAGTACTTCAACATCCGTGTTCGGATAGGTAAAAGATACGTTTCTGAACTCGATAATGTGGTCTCCGTCTTCGATATGACGGCTTCCCTTCTCGATGGCAGCGGGGTAATCCGCAAATTTGACATAATCGTAAGCATAGTTGCATTTTTTTACTATATCCTGAAGCAGATAAATAAGCGAAACCATAGATCCGTTAAAGGTGGAAGATGCCGCTATCATCTGTGTAAACACCGCAATGGAGATACCTCCCGAAAGCACCGATATACCGAGATACAGATAAGAAAAAATATCCCTTGACACATTAATAATGTTTGTCAAATGCTCTAAAGGATGCTGCTTATCGGATTTGCTTTTCCAGCTGCCTATACTCTCATCGGTATATCCCTCCCACCTTTCTATCATAAGTTCCTTTGCTCCGTAAAGCCTTATATCCTTACCGTATTTAAAATCAGTTAACTGCCAACCGTAATAGCCAAATGCCCGGTTAAGCTTAGATAAATTTTTAAAGCTCTCTATCTCGATCTTATTTTGTTTGTTTTGTATTAAGGAATTTATAATTACCACGATCAGCGTTACAAGAAAAATCAAGGGCGCATTGATTGATATAAGAAGCACTGTACCGAAAATCTTTATTATCTGCCCTATAATTTCAAACAACGGTGAAAAAATACCCACGACTCCGCCGGAATACCAGCTCATTCCCGTTCTTGCCGCTTCTACCTGATCGAGAGCCCTTTTATCCTCAGTAACCTGAAAATCCAGCTCCATTACTTTTCTGCTCAGGTCCTCGGTAAAATAGTTATCAAATTTTTCTCCGTACTTCTGATTCACTACTCCGAGCCACGAACCGATAAAGGAAAGTAATGGTCCCACCGTAGCGATTATCGCCGCATAAATAAGAAGCTTGTTAAGGTCTCTATCCCCAAGCAGCTCGCTTATGATAAGCGGCGATACTATGATCGCAACGAAGGGCTGGATCGCGTCGACTAATATCTTAATGGCGCTTACAAAGAAAAAGCCTTTATTCACCCTCCAAGCAACAGGGAAAAAATATTTATAGGTTTTTTGGACTAAGGAAAAGGCGCTCTCCTTATTTTTATCCTCTTTGTTCTTTTTATTAAACACTCAATGCCGCCTCCTCTCTAAGCTCCGTATCATCGGAATTTTCATTTTTATAGTACTGCGCCTGTATCTCGAACATCTCCGCATAAGCTCCGCCCTTTGCCAATAGCTCTTCATGAGTTCCCTGCTCGATAAGCTCCCCTGCCTTGAACATAGCTATGCTGTCGCAGAATCGTGTCGAAGAAAGCCTGTGTGAAATATATACAGCCGATTTGTTCCCTATTATCTCATCAAAGCTCTTGTAAAGATTATACTCCGCCAAAGCGTCCAAAGCGGCGGTAGGCTCGTCAAGCACGATCACGGGAGCATTCTTGTACAGCGCCCTTGCAAGGGCAAGCTTTTGCTTCTCTCCTCCGGAAAGATCGATACCATCATCGTGAATTATTTTCAAAAGCTCCGTATCCACACCATTCTGAAGCGCATCCAACTTTTCTTTAAGTCCTGCTTTTTCGGCACACTCACGGCTAAGCTCTCTGTCCGTTTCCTCCGTCTTTTTCATTGAAATATTCTCCTTCATCGGAAAGGCAAATATTTCAACATTTTGGAACACTGGTGAAAACAGCTCATAATATTCCATACGCTTAAATTTTCTTACATCTGTGCCATTTAGCAGAATTATCCCCTCTGTGGGATCGTAAAGCCGAAGCAAAAGCTTGATAAAGGTGGTTTTTCCCGCTCCGTTAAGCCCCACAACCGCCATTTTTTTGCCTGCCTCAAGAGTAAGATTCATATTTTTCAGCGCATAACCCTCCTGTCCCTTATACTGATACGATACGTTCTTAAATTCAAACACATATTTGTCAGTTTTGGGAATCGGTATGCAGTCCTCCTCATTATCGGATTCGAGGTCAATAAAGGAACGAAAATCGTCCATCTTTAAAGAATCCGACTTAAATCCGCCCAAATCGTTAAGAACATTGGTAAGGGAAGCGGTAAAGGCTGTGGAAAGCCCCACATAAAGAGTAAAATCGCCAATCGACATATCCGTGCCGAGAACGGCAAAGATCAGAATGCCGTAAACCGCTGCTGAAGAAAGCACAAGCATTGAATGAGCAAAAATGCTGTTATATATCCAAAGATTTTTGCTGTATAGCATTCTCTCCTGTTTTTCGGAAATTATCTCATGCTGCTTTCCCGAAAGCCATTTTTTCATGCCGAATAACCGTATATCCTTGGCGCTGTCAAAATTTTGAGTAGTGTACTCCATATAATTAAGCTTGCGCCATACAGGAGATAGCTTGTCCCAGACATTTTTCTTGTCCTTCTTGACCGTATATCTGAAAAACAAAAACTGTACAGAGGATATTACCGCAAGAATAAGTATAAGCCTTAAATCCAGCACCGAAATGGTGGTTAAAGTGACGATAAAGGTAAGTATATTGATCCCTATTTCATATACTTTGTGGATCATGCCCTCAAAGCCTTCATTGTTACCGCCTGTTGCCTGAGCCGCCTTGTCGTGCATATCGAGAATATCCGGCTGCTCCAAGGTCTGATAGTTCATGGAAAGGACCTTAGTCACACGCTCGGTGATCATTTTCATACGCACCTCTACCATGTAAAACCAGCATCTGTTGTCCGTCATAACGTTAAGCCCCGTGCTTACAAGCTCCACGGCCGCGACCCATATCAGAGTATGTATTAGAGGCATAATATCCGTACTGTCCGCACCGCTCTGCCGCTCCAGAATATCCAAAATGAACTTTCCGATAAAGGTCCAAAGATAGTTCATAAGAGAATGGCTGATTATACCTGTTACCATAAGCACTAACAGCAGCGGACGGTACTTCTTCACCTTTTTCAGCATATAAATAACGTTTTTTAAAATGCCGTATTCGGTGTGAAGCTTGTTTTCATCTTCCTTTTTCTTCTTTTTAAACATTTATGATAACTCCTTTCATACGACCATATGATCCGTATTCATAAGATATGGCACGCGTATTTTCGATAAACTTTGCCGTTGACCGGGTTAAATTTTTTTGTCGGGCGACAGAAAATGCCTGAAAAAATTTGCCTTGAGCAGAAAAATTCAGGAGTTAATTGGGGGAGCAATAATAATTCTACACCCGCCATAAAAACCTTCTTAATAAACAGCGGCTTTTTGCACCGATTTTTATCTTCTGTTCATATAGTCTCAGCAAAATCAAAAAAGTTAGCGGATTGCCTAAAATTATTTTTCCTTATCATCCTTAATATTTTGAGAATCATTTTTTAAATACGTCTTATCTCCGTCTCTGTTGCCAGACTGAAGGTTAAACGCGTGAGGTCTGTTCAGCAAGATATAGCAAAACGTCATAAAGGAAACAAAGTTACATCCAAGGGAGGATTTGTAAATTCTCTCCTCTCCCCGTTCCGAGCTCAAACTGCTGCTGTCCAAAAGATTGAGTCTGACCATTCCGTCCAGTATTTCCTGTGCATTTTCCGAAGAAATACCAAGCGCTTTTGCTAACGAACCGACGTTTGAAAACATCCAGCCGTTTCTTCCCGCAAAATAATACATTGCTCTTAAAGCGTCGGGTTTTCCGAGAAACTTAAAAAGCTCTACATAGCTTTCATCATATTTTAATACATTGTCATATCCCTTTTTCGGTTCCGGCATGATAAGAAAGTATTGAAGGCTTTCACAGAGCCTTGATTGAACAAATCCTTCATTCCTCGTCACTTCGGAATAAATCTCAAAATCGGGATTGTTAAAAGCCTTGTCGGATATGTTGTGATATTTTTCACTGTACTGCAAACCGCAGCTTACAGCCCTTCCGATTTCCATAGCTTTTTGCATCATTTCTTCGTAGGGCTGTTCCTTGATATACCGGACGATCTCGTCCAATATATGCTCCTTCTCAACAGTGTTGCCGAAAAGCTCGTCAATGCTTACTCCAAGATACTCTGCAATAACCGGCAGCAGCGAAGCATCGGGATATCCGTTTATTTCCCACTTTGATACAGCCTGTGGGGATACGCCCACGGTTTCGGCGAGCTGTTCCTGAGTTATGCCTTTATCCTTGCGTATAATCTTCAGTGCTTTGTTAAAATCGCTTATCATAACTTAGGAATTCCTTTCGCATTATTTTTCGAGCCCATTCAAAGTATATCACAATAGTAAGTTGAATACAAGCCCTTATATATTGATAAAAACAACTTGCGGTTGATATCTCGGATGTGAACTACTTTTGGTTTATCATCCGATTATTTAGTGAATAACGGTTTACCATAGGGCTTGTTTGAAAATAGAGGAAATGACGGGTTTTTGACTCCAAATGGTTAGCTTTAAGGTAAAAACCGCAGTCAAACCGTCGTTTGACGAGGCTTTTTGACACAGAAGATGGCCGAAAAGACGATGCTTCCGATTTTTAAAACAAGCCCGATTATAAAATCCAACTGAAAATGAAAAAAAGCAGAAACCCTTGATCAAAACATTTTTTTGACTTGTCATATAGGAAAGCCTGTTTCCAATTGGATAGTCGGGATAAGGAAATTTCACAATGCAATGCAGAAAGCTGTTTGATAATTTAGAGGATATACGGTTTACAGATTATTAATATAACCGCATAAAGAAGATTTCCCGAACTGCTTATGCTTGATAAAACAATTATAAAAAATGATAGATACATTTTGGGCTCGGGAGAGCTTTAACTGCTTTCTCGGTTTTCCTAAAGCTTAAATCCCTGAAAGAACGGTAAAAATAGACTTAAATATTCGTTATAGTCTTAAACCGAAAGAAGTATACGGTAAGGTTCTGTATATTTTAAAACCGTACAAAATTTTTTTGGGCATATCTGAAAACAAAGCAAATTTGTACGACTACTCTAAAGCCTCCGCAGTTAGTAGAAATTATGAAATTTGCGCCTTTTAGGATACCCTCTAATATCTTAAAGCGTCAAATGTTTTGGAATAATTATATTTTATTGTTAAAGGACGTAAATATTTTTGTATAAGGAGACTGTTTCCTGTTAGCCCGGAATAGAGTCAATGAGCTTTAAAGAAATAAAAATTAAAAACCGTTTATGAACCAGCCTATGCAAAAATAACATAAGCGGGAATATTATCGGTATATTGCATAAACCGATTTCTTTATAAAAATTCCCGATCATAAATTGCGTTAAATCTTCCAAAGCCTTATTGGCTATAGAAAATTTATCATCCTTGATGTTAAAAAGCCGCTTTACACAAAACGAAGCATGTCCACATCCCGCGTCAGGGTCTCCGGCTTATTCTCCGCAGTAAAATATTTTTTGAGTAAGAAATTTTTTAAAACCGACGGTCTCTCCGACAAAATCATAGCTCCTCACGTAATCGCCGCTGACATAAACCCGTTTTGCGTCATATGCTCCAAAATAAAGACCTGTACAGTAATCACGGCGGCTTACATTGCCGACTTCGTTTGTTATCCTTAAAAAACGCGCTCCAATATTCCTTGAACTATTTAGACTCACGCCCGAAAAGCTCGTCTATTGTTACCCCAAGGCAATCCGCAATCGCGGGAAGTACAGAGGCGTCGGGAAATCCCTTTTTCTCCCATTTTGAAACGGCCTGTGCAGAAACGCCCACAGACACTCCGAGCTGCTCCTGAGTAATTCCCCTATTGATACGTATTTTCTTAAGAGAAACATTGAAATTGCCGTTCATAAAAATCCTCCCTTCCAAATAAATCGGCATTTATCATAACTTTACCATATAACATACAATAAAATATTTGACCCGCCTTTATCAACAGCTTTGATCCGTTTAAAACAAAATATAAGATAGCCGCAACAAAATCTGACTATATTTTAACATAAAAAATGACCGTCTCCGGATAAACGGAACAAACGGTCAAAATATGGAATATACGGTTATTGTATAATTTTTCTCAGGATGCTTCCTTTGGAAAATTTCCTGTCACAGATTGCACTTAATTTTTCCGTAGCCTTATTGGCTATGCGAATTTCATCACCCTCGCTGTTAAAAAGCTGCTTTACAGAAAACGGGACCGGTTCACGCCCCGCCGTCAGGACCTCCAGCTTATCCTCCACGGTAAAATAGTTTCTTTGAGTAAGAAGAACCCTTCCCTTTTCAAAGCCGTCGATCACCCCGACAAAATCACGGCTCCTCACATAACCGCTGCTGCCGTAAACCTGTTTTGCGTCATATGCTCCAAAATAAAAACCTGTACAGTAATCACGATGACTTACATTGCCGACCTCGTTTATTATCCATTTGGGAACGGGCTTTCCATCCATGGCAAAGTCAAGCGCCATACTGTAAGCATTTGTCACCGTTGCAACATAATACGCGGATTTGGCACGACCCTCAATTTTAAGGCTTGATACTCCGGCTCCTATCAGCTTGTCCAGATGCTCTATCATACACATATCCTTGGCATTAAGTATATAAGTCCCTCCGTCGTCTTCGAAAACAGGATAGTACTCACCCGGACGTTTCTCCTCAACCAGACTGTATTTCCACCGACAGGGCTGGGCGCATTCGCCGCTGTTGGCGTTCCTGCCGGTCATATACGCGGACAAAAGACATCTTCCCGAAAAAGAAACGCACATTGCACCATGAACAAAAGCTTCTATTTCCATATCCTCCGGGATCTTATCGCGAATACGCTTTATATCTTCGATTCCGGTTTCCCTTGACAAAACCACCCGCTTCGCACCCATTTTATACAGTTCGTTTGCTGCTGCATAATTTACTATGCCTACCTGTGTGGACATATGGATTTCAAGCGACGGAGCATACTTTTTTACCAAGCCCATAATACCCAGGTCACATACGATAACTGCGTCGATCCCTGCCGCCTCCGCGCTTTTTATAAATTCGGGAAATTCATCTATTTCATCATTTGACGGCAATGTGTTGCATGTTAAATAGATCTTTACCCCTTTATTGTGAGCCAGCTGCACCGCTTTTTGCAATTCCTCCGGATCAAAGTTTTTGGCAGAAGCTCTCATACCGTACCCCTTACCACCCACATAAACAGCGTCACAGCCGAAATTTACAGCTGCTTCAAGGCATTCGAAATCCCCTGCGGGAGACAGTAATTCAACCATAACGACCTCCAAAATAATAACCTGTTTTCACAAAGGATAATATTGTGAAAACAGGTTACGGTTTCCTGTAATGAGCTGTTCCAATAGAAACATTGTACGGATATTTGAGCAGATTCCGTCGCCTGATACGGCAAAATTTCGCAGACGTATGTCGACCGCCAAATAATTTTAACGCAATCAGCGTAAAAATAAGCCGAAAAGGCGTGCGCCAATTTCTACTTGGACAGCTGCTAAATAAGTATCATGCGCCGTATAAAACCGCGTCCGTTATCAACGGACCAATCCGGCCTTAATAAGGTTTTCCTGATGCTCTTCCAACGTTTTTCCGTAGAACGTCTCTCCGGTCTCCTCGTTTGAACAGAAATAATAATAATCCGTATTATATGAATTAAGGACCGCGTTGATTGCGTCCATTCCGGGATTGCATATAGGACCTGCTGGAATACCATCACATTCGTAAGTATCATAAGAATTGGATATGACCGCAAGTGAAGTTTCGAGACCGTAGTCCTTGTAGTAGGGCTCTATGAAATCCTGAACATAAAATACGGTGACATCCGATTGAAGCTTGGAAAAATCACCTCCGGCCTTAAGCCGGTTTAAAAATACTGAAGCGACGTTTTTCATATCGTCGATATCGCTTACCTCAGACTGCACCATAGAAGCCAATGTGATAAGCTCGTCTAATGTAAGACCCATTTCATTCATCTGCTTATACATTGTCTTTGTGATCTTTGAATTAAAGTTTGAGTATATTTTTTTTGCGGCTACCTCAGCCTCTTTTGAAGTATCCAGATCGGATTCAGGCTCATCCTTAAGCTCATTGCATACATAAAACTCATATTTATCCGGGAACAGATATCCCTCCAGCTGATTGAACTTATGAGAATTTTCAAGAACCCTCCGCTCAAAATCATATACGTTCATTTTATCACGGTAAAACTTTAAAAAGTCCTCGGAACGACACACAAAATTCTTTTCGAGAAGCTGCGCCACCTCCGCGGCAGTCATTCCTTCAATAATAGTGACTTCGATGGTTATGACCTTATTTTTTGATGCCAGAAGCGTATCCACTATGGTTCCGTAATTCATGGACGACGAAAGGGTAAACTCGCCGCCTACAAAATCATCTTCGCTGTTTTCTCTCTCAACATATTTTTTAAAAAAATCAATATTGGTAATTATGCCGTTGGTTTTAAGAACGGAAGCTACCTGATCAAGAGTAGGGTTTTCCGGGATCTCAACAACGACCTGAAACTCGTTGTTGCTGATCCCCGTATAGTCTATTACTGCGTCGTACAGCGAATTTCCGAGCTTCACCCCGAAAAACATAACAAATCCCGAAAGAACGATTCCGAGGATTATCTGTATAACTGTTTTTCTGATTCTGCTCTGCCTCTTAAGCTGCCTCTCCGCTTCAAGTATACGTCTGCTGGTTTTTTTTGTTGAGGGGACCTCTTCCTGCTTATCGAAATCTATATCGTGGATATCTTCCTCATCATACGGTAAAGCTTCATTTTCCGCTTCATGTGATGTAAAATCATTTTTATCCGTAGGTTCTTGGCCGGAAGAACTGTCTCTGCCGATACTTTTCGTCTCTTCGGCCGCCATTTTCCGTTCTCTGTTTCTTTCCAGCATTTCGGTCAATCCGTCGTTATATTCGTTTTTTTCCTTATTGTCATCCATTTGTCTTATCCCTTCCTCATGAAGTCCTATGGAAAATTACCAAAAAACACTCTGATTAAAACTTAAATATATGTAGCCATGAATTACCCTTTATTAGGCGCTATCTGAAAAGCTGCAAATTGCGCGATTTCCGCTGACTGCATATGCCGTCCGCGTCAAATAATGCCGATAGTTATCCAAAAGGCATAACTATGAAATATCCTCGTATTTCTCCGCTTTTTTTAAATCACCAATACTTTTAGCATAACCGTACTGATTTATTTTTTCAGATATGCCCCAGTACAAAAGCCCCTTATCCGATCGCTTTATTGTATGTCGGTAACTCTAAGCCCCTTAGGAGATCTGTCACTTTTGATTATTCTGACACTGTCCTGGCTTATAATTGCGTCAACGGACTCATCATTTTCATCATGTACGAAATCTCTGATAAACTGTTCATAACATACGCCTATCCTTATACATTCGTTTTCCGAAAAGAACCTGTCATAATAACCGCCGCCGTATCCGATTCTGAATCCGTTTTTATCGTAGCAAAGAGCGGGAGTGATACAGACGGTTTCTGCCGTAATTACTGCGGGAGCGCAGCTGCTTTTAGGCTCATAAACGGAAAACCTGCCTGGCTCAAAATCATCCTTGCTCCTTACGATCCTGAATATCATATGTTTTCCGATACAAACCGGAGCGGCAATTGACTTTCCGCATTTAAAACAATACTTAAATATCCTGTCGGTTGCCGTCTCGTATCTCTTGCTTGCATAACATAAAATCGTATCCGCATTCCGAAACGCTTCGAGCGATACAAGTCTTTCGGCGATCTTTGCGCTGAATCTCCTGTGCAGCGAATCAGAAATATTTCTTCTTTCCTCCGCAAGTATTTGTCTCAGCTCATCCTTCATCTGCACTGTAAAGAATCCCTTATCCTCTTGGCCGTCTCGGCTCCCCTGAGCATTTCGAGAAGCTTGATTCCGAATTCCTGAGCGACTCCGGCGCCCTTAGCCGTTATTATATTACCGTCGGCGCAAACATGATCCTCAGAAACCTTATCACAATCCAGCTGCCCTTCAAAACCGGGAAAACATATTGCTTCTTTTCCCTTAAGAATGCCCTTATGACCAAGAATTGAAGGCGCTGCGCATATTGCGCCTATATATTTTCCGTTTTTCATACAGAAATCGATTGCTTTTTGAACATTGATATTCTTTTCCAGGTTAAGAGTGCCCGGCATACCTCCGGGCAGAATGATCATCTCAAGGTTTTCGTCGAGAACCGTTTCACTGTCCTTAATATCAGAACAAACGCTTATATTGTGCGCTCCCGTAATTATCTCCTCGCCGACTCCTACCGTAATGACCTGGCATTCACCCCTGCGAAGAATATCTACAGGACATAATGCCTCCATCTCCTCGAATCCGTCCGCTAAAAAACAATAGATCATAATCTGCGCCTCCTTTTCAGAATGTCTGTCGAAATTTATCAGATCTTATTTTAAACCTGATATACCGTACTTTCGGTTTAAACACTTTTTATCTTTTACATACCGATTGAAAATTGAAAATTAAACCGGCATACAACATGATCTGACGCATTTGCCTCCTGCGCGGATATTCCCGTCACCGGCGCGGTCAAATATCCGGCCGTCTGACCCGTTCGGACAAAGACACCGGTTGTTTTGATTCATCTTGGGTTTTATCTGAAAAGCCGAAAATTGCACGGTCTCTGCTGACTGCAAAAGCCTTCCGCGTCAATGAATAACGACAGTTATCCCAAAGGGATGACTGCGAAATACCCTCGTATTTTTCCGCTTTTTCCTTGAGACCGCCATGCTTTAGCATAATCATACAAATTTGATTTGTCTTCAGATTTGCCCTAATCCTTGAAGATGATTCTGTACTTTTCCTCCATAAAGGCCGGATGATAGGAAAGCTTTGCTCTCCTTAAATTTTCCTCACCCACGTCCTCTTCACGATTGATATATCTGTAACCGGAACAGCTTCTGCTTACAAACTCCTTGTTTATCATAGGATATGTTCCGTCATATTCCGAAAGCGCTTTTTCAACATGCACGTCAAAAGTGTCGCTGTTTATTCCCTCTCCGAAAGTAAAAGCCACAGGCTTTCCGCCTACTCTTAAAAGACCGCCGCGAAAATCCAGCTCTTCGAAATATTTCAGCCCTTTCTCCGAGGCCTTTACCTCCTGTTCCATTGAAGGATCATCGCTGTCCTTATTTTCTTCATACCATTTTTGAAGAACATCTATACAATCGTTTATATTATTCTCAGAAATCTCCTCATAAGACCATTCGTTCTGAATAAACCTGTTAATAAAATTTCGTTTTGAATGATATTTTTTCCCGATAAGCAAAGACAGATCATCATAATTATAACAATAGTCAAAAAAATCTCTGTTTGAATAAATATCTATTCTGTCGCCGTAAAGCTCCTTTAAATACTCTGCTCCGCTTTTGGGCGAGCTTCCGAAGCAAAGATGCTTGTCCTGCCGTTTGCAATACTCTCTCAGAAGGGTTATGACCTCCTCGTAATTTCCGCGTCCTGCCGGGAAAAAAAACTCCCCCTCACTCTGAACGATATAAAAATCCTTATACCTGGCAATTTGTATCTTAAAAGCATCGCTCCAGATAAAATTGTTTCCGAAAGTATACTCGCACCCTCTGTAATCCGAATACGAAAGCAGCTCTTTTATCCAATCCTTATCTTTAATCTCTATATTTCTGAAATCAAGCATAGATCAATTTAAAAATCCTTCTATCTTATTTTTTACAATTGTGTGTATTTTGTCCACGGGAAGCGGTTCGCCGTTTTCGGAGCAGCGTATCATTTCCCATCCCTCTCTTTCGGCAACATAAAGTGCCGCTCTGCGGCAGGCTGCCAAAAAGTCAAGATTGCTTTCATGGATATCCATCTGCTCTTCATTCCCGTTATATCGTGCAAGCAAAAGCCTTCTTGAAACCTCCACCGGCATATCGAGAAATAGTGTGGCGCTGGGCTTGGGCATGCCAAACTTATTATACTCCGTATCATACAGCCAATTCATATACCCGTCCCATTCACTTTCGGGCAGCTTGGTCATCTGATAAACGGCATTGCTGCTGACATAACGTGCGGAAATAACGGTTATTCCGCGAGAATAATCCTTTTCCCAATCGGTCTTATAGCTTGTATATCTGTCCACGGCATAAAAACAGCTTGCTGTATATGCGCTTATATGACCGTTTTTTTCGTTGTACTTTCCTTGTAAATAATTTGAGACTATTTCTCCTGAAGGAGAATTATAATTTGGAAAAGTTATAAACCTGAATTCGGGATATTCTTTTTTTAAAAGCTCTAACTGAGTAGTTTTTCCGCCGCCGTCAAGCCCCTCTATAACGATCAGTTTTTTCCCCAAATCCATTCTCCTTTTCCCGTTATTTTGAAATTTACCGCTAAGTGCAAATTTTTCGTTATTGATTATGTCCCGCCATATATGAATCTTAAATTGCCGATGCAACCGGTTATACCGCTTTCGTGTCTGCCTTGAAATACTTATCCGTTTTATATGACCTGCAACGATACGGCATATCCGACGGGAGCTTTCTTAATTTCACCGCCGTAACGGCTTTTTATTTCTTATGGCGGCATATTATAAAAATTTCCGCATGCTACACTATGCATATAAAAAAGCAAATGACGGTTGGTGAACCGGGCCGCTTTCGGCCGACGGTATTTTTTCAATGTAATTTTACCACAATTATCCGGTTTAGTCAAGTTCCGCCAGCTGTCTTTCAACGTTTATAACTGCCGTTGCATTCTTATCCAATGTCCGTATTTCGGTGAGGGTCATTTCCCTTATCTGAATATCTGAAAGTCGGAATTTATAAGGTACTGCAAGATCGAAAATAAGGGAATGACCAGCCGGATTTTTTACTATCCTGAAATCGTGAATGGAAAGACATTCGTCAATATTCTTAACAATATTTTTTACCTGTTCGCGAAGCCGGACCGTTTCCTCGTCCTCAATATCCACAGGATCTATATGAATAGTCACTACACAGTCGAATTTGCTTTTAAAATCCTTTTCTATTTTATCTATCAGTGTGTGGGACTCGGACAGACCCGTTCCGGAAGACACCTCCGCGTGAAAAGACACATAACTTATTCCTACACCGTAATTATGAACAATAAGATCATGTATTCCTATTATCCCCTCATATGAACAAACCATGCTCTTTATATCTCCGACAAGCTCCTTATCCGGCATTTGTCCAAGAAGCGGAGAAAGACTTTCCTTAGCCGTCTTTATTCCGGAAAAAATAATGAATATCGAAACCAGAACGCCTATATACCCGTCAATATTTACTTTGAAAAAAACACCTGTCAAAATACCCAGAATAACGGCAAAAGTAGCCACAGTATCCGAAATACTGTCAATAGCCGTGGCTCTTAATGAAACAGAATCTATTTTTTTGCCCAGCTTCCGGTTGAAAAAAAACATCCACAACTTGATAAGCACTGCCAGGATAAGTATTACAAACGTAAATGTGCTGAATTCAAGCTCCTGCGGTTCGATTATCTTCTCGATGGAACTTTTGGCAAGTTCTACTCCCATAAGCGCGATAATAAAGGAAATGACGAGGCCCGAAACATATTCAGCCCTTCCGTGACCGAAAGGATGCTCATGATCCGGAGGCGAAAGGGCTATTTTAAACCCGACCATATTTACAATGGATGACCCTGCGTCCGAAAGGTTGTTCAAGGCGTCGGCAATAACCGAAATCGCACCGGAAAAAACTCCGGCCATAAGCTTTCCTATAAAAAGGCATATATTTAGTACGATGCCGACAATTCCCGATAAAAAACCGTATTTTTGCCTTACCTCGGAATTATCCGGGTCTCCGCTTCCGATAAAAATTCTTATAAGCAAATCCGTCATATCTTGTGATCACATCCATTTATTAAAATCTGAAAAAAATTATATGATAAAAAATGGTAAAAGCTATTCCGCTAACAACAAAATGCTTTTATAAAATCTTCCACTTTCCCCGTCTGAGGTCATTATATCATAAAAAGAGCGAAGCAAAGCGAGCGATTCCTC